>NZ_KQ969394.1:142545-155647 GCF_001578865.1 Streptococcus sp. DD11
GGTCTGCATATTTCTCTTCGTAAACAGCCGTCACTTGGTCTTTGACCTCTTGGGTAGCGGCCTCACGCGCCAGCTTTTCTTCCACCTGAACGGCTTGCTGCAGGTCGCTGTTGTAGGCGGCCACAATCTCTGCCTGCAAAGCTGGGTCCACCTGCAGCAGCTCAACCTCAGCCTTGTCCTTGCCGACTGCTGCCACGATTTCTTCTTGGAAGGCTATCAGCTCTTTGACTGCTTCATGGCCTTTGAGCAGGGCTTCCAGCATCACTGCTTCCGGCAGTTCCTTGGCGCCGGACTCTACCATATTGATGGCATCCTTGGTCCCTGCTACCGTCAATTCCAGCAAGGAGACAGCTTTTTGCTCCTTGGTCGGATTGATGACAAATTCTCCGTCCACATAGCCTACCTGTACCCCTGCGATAGGGCCGTCAAAAGGAATATCAGAGACAGACAGGGCCAGAGAGGAGCCAAACATGGCCGCCATTTGCGGCGAAGCATCTTCATCATAGGAAAGCACAGTATTGATGACCTGCACTTCATTGCGGAAGCCTTCCGCAAACATAGGACGGATTGGGCGGTCAATCAGACGGGCGGTCAGGGTCGCATCGGTAGAAGGACGGCCTTCACGCTTGTTGAAGCCGCCGGGATACTTCCCAGCTGCATACATTTTTTCTTCATAGTTGACCTGCAGGGGGAAGAAATCACCCGTAGCCATCTTCTTGGACATGGTCGCAGCCGTTAAGACGGTGCTTTCGCCATAGCGCACCACTGCGCTGCCGTTGGCCTGTTTGGCCACCTGACCGGTTTCAACCACCAATTCGCGGCCGGCAAAAGTGGTCTTAAATATCTGTTTTGTCATAAATAGACGACTCCTTTTGAGCATTCGCTCGATTAGTATTGTATACGTCTTGGCTACAAAGATGAAGATACACTAAAGATGCTGCGGGGCAGTCCGGCTTGCAGAATCTTTCTGCAGAAAAAGAGGAAACAGACGCAGCCCTCGCTCGATAAGTGCCAGAAAACTTCTCTTTTCCCTAATAATGAGCCCCAGGCTCCATTCAGCCTGCGTTCAATAACGCAGCCAAGCAGAAATCTTACCCGCTCAAGAGGCTGAAAGCCGGCTGTCCAAAGCGTTTAGCGCCGCCTCTTGCAGCCTTGCTGTATTATTATACCCTCATCTTTGTATCAAGCGCGTATAAACCTTATTTTACCATATTTCCGGTTAAAAGAAAAAGGGTAAAAACAGCTTTTTCTCAAGAATATTCCGAAATCTCTGGACCTTATTTTTCATTGAGGATTATTCGCTCGGCTGAACTCCGGTACCAGCTGCAGCTCGCCGCCCGGTCTGATGTTGATTTTCATTGCATCTAAAAAAGACGATTGGCCCCATTCTGCAGCAGCAGTGCCTGCAGACCTCCTTCGTCTTTTTTCTTATTTTTTGTAAGCAGCCGATAAAAAGGGCCCTGTTTTTGTCAATGAGTTGCACCGCCGACCGTCTGAATATCGCCATCTTGGTAATCTACAATGGCTCCGATAGCAGCTTCGATTCCTCGGCTGATGTCTGTCAGGCTCATGGCAGCTGTATCGGGTTTATCCACTACCTGCTCCATCATATAAGGAATATGCATAAAGCCCGCTTTGACATGCGGAAATTGCTTGTCTGCCAAGTACAGCGCTTGGTACATGAGGTGATTGCAGACAAAGGTCCCTGCTGTATTGGACACAGCCGCAGGCAGACCAGCATCCTGAATCGCTTTTACCATGGCTTTGATAGGCAGACTGCTGAAGTAGGCGGGGGCTCCGTCTGCCCGTATCGGCACATCAATCGGCTGATTTCCTTCGTTATCCGGGATGCGGGCATCATCCTGATTGATAGCAACCCGCTCCGGAGTCAGACCTGTACGTCCTCCGGCCTGGCCGATACAAAGGACAGCATCTGGCTGGTAGGCTTTCAGTTCTTCTTCCAAAACCTGAGCAGATTTATGAAAAACGGTCGGTATTTCTATCCATTTGACCTCAGCCCCCTGAATGCTGGCTGGCAGTCTTTTTACGGATTCCAAAGCAGGGTTGATCATTTCTCCGCCAAAGGGATTAAAACCGGTCACTAAAATTTTCATCGTTTCTTCTCCTCTCTTTGAGCCTTATGTTAAAAGGCTAAAAAATACATCAAAGCAATATGGATTGCAATCATAATCAAGGCAACAGGCGCCTGAGCTTTAATGACACCATTTGGATCTTTCATATCCATCAGAGCTGCCGGCAGAGCGTTAAAGTTGGCAGCCATTGGCGTCAGCAAGGTCCCGCAGTAGCCGGCTGTCATAGCAAGAGCCCCGGCAATGATTGGATTGGCGCCAAGAGCAAAAACAAAAGGCACTCCAACACCGGCTGTGATGACAGTAAAGGCTGCAAAAGCATTGCCCATAATCATGGTAAAGACGACCATCCCCAAGACATAGGCCGCAACTCCGAAAAATCGGCTGTCTGCCGGAACCAGCCCGCTGATCATCTTTGCGATGACATCGCCGACGCCAGCCGCCGTGAAGATCGCTCCCAAGGCTCCCAGAAGCTGGGGCAGAATACCGCTTGTTGAGACCTGCTGGGTCATCCGGTTGTTCTCCGCCAAGAGAGACTGCGGCTTCGCACGCATAATGATGAGGGCTGCTGCAGTCGCAATAATAGCACCAAAGCTGATCGAAACCCGGCTGAAATCCGGCAATAGCTGAGCCATTAAAAGAGCAATCACTGACATGAGCATGACCGGAAGGAAAATCCGATTTTTCAGCTTAACAGCACTCGCTTCTGCCTCCTTCTCACTATGTGCCGGCAGCGTCCCGATGCGAACCTGTTTAAAAAGAGTCAGGAGGGCAATGACAATAACAAGAGCGCCTGTCACCTTATTGGGAAGATAAGTGCCGCCCAGAAAGGTCAGACCCAGCAGCCCCCAAAACAAACCTGTCCCAAAGCGAACGGGATTGCTTGTATCCTTATAGGCGCAGTAAGCTGTGTGCAGGAACTGCAGCCCAATCAAAATGTAGGTGATTTCCAACGATTTTTCTGCTAATTCTGCCATCATTTCTCTTCTCCTTTCCCGCTTTTCATCCTGTTTTTCTGCAGTTTTTTGTCAAACAGATAATTGTAGAGGCTAACGACAAAAATTGTTATCACAGCGACGATGACAGACGCTGAAGCAATGCTGGCAAAGTTCCCGTCATAGCCAAGCTGTTTCAGGGTTTCGCCAATTAACAAAACTCCTCCTGCCCCGACAAAAGTATTTTGAGCAAAAAAGTTCCCAAAATTTTCATTAGCAGCCGCACGCGCCTTGATTTCCTCATCTTCCTCCGCCGTCAGCTCTCTGCCAGTCTGAGTTTGAGCAGCTGCTTCCCCCATCGGCTGGACCAAAGGACGAACAAACTGAGGATGCCCTCCCAACCGAATCGAAAAGAAGCCCGCTAATTCGCGAATAATCAGATAGACCGTATAAAAAGTTCCGACCGTTAAGCCCTTAAGGCGCTGAATCAGGTGAATCGCCCGCTGCTTCAGACCGTAGGTTTCAGACAGTCCGACCAGCGGCAGCGTAACCATAAAGATGGTCAGCACTCGCTGATTGGTAAATTCCTTGCCTAAAATTTCTAAGAAATCCAAGAAAGGAATACCGGATACCAAAGCAGTAGCCAAAGCTGCAATAACAACCATTGCTATCGTATCAAATTTCAAAATAAAACCTACTACAATAATGGCAATGCCGATTAGTTTTATCCACTCCATAAAGAACTCCTTTTTGTCTCTATTCTTCGAAAAATCACTTCAAACCACGTCAGCTTGACAGTCTGAGGGAGTAAAAAGGTCCGGGGGACCTTTTTAGCCCCTGCCTAGAAATTCAAAAGCAGGGAAGGTCCGGGGGACCTTTTTAGCCCCTGCCTAGAAATTCAAAAGCAGGGAAGGTCCGTGGGGACCTTTTTAGCCCCTGCCTAGAAATTCAAAAGCAGGGAAGGTCCGGGGGACCTTTTTAGCCCCTGCCTAGAAATTCAAAAGCAGGGAAGGTCCGCGGGACCTTTTTAGCCCCTGCCTAGAAATTCAAAGCAGGGAAGGTCCGGGGGACCTTTTTAGCCCCTGCCCAGAAATTCAAAAGCAGGGAAGGTCCGGGGGACCTTTTTAGCCCCTGCCCAGAAATTCAAAAGCAGGGAAAGTCCGCGGGACCTTTTCAGACCGGACCCGGAAACGATGAGGCAGGGAGGCTGCAGATAAAGAAAGCGAAGCTTTCACCAAATAGGCCTACTGCTGAGACTTCCTTGCGGACGCTCCATTCACACCCCCCGGACTGTTGAGCAGCCTGGTTTGCTGATGATTTTCACTGAGTATGCTTCATTAATTATAGTATATCATACATTTAAATCAACCGTTCATGGATTTTGGAACGAATTGATGAATTTTTCCGCTCCCCGGCCAAATCGTCATAAAAGTCTCCTTTTTCGTCCGATTTTCTGCTATACTAGAGATAGTATTTGCACTAAAAGGAGACAAGCATGCTTGAACAAAAGAAACGTTCAGAATTTCCTGAAAAAGAACTGTGGGATTTGACCGCCCTCTATCAGGATCAGGAAGATTTCCTGCGGGCTATTGACAAAGCCAAGGAAGACATCGCGCAATTCAGCCGCAACTACAAGGACCAGCTGACAGGCTTTGCTGATTTTGAGCGAGCCTTTGCCGAGTTAGAACAGATTTATATCCAGATCAGTCACATCGGCAACTACGGCTTTATGCCTCAGACCACTGATTTTGGTGACGAAAGCTTTGCCCAGATTGCCCAGGCAGCCATGGACTTTGAAACCGAAGCCAGTGTAGCTCTCAGCTTTTTTGACGATGCCTTGGTCAAGGCCGATGAGGAAGTGCTGGAAGCCCTTGGCAAACTGCCCCATCTGACCGCTGCCATCCGTCAGGCCAAGATTAAAAAAGCCCACTATCTGGGGCCAGAGGTCGAAAAAGCCCTGACCAACCTGTCCGAAGTCTTTTACAGCCCTCAGGATATTTACACCAAAATGCGGGCCGGCGATTTTGCCATGGCAGACTTTGAAGTCGATGGCAAAGTCTATAAAAACAGCTTTGTCACTTATGAAAACTTCTATCAGAATCATGAGGATGCAGAAGTTCGGGAAAAAGCCTTCCGCTCTTTCTCAGCAGGGCTGCGCAAGCACCAAAATACAGCAGCCGCAGCCTATCTGGCCCAGGTCAAGTCCGAAAAGCTGCTGGCGGACATGCGCGGCTATGACTCTGTCTTTGACTTCCTGCTGGCTGAGCAGGAAGTGGACCGGTCTATGTTTGACCGCCAAATCGACCTGATTATGAACGATTTTGCCCCAGTTGCCCAGAAATTCCTCAAACATGTTGCCAAAGTTAACGGCCTTGAAAAGATGACCTTTGCTGACTGGAAGCTGGACATTGACAGCGAGCTCAATCCCCAAGTCAGCATTGATGACGCTTATGACTTGGTCATGAAGTCTGTCGCTCCGCTGGGCCAAGAGTACAGTCAGGAAATCGCCCGCTACCAAAGTGAGCGCTGGGTGGACTTTGCGGCCAATGAAGGCAAAGACTCCGGCGGCTACGCGGCAGACCCTTATCGGGTCCATCCTTATGTCCTCATGAGCTGGACCGGCCGCATGAGTGATGTTTACACTCTCATTCATGAGATTGGCCATTCCGGTCAGTTTATCTTTTCCGACAATAGTCAGAGCTATTTCAATGCTCACATGTCCACCTACTATGTCGAAGCACCGTCTACCTTTAACGAGCTCCTGCTCAGTGATTATCTGGAACACCAGTTTGATAATCCCCGCCAGAAACGCTTTGCTCTGGCCCACCGCCTGACCGATACCTACTTCCACAATTTCATCACCCACCTGCTGGAGGCAGCCTTCCAGCGCAAGGTCTATACTTTGATTGAAGAAGGCGGAACCTTTGGAGCCAGCAAGCTGAACAGCATCATGAAGGAGGTCCTGACCGAGTTCTGGGGCGATGCCGTTGACATTGACGACAATGCAGCCCTGACCTGGATGCGGCAGAGCCATTACTATATGGGGCTTTACAGCTATACCTACTCAGCAGGGCTGGTCATCTCCACGGCCGGCTACCTGCATCTGAAAAACTCTGAGAACGGCGCCCGTGACTGGCTGGAATTCCTCAAATCCGGCGGCAGCAAGACCCCGCTCGAGTCTGCCCGCATCATCGGAGCTGACATTTCCACCGACAAGCCCCTCCGCGATACGATCCAGTTCCTCTCTGACACTGTCGAGCAGATTATTGCTTACAGCAGGGAATTGGAGGAATAATGAAGAAATAAAATCAGCTTGAACGGATTCAAGCTGATTTTATCGTCTTTTTGTATAAGGAATTAAAAAAATCTGGATACTGACAGATAAAGCAGAATGTAGGTACTGAAACAAACACCAAATATCAGCCATCTGATTAAAATCTGTGACTTGCTATAATTTTTAGTCCGCAGCAGCCCTAGGAAAAACCAGATGAGGCTCCAAAAAACCAAGCCCAACAGCTGAGGAGCAAAATAGGAAATCAAAAGCAAGGCAACAATCAAAAACACCAAGACCGCAATGATCCGTTCGGGCGTTATCTGTGACCGGGGAATCATCCAGCCCAAAAAGAAAGCAAAAACCGGCGGAGCGATGAAGGGGGTCAGCATCATAAAAACAAAGAAGAATTGATTTAAGATCTCAAGAATAGCCTGTACCTCGTTTCCACCACGTTTTATACTCAAATAAATAAAGGCTGGAAGCCAGAAGAAAATCAAAGATGGCACTTCCTATCTGCGGCCTGTCATGTTCTGATTGCAAGATAATAGGCTGAAAGTTTCTCTGCTGTTCAATTTCTGGAAGAGCAAAAAAACCATATCCCTTGTCCGCTTTTGATTTTCATTGAGTATGAATCATTTTCTTTCTCCTTATTATACCTTAAATATTGTATTTTCCAACAAAAAATTTAAATTAATTTATCCGCCCGGCTCATCCCAGCAGTATCAACGGGAATAGAGAGAACTGCAAAAACGTCGGAGCGGATACTGGCAGAAAAATTTTTTAGTTGGAGCCTTTATGGTATAATATTCTATAATCTTTCAAGGGGGAACTGACTTGTTTTTAGCTTTTAAGGAAATCGTCTACAGCCGCGGACGCTATCGTCTGGTCGTAGCGGTCGTCTTTCTCATCACTTATATGGTCTTCTTTTTATCCAGTCTTTCCGCCGGCCTGGTTCGGCTCAACCGGCTGGCTCTGGACCAGTGGCAGGCGGAGTCAGTGATTCTGTCAGAGTATGCCAATCACAATCTGGCTGCTTCAACAATCAAGGAAGAAGAGTACAGCCGGCTAGCTCAAGGGGATGCTGTAGCTGCTTTGGGACAAATGCCTGCCGTAGCCAATTACGAAGACGGGACCGAAAAAATCAATGTTCAGGTCTTTGGACTGGACTGGGACAGTTTTCTGGCACCAAATTTAGTCGAGGGACGAACTGTCCAGACTGCGCATGAAGCCGTTGCAGATAAGCGTCTTCAGCAAAAAGGGGTCAAGCTGGGCGACTACCTCCAGCTCAATGGCAGTGAACAGCTCTATCAGATTGTCGGTTTTACAGAGGACAACAGCTATTTCACTCAGCCAGTGCTCTTTATGACACTGGAAGATTTCAGGGAACTAAAATACGGTTCTAGTCTGGTCAAAAGTATCAGCGCGCTGGTGGTCAAGGATCATCAGAAGATTGAGGAAGCCGGCCTCAGTCAGATTTCTATGAGCGATTTGGTCAACAATATCCCCGGCTATCAGGCTCAGGTGCTGACATTCAACTTTATGATTGGAGCCATGATTCTGATTACCTTTTTGGTATTGGGGATTTTCACCTATATCATTACGATTCAAAAGACACATCTCTATGGTATCATGCGCGCTCAGGGCATTGCCAGCGGGAAGATCATTGCTTCTATCTTCTGGCAGATTTTCATCCTGTCTGCTCTGGGGATCAGCCTGGCCGTTTTGGCACTGTTGGGAACCCAGCTGATTTTGCCGGCCTCTATGCCTTTTTACAGCGATTGGTCATCCTATGCAGGACTGACCGTTCTGATCATTCTCATGTCTCTGGCCGGCGGTCTCCTGTCCATTCATCGGGTGTTGAAAATTGACCCCATTACAGCAATCGGAGGTGAATAAATGCCAATCTTAGAATTAAAAGGCGTCACAAAAGAATATGGCCAGGGACATACACTGGTTCAGGCTTTGAAACCTACGGATTTTCAATTAGAAGCAGGACAGTTTGCAGCCGTTATCGGACCGTCAGGATCAGGCAAAACAACCTTTCTGACTCTGCTGGGGCAGCTGCAGACTCCTTCAGAAGGACAGATTCTCCTGCATGGCAAAGACACTTCCTTGCTCAAGGAAAAACAGCGGGCTGATCTGCGTTTCAATCATTTTGGCTTTATTCTGCAGGCCTCCAACCTGATTCCTTTCCTGAAAATCGAAGACCAGTTCCGGCTGATTGACCGCTTATCTAAAAAAGACAGACTGGATCTGGACAGCCTGATTGAGCTGCTGGACCTGAAAGGCACACTCCGGCAGTATCCCAAGGAATTGTCCGGCGGGGAGCGTCAGCGGGCTGCCATCGCCAGAGCTCTTTACAACAGTCCAGACATTATCTTAGCCGATGAGCCGACGGCCAGTCTGGATACAGAGCGGGCCAAGCGCGTGGTGCACCTGCTCAAAGAGGTGACCCAGCAATACCATAAGAGCGTTGTCATGATTACCCATGATACCCGCCTGCTGAACGAGGTCGATAAGGTCTACGAGATGCAGGACGGTGTGCTGACTGAGATCCGATAACGAGCCAGCCTCCCAAAGTAATAAAGAGAAGAGCTAACAGAGAAGAAGGCCGAAGAGCTCAGGAAGCACAGGCTGCCACACAAGAAGAAAGAAAGGTTTCTGCTTCCCATAATGGGACAGCAGATGTTTACCGCTATAGTCTGGACAGCCGGCCATCTAATATAGTCTTTTAGTTTGCTTTTAGTACTAGGCAACGAGTCGCAGGCTGTACTGGGGTACGGCAAGGCGAATTAACGACGTAATAAAAGATAAACTAAATGACGATACACGATTTGACCGAGCTGCCACTATGACTGAGGAAGAGGCAGCTGCTGCCGGAAAACAGCACACAGCAAATGAATAAGAAAAAAACGATTGGAACTCCGATTTCCAATCGTTTCTTTCTCATCCCAGCTCTGCCGCAATGGCTTTGATCTGCTGGGCTGTGTGAACGCCGGCCACCTGCTTGACGACCTGACCGTCCTTTTTGAAGAGCAGAGTCGGGATGGACATAATCCCAAAAGCACGCGCTGTCTCTGGATTTTCGTCCACATCCATTTTCAGGATTTTCAGCTCGTCTTCTGACAGTTCTTCAGACAGTTTGTCCAAGATTGGCCCCTGCATGCGGCAAGGTCCGCACCAAGCCGCCCAAAAGTCCACCAAGACCAAACCGTCTTTTGTTTCCTGCTCAAATGTCGCATCTGTAATTGCTTTTACCATTCTTTTTTCTCCTTTATTTTTAGTCAAACTGGCTCAAATCCTGCTTCATCAGGAAAAAGAACACATCGCCGTAAGTGCCCTGATAGTTCAAATCATGGCCCTTGTAGGTCAGCTTTTGAACGGGATAATAATCCGCCACCCCAATCAGACAGGCTTGCTGGGACTGCTCAAAATCTTGATAAGACTCAAACCGCATCACCCGCTCCTGCTTGACAGCGTCTAAATAGGTTATTTCAATCATATGGATCTCCTTTTTTTGCGATTACATCTGTAATCTTTTTTATATTTAGATTGTAACCAAAACCATTACATCTGTCAAATAAAATGCCTTGCAGAAGAACATCTCAATCCTCCAACCGGAGAATCCACGCTAACCAGAAACCAACAAGACGGCAGGAGCTGCCTGTATAGAGGATGGGACAGACTCCCATGACGGCTGCGCCCTCACTCACATTGGAACATACCGTATAAGGCTCCTTACAAGCAATTCTATTTCCAAAGACCTGCTAAAATCTGCTTTTCTAAAATGATGAACTCTTCCTCTCTTATTCCGTCATTCTTTCCCACGACACAAAGTTGGCCAAAATAAGCAATGAGGGGACCGGCCGAAATGCGAATAAGCTGAAAAGGGGTCAGGTCCGGATTCACTCTTGGATCCTCCAGGAGCCGATTGTGGACAGCTGCTAGTTTGGACTGCATCATTTCCCAGATAAATTGCTCCTCCTCTTTTATTTTTTGGCCTGACAGCAGTTCCTGCAGAATAATCTTAAACAGCGCTTGATTTTTTTCAAGAAAGGCCATCCGATCACGAACCAAAAAGTGTATCATTTCCTCCGTCTTGTGATAAGTCAGCAAATCATCAAAGAAATTGACAAAAAGGCCCGGCACCACAGGATGCAGAATGGCGACTAGAAGTTCTTCCTTGGTTTTAAAATACTTAAATAAAGTCGCCTGACTGAGCCCCGCATTTTTGGCAATTTGGAGAGTTGAAATCCCATTGTAGCCATTGCTGGCAAAGAGCTCAACTGCTGACTCCATTATTTTCTTTTTTCCTTTGGGATAGTCTGACTGCTCTAAGTAGTCCGCAAATGTTTCAAAAATACTGTCTGTCATTCTTTCACCTTTCAGAATGGTTTCCTATTTCTTTCTATTTTTTATGTCAGGCAGGAGCAAAATCTGCAAGAGCAAGTCTTCGATTTTGTTGTCCCGCCTCTGCCTAGCTCAGACAAACAGGGAATGGTGGTTTGAAGCTCAAACTTCCCCAAATCTGCTCTGCTCTCTCGTTTCTGGGCTCGGACTTAATGCTTGATGAGCCCGTCCCACCGCCTTTGAGCAGCTCACTGCCCTATCGTCCTGTATGTTAAGCGATTGGCTGAAACTATCCCCGAACAGTTTCACTACTAAAAGCAAAGGAAAAGACTATACCTTCCGATAACGGCGCAGGCCTTCAATATTAAGGACAGTCAAGACCAGTAAGAAGAGCAGGAGAGCCCCGATTTGAGGCAGGATATCTTTAAGTCCGTGTCCGTATAGGATGATTTGGCTGATGGCCTCACCAGAATAAGTCAGCGGCAGGAATTTCCCAGCTGTCTGTGCCCAAGAGCCCATGGATTCCAACGGAATGATGCCGGAGAAAAAGAGTTGAGGCATAATGACCAATGGAATAAACTGCATCATTTGAAATTCTGATTTGGCCAAAGTTGACAAGAGGATCCCGAAAGCCAGAGCCACAAGCGCCAAGAGGACATTTACTATTATAACATTTATCAGGCTGCCGACAACCTCAATATCCAACAGCCAGATAGCGGCAAGCACGACAACGGCTGTTTGAAGGACCGCAATCACCCCATAAGACAGCATGTAGCCATAGACAATTTCAAACCGTTTGACCGGTGTGGCCAAGAGGCGGTCCAGAGTACCGCTGGTTCGTTCTTTCAGAAGCGCCATCCCGGAAATGAGAAAGACGAAGAAGAACACAACAAAGCCAATTAGAATGGGAATCATCTTGGCAAAGAAGCCCGTATCTTCGTTGCCGTATTGATAGGTTTCTTTGATTTCCGGACTGGCAGTATCGAATGCCGCTTGAGGGAGCGCTTGCTTCACGCGTGCCATCAAGGACTCCGTTCCTTCATGCACCAGACTTGTGCGCAAAACCTGTCGGGTAAAGGCCGTCTTTGAAGCATCTGTATTGGCATAATCGACCGTGTAATTTCCATCTTTATAAGAAATGACAGCGTCCGCTTTTTCATCCGCAAGAGCCTTTTTTGCTTCTTTCAAATCGTCATAGGTTTCAACTGTGACATAGTCTGTTTCGTTCATGCGCGTCACTAGAGCAGCAGGTAGATCCTGCGCGGCCAAGGTTACATCAACCGTCGTGCTGGCTGAAAACATGAGATTCATGAGCCACATGATAAAGACAGGAGCTGCAAACATCATGGCCAACGTCCGTTTATCACGAAACAATTCTTTCAATACTTTTTTTGCAATGGCAGCTGTTCTCATCCTACTCTCCTTCCGCTTTCAAAAAGACTTCTTCAATACTGGATACACCATAACTTTCTTTGAGCCTGCTTGGACTGTCAAAAGCAATAATCTTCCCCCCTAAAAGCAAGCCAACCTTATCAGTCAGTTCCGCTTCCTCCATGACATGGGTCGTTACCAGAATGCCCATCCCCTTATCTCTGAGCATTAGCAGCTCCTGCCAAATTTTCTTTCGCAGGGAAGGGTCAATCCCAACCGTTGGTTCATCTAAAATTAAGAGCTTCGGATTTCCCAAGAATGCAATCGCTAATGATAAGCGCCGCTTCATCCCGCCGGAATACCCAGAAACTGCTTTATTCAGGTGTTCTGTTAGATCAACTACCTTTGCGACATGAGCAATATCGCGTGCCAGCTCCTTCTTTGTCAAACCTTTCAATCTGGCAAAAAATTCCAGATTTTCCTGCCCTGAAAGAGCTTCATACAAGGCATCTGACTGTGCCATATAGCCAATATCCCCCAAAATATGACGATTAGGCATAGCATGAGCCAATACAAGGGCAAGACCGCCGTCTGCTTTTTCCATTCCCAGCATGGTTTTAATCATAGTGGACTTTCCAGCCCCGGATGGGCCGATTAAGCCGATAATTTCCCCGGCCTGCAGCTGAAAGCCTACATGATCTAAGACGAGCTGATGGCCAAATGATTTTTCCAAATCCTGCAAATCTAATAGATTTTCCATTTCTTCCTCCTTAGTGAGCATTCACTCACCTGTGTGTTGTAAAATACATTATAGTGAGTGAACACTCACTTGTCAAGAGAGAAGTTCAAAAAAATCCAACATTCCGAAATCAGGGTGTTGGATTCTTCGCTTTCTGCATTTTTTCACTTCCATTTACTTAGGTTTGAGAAAGAAAAGTCTTAAAAAGATCAGAAACAGAAAGCATATAGGCGGTGGGACAGAACTAAATTTTTAAAAATTTAGTTCCCTTCACTCTCTTGTTTCTAAGCTCAGGCTGAAAAGGTCTCCCAGACCTTTTCACTCCCAGCCCGCGAGGCTCTCA
>NZ_KQ969394.1:155800-161679 GCF_001578865.1 Streptococcus sp. DD11
TAAAAAAAACGCAGTTTGTGTCAAAACAGTCCGGGGGACTGTGAGAGGTTGGAGATAAAAAAAACGCAGTTTGTGTCAAAACAGTCTGGGGGACTGTGAGAGGTTGGAGATAAAAAAAACGCAGTTTGTGTCAAAACAGTCTGGGGGACTGGGAGAGGTTGGGGATGAGGAAAACAGAGTTTTCCTCAATGCAGGAGCTTTTTGGAGTCTAAAAGACGAACAGTCTTGACACATCCTAACGGATGTTTCATCCGTAACCTCAAAGCAATGCTTTTGTTGCTTCCTCTCGGAAGCTCTATTTATAACCTCAAAAGCTCCACTGGAGCTTTTGAGCAATCAGCTACCGCGCCAAAAGTTTTTTACCAAAACAAAGCGAGACTGAAGAACTTTTGTCTCAGCCTCGTTCTCATCTTTATTTTAAATAAACAGGTTTTCAAGTTGTCATTCATCAATGTTTTCCCGATACTCCGTAATAGTCTGCCCCGTCCATTTCTTGAAGGCGCGAGAGAAGGAAGATACTTCAGAATAGCCCAGCAGGTAGGCGACCTCGTCGGTGGTGATTTCTGGCTGTTTGAAATAGCTAAAGGCCAGAAGTTTTTGCACATTGTGCAGTTCTTGGTTAAACTTGGTGCCTTCTGCGGTTAGGTTGCGCTGGAGGGTCCGGCTGCTGATGCCCAGAGAAGCCGCAATGTCCTCGATCCCAAAAGTGCCGCTGGGAATCATCTGATAAAGCTTCTGCTGGACGACGCCGGTGAAGCTCTCACTGGTCATGGCCTCTGCCAAGCGCTCCTTGAGCTGGGGTTCCAGGTAGTCCAGCATGACATTATTGGCCGTGAGAAAGGGCTTCTCTAAGTCTGCTTTGCGAAAGACGATTTCATTGCCCTCCATCTGCTCCACATGGCAGGCAAAGGCGTCTCTACTAACTGCTTCATAGGAAAAGGGCGTTCCCACATGGATGGGAGCAATGGCTTCGCCTGTGCCTGTCCGGATCAGATCCAGCAGGAGCAACTGTTCATTGAGGACCGCAAAGCGGGGCAGATCCAGACCAGCATAGTCATAACGGTAGTTCACGCGTACCAAGTCGTCAAAGGTTTCGATACCGACAACAATAGGACCTGTGATTTTCTTGTATTTTGCGAAATGCTCAATGGCCGCAAGGCCATTTTTTGAGGACAGAGCCGCAAAGAATGGGGGCATGAACATCTGGATGTCCTTGATCCGGCTCATGGCAAGGATCTGCTCGTCGCTAGCCACCTTGTCAAAGGCTGTGAGCAGATGGTAATAATCCAGAGTTGACAAGGTCATCTCCTCTTTCCAGCTGGTATCCGGCAACTGGGCAAGGTCGAGGATAGACTGAAAGTCCAATCCAAGGGCCTTGAGATTTTCTAGGTATTGTTGGCTGAGATTGAGACGCATGGCTTCTCCTCTTTTAGTGCAGGCTATTAGCTAGCCCGTTTCATAAGGGCATCAAACCAACGGTCTGGTAGGATAGCGTGCAAGAAGACCAAGGGTTTTGCGCCCATGCCGACCAAGTAACGGGTCTTAGGACGGCGGCTGTTGACCGCTTTTGAGATGGCATTTGAGATGACCTTAGGATCTGACATCATGTTGCCAGAGTATTGGCTGCGCATGCCTTCCGCTGCCTTGGTTGCGGCTGCTTCATAGGCGCCACCTTTGGCTGACTCGGCCAATTTGTCCGCTGCGATAAAGCCCCAGTCTGTCTTGATGCCGCCTGGCTCTACCAAGACCACGTCGATACCAAAGTCTGATACTTCCATCCGCAAGCCATCTGAGAAGGCTTCAAGGGCGTATTTGGTCGCATGGTACCAAGCTCCAAAGTAAGAGGTCAAACGACCTCCCATAGAGCCGATGTTGATGATGCGACCTGACGCTTGTTTTCGCATGTAAGGAAGGACTAACTTGGTAAGGCTGGCTAGCCCAAAGATATTGACTTCAAACTGCATCTTGGCTTCTTCGATGGTTACATCTTCGACAGCGCCGTATGACCCGTAGCCAGCGTTATTGACCAAGACATCGATGCGCCCTTCTTTAGCGATGATGGTTTCTAGAGCTTCCTTGATAGAAGCTTCATCCGTAATATCGAGACGGACAGGGGTCACGCCAAAGGCCTTGAGCGGTTCCATAGCATCCACCCGACGCGCAGCCCCATAGACGCTGTGCCCTTCTTTGGCCAATTGTTCTGCTGTTTGGTAGCCGATTCCTGATGAAGCGCCTGTGATCAAGATAACTTTTTTGTTTGACATGTTGATTTCCTCTTTTGTTTCATTTGATTGATGTATTTATTATACAGAAGAATTTCTGACAAAGCCATAACAATGCCTGACAGTTATTTGACAATTTACGCCATCAAGTAAAAATAAAGCACCTGCCTCCAATCATCCTAAAGAAAAAAGGCTGGGACAGAACTAAATGTTTAAAAATTTAGTTCTGTCCTACCGCCTTCAAGCAGTGGAAAAACGGATTCAATGTCCCTTGTGTTTTTCCAAGCGTTTTTGCTGTTTGCGTTCGAATTTTCTCTGCTTGACCCGTTCTTTCTGCTGCCTGCGCCGAGACTTAGCGGCTTGCTTTTGCTCTTCACATTGCAGCTTGAGCGCCTCCTGAGACTTCGTGGAAGGCCGGGCCGCCTGCTCCTTCTTAGCCTGCCGCTGCAGGCGTTTGGGATTAATCGGCCTGACCTTAGACTTTGCCTTGATACTAGGACTGAAGCGCAGCTGATGGTAATGCTGATGCAGGAAATCCAGCACTTCCTGATTGCTGGGCTCCGCACCAAAAGGAACACGGCAGACCGCATAAGCTTGCGCTTGCTCCCGCTCAAACAGGCCATACCAAAAGCCCCCGTCAAAATAAACTGTCAGCGTCATTGAAACCTTCTCCATGACAGCACCTCCTTAAAAAATCCCCAAGAACGGACAACCCAAGGAGGAAGGTTACTGATAGGATTCACAGCCTCGCGAAAACGAGACAAACCTATGTCTGGACTACCAACCAGAACCGTGTTTTTATCTTAGTAGCTACAGTCTAGCAAGATTTTCCAAAAAAATCAAGAAAATCAGAGACCCGCAGGGAGACGGCCGTCAAGATATAAAAGAGGGTGAGCTGCCTGCAGTCTCTTTTCTTGTCAAAAAGGGCCATTTCCGCTATAATACTACAAATACTGAAAGGAGAGAGTTATGAAATACTTTTGGACTTTTCTCATCCTATTAGCCTTGGCTGGAGCGGCTGTTCTCTTCTGGCAGGCCCAGGCAAAACCAAATCAAACCGCTGCCAAGCAAGAAAGCGCGCAGACAGCGGATAAGAAAAAAGCCGACAATGAGCTGACACCGACAGAAGACATCGTGTCCGAAGAGTACAGCATCTCAACCGATGATAGGCAGCTCTACGGCGTGATAACCGCTCCCCGCGACTATAAAAATAAAAATTTACCAACCATCGTCATCGCACATGGATTCAACAACACCCTTGAGCAATATGAACTGTACAGCCAGCTGCTGGCCAAGCAGGGCTATCTGGTCTATCGCTTTGACTTTTACGGAGGCAGCCATCGCTCCAAAAGCGGCGGACAGGACATGCTCAATATGTCCGTCAAAACTGAGCTCACAGACTTGACACAGGTTATGGAAAAGCTCGGAGCCGAGCCTTTTGTAGACAAGGGGAAAATAAGCTTGTTTGGCGCTAGCCAAGGCGGCGTGGTGGCCAGTCTCTATGCAGCTGCCCACCCCGACCGTGTGCACAAGCTCCTGCTGATCTTTCCAGCCTTTGTCCTATTTGACGATGTCAAGGAGACCTATCGCAATCTGGGAAGCCCAGCCCTGGACCAGCTGCCTGACAGCATGACGCACCACAATGCCACTCTGGGCAAGATTTATCTGATTGATGCCCTGGATATTGATATTCAAGCAGAGCAGGCAAAAATTACTGCTCCAACCCTCATTATACATGGCACTGACGACTCTGTTGTTCCCTACCAGTATGCCGTCGACGCCAGTCAGACCATTCCAAATGCAGAGCTGGTCACTGTAGAAGGCGGCGAACATCGAATCGATGAACGCTTTTCCCTTGCCGCAGCCCCTGCTATCCAAGAATTTCTGAAAGAGTAAAAACAACTCTCTAGTCTGACTAGAGGGTTGTTTTTCAATCTTTATGCCAACAAAAGCACGCTCAACTAAACACGGCCTAAAAGCGTCGAGAAAATGAAAAAACTCTCTGAAACCAGAGAGCCAATCTGAGCTCGGGCTAAAATTCCAGTGAAAAAGAAAAACTACTCTATAATAGAGCAGCTTCAACTTTGTATATTCAATTGAACACGGCCTAAGCACTTGGCAAAAAAGATAAAATCTCCTAGAAACTAAAGTTTCTTCGTCAATTTTCCTATTTTTGCCTGGTGCTTTTAAAGGCCTTTGTATCTTGAATTAACGACGAAGTCCCAGAGAGTTGATCAACTCACGGTAGCGGTTGACATCGTTCTTACGCAGGTAAGCCAAAAGGTTACGACGGCGGCCGATTTTCTTCATCAAGCCACGGTAAGTTGCGTGGTCTTTTTTGTGCACCTTGATGTGCTCGTTGAGGTGGTTGATTTCCCAAGTCAGGACTGCTACCTGAACTTCAACAGAACCAGTATCACCTTCGTGACGTGCATATTGTGCAATGATTTCATTTTTTTTCTCTTTTGAGATTGCCATGATTTTCTCCTTTTCTTTACGCTTCATCCGAGTGACAGGCTTGGCAATTCCTGCAACCAAGAAGAAGTTATTTGTCTTCGCGACATTCTTATTCTATCAAGAAGGACTGGCTTTGTCAAATCATTCTGCTCACGTCTGATCGTCATCTGACTGCCGCTTGAGCAGGCTCCTGATTTCTTCCAGTATGACTCTCTGCTGGGCCAATTCCGTTTCAATCTTCGCCAGTTTATTTCCTGTATTGTTTTCCCGGCTGATAAAAAAGTTGGTCAGGGAGGTGGTCAGAAGGCCCAGAGTTCCAATGCCGCTGAACATCAGCACTACAGCGACTGCCTTTCCTATGAGGGTCTTGGGCACAATATCGCCATAGCCGACAGTGGTCACCGTCGCAACCGACCACCAAACCGCATCGATAAAAGCATGGTGCTCAACATAGGCCACAATCGCACTGCTGATAATGATGATGCCGGCATTGATGGATAGAAAACGCATGATCCCATTTTTTCCTGTGAACTTTTTAACGACTTTTCTCAGCTTGCTGCTGAGACCAATCAGGCGGAAAATCTTGGTCAGCTTCACCAAACGGACGATTCTGCCCAGCCGGAAGAAAGCAAACAGCAGATTAAAAGGAATAATCGCCAGCAAATCAAAAAAATGCTTTTTGAAATAAACCCATTTCCTCTTGGCTTTATAGATTCCCACTGTATAATCCACAGCAAAAATCAAGGTAATGCCCTCATCAATCCAGACATAAGGAACAGCATAGATGTCCAGCAGTCCAATGAAATCAAGAATCACCAGACTGATGGATAAAAGGGCCAGCACCGTGATTCCCCATTCATAATTGAAGAGCAGTTCTCTTTTTTGTCCATAGCGTCCTCTCAGTTGTTGATAGTTTTATTATAGAGTATTCTGAGCCCGGACGCAAGGACGGTCAGACAAATCAATCAAAATCCCGCACCTCTAAACAGGCAGCGGGATTCACAGCTGGACTTTGAAAATCCTTAAGCTTTCTAATTCTTCTGAAGTCAGGCGGCGATAGACACCCAGAGCCAGCTCTGGCTCCAGCTTCAGAGGCCCCATACTCACGCGCTGAAGGTCCGTGACTTCTTTGCCGCAGGCTTGGACCATGCGCTTGACTTGGTGAAATTTGCCTTCGGAAATCGTAATCCGGACCCGGCT
>NZ_KQ969394.1:162100-163653 GCF_001578865.1 Streptococcus sp. DD11
CGTAATCCGGACCCGGCTGCTATTGGCTTTCTGACTGACTTCTAAAATTTCCAGGCGGGAGGGCTGGCAGCTAAAGTCTTTGAGCTTGATGCCGGCAGCAAAGCGCTCTGCATCTTGCTCATCCATCATCCCGGCTATCTGAGCGTGATAGACCTTAGCAACATGCCTTTTGGGCGACAGCATGGCATGAGCCAGCTTGCCGTTATTAGTCAGGAGCAAGAGCCCATGCGTATCAATGTCTAAGCGGCCGACTGGAAAAACGGCCTTCCGCCGGGCAGTCTCGTCCAGCAGGTCCAGTACGGTCTGATGCCGTTCATCCTCCGTCGCTGAAATAACGCCCTGCGGCTTGTTGAGCAGATAGTAGACGAAGTGTTCATAGTTTAGCTTTTGGCCGGAAACGACAATCTCATCTGTCCTCTCATCAATCTGAGCCTTGGGTGATTTTTCTGCTCTGCCATTGACCAAAACCAGCCCCTTCTTGAGGACTTGCTTGACCTGGGCCCGTGAGCCGAGGCCATTTTCTGCTAAAAACTTATCTAGGCGCATGGAAACCTCCTACAGAGCTGAAGTCTTGTCTTTGCCTATACGAAGGGCAAAGAGAGCCGTCAGAATCATGGCCGAACCCAGAATGCTGAAAATGACAGCCGGATGACTGGAAAAACGGCCGATAGAACTGAGAACAAAGGTCGTCGCTGTAGCTCCGGCACTGCAGCCCAGAATGACGATAGAAGTCGCTTGGTTGAGGAGACTGCTTGAGATGCGCTCCGACAAGGTGTAAAAGATGGCAGTCAGGGCAATGCTGTAGACAAAGCCGGCCGCAATAGCGCTGAGCGTGAGAACCCACAGATTGGGCGCAAGACCGATGAAGAGCTGCATAAGACCAAAGGCAAAGCCGGAAACCGTCAGCAGTCTTTCCTTGAAATACCGGAGAAAAGCGGCAAAGCTAATCCCAGCCGCAATCCCAGTCAGCTGCATCAGCGAAAGAATCAGACCTGCCGTCTGGGCCGTCCCCATGCCAGAGTGTTCAACAATCCCCGGCACGCGCACGTTGATGGCGATATTGGTCAGGACAATGACCCCCGCCACAAAGGCAAAGCCCAGACTCAGCCGCCAGTCTTCTTTCGTCAATTGCAGCGGTTTCTTTTGACGGCTCTTTCCCTTGCTCGCTGTCTGTTCAGCCGGAACAAAGAGCAGATAAAGGGCCAGAACTACCAGACCAAAGGCATAGACCAAAAAGACTGCCTGCCAGCCGAAAGGCAGGAGCAGACTGACCCCAAGGGTCAAGAGCGCTGTTCCGACTACCTCTGCTGAGCCCCGCAGGCCCAGCAGCTGCACGCGCTCCCTGCCCTGGTAGCGCTCGCTGATGATGGAAATCGCCTTGGCATTAAGCAGGCCCAGCCCCATACCAAAGATTAGGCGGGAGGCAAAAATCAGCCAGTAAGACTGATCAAAGAGAGGGACAAAACTGCAGAGCGAAAAAATCAGGAGCCCTGTCACAATCATCTGGCGCTCAGTCAGGTATTTTTCAATGACACCATTCAGCAGCAGCATGA
>NZ_KQ969394.1:163727-184745 GCF_001578865.1 Streptococcus sp. DD11
GCTTTTCCATAAACTTTTTCATATTCTTTTCCTTTAATGATCGCAGTACTTCTATCATACATTTTTTTAGTCAAAGACGCAACGGCCTTCGCTAAATTCTCATGCCCTGCCTTTATTTCTGACTTGTTTTGTGTTATCATGTTCTGTAGAGAAAAAGGAGAGAATCATGTCTGTTATTGAAAAAAATACTGCCATTGATAGAATAAGCAAAGCAGCTCATCTGATTGATATGAGCGATATTATCCGGGAGGGCCATCCGACCCTGCGGGCTCTGGCAGAGGAAGTCACCTTCCCCCTGTCAGAGCAGGAAGTCATTCTGGGCGAGAAGATGCTGCAGTTTCTTAAGCATTCGCAGGATCCGGTCACAGCTGAAAAAATGGGGCTGCGCGGCGGTGTCGGGCTGGCTGCACCCCAGCTGGATATTTCCAAGCGCATCATCGCTGTCCTTGTGCCAAATGCTCCCGATGAAGAGGGCAATCCGCCCAAGGAAGCCTACAGCCTGCAGGCCGTTATGTACAATCCCAAAATCGTCGCCCATTCGGTGCAGGATGCTGCTCTGGCCGACGGTGAAGGCTGCCTGTCGGTCGACCGCGAGGTACCGGGCTATGTCATCCGCCATGCACGGGTGACCGTGGACTACTTTGACAAGGACGGCCAAAAGCACCGTATCAAACTCAAGGGTTACAACTCTATCGTCGTTCAGCATGAGATCGACCACACCAACGGCGTCATGTTCTACGACCGCATCGATGAAAAAGACCCTTTCGCAGTGAAAGAAGGCATGCTGGTGATTGAGTAGGATCCTACTCTTTGAAAAGCACTGACAGAACACAGAAAGACTTGGATTCAAACTGATCCAAGTCTTTTTCTATATCATCAACAATCCTAGCTCCCTCTCCGCCAAAAAATCGCTAAAAGGATGACCGCGCCCAGCACAGACGGAACAATGGCTGTGTCCGCCAGCATGGGGCCCCAATTTCCGAAAAGCAGCTGGCCGACGAAGGAGCCGACCCAGCCCAAAAGGATTTTACCGATACAGCCCATCCGCTCACCGCGGCTGGTAATAGCCCCGGCAATGAGTCCGATGATAAATCCAACAAACATACTACCAATCATATTCTATCCTTCTTTCTGTTGTCTTTGTCTCAGGAGACTGAAAAAATCTCAGCCCTGATTGGCTTTCAAATAATCCTCCGTCAGCTTTCAAAATCCTATCTGTTCACTTTGTTCAAGAGAGCTGCGCTTCTATCTAAATCGCCCAATCTCCATTTTTAAAGATGGCTACACGGCTGCCGTCCTCGCGGATACCATCCACATTCATCTGAGCAGAGCCAATCATGAAGTCCACATGGACATCTGAGCGGTTGAGACCGGCTGCTTCCAGCTCTTCTTCGGAGAAATTCTCCCCACCGACTACACTGGTCGCATAGGCCGCACCGATAGCCAGATGGTTAGAAGCATTCTCATCGAAAAGGGTATTAAAGAAGGTAATGCCAGACTGGGAAATCGGGCTTGGATCGGGCACCAAGGCCACTTCACCTAAAGCACGCGCACCCGCATTTTCAAAGACAAGATCCTTCATCACTTGGTCGCCCTTTTCAGCAGTAATGTCCACAATCTGGCCATCCTTAAAGGTCACCTTGATGCCCTCGATAATGTTACCATTGTAGCTGAGAGGCTTGGTGCTGGTCACATAGCCTTCAGCCCGATGGAAGTCCGGTGCTGTAAAGACCTCTTCTGTCGGCATGTTGGCAATGAAATACTCGCCCTGGGCATTGAGACTGCCAGCTGACTCCCAGTGGTGGTTCTTTGGCAAGCCCAATATCAAGTCGGTTCCCGGAGCTGTGTAGTGCAGAGCCGTAAATTGCTCTTCATTTAAAACCTTAGCTTTTGAGCTGAGTTTTTCTTCATGCGCCTGCCAAGCAGCTACTGGATCATTCTCATAGACACGGCAGGTTTTGAAAATCTGATCCCAAAGCAAGTCTACCGCTTCCTCATCGCTGGCTGCATTTGGAAAGACCTTCTTAGCCCACTCTGTACCCGCTGCTGCTGCAACTGTCCAGCTGACTTTATTGGATTGGGTTGCGATCCGCATCGGTTTCATGGCTATCCCCATAGCCTTAGCAGAAGCCGATAATTTCTCGGCATCCACGCCATTCAAAGCCCCCGGATCAGATGAACGAACACCCAAGCGGCTGGCTTTCTTTTCGAGGAGATAGTTCATCTCAGCCACCTTATAGTCTGGAACATTGTCCAAGCGCTCCATTGGCGCATGGAGGAATTTTTCCCGCGTAGTCAAATCATCCGCCCACTGGACGATGACCTCGTGAGCTCCCAGAGCATAGGCTTCCTTGACAATCAAGTGAGCCAGCTCACGCTGCTCTACATCAATATTGAGCGCCACCGTGTGACCCGGCTGCACATTGATACCATTGGCGACCAATAGTTTAGCGTATTTTTCTAAGTTTTCTTTAAAATTTGGCAGAACCATGCTGCTTCTCCTTTTCTTTTGTTAATTCTCTTTAAACAGGGACAGCAGGCTAACCGCTGCCACCGTACCGCAAATCAAAGCGGTCATTTTCAAAATCGTATCTGGGTCAAGATCCAGCTGGTAATCAAACACCTTTTGCGCAGGCTTATCTTCGGCATTTATTCTAAGTTTCATGAGAGAGTCCTTTCTAAATCATAATTCTAAGGTATGAACTCTTACTTGTACTGGCGTCTTCAGAATCCTCAATTATCTTTTAATAGATTAAAATAAATCACTATGACTGCCTGTCCTAAGCAAGTTTAAAATCAATTCTTCCTTGTCTACTTTATAAACCAGGAGCCAATCCGGCTGGATATGGCATTCTCGCACTCCTTTAAAATGCTTGGATGCTGTCAATTGATGATCTCGATATTTGGCAGGAAGTTCCTTTTCCTGAATCAAAAACTCCAATACTTCTTCTAACAAGTTTGCCTTAAGTCCACGCTTCACAGCCAACTTAAAATCTTTTTTAAACTGCTTATGATAACGAATCTTAAGCACGCAAATCCTCCATCAAGTCTGAGACGCTCACAAAAGACTGACTCATATTCCGATTTTGATCTAAATCTGCCAATACTTCCATTAGCTTCCTATTTTCATCTAGTCTAACATCAAAGGGCAGCCCTTGGTATTGAATAGCCTGACGAAGAAAAATATTGATAGCCGTTGTCATATCCATGCCCAAGCTGTTGAAAACCTGTTGAGCCTGCTCCTTGACCTCACTGTCCAAGCGGATACTCATACTAGTCTTTGACATACTCTCACCTTCTTTCTATAAGACTATTTTAACAAAAAAGAAAGCCAATGTAAATCTATTGGATATACATTAGCCTCTTAAATTATCTAGATCTGACAACTTACTTTTTACTTTCTATAAATTGGTTAACCATAGGTAAAATCTCTTTTTCCAATTCTTTTATCTGATTCTCTCTCCAGCCATAATCTTTTTGTTCTGTTATTTCTGCCATCATCTGTAATTTTAGACTTTGACGATAGAATATACCTTGCCATTGATTATATTTTGCACTTGGAACTAAATTTCCAAACTTAGAATTCTGGCTATCTGTAACGACACAAAGATTGCCAAAGGAATGCAAAAATTCATCAGGTAATTTGCTCAATCCATCCTGATCATCTGGATTCTGAGGATACCAATGCTCTATGGAACGGCGATAGGCAAATTTGAAAGCTTCAAATTCAACACTCGAATATTTTTCTTTTAAATCAGAACGATTTTTCCATAAAATATAATCTACAAAGTTAAATGCATAAACAGGAATATCCCCGTATTTCTTTATACTTCCATCCTCAGTAAACAATCTTTCTTCAGCATATCTCACTGCCATTTTTTCAAGAAACTCCTTAAACTGAACAGCAAATTCTGCTTGATTTAACTCTTCCATATGCTTGTAGAGAAATTGTAAGATCTCATATAACCAACGACTATCACGATTAGCGGTGAAGGTGACAGCAAACATGGATTGGAGGAGGATAATATTTTTGTTTAAATTGTCAAAAGTATTTTTTTGAAAATTAATTCGAACATATTTCCATCCTCTATTTTCATTTCGTTGATATGTCTCATACTGAGCTCGTTTGATTTGCCATTCGGTTTCATTTTCTAATTGGACATTTTTTACGATAAACGTATCAAATATATGCTTCATAGTCAGAAGTAGTTGCCCAAATTGTTGGACCCATTCTCTATCTCGTTGTTCAATTTCAAAAATTTTCAATAATTTTTTATCATCAAATGTAGTTTCATTACTTCCTTCCATAATGAAAAACACTTGAAGCAAAAACGTTGGAAAATCAATTACAGTTGTATAGTTTGAAATATCTGACTCTTTACTTTCTGCTCTCCCCCTCTCAGATTTGTCCCCAGAAATAACCTCTATTAGACTTTTTGTCTCTAACTTGTCAACTCCCATCTCATCAAATACTTCTTGTAATTTGAAATTAGCATATTCTTTCCCAAAAATTTTCTCCCCCTCTTCATCAGGATTGTTTGGTCTACTTCGGATTTGAAAAGCTTTTAATACTGGCCTATCAAACTCTGCGCAGGCTTCCCAGATTCTTGCAAATTTATGTGCCATTTCTTGATCTTCACCAAACTTAGCCATCATTTGCGCCTTAAGAATTTCATGAGCCTCTAGTTGTTCTCCTCGAGAGTTGAATCGTTCGAAATAGAGATTCAAATCTAAATCATTAGGAAGAATACTACGAAAAATAATGACTTTATCAAAAAGATAATTAAAGAAAGATTTAGATTCAAATTGCCGCTCCTCTAGTACTTTTTTCAATGCGTCATAAGCATGTCTGTAACCTCTAGTCAGCTCATTTTCATCATTCTCAGAAATTTTTTGCTTGGTGAATAACTTTTGAATATTCTCATTTGACTTCTTCCTAGCTGGGAAAATAAGATTAACAGCTCTCAATCTATCAAAACCAAACTCATGTTTCAAAGCTAAGGCAATCAAATTAAGGGCTGTTGTCCGCTGCTGCCCATCTATGATTTTGAAAAAACCATTTTCCTCATTAACGACTAATGTTCCAATATAGTAATTTTCTCTTTGTTCCTGAAAAGCATCTGCTACATCGTTCAATAATTGCTCAATTTCATCATAAGTCCAGGAAAAATTTCTCTGGTAAAGAGGAATAGCATAGCTATCTTCATTTAACAAACGATTAACTGATAAGCTTATATGTGTTTCTACCATTTCTCTTTTTCCTCCTCTATAATTTGCTCCACAGTATAATTTTCAAATAATTCTCGATCTATCTTAACCATGAAATCATTTGGAGTTACAGCATGGGCTAAAAGTTGGAATAGTTTTTGAACCTCTTTTTGTCTAAACCTTCCACCAGCAGCATATTTTCCTACCGTTACATCATATATCGCTCGAGACTTCACACGGGGGTAGTAAGCCCAAATAAACAAGGTCTCTACTATTTCCTTTGATAGCTCTTCTTTCCCAAATCTCTCTGCGAAAAGCGAACAAACATTAAAAAACAAATTATGGCACTTGAGATAGCGTCCCCTTGAGCTATTGTAAATTTTCAACATACCTTCTGGGTAAGTTAAATTTTCTTCTTCCCTCTCAGGCTCATCAGAACCCCCTAACTTTTCATTTAAAAAAACTTTATAATTTTTAATAGTATGATGGGCAGATTCGATATATTCAAAAAATTTACTTCCATCAATAATAGGCATGGTAATTGACATAGGAAGATTTTCAATGTGGCGATACAATTCCAGGTATGGAAAGTTCTGATTTAAATCAACACCTTTAAAATCATCGATAAAATCCTCTGTAAAACGCAGATAAGAACCATAACGCTTGTTTGTAAGCCCTGTCTCTCCCCGAGACCAACGTCTCATGCGAAAGATATGTTTGTCAAATAAGTCTTTGAGGCTTAAATCTTTATCCTCCACAAACTGTTCCCACTTTTCAACAATCTTTTCATCTTCTGAATCTTGCTTACGAAGATGATAAGCTTTGAGTAAATCGTGAGGTTCTAGAGATTTTCCACGATTATTTTGTGAATCAAACAGCTGAAAGGCCTCTGATAATCGTTCCTGTGGCATAGTAATCACCGAGACAGAACAATTTTCAAGTAGAAAACTACACACCTGTTCAGCTTCTTTCTCGCCTACAAGTTGGATTAAATTCTTCCATTCATTAAAATTTTCGTAAGCATTATAGCAAGATAGTTCTCCAAAGTCAGCTTCAAGTAAATTTCTTGCTCCTTTAAATTCTTTATCTCTACCTAAAGCATAAAGAAATAGCGAAATGGAAAGCAATCGTTGCTGGCCATCTACAATATCTAGGCATCCATCATTATCCAGGCATCCATCATTCTCATGCAAGATAACAGAGCCAACTTGATATTCCTTTTTTCCCATAGCATCTCGTAAATCATAAAAAAGATTTCTGACATGCTTTCTGTTCCATTTATAAGGTCTTTGATAACTTGGTATTGTTAGCCTATCCCATTTCAATATTTCTGATATTTTTTTACTTTCAAATCCTATTTCTTTTTCATTGGCATTCATCATTATCTCCTAAAAATCTTATCAGCATAGAATCTTTGGGCCATTAATGCTTTGGAATAATAGTAGCATTAGGAATTGCTTTTGCAACGTTTTCTGCTGTTATTTTATCAATAAATGGTCCTGCGATTTGATTGCCAAACCTATCAACTACAATCCATTCAATCATGTTTGCCTCCTTTATTTCTTAATATATAAATTCTACACCTTTAGATGGACATTTTATGTCCACTTAAGTTCAAATATCGAAAATATTTATTGATAGTAGCCTAAAATTTCTTTCATCGTCTTCCGAATATCATCAACTAAAGACTGTGGCGACAAAATTCTCACTGCTTCTCCTTGACTGAGTAGCCAACGTTTAAGACCAGGTGTATATTGACTCTCAAACTTAAAACGTGTCCATCCTTCGTCAGCTGATAAGCGCTGGGCATTAGGAAATTGGTCTAAAACAATAGTTGGATCATAACGGAATTCCAATTCAACTGTGATCTTTCTTCCTAAAAAAGCGTCTACCCGCTGATTACGAATATCACCATCCCTGAATTTTTTGCCATAAGAAATGCGAGGTTTAGATTCCTTTGAGGACTTCCAAGTCTGAATTCTGTCCAAACGCAAGGTCATGTAATGCTCATTCTTAAGATTGTAAGCAACAATATAAAAATAATGAATATCATAATACAGAGAAACTGGAAAAATTAAATGCTCTTTTTTATCTTGATATGGACTCTTGTAGACAATTTCTAGCACCTTCTCCTTGCGAATCATCTCTGACCATTCCCAAATCTTTTGAATACGATTTTGCTCGTCTGTAATCGGGGCATAGTTCAGTCTTTCGCTGTTGATAATCATTTCTATTTCTTTTTGTTCCTCTTTTGAAACAAGCCCCAACAAGCTTTTTAACAAGTCCTCATTTTCTACTTTTTTAAAGCTCTATTTTCTAATAAAAGCTTAGAAATTATTAAAATATCTTTTTTATTAAAAAGTAATTTTCCTTTTAAATATCTTGTATGATATTTTGAATCGTATGCCAACTCAGCTGCTATCATGGGCTGAGTCATTAAAAAATCACCTAATAATGAGAAATCTCTCTGAATCGTTTTTGCACTAACCTCAAACTCATCACTTAATTGATTTTTTGATAGATGAGCTCCTGATTGCAAACGTAACAAAATGGATAAAATACGTTCTTGATCGTTCATAAAACCTCCCCTTTCCCTATATTATAACATGAACATTCTATATATCTGCCCTGAATCCTATTATTTTTGAGTTATTTTCTTTTTTCTCTAAATCGTGTATTGCTTTTTCAAAATCTATGTAAGACAAATAGCTCAACTCTGCATCAATTAGATCTGATACTCTCTCTTTTTTCATCAGTCGCTCCGCCTGAATATATAAAACTAACTCAAATAGTTTTCTGATATAACGAGCATTACCAAAACTTTCTGAGCAAAGACATTTTTCAAAATGAGTCAGGAGGATAGTTTTGCATTTCTTATCCACTATATAACCTTGTTGATCAGCCATTAGAGTCAGTATGTCATACAGTTCATACTTGTTGTAATTTTCAAAATGAATTTTTCTACTAATTCTAGAAGCTAAACCTGGATTGATGTTTAAAAATTCCTCCATCATTTCTGTATAACCAGCGAAAATCACAATGACATCATTTCTATTATTTTCCATTTCCTGAATAATTGTAGGAATAGCTTCATTAGCAAAATCACGCTCACCTTGTGGAATTAGACTATAGGCCTCATCAATAAACAAAATACCGCCTTTTGCATTATCAAATAATCTTTTAACCTTTGGATCTGTTTGGCCAACATATTCACCAATTAAATCTGAGCGACCTACTTCAATCAAAACGTTTGATTTAATAATACCATGTTCATAAAAAATTTTTGTCAACAATCTAGCAACGATTGTTTTTCCAGTGCCAGATGCTCCAGAAAACATAAAGTGCATAGACTGCCGAACGAGTGAAGAATTTATTTCAAGCCTTCTTTGAGATATAGAAAAATAAGCTAAAATTTTATAAATCAGATTTTTAACAGTAGATAAGCCAACCAAACAGTCTAGCTCCTTTAATGCATCAGAATTTGTGGCTAATGGATTGTTGCAACCTTTCATACAAAACAGATCCAACGGCAAAGAAAAACTTTGTTTTCCATTACTCAAATTACTTTCTATTACATTATATTCAATAATCTTTTGAGCAAATAACAACTATCGTAACTATTTGTAAGACAATTATGATTTGAAAGTAGTTTTATTAGATCTTCTTCTAAATGAAAGCCATAAGCCCCTAAGCGAAATTTTATAATATTAACAAGTTCGTTATATGAGTAGGGAGGAAAATTTAATTCATAAACGACATGAAATATGGGAAGAAATTCTCTAGATATTTCATAAGCTATACTATCTGACTCTGCCAAAAAAATATATACTCTTCCTCCCCTTGTTTCTAAAATATTATTTTTTAATTCCTCTCTTTTTCTAGGATGCATAGTTGAATAGTCCTTTATTATCACTAAACGCTGTTCTGAATCAAAATTAACTGAAAACCCATCTTTCAAAATAGTCTTACACTTGACATTTAACAACCTCATCAAATATTTGATAGCAAATTTTTTACCAGTTCCTAAAGAACCTTTGAAAATTAAAAACTGATTTTCAACAAGGACCTTTTCTTTCTTCCGCCTTCTTTCCTTTTGATTATTTAAAAACATTTTTAATTTTAAAACATACTCTTGAAATTCATTTAAACCTATAATATTTAAGTCGCCGCATTCTAAATCAGTGATAGCAAAGCCACCAGAATTTGAAAACTCTCTTTCATCTGAATAAAGAAAAAGCTGACCTATTTGAGCTGAATGCTTGTTCCCCACCTCCTTTAAATATTCACTTTTACTGATAGATTTAACTTTAAAATCAGTGCGTTCTTCATCATTAAACCCCAAAGTTTTTAGCGTATCAAACAAATCCTCTTTGGTATGTTCTGTTACTCCAACAACGTAAAGACATGTTTGGTTTTTGAAATAATAAAAGCATTGATTCTCCTTGATAAAATCCTCATCTGCTTCTTTAATATTTTTATTCATTTTCCTAAATTCTATTTGATAAAAAACATTTCTTCTCCCATCTACTATTTGCTAAAATAAATATAGCAAAAAAGATGGACAAAGTTCGTCCATCTTTAAACTTTGTTGAATTATTTTAGAAAAACTCATCAAACAAACTCAGCTGGTTATCCTCAGGCATATTGCCCAAGATGCCCATGTCGTCCATTTTTTCGACCAAGGTGGTGGAGAGGCCGCCACGTTTGCGAAGCTCTGTCTTGGAGAGGAATTCTCCTTCTTCCCGTGCTCTGACCACTTGGCGGGCAACGTTGTCCCCCAGACCGTCCATGGCAGAGAAAGGCGGGATCAGGGTGTCCCCCTCGATGAGAAACTCAGTCGCATGGCTCTTATAGAGGTCCAGCTTGCCGAACTTGAAGCCCCGCTCCAGCATTTCATTGACGATTTCCATGGTCGTATAAAGGTCAATTTCTACATTGGAAGCTTCGTTGTTCTTGCGCTTTTCAGCAATTTCTGCCAGCCTGCGCTTAACCGCATCGAGACCGCCGCTCATGGTTTTGATGTCAAAAGCCTTGGCCCGAATCGAGAAGTAGGCACAGTAGTAATAAATGGGGTGATGCACCTTGAAATAAGCTACCCTCAGGGCCATCATCACGTAGGCCGCCGCATGGGCCTTGGGGAACATGTACTTGATCTTGCCGCAGGACTCGATGTACCATTCGGGCACATTATTTTCCTTCATAGCCGCAATATAGCCATTGCGCTCATCATCAGAAATCTTGAGCCAGAGGCCCTTCCGCACCCGCTCCATGATGGTAAAGGCCATCTTAGGCTCTAAGCCCTTGTGCATGAGGTAAACCATGATGTCGTCCCGACAGCCGATAACAGTGGACAGATCGGCTATGCCCTGCTTGATCAGGTCCTGAGCATTGCCCAGCCAGACATCGGTCCCGTGGGACAGACCAGACAGCTGCAGCAATTCCGCAAAGGTCGTCGGATGGGTCTCATCGACCATACCCCGTACAAAGTTGGTTCCAAACTCCGGAATTCCCAGCATACCAGTCGGCGTGCCGATTTGCTCCTGGGTCACACCCAGCACTTCCGTCCCTGAAAAGAGAGCCATGACGCCCGCATCATCCATGGGAATGTCATTAGGATCAATGCCAGACAAGTCCTGGAGTTTGCGAATCATGGTCGGATCATCATGTCCCAGCACATCCAGCTTGAGGACATTTTCATCAATATCATGGAAGTTAAAGTGAGTGGTCTGCCACTCGGCTGTCACATCATCAGCCGGATACTGGACCGGCGTAAAATCATAAACATCCATGTAGTTAGGGATAACAACGATACCGCCCGGGTGCTGACCGGTCGTCCGCTTGACTCCAGCCGCTCCCAGAGCCAGGCGCTCCACCTCGGCGTCCCGGTAGAACTTGCCGTAGTCGCGCTCATAGCCCTTGACAAAGCCGAAGGCTGTCTTGGCTGCCACCGTACCAACGGTACCGGCCCGAAAGGCATAGTCAGCTCCAAAGATGTCCCGCACGTCCAAGTGGGCGCTGGGCTGATCCTCTCCAGAGAAGTTGAGGTCAATATCGGGTACCTTGTCCCCGTCAAACCCAAGGAAAGTCTCAAAGGGAATATCCTGACCGTTCTTGCTGAGCTTGTGGCCGCACTCTGGACAGTCCTTATCCGGCATATCAAAACCGGAACCATAGGAGCCGTCAGTGATAAATTCGCTGTATTGGCACTTGCCACAGACATAGTGGGGCGACAGAGGATTGACCTCGGTAATCCCGATCATGGTCGCGACAAAGCTGGAGCCGACAGACCCCCGCGAGCCAACCAGATAGCCCCGCTCATTAGAGCGGTGCACCAGCATCTGCGAAGCCAGATAAATCACGGCAAAGCCATTCCCCAAGATGGAGGTCAGCTCTTTTTCAATCCGCAGGTCCACAATATCGGGCAGTGGATTGCCGTAAATCTCAAAGGCCTTCTCATAAGTCAGCTCAGCAACCGTCTCCTCTGCCTTGTCAATGAAAGGCGTGTAGAGATCGCCCTTGACCACCTCGACCGGCTCAAAGGTCTCGGCCAGCTGATTGGGATTGGTGATGACCAGTTTCTTGGCCAAGTCCTCTCCCAGAAAGGCAAACTCGTCCAGCATTTCATTGGTGGTCCGAAAATGAGCCTTGGGCAGCGGCGCGGGCTGAGCATTTTCCCCGTGGCCAATGGTCCGGTTGATGATAGCTCCCTGCCCCAGACTGCGGACGATAATCTCGCGGTAAATCTCGTCTTCGGGCTCCAGATAGTGGACATTGCCCGTCGCAAGGACCGGCTTGCCCAAGCGGTCTCCGACCTCAATCAAGTTTCGAATAATGGTCTGCAGCTCTTCCTGATCCTTGATCTGCTCCTTGGCAATGAGCGGAGCATAAATGGCCGGCGGCATGACCTCGATAAAGTCATAATACTTGGCTGTTTCGACCGCCGCATCCACTCCCTGAGAGACCACAGCATCAAAGACTTCGCCCTCTGAGCAGGCGGAGCCCAGTATCAAGCCCTCACGATGGGCATCCAGTACGGTCCGCGGTATCCGCGGGACACCTTCGAAATACTTGGTATTGGACAGACTGACTAACTTGAAAATATTCTTGAGCCCCGTCTGATTTTTCACATAAATGGTCGCATGTTTGACCCGAGCTTTCTTGTAAGAATTCTCATCGACCAGATCCGTATTCAAATCCTTGAGATTGGTCACACCATGCTTTTCAGCCACATCCTTGATAAAGATAAAGAGCAGACGGCCGGTTGCTTCGGCATCGTAATTGGCCATGTGGTGGTGCTCCAGAGCAATCTGGAAACGCTTGGTCAAAGGCCCCAAACCATGACGCTTGTACTCTGGATAGAGATTGCGGGCAAATTCCAGCGTATCGATGACTGGCTGGCTGATGCGGGGCAGGCCGTGGCGCTCATAATTGACATTCATAAAACCGACGTCAAAAGTAGCATTGTGGGCCACAAGGATACTGTCCTGGCAGAAATCCTGAAACTCCTGCAGGACCTGCTCCAGCGGCTTGGCATTGCGGACATGCTCGTCGGTAATGCCGGTCAAATCCGTCGTAAAGGCTGACAGGGGATGGCCGGGGTTGATAAATTCGTCAAACTCGGCAATCACATTGCCCTTGTGCATCTTAGAAGCGGCCACCTGAATCAGGTCATTATAAACCGCTGAAAGGCCGGTCGTTTCCACGTCAAAGACGACATAAGTCGCCTCTTTGAAGTCCTGGTCCTCCTCATGATAGACAATAGGTACCTTGTCTTCCACGATATTGGCCTCCATGCCGTAAATCAGCTGGATGCCAGCCTTCTTGGCTGCCTTGTAGCCGTGGGGGAAGCTCTGCACATTGCCGTGGTCGGTAATGGCGACAGCCTTGTGGCCCCACTTAGCCGCTGTCGCTACGATCTCCTCCACTTCGGGCAGGGCATCCATGGTGGACATATTGGTATGGGCGTGAAATTCGACCCGCTTCTGACCCTCCGGCATCAGGTCCTTACGCTCATAGTGGGTAACGGCCTGCACATCCTGGACATTCATGGTCAGGTCGCGGGTGAAGTTGTTCATCTCCACATTGCCCCGCACGCGCAGCCAGGCACCTTTCTTAATCATGTCAAACTTCTTGGCTTCTTCTTCGTTTTTCAGCCATTTCTGCAGAGCAAAGCTGGAAGTGTAGTCGGTCATCTTGAAGTTGAGCAAGACCCGGCCGGTCCGAGTGACCTTCTGCTCCAGATCAAAGACCATGCCCTCAAAGACCAGACGGTTTTCCTCGGTCTGCACCTCGATCATAGGCGTAATCTCAGCCTTATCCAGCTTGGGCTTGGCTGCAGCCTTGCGAGCCTGAAAATCACTGTAGGAAGGCTTTTCTTCGCTGGGGGGCGGCGCCATCTGCGCCAGCGACTCCATGGCCCTCAGGGCTTCATCATTGGCTTCCTGCTCGACCCTATCCTTATGAGCCTGAAAATTCTGAGCCTGCTGCTGGGTCAGCTCGTCATTGTGCTGGACCTGACAGGTCAGTTTGGGAAAGCCAAACTTGGTCAGCTGGCGGCTGAGATTGGGCAGGTGATTCTTGCGGAAATGCTCCGTATCAATGGTCGAAGCCCCTTCAATGAGCAGCCTATCTCCATCCAAATGAACTTTCAAATCCTGATACAGGCTCCTAAAGCCATGGCTGGCACAGGGGCCGTCCTCAAAGGCCAGTTGGTAGTAGGCCTGCAGCAGCTCGTCCGTCACCTGCGGGTCTTCCACATGAATCTCAAAAACAGCCTGATTGCCGGTCTTAGAAAACTCCTCAGCCAAACGGCTTTTCAGCTCCCGAAAAAGCTCAGCGGAAAGAATCTCCGAAAATGAAAAATGAAACTCCCAGACCTTGCTGAGCTTATGCACCAGGACTTTCTCAATTTCCCCATGCAAAAAGGCCTCTGAATTCCTCATTTCCAGCGGCATACCGAGCTGACTCATTAAAATTTCAAACTTGTTTGACATCACATTTCCTCGTACAGTAGTGACCCTATTTTATCATAAATTGCGGCTTTTTTCGATAGAAAAAGAGCAGAACGAATGCCTCGTCTGCCTCTTCTTTTATTTCAGCACCGCCTCTGCCAGGGCCTTCTGGATGGCGATGACGCTCTTGTCGCTGCGGAACTGCAGGGTTTCTGCGGGTTCTTCTGCGCTGGAGACCCAGATTTTCAGCTCGGCGTCTAGGTCGAAATGCCCCGCCGTTTCGACTGAGAAACGGGAAATGGAGCGATAGGGATAGGATTTATAGGCCGTCTTTTTGCCGGTCATTCCCTGCTTGTCCACCAGGATCAAACGGGAATCTGTAAAGACAATCAAATCCCGAATCAGGCTGAAAGCCAGCTCTACATTTTCGGATGAGGTCAGAATGTCCTCCAGCTGCCTTTCCACCTTGTCGATATCTTTCTGCGAGGCATTGCCCAGCAATCCGCTAAATAATCCCATTTTGTATCCTCTCATTCATTTTTTCCTACTATAGCATTTTCAGCACTATTTGGCAAAGAAAAACTGCCAGACCAGCTGACAGTTTTGCAGTAATTTCTATTTAGTCAAAATAGACAGGGTTTCCAGCAGATTGTCCGCATGAACTTCAATGGTGTCACCGGTGGCTTTAATCTTGACCTCGACGATGCCTTCGGCGGCTTTTTTGCCGACAGTCACCCGAATCGGCAGGCCAATCAGGTCGCTGTCGCTGAACTTGACACCGGCGCGCTCATTGCGGTCATCGACCAGCACTTCATAGCCGGATTTCAGCAGACTCTCCTCAATCCGGCCGGTCAGAGCCAGACTTTCCTCATCCTTGACATTGACCGGAATCAGATGGACATCAAAGGGAGCCAGCTCTTTAGGGAAATTAATGCCCCAGGCATAGCGAAAATCACCTTTAGGTGTCTTATTGACAAAGAGGCGGGCATGCTGCTCCATGACAGCAGAGAGCAGGCGGCTGACACCGATACCGTAGCAGCCCATAATCAGAGGCACAGCCCGGCCGTTTTCATCCAAGACATTGGCATTCATACTGTCAGAATAGCGGGTCCCCAGCTTGAAAATATGGCCGATTTCAATCCCGCGGGCAAATTGGAGGATGCCCTGTCCGTCCGGTGAAACTTCCCCCTCACGGACTTCGCGGATGTCCACAAACTCCGCAGTAAAATCGCGGCCCGGATTGACACCGGTCAGGTGATAGCCATCCTCATTGGCTCCAACCACAGCATTGGCGCTGTCCTGCACCTTACGGTCGGCAATAATCCGAGTGCCCTCCGGCAGGCTGACCGGCCCCAGTGAGCCGAAGCCGGCACCGAAAAGCTGGCGGACCTGGTCTTCGCTGGCTGCTTCAAAGAAAGCAGCAGCCAAATGATTTTTCAGCTTGACCTCATTGAGCTGGTCATTGCCCACCAGAAGGGCAATAACCGGTTCCTCGTCAGCCAGATAGACCAGCGTTTTGATAGTCTGACTTTCATCCACACCTAGAAAGGCCGCCACATCATCAATCGTCTTGCAGTCAGGCGTTTCCACGCGCACCACTTCTTCTTCTGTCACCACGCGGCCGCTCGGCTTGTATTCATTGGCAGCCATTTCCAGATTGGCTGCATAGCTGGACTCGCTGGAGTAGGCAATCGTATCCTCGCCGGAGACCATCCAGCTGGTCAGTTCAGCCCGGATAGCTTCTTGGACATCCTGAGGAATCTCCTCAAAGCTGGCCACTGATTTGTCCAGAACCACCCAGCGGCTGATATCCGTCCGGTCTGGCGTGATGGCCATAAACTCCTGGCTGTCCTTGCCGCCCATGGCACCGCCGTCACCGATGATAGCCTTGAAATCAAGCTCGCTGCGGGTAAAGATCTTCTCATAAGCAGACTTATACTCATCATAGGCCACATCCAGACTGTCGTAGCTGGCATGAAAGCTGTAGCCGTCCTTCATGATGAACTCCCGCGTACGGAGCAGGCCGTTGCGGGGACGCTTTTCATCGCGGTATTTGGACTGGATTTGATACAGATTGAGCGGCAGCTGCTTATAGGACTTGACCGAATCCCGCACAATCGCTGTAAACGTTTCTTCGTGGGTCGGCCCCAAAATAAAGTCCGATTTCTCCCGGTTTTTCAGCTTGTAGAGATCCTCTCCGTAGGTCTCATAACGGCCGGACTCCCGCCAGAGATCAGCACTGAGCAGGGCAGGCGCCAGCATTTCAACTGCACCGATTTTCTCAAATTCCTGCCTCATAATCCCTTTGGCTTTTTCCAGCACGCGATTGGCCAAGGGCAGGTAAGAGTAAACACCGGCCGAAACCTGACGGACATAGCCCGCCCGCAGCATAAGGGCGTGACTGATAACCTGAGCATCGCTGGGCATCTCGCGCAAGGTCGGGATTAGCATTTTACTTTGTTTCATAAAAACAAAACTCCTTCATCTTCATAGAATGGTTTCTTTTTTCTCTTTCCAAGATAGCTCTTAGAAGAATAATTTCATAATATCGTTCCAGGTCACCACAATCATGAGCAGGACCATGACAGCAACTCCGGCCAGAGTGACATAGGTTTCCGTTTCCCGTTTTAGAGGCTTCCTGCGAATGACCTCCAGAATGTTGAGGACGATTTTCCCGCCGTCCAAAGCCGGAATGGGAATCAGGTTGAAAATACCAATATTGAGCGACAGCATAGCCAGAAGATTGAGCACCGCCGGCAGGCCCTGCTGGGCTGCCTGACTGCTGAAATTATAAATGGCCACGGGGCCGCCCAGATTATTGATATTAAAATTAAAAATGATGTCTTTTAAAGCGGTCAGGATCCGGACAGTTGTCGTCCAGGTGGCAGTAAAGGCCCCCAAGACCTTATCCCAGAAACCGGTTTTCATAGCCGGCGAAACGCCGATTAGATAGCGGTCGCCCTCCTTCTTGGGCTCTACGGTCGCTTCCTGAGTCTTGCCGCCGCTCTTGTAGGTCACCTGCAGCTGCGGTGCTTCCTTGGCATCGGCAGTTGATTTTGCAATCGCCTCCGTCAGATCGCTCCAGTTTGCAATCTCATAGCCGTTGACCTTGACAATCTGATCATCGCTCTTAATTCCCGCTGCTGCAACCGCTCCGCCGTCCAGTACCCGAAAGTGGTTGCTGTTGACATCCTGCACACCGCCTTGGACAAAGGCCAAAAGCATAAAAACAAAGACGCTGAGGATAAAATTGTTCATAGGGCCGGCAAAGTTGGTGATGAGACGGCCCCAAATCGAAGCATTCTGATACTGCACATCCAGAGGTGCAATCCGAACTTCCGTCCCATCCTCCTCTACGATGGTTGCATCGTGGTCCACCGGATAAGTCGCCAATTCTTCCAGGACCAGCCCGGTGATTTCCAGCTTCTCTTCAAAGTCAAAAGCTGTCACACTCATGGGCAGGGCTGTCTGGTCTACCTTTTTGCCGGACAGATTGATGCGCACCACCTTGCCTTCCTCATCCAGAGTCAGGCTGGCCGGAGTGCCAATCTTAATATCAGTCGAATCTTCTCCCCAGCCGGCCATGCGGACATAGCCACCCAAAGGCAGGATGCGAATCGTATAGGCCGTCCCGTCTTTTCCGATATGGGAGAAGATTTTCGGTCCCATACCAATGGCAAATTCCCGGACCAAAATACCTGATTTTTTAGCAAAGTAGAAGTGCCCAAACTCATGGACCACTACAATGACGCCAAAAATAATAATAAATGTAACAAATTGCATGGACTTCTATTTATACCTTTCCTAGAAATCTTGTTTTTCTTTACAATCAAAGAAGGAGCAGAAAGCGGCCACATGATGAACCCAGCTTCCACCCCTCAGCTGATACTTTTGGTAATAGAACAGGAACTCATCTAAAAAATGAAGCATTTCATTCTGGTCTATTATCAGATTCCTTCCGATTAGAAAACTTGTCAATTTGGCTTTCAACCATGCACTGCTGCCTTAGAACAAGCCAAAAAAATGCATGAGCGGGAAGACAAAAATCAGACTGTCAAAGCGGTCCAAAACACCACCGTGGCCCGGAATAAACTTCCCAGAATCTTTGACGCCGAAATGGCGCTTGAGAGCACTCTCAACCAAGTCACCAAACTGACCGGCAATACTGAAGACCACTGTCAGCACCAGCATAACAAAGAAATTATAAGGCGTCGCCACCTGCGGCCGGACGAACATAAAGATTGCGGCTACCAGCACGGCCGCAAGAATTCCGCCCAGACTGCCTTCGATGGTTTTGTTCGGGGAGACATGGGGCAGGAGTTTTCTCCTGCCGTAGCGCGTACCGACCAGATAAGCACCGCTGTCTGTTGCCCAGACGATAAAGAGGGCCAGCAGGACCTTGTCCACATTCATGAGGCGGGCATCGATCAAGGCATTGAAGCCCAGACCGACATAGAAGCTGGATGCGATAGGATAGGCTGCATCCTCAAAACTGTAGCTTGTACTGAGAACGGTACAGCCCAGCAGCAGAAAGACAACCAGGCCATAGGCCACCACATTGCCGTCCACCGGCAGAACTTTCAGGTAGTTTTCCAAAGGCAGGGTCAGGACAAAGGCTGCCAGCATGGCCAGCACTCCCTCAATCGAAGTCGAAGGCAGTCTCTTCATCCGCAGCAGTTCATGGACTGCCAGCATCGCCAACAGACCGACCAGAATCTGAAAAGCCACTCCGCCCATCAATACCAGAGGTATAAAGATAGCCAAGGCGATGAAGCCAAAAATAACACGTTTTTGTAAATCCTTACTCATACTTTCTCCCTTATACACCGCCAAAACGTCTGTTGCGGCGGCTGTATTCCGCCACAGCTTCTTTCAAGGCCTTCTCATCAAAATCCGGCCAGAGAACATCCGTGAAGTAAAGCTCGCTGTAAGCTGTCTGCCAAGGCAGGAAATTGCTGAGGCGCAGCTCTCCGCTGGTCCGAATGACCAGATCAGGGTCCCGCAGCAGACGCGGCAGGCTGCTGGTATAGAGATAATTGCCAATCATGTCTTCTGTGATGTCACTGGGACTGAACTTGGCATCCAAAATATCCTGAGCAATCAGCTTCACAGCCTGATTAATCTCATCGCGGCCGCCGTAGTTCAAAGCAAAGTTAAGAATGAGACCGGTATTCAGACGGGTCAGGCTTTCAGCCTTTTCCAAAGCTTCAAAGGTCGCTTTGGGCAGCTTTTCGGTGTCCCCTATCATTTGAATCTTGACCTTATTCTTGTGCAGTTCCGGAACATAGCGGTCATAGAATTCCACCGGGAGGTTCATGATAAAGGAAACCTCCTTTTCCGGCCGCGACCAGTTTTCCGTTGAAAAGGCATAAACTGTCAGGACCTGCACCCCCATCTCCTTGGCTGCAATTGTGACATTCTGCAGGGTCTCCATCCCAGCCTTATGCCCAAACACTCGCGGCTGCATTCTTTTCTTTGCCCAACGACCGTTCCCATCCATAATAATGGCAATATGCTTGGGAACATTCAGCGGTGCGTTCAGCTTTTCTTTTTTCTTAAAACTAAACATACTTTTTATCCTATTTGAAGTTTTATCATTTCATTATAACATAAATCCTTGGAATGTGGGCATTTGACTCTATGTTCTGCAGGCAGAAGTGCAAAAAAAGCGACAAAGCGTCAACTTTCCAGCCGACAAAAAAAGAACAGCCTGCAGCTGCTGTCCTCTCTCCATGCTATTACTCTTCTTCAATCGCAGATTCCTGCTCTGGTGCATCCACATTTACTTCGCCGTCAACTCCTGCGGCTGCCGGAATCCCTTCAGAAAGCGGCAAAACCGTCTTAATAGCTGTCAGCTCAAAGGTCAGGTAAACTCCGTCTACATCCAGTACGACGATTTTCTTATCCGTATCCACTTCATCAACAGTCCCGTAGAGACCGCCAATCGTGATGACCTCATAGCCTTTTTGCAGTTTATTTAGGCTTTCCATCCGCTTTTCAGCCTGTTTCTTCTGCGAACGCTGCATGAAGAACATCAGTCCAATCATGGCAACAAACATTAAAATTAATTGAAGATTCATGCTCTACTCCTTTATATTTCATATATGAACTACTATAGCAGATTTCAGGTACTTTTACAAGGCGATTTTGTGATTTTAGACAAAGTCATTCTCAGGTCTGATATCAAACGATGAGCGTTCACACCAGAGCAGACAGAATGGGCAGACCATGCGGACTAATGCTCTTCGGCCAGCACGAGCAGCCTTCGCTGGCTCCGGCAGTCCGCCGTCATTTGAGAAAAGGAAGGGCATTTAAAATAAAGGAAACAGAAAATGAACCCGGCTAGCAGCGAATACGTCTGGCTGGATGCTCTGCCTTTTCCAAAAAACGCAGAAAATCAGTATAGGCGATATTGAGGGTCCGGTGGTTGACAAAGGGGTGAAAGCCGACAGTCTGGCTGGCATCCACATCCTCATCCACAATGAGCTGAACCCTGTGTTCCCGATCAAAGAGCAGGCCAAAAGGCGTTACGGCGCCGGGCTGAACCTGCAGCAGCCGTTCCAAATCGCTGCTGTTGGCAAAAGAAAGCCGCTTTTCGCCCAGCACTTCTGCCAGCCGCCTGATATCCGCAGTCTTTTCGTCCCGCAAAATGACCAAGTAGAACTGCCTGCCTTTTTTGTTTTTCAAAAAGAGGTTTTTCACCTGCTGGCCCGGCAGAACGATGCCCTTTTCGGCTGCTTCAATGACAGAAAAAATGGGCTCATGCTCCAAACAGTCATAGGCAATCCCCAGCTCATCCAACAGCTGGTAAATCATGTCTTCATTGGTCATGGGGAACCTCCTTGGAATTTCTGCTTCT
>NZ_KQ969394.1:184765-187232 GCF_001578865.1 Streptococcus sp. DD11
CCGATAACCGCTCCGTCCAGACCGACATACTTGTACCAAGGCTGGCTGGCTGCCATCTCGATTGCGACGCGGCGGCGGACTGCGTTTGGCAGGATGGCTTCTTTGTAAGCTGCATCCTGAGCATCAAAGAGCTCGGTTGACGGCAGGCTGACAACACGGATTTTCGCTCCTTCAGCTTCCAGAGCTTTGGCAGCAGCTACCGCCAGATTGACCTCTGAGCCAGTAGCCAGAAGAATGGTGTCAAAGTCAGCACCGGTCTCGTAAACCACATAGGCCCCCTTGGCTACCTTATCAAAGTCGGTCCCTTCTTCTACTGTCAGATTCTGACGGGTCAGGACCAGGGCTGTCGGAGTCGACTGGCTCTTGAGAGCCAGATACCAAGCTGCTTGGGTTTCCCGGGCATCCGCAGGCCGGAAAACAGTGAGATTAGGAATTGCCCGGAGACCGGCCAAATGCTCAATCGGCTCATGAGTTGGGCCGTCTTCTCCAACCGCAATCGAATCATGGGTGAAGACATAAGTGACCGGCAGTCCCTGCAGAGCAGACAGACGGACAGCTGCTTTGACATAGTCGGAAAAGACAAAGAAAGTACCGCCGTAGACCCGCAGGCCGCCGTACAGGGCCATCCCGTTCAGGATAGTTCCCATGGCAAATTCCCGCACGCCAAACTGGATATTGCGGTTGAGACGGTGAGCATCATCCTGCAGGCCGTCTTCCTTGATATAGGTCATATTGGAATGGGCCAAGTCAGCTGATCCGCCTAGGAAGGTCGGCAGGACCTTGGCTGCAGCATTGAGGGCATCCTGACTGGAGTTACGGGTAGCCTGAGAGAAGCCATTTTCTAAGACAGGGAAGTCCTCCGGCTTGATCTCAACCGGATCCTGACCGGCAATGATGGCCGCTACTTCTGCTGCTGCCTCTGGATAGGCCTGCTTGTAGTCCTCGACCAACCTCACCCAAGCATCATAAGCCGCAGCTCCGCGCTCCGCTACATTGACCCGATAGTCCTCGTAGACTTCCTCAGGAATCTCGAAAGGCGCATAGTCCCAGCCCAGAGCCTGACGGGTTGCGGCTGTTTCTTCCGGCCCGAGCGGTGCCCCGTGAACAGCGTTGCTCCCCTGTTTGTTAGGAGCGCCATAGCCGATAACGGTCTTGACCTCAATCAGGGATGGTTTGCCGGAAAGCTTGGCAGCTTCAATAGCAGCGTTAATGGCTTCAAGATCAGTGCCGTCTTTGACCAAGGCAGTGTGCCAGCCGTAGGCATCATAGCGGGCACGGACATCTTCGGTAAAGGAATCCTTAGTCTCCCCATCCAGGTTGATGTCATTTGAATCATAAAGGACAATCAGCTTGTCCAGCTTTTGCAGGCCAGCGTAAGAAGCCGCCTCAGCAGAAACGCCTTCCATCAAATCGCCGTCTCCGCAGATGACATAGGTATAGTGGTCAAAAATCGGATAGCCTTCACGGTTGTACTTAGCTGCCAGAAAACGCTCCGCCTGAGCCAAACCGGTCGCGGTTGCAATCCCTTGTCCGAGCGGACCGGTCGTTGCATCTACTCCTGCCGTGTGCCCAAATTCAGGATGGCCCGGCGTTTTAGAACTCCATTGACGGAAATTCTTGATCTCCTCAATGGTCAGATCTTCAAAGCCAGACAGGTGGAGCAGGGCATAGAGCAGCATGGACCCATGACCGGCAGACAGAACAAAGCGGTCGCGGTTGATCCAGTCAGGCACCGCCGGATTGATCCGCAGCTGCTTGGTGAAAAGGTCATAAGCCATAGGAGCGGCCCCCATGACGACACCAGGGTGACCGGATTTGGATTTTTCAATGGCATCAATTCCCAAGAAACGGATAGCATTTACTGATAAATTTGACATTGCATTCTCCTTATTTTTAATAGTCCTCATTCTGCCAGCAGAACAAGGCAAACAATGCTTGCGAAAACGATAACATTTTTTCATCTACTATTATATGAAAAAAATCAGGCTATCGCAAGGTGGGGGTGATTCATAGTCAATGATACTCTTCGAACATCTCTTTAAACTTCGTCAGCTCTAACAGTCCAGTCTTTCGAATCTACATTAGGCTTGTTTAAAAACTCCACCTTGAGCCAGCACGCCTTAGGTAATCGGCAGCACAAGCAAGCGGCTCGAAATGCAGACTGGCAGCTGCCACCCTGTCTGCTGCTGGCTAGTTTGCTGATGATGTTGATTGAGTATCCTTATTTTCTGATTGTGCTGAGAGAAAAGAAGGGCGGTGGGACAGACTCCCATGATGGCTGAGTCCTCACCCGTAGAGGGATGGATCTTTTGGAAGATACCGTATAAGAACTAAATTTTTAAAAAATTGAGTTCCCTTCACTCTTTTGTTTCTAAGCTCAGGCTGAAAAGGTTCCCCAAACCTTTTCACTCCCAGCCCGCGAGGCTCTCCCAGTCCGGGGGACTGGGAGAGGTTGGGGATAAGGAAA
>NZ_KQ969394.1:187252-205377 GCF_001578865.1 Streptococcus sp. DD11
CTTGCCGCCGACTTCCCAGATAAATGGATGGAATTGATACTGCAGGCGTTCCTTGCGCATTTTCCAGAGAGCCAAAATTTCATCTGTTGAAGCCATGAAGTTAGACCAAATGTCATAGTGGACAGGGATAATGACTTTAGCCCGCAGGTTTTCGGCCATGCGCAGCAGGTCAATCGAAGTCATCTTGTCCTGGATGCCAATCGGATTGTCTCCGTAATTATTGATAGCGACATCGATATTGAAATCCTTGCCGTGTTTAGCAAAGTAGTTAGAGAAATGGGAGTCTGCGCCATGGTAAATCGTGCCGCCTGGTGTTTCAAAGACATAATTGACAGCCTTGCGGGCCATTTCTTCATCTGTCACAGCCAAACCAGCCAATTCGCCGTCCTGCGCTTCTGCTCCTTCAACTGGAAGAGTGACCAGACAGGTACGGTCGAAGGACTCAACAGCTGTTATCTTGATGTCCTTAAACTCAAAGCTTTCGCCCGGTTTGATGACGATGATGCGCTCTTCCGGCACACCCCATTTTTTCCAAATTTCGCCGCACTCGTAAGGGCCGACAAATTTGACATGGTCCAGCTTAGGATTGTTGACAATGGCTGCTGCAGTATTGATGTCAATGTGGTCACTGTGGAAATGCGATACCAGATAATAGTCCAGTTCATTGATGGCAAAAGGGTCAATGACCATAGGCTGCACGCGCAGATTAGGCTGCAGCTTGCGAACTCCGGCCATATTGGCCATCTGGTGTCCGCGGACCATGTCTTTGACTTTCTTGGTAGACTTGCCGCGGTTGGACCAGAGGTCCATGACAACATTGGCGCCGCCCGGCGTCTTGATCCAGACCCCGCAGTTGCCCAGCCACCACATAGCAAAATTGCCTTCCGGCACGACTTCTTCTTCAATTTCTTCATTAAGCCAGGTTCCCCATTCTGGGAAAGTGCTTAAAATCCAAGATTCCCTCGTAATTTCTTTTACGTTTGGCATCGAATCATCCTCCTCAAAAGATATTTGATTTCTATAGCTTAAGTATAGCCCGACTGCGGAGGGAAAAAAAGACCAAATAAAGCACAAAGCTGTGTTCAAAATTGGACCATGCCCGCCATTCTCCGACAGTTCGGGAGACCGCTGCGCTTGCAAATAAGAGGAACGGAATCCTGTCAGCCGTGCAGTCTGAGAAACTGTGGATGCAGTAGATAAAGAATGCACTGTTTCCATCGAACTTGCCGTAAATTAACCTTTTAATGCGTTAAAAATATAATTTTGATGGGATAATTTAATTAAGCAAATGGGCTGCCATGTTTTTTGAGGTATTTGTAAAAACCATATGACTGATGTCTTTAAAAAATATAAGATTTTCTTATTCATCAGCAATTCAGCATTTGAATAAATCAAATAATAGCTCCAGCCACATCAGCTAAGAGACAATTCCAAACAGTCCTTTAAGACCGCGCAGAACATAAACACCTCCCTCTCAAACATACAAGCATTGAAGAATTGTCCTTTACATCATTAATAAAACTCTGATAAGTGTTGATATGACAACGCTTATCAGAGCTTTTCTGTTGTTAATACAAAGAAAAAGATTGAAGAAAATGTTCAAAATGAAGTTTTTCTTCAATCTGACTAGTAAAAACTTCCTAGTTACTATCTTTCGTCCTGTCTTCTGTTTCCTCAGCAGCATTGGCCAGCAGCTTTTCATTGACCAGTTTTTGGATTTTTTCTTTTAGTTCCTGAGAGCGGACGGAGTCCTTGACATAGGTTGACAGCAGCTTTTCTAAATCCTGATTGAAGGTAGCGGCATCAGACAGTCCCTGCCTTTTGACAAAATGGGTAATATTGAGAATATCTTCGTTATCCAAAATCGGATGCACCTGAATGACCGGCAGGTCTGTTTCCAAATCTTCATTGGTAGTAATCAGCACATCAGCCCTGAGAATATCCTCCACACTCTTGAACTGCTCTGTCGTAAAAACAGCATCCAGCCGCTCATTGGGCAGGTAATCGCGGCACTGCTTCAGCAGCAGCTTGGAGATCCCCACTCCTTCATCACAGACCAAATAAATCTGCCGATTGTCCCGCTGCTCTGCCGGGCTGTTTTTCAGCGAACCGCCGATATGGATGGTCAGATAGGCAATGTCATCGTCAGTCAAGGAGACAAACCAGGCCTCTTCCAGAATCACCGCACAGGACTTGGTAAAGATAAAGAGATCTGCGTATCTGCTTCTGATCTGACGGGTCAGGGGATTTTTGGTCAGAATGCCATAAGTCTTGCGAAAAAGCAGGGCCTTGCAATGAGTCAGAAGGTTGCGCAGCAGGTCATCCCGGTTTTCGATTTGGTAGGAAGAAGTCTCAAAGCGCCAGAGAAAGGCCTCCAAAGCCTCCTGCAGCTGGGCAAAATCCTGACTGGTCGCATGCAGATCCCGGTCCTTGCGGTAGGACAGGAGCAGAACTGCCAGCAGGGAAATTTCAATATCGCTCAGCTGGACTGCCAGCTGGCTGTCCATGCGCTCGCTCAAGAGCTTAGCCACCTTATATTCTATCCGCTTGCGAATGAGACTGAACTCCTGAGAAATGCTGTTTTCTTCCTCTTTTTTCAGCTCCATATTGCGGCAGCTGAGCAGCAGGTAAGGCAGAACCTGCAGCATAAATACCAGTTCGTGTCTGTTGATTTTCTTGCCCAAATCCTGCTCCACCAATGGCACCTGCTGGCTGAGAAAGGCCTGCAGATCACCAGACAGCAGCTTTTCACCGGCAAAAAGCGCCTGAATTTTCTGATTCAGGACAGCCACAAAAGCCTGATTGCCCTCTACAAAGATATGATAGAGGAGCGAATGGACATACTGAATTTTATTGAGCGGATGGCAGTCCAGATAGTAGCCTCTGGCCTTGGTGGAATAGAGACTGACCTGATACTGCTCGGTCGTCAGCTGATGGCGGATTTCATTGAGGTCATTGAGCACTGTATTGCGCGACACCTCAGTCAGATCCATCAGCTTTTCGATAGTGACCCGCTCCTTGGACGCACAGATACAGAGGGAAATAAGCTGCATCCGCTCTCTGGCACTCATGATATAGCTGCGCGAGTCCACATGCCGCAGCAGCTCCCGGCAAAGCTCTTTCTGCTTTTCTGTCAGCAAAATCCCTACCCGCGGCTGGCTGACAATCTCTTCCCCATAGCCTTCCAGAGCGTCATTGATTTTCTCTAAATGATAGTAAATTTTTCGGCGCGACTGCCCCAATTCACGGGAAATCGTCATAATCGTCTCAGCTTCTTTCAGCCCAATCAGATAGCGCAGCAGTTCGCAGCTTGTTTTGTCCAGCAATATCATAGCCACTCCTTGAAAAGTTTCACCACTATTATAGCATGATTCCATTTTATAGTCTTTTCCTTTGCTTTTAGTAGTGAAACTGTCCAGGGGACAGTTTCAGCCTATCGCTTAATATACAGGGCGATAGGGCAGCGAACTGCTCAAAAGCTCCCCTAGAGCTTTTGTTGCTTCCTCTCGGAAGCTCTATCTATAACCTCAAAACCTCCACTGGAGCTTTTGAGCAATCAGCTACCGCGTCAAGAGTTTTTTTCCAAAACAAAGCGAGACTGAAGGACTTTTATACGGTATCTTCCAAAAGATCCATCCCTCTGTGGGTGAGGGCACAGCCATCATGGGAGTCTGTCTCAGCCTCGGAGCAAGGCGAGTGAACGACGGAATCAAAGATAAACTAAATGGCGATAAAAGAAAGGGGCAGACGATTCAGCCCCTTTCCCCTTATATAGCCTTTATCCGCGCTGCATTTCTGCCCTTTGAGTATCCGTCCGGCAGATAGGCATTGGCTTTATTTTTTCTGGCCATAGTAAGCATTGGGGCCATGTTTGCGCAGATAGTGTTTATCCATCAGATACCGTGGAGCCTCTTCCACTCGGGGGTGGATTTGCTCTGTTAAGCGGGCCATCTTAGCCACCTCTTCCAAGACAACGCTGTGGTAGACTGCTGCTTCTGGAGTTTTCCCCCAGGTGAACGGTCCGTGATTGCGGACTGTCACGCCAGGTACCGCTATCGGATCCAACTCCCGCTCACGGAAGGTTTCGATAATGACCGTCCCTGTCTCCAGCTCATAAGCCCGGTTAATCTCCTCTTCGGTCAGCGAGCGGGCCGCAGGGATTGGACCATAGAAATAATCGGCATGGGTCGTCCCGTAAAAAGGAATGTCCCGGCCAGCCTGAGCCCAGCCGACAGCTTCTGTCGAGTGGGTATGGACCACTCCGCCGATTTGCGGGAAGGCCTTGTAGAGCTCCACATGGGTCGCCAAATCCGACGAAGGATTGAGCTCTCCCTCAACCACTTTCCCATCCAAGTCTGTTACAACCATATTTTCAGCGGACAGCTCTTCATAAGGCACTCCGCTGGGCTTGATGACGATATAGCCTGCCTCCCGATCAATACCGGAAACATTGCCCCAGGTAAACTTGACCAAGCCATGCTTGGGCAGTGACAGATTGGCCTCATAGACACGTTTTCTCAATTCAGGTAAAAGCATTTAGTTCAACCCCGCTTTCTCAATCAAAGGATAGAGGAATTCCTGAGCGGCTCGAATAGCCGCCTTGGTTTCTTCTACTGTTTGGCAATTTTCAGACCACATTTCTATCAGGAAAGGCCCCTGGTAATTGGTCTTTTTCAGAACTTCAAAGACCGCCGGCCAGTCAACACAGCCTTGACCGAAAGACACATCACGAAATTGGCCTTTGGACTGCTCTGTCACGGCATAGGTATCCTTCAGATGAAGGGCCGCCAGCGCCTGATGCCCCAGCAGAAATTCACTCCAAAGATCATTGTGCCAGGCCGAGACATTGCCTGTATCCGGATAGACAAAGAGATAAGGCGAATCAATCTCCTTGGCTACAGCCAGATATTTCTCAATACTGTTGATAAACGGGTCATCCATGATTTCAATCGCCAGAATGACCTGGGCCTGCTCGGCCCAATCACAGGCCAGGCGCAGGTTTTTCAGAAAACGGGCACGGGTGGCTGCTGATTTTTCTTCATAGTAGACATCATAACCAGCCAGCTGTATGACCCGGACACCCAAGTCCTGAGCCAGCTCAATACAGGCTTTCATGGTCTCCAGCGACTTGGCTTCCAGCTCAGGATCATTGGAGCCCAGCGGATAGCGGCGGTGGCCGCTGAAGCAGATGCTGGGAATACGGACACCGGTCTCATAAATCGCTCGGACCAGCTCCAGACGTTCTTCCTTGGACCAGACAAGACGGGCCAGCCGGTCATCGCTCTCGTCCACCGACATTTCTACAAAGTCAAAGCCCAGCTCTTTGGCAAATTCTAAGCGTTCTTTCCAAGAAAAATGCTTGGGCGTCGCCTTTTCATAAATTCCAATCGGACGTGCCATGGCCTACCCCCAGATTCGTTTGATTTCATCCTTGAAAGCCCGTGCCGCTGCGGCCGGATTTTCAGCCTCAGTAATGCCGCGGCCGGCAATAAAGGTAAAGACATCAACCCCTTCGAAGAGTTTGAGAGTATCAACATTGAGACCGCCGGTGACAGAGACACGGAAGCCCATTTCAATCAGCTTCTTCACCTTGTTCAGGTCCTTTTCTCCCCAGGTTTCGCCGGCCAGCAACGCATCGCGGGATTGGTGGTAAATAGCCTGAGAAATACCGGCATCCAGCCAGGTCTGAGCTTGCTCAAAGGTCCAGTCGCCGTAAAGTTCAATCTGGATTTCACCACGCTCGCCGCGCTCTTCTTGAATGGCTTTTAGGGCGGCTTTCATGGTCGGAATGGTTGCGCAGCAGATACAGGTCATCCAGTCGGCTCCGCGGACCGCATTGTTCTTGGCTACTGTCCCGCCAGCATCCGCACACTTGGTGTCCGCCACAATGATTTTATCCGGAAAAAGGCTGCGGAGCACTTCGACCAGCTCGCTCCCTACCTGCAGCAGGCAGACTGTGCCCGCCTCAATGACATCCACCTCATGACCGACAGACACAGCTGCTTTAATCGCTCCCTGCAGATCTGAATGATCCAGCGCCACTTGCAAATTTGGAATTCGTTTTGACATTTTTTTACCTCATTTCTCTCTGTCTTTTACTGTCATTAGCAGTGTTTTCTCAGGAATCCAAGTCCAAACCTTCCAGATAAGGGCTGTCTTTGGACTCCTCAATCATAGCCAGCACTTCTTCTTCTGTCTGACAGGCTTCTAAGCGGGCAATGGAATTTTCCAGCTCAAAAAGGGCGATAATCTGCGGAATCGCTACGCTGGTATGAATCTGCGAACTGGTCGCAGCCAGCGACAACAGAACGCTGACTTCCTTGCCGTCAGAAAAGGTCACCGGCTCAGTCAGTGTAATGAGCGAAAAGGCATCCCGGTTGACCCCAGCCTCCGGCCGTGCGTGGGGCATAGCCATACCCGGCATAAGGATATAATAAGGACCGTATTCTTCTGTTGACTCAATAATAGCGTCATAATACTCCGGCTTGACTGCGCCGCTTTCAATCAAAGGATCCACCGACAGTTTGACCGCTTCCTGCCAAGTAGAGGCCGAAAGTCCCAAACGGATGGACTTGTTGTCTGTCAATGCTTGTTTTAAATTCATGTCTCTTCCTTTCATATCATAAAATGCGAAGGCATCGAAAAATTTCTTTCTGATCCTGCTGAACTGCATTCAGATTTGCTGTGTCTGATGCATACAGATCCTAAGAGGAAGGTGGAGCAGTTCCAACTGCTCCACCCTCCTTTACAATACCTGACTGAGTTTTTCAGTGATTTCTTTGTCATCCATGAGGTTGTCCAAACCGATTAATTTTCCATTGGTCCGGCCTTCCAATTCATGAATCAAATGCAGAGAAGCGATGACGATATCGTAACCAGAAGCTAAGCTTTTAGCCTCGCCCACACTGCAGGAATTGACTGTAAAGTCAGTCTGACCGAGATTGCGCAGGGCATTCTCCACTTTCATTTTAATCACCATAGATGAACCCATGCCGTTTCCGCATGCTGTAAGAACTTTAACCATTGTTGTTTCCTCCTGAAATATTTTATAGATTTTTCAGCCAATAGGGCCGGCTGCAGCCTTTTATTCCTCTGCCTGTACTTCGCCTCGATAGTAAGCTTCCTTATCCTTCGCTTTGGCAAACTGCAGCTGAGGAATGAGCAGGAAGAAGAGGCAGACCAGACCGTAGCCGACAATACCCAGATACTTGAAGATATAGCCGAAGCCCAGCCAAGGAATTTCAAAGTCGATATTTCCATGATAGCCGCCGTAAGAAGCCAGTCCCAGCAAGGCAACACAGAGAGCGCCCAAGGCCACCTGCAGCACCCCTGAGATAAAGGACAGGATCAGGGCTGCTTTCCAACCGCCGCGTTTGTCTGCATAAACGGCGATGGCAGCATTGTCAAAGAAGACCGGAACGAAACCAGTAATGATGAGCACCGGATTTTTAAAGACAATCAAGAGCACAATCGTAATCAGCTGGCCAATCAAACCAAAGGCAAAGCCTGAGAGAACGGCATTTGGTGAGCCGAAACCATAAGAAGCCGCAACATCGACCGCCGGGAATGAACCTGGCAGCAGCTTGCTGGAAATCCCTTGAAAGGCATTGGTCAGCTCGGATACGAACATGCGGACACCCTGCATGAGGATGAAGAGATAGACAGAGAAAGTGAAAGCTGTCTGAATGATATACATATAGAAGTCCTGTTTGGCAGGGTCAAACGGTGTCCCAGTCGTAATGACTTCTTTGTTGGCCATCACATCAGGCCCCAATACCAGAAGGATTGCTCCGAAGAAGACCAGCATCAGGGTTGCAGAAGCAACGACTGTATCGTGGAAAATGGAGAGAAACTTAGGCAGTTTCAGATTGTCCAGATTTTCCTCTTTCTTGCCCAGACGGCCTGCCACCTTGTCCACAAACCAAATAGCAAACTGCTGCTGATGGCCGATGGCAAAGCCGCCGCCGCCCGTCAGCCGCTGGGTTGGCTCCACTGTCATATTAGAGCTGACTGCCCAGTAGAGGCCGCAGAGAAGGCCGATGGCAAGCGTACCCCAGCTGTTGCGCAGCTGCGGCACCAGCAACAGCACCATGAGCGAGACAGTTGCTGCCTGCTGAACCATGATGTGACCGGTGATAAAGAGGGTCCGCACCTTGGTAACCTTACGGAAGGCCACCAAGAGAATATTAACCCCAAAACCAATCAAGAGAGCCGTTGTTGCTGCACCGACAAAATTTGGAAAATCATCTGCAATCTTGGTATTGGCTGCCGTCAGTCCAAAGTAAGGATCAATCACCGCCGCGCCGATTTTAAATTTAAAATTGAGCGCCGCCAAAATCGGCCGGAAGGTGTTCACCAGACCGGCTGCCCCGGCATTGAGAATCAGGTAGCCGACTGTCGCCTTGATAAATCCGGCAAACACATCGTGGGCCGGCTTCTTGAGCAAGGCATAGCCAATCAGCACCAAGAGGCCGACGAAGAAAGCTGGATTCTGCAAAATATTTTGCGAGAACCAATTGAGAATACTAAGAAGTATATCCATGAGAACTCCCCTTTGCTTTTATACTCTCAGGAAAGCAAAAGCATTGACAGCATCAGCAGAAGGCCAACGGCCAGACTCTGATGTTCGCTCTCCCTGTCTTTTCTTTCCTGAGTAGTTTTCTTGTTCTTATAGGCTTATTATAATCTTTGAAAGCGATAACAAAAAGACCAAGAATTACACAGGCAACTGTTCACTCTTGGACTGTCACGATATATAGTCACACTAACAGAATTCACACAAGGCAGCCAGCCGCTCATGCTCAATAAAAATCAGCAGTCTCCCATGATGGCTGCGCCCTCACCCTCGGAGTTTTAGAAACCACCGTATAAAGTCCCCCAGCTGCGGTTGATATGCAAGACGCAGCGGTTGACTTAGGCAAGCCGAGTTGATGCTGATTTTCGAAGAGTCTGAGTATGGGTCCTGGCAAAGCGCTGGCCGAGAAAGAAAAAACCGCAAGGCGGAGCCTCACAGTCTTTTGGTTGAATGAATTGAATCCTACTCTTGTATAGTCAGAGCATACTTTTCGTGGTTATCTTCATACCACTGAATCAAAGCAAGGGCCGTTTGATAAGTGATGTTCTTAATCTTACTGGTTCCCTTGGTCAGCGTCAGGATGCTCATCTTGCTGATGTTTGCATCCGTCGCAATTCTATAACTGGTTAATGTTCCATTAACGAGCAACTGAACTACTGCCTCGACTTTCCTGTAGTCGGGCATAGTTGTAATATCCAACTTTTTCATAATGAAATCCTCTCCTAAAAAAAACTTAATTCATTCCATACTATTATACACCTTTTTTCTACATTTATATATATAAAAACTCAAAAATATACAAAAAAATTAGAACAAAATCTATTGAAGTGTCAACTGATCTTGTTCTAAGCTTGATTTTAAGCCTCTGGAGCGGATTTTTCTGCTGGAGATTGCTTGTCAGATTTTTCTCTGATGACCAGAACGCCGTCCTCCAAATCGGCTTCCAGATGTTTGGCATCCAGATGGTCCAAGTGGAAGTCGGTCACATTGTCCCGAATCTGCTGCTCGATGACCCGGCGCAGCGGACGGACTCCCATGACCTCATCATAGCCTTCTTCGCGCAGGAATTCTTTGGCTGCATCAGACACTGCCAGGTCAATTTCTTTCTTAGAAAGGGTTTGATTGACCTCAATCAGCATCAGATCAACAATCTCACTCAGATCTTCCTTGGTCAGATGAGAGAATTCGATAACGGCATTGAAACGGTTGAGGAATTCCGGACGGAAGTAAGGTTTGAGCCGGTCCATCAGTTCTGGCTTTTCATCATCCTCACCCAGACCTGCTTCGTAGCCAAAGCCGGCATTGGAGGTGGCGATAATGACGGTATTCTTGAAGTTGACCGTATTGCCCTGTCCGTCAGTCAGACGGCCGTCATCCAGCACCTGCAGAAGCAGCGTGATGACCTGCGGGTCTGCTTTTTCAATCTCGTCCAAGAGAATGATGGAGTAAGGATTGCGGCGGACGCGTTCTGTCAGGGTATTGCTGTTGTCATCGTAGCCCACATAGCCAGCTGTTGTCCCAATCAGCTTGGAAACGGCTGTCCGGTCTGAGTACTCAGACATATCCAGACGGATAATGGCTTCCTTGGTGCCAAACATATCCAAGGCCAGCTGCTTGGCCAGCTCGGTCTTGCCGACCCCGGTCGGTCCGACAAAGAGGAAGGAGCCAATCGGCCGGTTGCCTTCATCAAAGCCGGCCCGGTTGCGGCGGATGGCCCGCGCCACGGCTTCAACCGCTTTATTCTGACCGATGACCTTGGCTTTGAGGCGCTCATTCATGCCCTTGAGGCGCTCAATATCGCTGGCTCCCATCTGTGAAACCGGAATGCCGGTCATCCGCTCAACAGACTCCGCCACATCGTTGACAGTAGCTGTCACCTTCATGTCTTCGGTATGATTTTCAATTTTCTTTTCCAGCTCTTCAATGCGGGTCTTGGCATTAAGGGCTGCTTCAAAGTCTTCCTTTTCAACAGCTGCTTCCTGCTTGGCCTTCTGCTCAGCTATCTCTCTTTCCACCGCGTGAACATCGGTCACCGGATGCTGGGCAGCCAAGTGAGCAGCCGTCACATCGATCAGGTCAATGGCCTTGTCCGGCAGGCTGCGCTGCGGGATATACTGGACTGAATAGTCCACTGCTGCTTTCAGCACCTCATCCGGCAGGATGACATTGTGGTGCTGCTCGTAGAGGTCGCGGATTCCCTGAAGGATTTGATAAGTGTCTTCTGCAGAAGGAGCGTTGACCTTGACTTCGTTGAAGCGGCGGGCCAGAGCTGCATTCTTGAGAATGGTATTGCGGTATTCATCTTGGGTAGTTGCCCCGATTACGGTCAGCTCACCGCGGGAAAGGGCTGGTTTGAGAATATCGGCCAGACCTTTGGATCCGCTGTCACCGCCGGTGCTGCCCGCACCCAGAATTTGGTGGATTTCATCAAAGAAGAGGATGATGTTGCCGGCTTCCTTGACTTCGCTGACCAGGTTCTGAATGTTTTCCTCAAAGCTGCCCCGGTACTGGGTTCCTGCTTCCAGACCAGAAATATCAACGGAAATGACTTCCTTATTTTTGATAGCGGCTGGCACATCGCCATGGACAATAGCCTGAGCCAGACCTTCTACGACGGCTGTTTTACCAACCCCTGCATCTCCGACCAGAACCGGATTATTCTTGGTCCGGCGGGAAAGAATCTCAGCCGTTTCCTGAATTTCCTTATTGCGGCCGATGACAGGATCCAGCTTGCCTTCTCTGGCTTCCTCAGTCAAATTGCGGCCCAGCTTAGCCAAGATGCCGTCCTGCTTGGGTGCCTGAGCCTGGCCTTGGACAGTCTGACCCTGCTCGGTCTGATGAGGCAGCTGTCCGGTTGCCCGGTATTGGGCAAACTCTTCCGGCGTCACTTCCCGGCCGTTGATGAGGTAGCGGCGGTTTTCGCTGTTGTAGCCGCCCATGCGCCCCATGAGCTGGTTGAAAATATCGTCCATATTGTTAAAGTTGTTGTAATTGTTGTTCATCTTGTTCCCTCGTTTTTCTTTCCTATATTTATTATACTCTTTTAAAAAGTTTTTTTCTAGCAGCATCTTCAAATGGTTTCTGAATTTCACTATTTGATTTTACATAATTTTTTAAAACTCCAAGTCATAGAGGCTGAAAAAATCTGCCTCTTTCGTTTTTTCTAAATTCTTTCTAAGAAAAGGAAGTTTACATAATTTTTGCCGACTCTAAAAAATAAAGCAGTAGGCTGTATAAATCCCATCTCTCTTAAGAAAGACTGGTAAACTTTTTGTTTACAAATGTAATTATAACTCATTTCAAATCACTTGTCAAGACTTTTTCCAAAAAAATTTACATAATTTTTCAGAACTGCAAAGAAAAATGGCAAAGTGTCTTTGATAAGGTTTGTAAATTCACTTTGTTTACAAATGTAATTATAATCCCTTGCTTTCTGCTTGTCAAGGCTTTTTGGAAGGAAATTTACATAATTTTTCAAAGCACATAAATAAAGGAGGCTGGTACAGAACTAAATTTTTAAAAATTTAGTTCTGTACCACCGCCTTCATCTGACATATCTTCTTATATCATATACTCCACACTGTAGCTGGCATCTGACAGGAGGCGAGAGAGGAACTGCCGGGTTCGTTCTTCCTTGGGACTGGAGAAGAATGTCTTAGGGGGATTTTCTTCTATGATATGGCCGCCGTCCATAAAGATGACATGGTTGGCCACATCGCGGGCAAAGCTCATCTCATGAGTCACGACGACCATGGTGATGCCTTCCTCAGCCAGCTGCTTCATGACACTGAGCACATCGCCGACCAGCTCTGGATCCAAAGCCGAGGTGGGCTCGTCTAAGAGAATGACCTCAGGCTTGACGGCAATGGCACGCGCAATGCCAATCCGCTGCTGCTGACCGCCGGACAGCTGGGAAGGATAGTAATCCCTGTAAGCCGAAAGACCAACACGCTCAAGGGCTTCATCAGCAATCTTAAGAGCCTCGTCTCTGGGAACCTTTCTGGCCACAATCAGGCCTTCCAGGATATTTTCCAGCGCTGTTTTATTGGCAAAAAGATTATAGTGCTGAAAGACAAAGGCTGTCTTTCTGCGGATTTCCAAAATCTCCTTTTTGGACAGTTTGGCCAGATCATAGTCCTTTCCGGCCAGATTCAGGAGACCGCTGTCGGCCTTTTCCAAGTGATTGAGGCAGCGCAGAAAAGTCGTCTTCCCCGAGCCGGATGGCCCCAGAATGACCACCACGTCCCCCTGATTGACCTTGAGACTGACATCAGCCAAGACCTGCCGGTCTCCAAAACTTTTTGATACATGTTTTACTTCGAGCATCTTCTTTCCCTTCTAAGTAAGTGCAAAACGCTTCTCGAGGCGCCGGAAAATCCACTGAATCAGTCCGCAGATGACAATATAGATGACAAAGATGACCAGATAGGATTCCGAGTACTGATAAGAATAGGAGGCCTCAATCTTAGCCAGAGCCGTAATATCCTTGACCGTCATAACAAAAACCAGCGAAGTTCCCTTGACCAGATTGATGACCAAGTTGGCCAGATTGGGCAGGGCAGACCGCAAAGCCTGAGGGAAAACGATTCGCCTGTAAGCCTGAAAATTGGTCAGGCCAATAGCCTGAGCAGCTTCCAACTGTCCCTTGTCTACCGTCAGAATAGCCGAGCGCAGAATCTCAGACAGGCTGCCGGTCGTCATCAGGCTGTAAATGATAAAGGCATAGTAGATAGGATTAAACTTAAAAACATCCACATGGCTGCCCAGACTTTTGAAAAGGTTATTGAGCAGACTGGGGAAAAGACTGTAGAAAAAGAGAATGAGGAGGATAGGCGGCGTAGCCCGAATGAAGGCCAGATAAACCACTGAAAAAGCTCGGACGCCCCGCACCTTGTAAATCTGCCCCAGAGCCAAAAAGAGGGCCGGCAGAAAACTAAGCAGAATGGCCACAGCCATAATCAGCAGGGTGACCGGGATGCCTTTCAGAGTCAAAAGAAAGGTTTTGACAATATAATCGAAATCCATAGCTTACCTCTCTTTGATGGTCAGGCTTTTTTCCAGCAGCTGGGAAAAAGCAGAAATCAGCAGAGCAATGGCCCAGTAAATCAGGGCAACTGCTGTATAGGTTTCCAGAGAATAATTGCCCAGATTGCGGCTGATCAGATTCTGACCGGCTCCCATAACATCAATGGCCCCGATGGTATAGGCCAGAGCCGCATCCCGCATGAGATTGAGGATAGCCGTCGTCACATTTGGCAGGGCGATACGGAAGGCCTGAGGCAAAACAATGCGCAGAAAAGTCTGGGCTGGTGTCAGCCCGATACTGAGACCTGCTTCGGTCTGCCCCTTGGGAACGGACAGATAGGCTGCCTTAAAGACCTCCGCAATCATAGCCGCAAAAAGCAGAATCATGGTAAGAATGACAAAAACCGTCCGCGACCAGTTATTGATATCCAGCCCCAGCCACCACTTCAGAAATTCCGGAATACCGTAAAAGACCAGAAAAAGCAGGACAATAGGCGGCGTACATCTAAGTATAAAGATATAACCCTGGGCCAGACCCGCGAATGCTCTGTCCTCAGCCAGCTGGGCCCAGGCCAAAAGACCGCCCAGCAAAGAACCGATAACAGCGGTCAGCACCATAATCCATAAGGTAGTCGGCAGGGCCTGCAAGAGGATGGGAATTTGTTCAAAGACGCGTGTCAAGTCGTAGGCGACCATAATTTTTTACTCCTTAGATTCTTATACTCTTTGCAGACTGTTTTGAAAAGCTTCACTATTAGACAAAAACAGAAGTCAACTAAATCTCAGTCCTCATCCACATATGAAAAGACATCTTCGCCGAAGTATTTCTTGGACAGCTTAGCCAGAGTGCCGTCTTCTTGCAGCTCCTTGATAGCCTTCTCATAAGCCTTGGCAAATGCTTCATTCTTTTCATCCTTGTGCAGCAGCGGATAGGTCGCAATCCCCTTGTAAGGGAACCAAGTCAGCTGATCGGCATACTGGTGGTAGGATCCATCCTCCTTGGTCACAGCCGTTTCAAAGGACAGTTTGATGTCAAAGTAGGCATCATAGCGGCCTTCCAGCACCCAGGCATAGGCGTCAGCGGCCTTAAATGATTCGGCTGCTGTCAGCTCGATAGGAGCATCGCTGTGCTTTTGATTGTATGCTTCGATGACGGCCCACTGGGCATTCTGCGGTGAGATAGGGACCAGCTTGCCCTTATCCTTGGCAAAATCATCAATACTCTTGTATTTTTCAGCGTCTTCCTTGCGGATAGTGAAACCGATAATGCTGGCACCGATTGGGCTTTGGGGAATGATGAATTTCTTGGCCCGCTCCTCGGTGTACCAAGCTCCTTTGGTCCCAATATCGTATTTGCCGGATTCTAAGCCTACCAGCAGGTCCTCGTCACTGGTCCCGGTATATTCAAACTGGTAGTCCGGCAGTTTTTCATCGACAGCCTTGAGAACGGCCACTTCATAGCCGTCTGATTCCCCCTTTTCATCCACAAAATCGTAGGGGACATAGTTCTGTGTATGGGCTACTTTCAGAGTGGTGACCTTATCAGAGCTGGAAGCGTTCGTATTGGACTTGTTAGAAGCTCCAGTCAGGCTGCGGCCCAGATAGGTTGCTGCAGCGATGGCCACAACCACTGCACCGCCGATGATCCATGTTTTCTTGCTCATGTCTTTTCTCCTTCATCTGTCTCTATTGTCATTTCTCTGCTGCCTGTGTCTTGGCAGCGGATTACAAACCGGCCGCCTGCCGGACCCACTGAATCCGCTCCAGAGCAATATCGCTTGGAATCGTACAGTCGGCACCGATTACCAGCGCTTCCCGGCCGGCTTCTGCTATCAGGCGCTTGGTTTCTCTCTCAATTTCCGCCTGACTGCCCGTGTAGAGCAATCCTTGCTTGCCATTTTCAAAGCCGCCCAGAACCGTCCGGCCGCCAAAGAGCTGACGCCCCTCAGCCAGACTGATGCCTTCCGGTCCGACTGCCCAGTTGATGACTTGAGCCGGATAGTCGGTAAAGAGAGACACATCATTGCGCGCACCTTCGTAACCGCAGATGTGCAGGATATTGACTCCACCGGCTGCATTAGCTGCGGCCAGTACTGCCAGCTCACTGGGAGCAATAGAGGTCTTGTAAACCTCAGCTGTCACCCGTGCATCCTGTATGCTCTGCACGCTGAGGTAGATGCCATCTGCGCCTGCCTCCTTGATGATGCGCTCGCTCAGCGCAGCAATGTCCTGAGCGATAACATCCAGCACCTGCCGGGTCAAATCGGCATCCTCAGCCAAAAAATCGGCAAGGCGGTCATCGCCTCCGGCTACCCGACCGACCAGCCATTTGAGATAGGTCGCAGGTGCAAAGATATTGTAAATCGCTACAATGTCTTCAGAAAAGCCAGCCCGAATCTCCCTGACCAGCTCTACCTGCTCGCTAATCCACGGATGGTCAGCTCCCAGCGGCTGAATACCGGCCAAGTCGCTGACAGACTGAGCAGTCTGCAGTTTTTCATTGGGGTAGGCAAAGTAACCGTCGCTCATGATTTTGACGAAGTCAGGCTGTACCTCTGCCAGAAACTTCCTGTGCCCGGCCAGATTTTTTTGGATAATCTCCTGATTGCCAAAGCCGGCCAGCCACTCCTCTTCCTGAGTGAAGTGATGCCAGAAACCAACCGGCACCCGATCCACCGGCTCCCCTCTGAAAGCTTTTAATACCAATTCTCTTTTTGCAGTCATTCTTTTCTCCTTTGTCAAATAAAATTGTTATTATCATACCACTGGAAAAGGAACTTGCCTAATATATATTTTCTATCAAGACCATTAGATTTCTTTATGGCAAGCCTCAGCATCCCTGCTCATCAAGAGCGCTTCATCCGGCCAAGACAGCTTCAGTCCAAAAGGAGAAGGCTGGCAAGGTCATCTGTTTTCATCAGTCCGACGGAGTGCTTGGGCAGCTCCTGAATCACCCGCAGGTCATCCTTCTGCTGCGAAAGAGCAGCACCGGCATAGGCTCGGCTGGCTAAAAAGAAAATCCCCAGAACCACCGCCGCTAAAATAAGGGCCGGAAGCCATTTCTGCTTTTCTGTCATCATCTGCTCCTTTACTTTCTAAGGAAGATGCGCTGCCTGACGGACCCAGTCCAGTCTCTCCAGCTCAAAATCATCCGGCACGGTACAGTCGGCTCCGAGAATCACCCCCTGTGTTCCGGCTTGAGCCAAAAGGCGCTTGGTCTCCGCCTCTAACTCTGCCCGGCTGCCGCTGTTGAGAAGGCCAGCACGGCCGTTTTCAAAACCGCCCAAAACTGTCCGCCCGCCAAAGAGCTTCCGTCCCTCTGCCAGACTGACGCCTTCGTGGTGGGTCGCCCAGTTGAAAACCTGAGCCGGATAGTCCTTGAAAAGAGGGATATGATTGGTCGCCCCTTCAAAGCCGCAGATATGGAGAATATTGGCTCCGCCGGCTGCATTAGCAGCCTCCAAAACAGCCACATTGCTGGGCTCGATATAGCGGCGGTAAGCGGCAGCATCCACCCGCTGATCCTGAATCTGCTGGGTGCTGAGGTAGATGCCTTCAATGCCAGCTTCCTTGATGACCCGCTTGGTCAGGAGAGCAATATCCTCTGCAATGACATCCAGAACCCGCTTGGTCAGCTCTGCATCTTCTGCCAGAAAATCCGCGATTTCCTTATCTCCTCTGGATCCTTCCCGACGGAACCAGCGTTTTAGATAGGAGACCGGCGCAAAGATATTGTAAAAAGAGGCAATCTCTTCTGGATAGGTGGCTTTAATCGCTTTGACCACCTCTATCTGCTGCTCAATCCAAGGATGATCCTCCCCGATAGAAGCGATGCCGGCCAAATCCCTAATCGAGTCAATCCGGTCTGAATAGAGAGGACTGGGGTATTTAAAAAAGCCGTCGCTCATAATCTTGACAAAATCCGGCCTAATGGCATTGACATAGGCAGCATGCCCCTGGACACTTTTATTGAATATGACTGGATTGTTCAGACCCTGCATTTTTTCCTCCAGAGTGACGAAATGAAACCAGAAGCCGACTGGCACCCGATCCACCTTTTCACCGCGAAAAGCTTTTAAAACTAATTCTTTTTTTGTAAGCACCATCTCGCTCCTTTGCATCCTGTAAATTGTTATTATCATATCACCAAAGCCAGCGATTTTCTAATATAATTTCTTTATAAAGCTCTTAAAAAATTTTTATCGCAGCCCTTCCTTTCCCCGGAAAAGCAGGCCTTCTGCAGCCTGCTCAAGACAGACGATTCTGCTGCCTTTCTTTGACAGGCAGCAAGAAAAAAAGAAACTGAGATAAAAGTCCTTCAGTTTCGCTTTGTTTTGGTAAAAAACTCTTGACGCGGTAGCTGATTGGACTTTTTGTTCGTCTTTTAGACTCCAAAAAGCTCCTAATCAGCCTCGCGGGGCTGGGACGACGAACTAAATTTTTAAAAATTTAGTTCTGTCCCACCGCCTTTCTTCTCAGCAAAATAATTTCTGACCAGCGGTGCCACCTCGGTCCCAAAGAGTTC
>NZ_KQ969394.1:205517-207350 GCF_001578865.1 Streptococcus sp. DD11
GGACCTGAGGACAGCTGCATGCGGCATAGAGCCCAGCGGCAGATGGAGCATGAAACGGTCCAAACCCAGTTCTTCAATCATTTTAATCAGCTTTTCAGCAGTTTTTTCCGGACTGCCGACAAACATAGCCCCATCCGGCCCCACCTGCTGCAGGTACTGTTCATAGGTCAGCTCCTGCCAGTGCGGACGGTCCTTGGAGATACGGTCGACCACCTGCTTGGTCGGGTGAAAGTAAGACCGGATTGCCTCCTCATTGTCCTCCATGACCCAGCCCCAAGAGTGGGCAGCGATTTTCAGCTTTTCCTCTGAGTGGCCACTTTCCTGCCCAATCCGGCGATAAACATCCAGCAGGGGCTTGAAGTGCTTGGGACTGCCGCCGATAATAGCATAGGCAATCGGCAGACCGCGCTGGGCAATCTTGACTGTTGACTCCACATGGCCCCCCGTAGCCACCCAGACAGGAAAATCTTTCTGCACGGCCCGCGGATAAACCTCACGCCCATCAATCGTCTGGGTCAGCCGGCCCTTCCAGTCCAGCTTGCTTTCTGACTTGGCATAAAGGAGCAGGTCCAGCTTCTCCTCAAAGAGCTCCTCATAGTCTTTCAAATCATAGCCAAAGAGCGGGAAAGATTCGACAAAGGAGCCGCGGCCAGCCATGATCTCCGCCCTGCCATTGGACAGGGCATCAATGGTCGCATACTGCTGGTAAACCCGAATGGGATCTAGGCTGGACAGGACACTGACCGCACTGGTCAGGCGGATCTTCTCCGTCTGGACCGCACCGGCCGAAAGCACAATCTCCGGCGCCGACACCGCAAAGTCCTCCCGATGGTGCTCTCCGATGCCATACACATCCAGTCCCACCTTGTCTGCCAGCTTGATCTCATCCACCAGCTGGCGGATGCGCTCCGCATGCGAATAACTTTGACCGCTGCCCTCAAGCGGCGTTGTTTCTCCAAAAGTTGAGATGCCTAATTCAATCATGAGCTTACCTCCGTAAATCTTGCTTGTTTGTATATTAGCACTAATTAGTGACAACGACAAAAAAAGTGCTTGTTAGCACCATTTAACTTATCTTTTATTCCGTCGGTTGCCCGCCTTGCCGTACCCCAGTACAGCTGATCCTTCCTAACGGAAGCTCCATCCACCACCTCGCTGCCCTATCGTCCTATATTTTAAGCGATAGGCTGAAACTGTCCCACCGCCACTACTAAAAGCAAACTAAAAAACGACACTCTTTCTGCTCAATGAACAGCAGCAGACGAAGCAGGACAGGCAGCGCAGCAAAAAAAGCCAATGAATATCGGACTTTCATTGACTGTTCCTTGCTGGGGCGGCCGCTCAATGCGGCTAGAGCAGCGCAGCAATTTCTTTGATGAGCTCCTGATCTGTCAGGCCGGTCACCTGAGCCACAGCCTCCTCAGCCGGCTGGCTGGCTAGGATTTGACCCAATTTGATACTTTCTTCATCGCTGGCATCGCGGTAGGCAAAGGCATAGCTGACCGTTTTCAAGAGGTTGTCATAAGCCAGACCGCGTTCTTTGAGCTCGCGGATAGGCCGGATAAAACGCTCATCATAGCCCAGCTTGCGGATCGGAGTCCGGGCCACGCGGCTGACCTCATCCACGATAAAGGGATTTTCAAAACGCTGGATGATAATCTTGTGATAGTCCTCCAGCTCTTTTTCATCAAAGTTCCACTTGGCAATCAAGAGGCTGCGGATTTCAGCCAGAACGGCTTCAATCTGAGACTTGGTCTGTTCGTTCTGCAGGGCTTCCAGAATGGTTTTAGCGCCGGCATGAGCCCCGATATAAGCTGAGGTTGCATGGCCGGA
>NZ_KQ969394.1:207624-219063 GCF_001578865.1 Streptococcus sp. DD11
GGCCGGAGTTGACGGAGAAGAGTTTGCGCTCAATGAAAGGCTCCAGATCTTCTTCGTAATGGACCTTGTCTAAGCGCAGCGCTGAATGTTTCAGGCGACTGGTTTCCACCACCCATTCATTAAAGGGCTCCACCACGACAAAGAGCGGATCTTCATGGCTTTGAGCCGGTACAATCCGGTCCACCGCAGCATTAGGGAAACCGATATACTTTTCGGCAAATTCCAATCCTTCCGGACTCAGGTATTTCTTGACTTCCTGATAGAGAAACTGAGAGCCGCCGATCATATTTTCACAGGCCAGAACATCCAGCGGCTGCGTGTTGCCGGCAGCCCGGCGGGCCTCGATCCCCCTGGCCAGAAGCTCAGCAATGAAGGGCAGGATATTGGGACCGATGGCAGTGGTCACAATAGCCGCCTTTTGAATGGCTGCAACGACCTGATCCGGATGCTCCTTGCTGTTGATACCGGCGACATCGGCTACCTCGATGCGGGGCTGGCCCTCCTGAGCTATTTCAATCTCGTATTTTCCCCGCTCATTCAGGGCATCAATCACCTTCTCATTGACATCAATAAAATCAATATGAAAGCCATTTTCAAATAAAATTTCGCCGATAAAACCGCGGCCGATATTGCCGGCCCCAAAGTGCACTGCATGTTTCATTGATTTTCTCCTTTGTTTGCTGCTTTGAACGGATACCTGGATACCATCGCCAGCTCACTCCACACTGTCCAGCAGGCGGATCACTTCTTCTTCTGACTGGGCATCCGCCAGCTTGATGACATTGTCCACATCCGCACAGAAAATCGAGATTTTCTGGATGATTTCCAAGTGTTCGTCGCCAATACCGGCAATGCCAAAGAGAACGGTCGCTACCTGAGAGCTGTCCTCCGTCCCGAAATTAACACCCTCAGGGACCTGCACCACGGTGATACCAGATTTCAGAACGTCTTTCTTGGCGGCATCGGTCCCATGGGGAATGGCAATGAAATTCCCCATATAGACCGACAGCTCCTGATTTCGCTCAACCATGGCATCAATATACTCTTCCCTGACAAAACCGCCGTCATAAAGAATCTTCCCGCAGTAGCGGATGGCTTCTTCCTTGTCAGAAAACTGCTCATTGAGTTTAATCAAATTTTTTTCAAGTTTCATCTTAATCCTCCAATTTTTTGATTTTTTCGTTAAAAATAGCATTTAACAGCTGATAGATAATAGCTTGATTTCCTGTTTTGTAAATTTCTGTATAGAGATGGTTTTCAATCATGGACTGGCTGATGGCCGTCATCAGGTCCCGCATCTCCTCGCTGACATCTTTGGGCGTCAGCATGAGCAGGCACCTTGTCACGCTCTCCTGCTCGCCCTTCATGGATACAGCCGCAATAGGTCTCTGCAGCTCGTAAATGGTAAAGCTGCTGACTGTGACCTTGCTGGACTGAGTATGCAGCAGAGCCAGACCGGTGTTGGGAATGGCCATGGGATTGGCCTGGAAATGCGAGAGCAGTTTCTGCGTCAGATAGCTTTGATCCAGCACATTTTCCTGCAGGCGGACCATTTGCGCCGCCGTTTTCTCAAAGCTGTCACCATTGTCCAGAGCAGACAGGCTGAACTGGCTGAGCAGGTGGCTGCTGGCAATCAGATATTCCTGCAGGTCGTAAGTCTTTTCTCTGCCGACTTCATCGCGGGCCACAACCGTGCGGTTATCCCGAACCTGCTGCAGTTTTTCCTGCAGCTCCAGCAGCTCTTTGACAGAAGGGAAGCTGGAGATAATATCCACCTCCTGCCTAGCCAGCGGTTTGGTTGAGAGGATATAGTCATACTGGTCCGTCTCTATTTGCGGACAGTCCGCCGGAGACTGAACGTCAATCCATTCGACAAAAGGAGCCACGCTCTTAATCTTGGTTACCAGCAGATCCCGGGTCACCCGCCGCTCATCGGTCAGCAACAGAATCCGGATAGGATAGATTTCTGGGCTGCGGCCCAGACTGGAAATAAAGTGCAGGGTAATGAGCCCGTATTCGTAATCATGCTGCAGATATTTTGGAAAAATATCCTTGACCAGCAGGCTGACCACCGCATGGAGAAACTTATTTCTCTCCACTAAAAGCTGAATGGAATCCGGCAGAGCCTCATCCGGAAAGAGAATGGGAATCCCCAGACTGAGACGAATATGATGAAAGAGAAACTTAAAGAGAACCTTATCCCTAAAGAAATCAATCTTGGTATACATAGAGACCGTATCAATCAGATTGGAAACATTATAGAAGAATTCTCCGTCAAATTTCTCTGTAAAGAGCGGATTGTCCTGCCGCTTGATAATCAGCTCATCCAGAATGCTGGCATAGTAGATAATCTCTTGGATACTGTAAAATTTGGCTGTCTGCTTTGAGTAATCCTGAAAAATATTTTGCGAAATCTCCAAGGCCTGCTTGCTGATATTGGGCAGCATGTCCACATGCTGCTCCCCCCCTATGAGGGAAAGCAGGATGGCAAAAAACATCTTCATCTTAGCATCCAAATCAGGAAAATCCGTCAGAAAGGCCGTGCAGATTTGGCTGGCCAGCTGGATCCTTTCAGGGTCCAATATTTCATAACCGCCAATATTTCCCGCTGAAAAGTCAGCCACTGAAATGGCATTGGTCAATAAAACAGCCAGCAGCCTCCTCTGACGAAGAGGATCTCCTGATATTTTATAGCCTTTCTGCCGCTCTATCTTCAAATCAAAATCCAAGAGACGCTTCTCAATATCTGCAATATCCTGAATGATGGTGACATTGCTGACTTTTAAACTTTCCTGCAGCGATTCGTTGGTGGTGGCCCCCTCGGTCGTCAGGAGGAGATAGGTAATGTAGATCAGCCTCTCCTGCTGACTGTAAGCGGTCTGCACCTCCAAGTCCGTCGGCAGACTGGCAATATCGCCGGCCAGAAAATAATACCTGCCCAGCTTGTGAATCTGAATCTCCTGCCGCTCTAAGCTGGCTGTCAGATCAGACAGGGTACGGTAGATGGTTCTGGAAGAAACCTGCAAGATTTCTTTCATATCTTGCATTGAAAGCTTCCCTACATTCAGGAAAGCTTTCAGCAGTTGTTCTTCTCTCTTCGTCAATAACATTCGTTGGTCACACGACCTCCTGTTTTTATTTGTGCATTCTTGCTACCATCTTATCATATTCTGGCGTCGTTACCAAGCTATCAACAATTAAGAACTGTGAATCGGGTGCAGCCTGCTGCACATCTGCCTGCAGACCGATGGTCGTGACAATCATGATATTCTTGGCACTGTAGTCAGCCAAATCTGCAATAGCTGCGGTTGAAACCGGGATGCGGACATCGTGATTCTTAAAGATAGCCCGGATGGTTTCGCAGCCCATAGTAGCAGAGCCCTGCGCTTTTCCGTAAGCCACAACGACTGCATCGATATGATTGAGATCAATTTCCTGTACCGTTTGGACCACGGGTTCCTGCTGATTTCCCTCAGCTGCCGGAGCAGTGCCGGCCAGCGAAGCAACAATCTCATCATAGCGAGGAGAAGCCAGGAAATTGTCCACCGATACATGGATAGCGCTCGGAGTCTTGCCCTTAGCCCGCGGAGTCAGCTCTTCCTGCGTCACAATCAGGGTCTTAGGGGTATCCGTTAGATTGGAAATGGCTTGATTGGATACCGGAATAGCCAGACCGGCTTTTTTCACCTTGTCGCGGAGAATGCTGGCTCCCATAGCAGAGCTGCCCATTCCGGCATCACAGGCAAAGATGATTTTTTCTACAGAGTCAGCTGAAATAGCGCTGTCTGCGGCCACCGCAAGCGGGGCAGTCTGGCCTTTGGCCTGGGCCTTGGCCGCCTGAGTCGCTGCCTGAGCTGCTTCTAAAGCATCCTCTTCTGCTGACTTGTCTGCTTTCAGAATCACAGCTGCTACAAAGAAGGAAACCGCTGCAGCCACCAGAACACCCAAGAGGACATTCAGGTGCGGCCAGAGGCCTTTAGGAGCCATGGCCATAATGGCAATAATAGAGCCCGGAGAAGCCGGAGATTTCAGACCGGCATCCAGCATTTGGAAAGTAAAGGTTCCTGAAACACCGCCGGCCATAACTGCCAAGAAAAGGGCCGGTTTCATCATTACATAAGGGAAGTAGATTTCATGGATTCCACCGAAGAAGTGGATAATCATAGCTCCCCATGAAGAGGATTTGGCTGAGCCTTTGCCAAAGAGAGCAAAAGCCAGCAGGATTCCCAGACCGGGACCAGGGTTGGCCTCCAGAAGGAAGAGAACGGATTTTCCGGCCTGAGCAACCTGCTCTGCTCCCAGCGGAGTGAAAATACCGTGATTGAGGGCATTATTGAGGAACAGGATCTTAGCCGGCTCAATGATGATATTTGCCAACGGCAGGAGACGGGCATTGACAATGGCTTCTACACCGCTGCCGACAGCCCCTGTCAGGACAGACACAACAGGACCTACTGCATAAAAGGCCAGTAGCAGCAAGGCAAAGCCAATCAGGCCGGCTGAGAAGTTATTGACCAGCATTTCAAATCCCGGACGGATTTTTTCCTGAAACTTCTCATCAAACTTCTTGATCGTCCAGCCGCCTAAAGGCCCCATAATCATAGCGCCGATAAACATAGGGACGCTGGATCCGGTGATAGCACCGACCGTAGCGATGGCACCGACTACCGCGCCGCGCTGACCATGGACAACATAGCCACCCGTGTAGCCAATCAGGGTCGGCAGGAGATAGGTCAGCATCGGACTGACGATGCCGGCCAGCTGTTCATTGGGCAGATAACCGTCTGCAATAAAGAGAGCAGTCAGTACGCCCCAAGCGATAAAGGCACCGATATTAGGCATAACCATATTGGAAAGAGAGGTACCTAGCTTCTGCACTCTCACTTTCAATGATGTTTTTTCTTGCATTGAGAAAATCCTCCTTTTCTTAAGACCAGTATATCTCAAAATGAAAGCGCTTGAAACTCAAACCTTGTCACACTTTTCGTGACAGAATGTCAGACTCCCTCCTTCTTTGTTTCAAATACCTTCATTTTATACAGTATCTTCCAAAAGATAGCTCCCTCTGCGGGTGAGGGCGCAGCCATCACGGGAGTCTGTCCCACCGCCATCAGCCCTATCCCAGTACAGCTGGCACTTCCTAGCGGAAGCTTTATCCGCAACCTCAAAGCAGTGCTTTGGACAGCTCGCTGCCCTATCGCTTAAAGTACAGGACGATAAAAAAAGAGGCTGGGACAACAGTACCCAGCTTCCTATAATTTAGTCGTTTGATTTTCAAGACACAGTGGTTGGGAGAGCTTCTCTTGCCTTTGGTCAGCCAGCGTCTCCCCTGCACAGTTCATCAGACACTTTCGTGAAAGATCTCGCCTCAGCTTCTGCACCGAACTTTTCTAAAAGCCTATATCATGAATACAGACGCTGCGCTTATTCTACCGTTACAGCCTTGGCCAGATTGCGCGGCTTGTCTACATCCAGTCCGCGGTGAAGGGAAGCATAGTAGGCAATCAGCTGGGTCGGAATGACCATAGAAATGCTGGACAGGAATGGATGGACCCTGTTGACAATGATGTCGTCACCTTCTTTTTCCACCCCTTCTTCTACCACTGTCAGAACCTTGGCACCGCGGGCCACTACCTCTGACACATTGCCGCGGGTATGGGAGGCCACAGCGGGATTGTTAGAAATCAAAGCCAGCACCGGTGTACCGTCTTCAATGAGTGAGATGGTCCCGTGCTTCAATTCTCCAGCCGCAAAACCTTCACACTGAATATAGGAAATTTCTTTCAGTTTGAGACTGGCTTCCATGACGACATAATAGTCCTGGCCGCGTCCGATGTAAAAGGCGTTGCGGGTCGTTTCCAGAAGGCCGCGCACCTTTTCTTCAATCAGTTCCTTTTCAGAGAGAGTGGACTCGATAGACTGAGCCACAATAGACAGCTCATGCACCAGGTCGAAGTTTTGAGCCTTTTCATTGCCATCAGCTTCACCGACTGCCTTGGCCAGAAAAGCAAGAGTCGCTACCTGACCAGTATAGGCCTTGGTGGAAGCTACGGCAATCTCCGGACCGGCATGCAGCAGCATGGTGTAGGTCGCCTCGCGGGACAGCGTAGATCCTGGAACATTGGTAATGGTCAGGCTTGGGATGCCCATCTGATTGGCCTTGACCAGAACCTGCCGGCTGTCAGCTGTCTCTCCAGACTGGCTGAGCAGGATAAACATCGGTTTCTTGCTCAGCAGCGGCATGGCATAGCCCCACTCCGAAGCAATCCCCAGCTCCACCGGCGTATTGGTCAGCTCTTCCAGCATGCTCTTGGAAGCATAGCCGGCATTGTAGGAAGTTCCCGCTGCAATGATATAAAGGCGGTCGGCTTCCTGAACGGCTTTGACGATTGCCGGATCAACGGCCATTTGCTTATTTTCATCTGAGTAGGTGCTGATCAGTTTGCGCATCACAGTCGGCTGCTCGTCAATTTCCTTGAGCATGTAGTAAGGATAGGTGCCCTTGCCGATGTCAGACAGATCCAGCTCCGCAGTGTAGCTTTCGCGTTCCAGCGGGCGGCCCTCATAGTCCTGAACCTCAACACTGTCTTTTTTGACAAGCACCAGCTCCTTATCATGGATTTCCATGTATTCGCTGGTTTCACGAATCATGGCCATGGCATCGGAGCAGACCATATTGTAGCCCTGCCCCAGCCCGATGAGGAGCGGTGATTTGTTTTTAGCGACATAAATGGTGTCAGGATTTTCAGCATCCAAAAGGGCAAAAGCATACGATCCTTCAATGATGTGAAGCGCTTTTCTGAAAGCCTCCAGAACAGTCAAACCATCTTCTTCAACGAATTTGCCAATCAGATGAACCGTAATCTCCGTATCCGTCTGCCCCTTGAAATCATGACCCGCAAGGTAGTTATTTTTGATATCCAGATAGTTTTCAATCACTCCGTTGTGGACCAGCACGAAACGGCCTGTTTGAGAAGTATGGGGATGAGCATTGTCCTCGCTTGGTTTTCCGTGGGTCGCCCAGCGGGTATGTCCGATACCGGTTGAGCCGGCAACATCGATGCCGATTTTGGCCCTCAGGTCGGCGATGCGGCCGACAGACTTGACCAGACTGGCATTTTTTCCTGTTGTTACAAAAATTCCAGCTGAGTCATAGCCACGGTATTCCAGCTTTTCCAAGCCCTGCATTAAAATATCTGTTGCGTTGCGGCTGCCCACAACTCCGACAATTCCACACATAGTATTCCTTCCAGCTTCCCTAACTCTGAGGGAGCCAGTTCCTCCTTCGAAATTGGTATAGTCAAATTTATCTTTCTAAATTCCAACAAAACCAGTATACACATTGATTTTTTATTTGTCAACTGGTAAATTGGTATAGTTTTGTTTAAGCTTTTTATGATTAGGATCAAGAAGCTGGATTCGAAGGATTGAAACTGCACTGGTCCAGCAAGTCTGCCGTGTCAGAAAACAAAAGCCTCCCAGACTGGTCGGACTCTTGGAAAATCTCTTCAAACCACATCAGCGCCGCCTTGCTCCAAGAGTCCTTCCGGACTGTTGGAGATTGGGGATAAAGAGTCTGTCCCACCGCCGACTTTCGTCAAATCTGAAGGACTGATAAAGGTTGTGGATAAGGCAAGCGAAGCTTTATCTGCCGCCTCAAAATTTCTGCTAGATTTTTTGACACTTCCTTGTGAAAGCTCCATCCCTCTGTGGGTGAGGGCGCAGTCATCACGGGAGTCTGTCTCAGCCTCTGAGCAGCCCGCTGCCATCCTGTCTGCTCCTGCCTAGTTTGCTGACGCTTTCCCTTAAGCATCAAAACCGTTCTGTTGGCTGACCGTTTTGAACCAATGGCCTGATTTTTTGATTTTGCGCTCCTGTGTCTGCAGATTCAGCTCAATCAGCCCATAGCGGTTTTTATAGCCATTGAGCCAAGACCAGCAGTCAATAAAGGTCCACATGAGATAGCCTTTGCAGTTGGCCCCATCTTGGATTGCTCGGTGCAGCTCCCTCAGATGCCCTTTAACAAAGTCTATCCGGTAGTCATCCTGAATGACTCCGTCCTGACGGAATCTTTCCTCTCCCTCTACTCCCATGCCGTTTTCTGTCAGAATCCATTCAATATTGCCGTAATGCTGCTTGATCATTTCAGCAATATCATAGATCCCCTGCTCATAAATTTCCCAGCCCCGATGAGGATTGATCTTCCGGCCGGGCATGGCATAGGGCTCGTAAAATCTATCCGGCATCAGCGGAGCTTCCGGATGCGGCAGGTACCTAGGAGCAGCCACCCGCAGCGGCTGATAATAATTAACCCCTAAAAAGTCCACCCTGTGCTCCTTTATCGTCTGCAGCTCTGCCGCAGCCACTGCCGGCAGCAGCTCCTGCTCCTTCAGAAGCTGGATGAGTTCCGGCGGATACCCCCCCAACACAGAAGGATCCAGAAAGGATTTGGCCTGAAAGAGCTCTGCTATACGCGCTGCTTTCAGGTCATCCGGATGCTGGCTGCGGGGATAGGCCGGGGTCAGGTTGAGGACGATGCCAATCTTGGCTGCCGGATTCACCTCATGACAGGCCTTGACCGCAAGAGAACTGGCCAGCTGAGTATGGTAGGCCACTCGGACTGCTGCTTGCGCATCCACCTTGTGGGGATAGTGACCGTCATAAAAATAGCCGAACTCAACCGGTACGATGGGCTCATTAAAAGTAATCCACCTGTCCACCAAGTCTCCGTAAGTTTCAAAACAAAAACGAGCATAAGCTTCATAGGCTTCAACAGTTGCCCTATTTTCCCAGCCGTCTCCTTTTTCCTGCAAAGCAAAGGGCAAATCAAAGTGGTAGAGATTCACCAACAGCTGAATGCCCTTGGACTTGATGCGCTCAAAGACTCTGCGGTAAAAATCAACACCTGACTGATTGACCTCACCCTCTCCCAGCGGGAAAATACGGGACCACTGGATGGAAGTCCGAAACATGCTGTGGCCTGTTGCAGACAAGAGCTCTATATCGCTTTCCCAATTTTCATAGAAACCAGAAGTCTGCTCAGGACCGATGCCTTCATGAAAACGATTGGGCTCCTGACTGAACCAGTAATCCCACAGATTGTCTCCCTTGCCATCCCCCTGAACGCGGCCTTCCGTCTGCGGGCCTGAAGTGGAGCTCCCCCAAGCAAAACCATCCGGAAACTGAATCATCCTTTTCTACCTCACACTGTCATTTTTTATTTATTATACACCAGACAGGGCTTTGAAAACAGTGACAATTTATTCTAAATCTTCTGCTATTTAAAGCGCTGTTCCGCCAGCGAGCTCCTCCACCATTTCCTCCACACAGGCTATAAAGCGCTTGGCTGCAGGGGAAGGATCGGCCGAGCGGGGCAGGGCCAGACCCAGAGAGACAAATCGCTGAGGAGCCAGCGGGACCTGAGCAACCCGGCCCGACCATTTTCTGGCAATCATGCGCTGATTAAAACTGACGCCGAGGCCTGCTTCCACCATATTATAGGTCGTAAAACCGTCCTTGGTGCTAAAGCGGGTCTGCAGCTTCAGCCCCTCCTGCTCAATCAGCCGGTCCTGATCAGTATCCTGGCCGGGCAGAGTATGGATAAAGGACTCCCTTTCCAAATCTTTAATTGCAAAAGAAGCAGCCGCAGCCTTGGGATGCTGACTGGGCAGCCAGGCTACCAGCGGATCCTGATAGAGCTCTATCCAGTCACAGTCTACCCCCCTGCCTGGCTTGGCACAGAAGCAAAGATCCACCGATTTTTCAGTCAGCCATTTGGCAATCTCCTTGTTGCCACCCTCCAGCATGGTCACCTTGACCTGCGGAAAGTCCTGAGCAAACTGCTGCAGGATCTCCGGCATCCACATAGAGGATACACTGAAATAACAGCCCAGGGTTAGTGAGCCCCTGACCAGCCCGCGAATCGCTGCCCCCAGTTCCTCTGCATGCTGATGAGCCTGAACCAGCTCCCGCAGCAGGGGCAGCATCAGCCGGCCGTCTTCTGTCAGGGTCACCCCTTTTTTCTGCCGGATAAAGAGCGGAAAACCCAGCTCCTCCTCCAGACTGGAAATCATACGGGTAATGCCGGACTGACTGTAAGACAGACTGTCGGCCGCTGCCGTAAAAGAACCTTGCTCTGCAGCCTTTAAAAAGGCCTGACATTTTACTGCATCCATCATTTCTCCTTCATCAGACATCAGGGCGTTCAAAAAAAAAAAAAAAGAAAGCACCAAAAGACCGCTGCATTTACAAGCAGCCAGACTGCAACGGCTGCGGAAAATAGGAAAGCAGCTGCTTCAAGGAAATTTCTCTTTTTATCGTCAAAGAAAATCAAAGAGGCAAGGGGCACAAAAGCCTGGCTTTAAGGCAGCAGATAGAAATCTGATACGGTATCTTCCAAAAGATACATACTCCTGTGGGTGAGAGCGCAGCCGTCATGGGAGTCTGTCCCACCGCCAACTTTGATTTTCAAAGAGAATGAAGATTTTTAGCCCGGATTGAGTCTGGTATGATGATTTGTCATGAAAGACATGACAATATACCGTTTGTGTAATAGATAAAATTAGTGTACACTAAATTTATCAAGAAAGCAAGAACGAGGTAACATCATGACCCACACACTCTCTTTTGCATCCGACTACTTAGAGGCTGCTCATCCGCGCATTATGGAAAAATTGGCAGAAACCAATATGATGCAGACCAGCGGCTACGGCAGCGATGAGTTCTCCGCCTCTGCCAAAAGACGAATCCGGGAAGCCTGCCAGTGTCCGCAAGCGGAGGTTCGGTTTTTGGTCGGGGGCACCCAGACCAATCAGGTCGTCATCGCAGCGCTGCTCCGCTCCTACCAAGGCGTCATCGCCGCCCAAAGCGGCCATATCAGTGTCCATGAAGCCGGGGCCATTGAGTTTGGCGGCCATAAGGTCCTGGAAATCCCCAGCGAGGACGGCAAACTGACTGCCCAGCAGATTGAACAGACGCTGGCAGACTACTGGAACGACGGCAACCACGAACACATGGTCATGCCGGGCATGGTCTACCTTTCCCAGCCGACCGAACTGGGCACTCTCTATTCGAAAGCCGAGCTGCAGGTCATCTCCCAAGTCTGCCGCAGCTACAGCATCCCTCTCTATGTGGACGGGGCCCGACTGGCCTATGCTCTGGCTGCTCCCGCAAATGATGTCAGTCTGGCTGACCTGGCTCAGCTCTGCACAGCTTTTTATATCGGAGGCACCAAGTGCGGAGCCATGTTTGGCGAAGCCGTTGTCCTGCCTAATCCTGATCTCATTCCCCATTTTACCAGTATTATCAAGCAGCATGGAGCCCTGCTGGCCAAGGGCCGGATTTTGGGGATTCAGTTTGACCAGCTCTTTCAGGACAATCTCTACCAAGAGATCGCCTGTGATGCCATCCGCTTGGCTGACTGCATCCGTTCCTGCCTAA
>NZ_KQ969394.1:220327-228759 GCF_001578865.1 Streptococcus sp. DD11
GACCATACTTCTTTCTCCTTATGTGTGTTATAGTCATTTGCTTTATTTTTTATTACTTTGTTAGCTCGGCTTGCTTTAACAGCCCGAGGGGGGTGAGGGCGGCACAGACTCATCCGTTTGACGCCAGTACTGTCAGAGGCTGATACAAAAGGGTTTCAGTCTCGCTTTCTTCTGCAAAAACTCTTAAGGCGGCAGCGGACTGCTGAAATCGTCCAACGGACTGTTTCAGCTTGCAGATCAAGCTCCCCTTAAGATGTGTCTGCATCGTTCGTCTTTCAGACTCCGAAAAGCTCCGAAGCCGGGAACTCCGCTCCCCTTGTCTGCACCTCTTTCTCCGATTATAGCACCGGTCAGGCCTTTTTGCACTGACCCTTCTATATCTTTTTTTCTACTTTTTTTAGCATTGCCGCCCCGGCGGTCCATCCAGCTGAGACAGAAGCTGCTAATCCATCTGCCTGCGATAAGCTTTAGGCGACTTGCCGCAGAGTTTGCGGAAAACCTTATAGAAATAGCCAACATTGCTGTAACCGACCGCATAGCAAACATCTTCAATACTGTCATTCGTTGACAAAAGCAGCTGCTGGGCGGCCTTGATTCTCTGTTTGTTCAGGAGCTCAGCAAAGGTGGAGTTGGTTTCTCGCTTGATTAACTGGCCTAGATAGACCGAATTGATATAGAGCTCTTGACTGATGTCTTTCAAGGACAGTTCCTTTTGATAGTCTCGGCCAATCACTTCCAGAACGCTAGCTACATTTTCATTCATGCGGTATTGATCAAACAAACTGGACAGCTGCAGCTTGATATAGGCCAACAGACTGTCAAAGCTGTTCATTCCCTCAATTTCTCTGATAATGGCCGTGATGTCGTCCGGCTTCAAATGCTCAAAAAGATGATAAACATCCATGATGAACTGGATAAAGAGCTGCTTGGTGATAGAGACTTTAGGCGTACTCCGCAGGACGATGTCTTCCAACAAATCCAACTCTTCCAAAATCTGTGCGATATTGCCCTGAATAATCACCCGATAGACCGGCTCATAATAGCTGAAAAGCGGATCTGTCTCCTGCAGGCTGACTGTGCCGTAGAAGAGACTTTTTTCCAGATTGACCTTAAAAGACTGCAGCTGCTTCTTGTAGGGGGCAGCAAATTCCTCCTGGTAAACAGTCCCTCCCCTCTGACTGGAAAGGAAGAGATAAAGCGTTCGGTCCAAGACACGATAGGGAGCAGAGGAGAAACCTTTGGGAACAACATCCGCCCCTAGCCAAAGTCTTTCCTTTCCCTCCAGCAAACTGGCAATGTCCTCCTCCTCGCTTTCATCCTGAAAAACTCTTTCCAGCTGCTGATCGGAAGACTGCTCAAAGTTCTTGGACAGCTTTTCCAACAGGGCCGCCAGTTCCAGCTTATTGACAGGCTTAACCAGATAGTCCGCCACCTGCAGATTGAGGGCTGTTTTGACATAGTCAAACTCCTGATAACCCGACAGAATGATAAAAGCTGCCCGAGGCAGAGAAGCCTTCATCTGAGCAATCATCTCCAGACCGTTCATCCCCGGCATGTTGACATCTGTAATGACCAAGTCAACGCTGTGGTTTTTGATGTATTCCAGAGCCGCTTCCGCATCATTGGCTGTCTGCACAACCTCCATCTTCCACTTTTCAAAGGGAATCAGTACCTTAAGCCCTTCTGTAATCATATACTCATCATCAACTAATAATACCTTGTACATCCTGTCCTTTCTCTATTCATCCTGTATTTCTATCCTATAACGGACTCCTTGATTTTCCTGTGACTCGATCTGAATATGATAACGGTCGCCGAAAAAGAGCAGGAGGCGTTCGTGAACATTTATGATTCCGATTGATTTTCTGCTCTCTCTTTTTTCAGAATCATCCTGACGGCGGATCGCTAGCATCTGCCGAATCTGAGCCAGCTTTTCAGCTGCCATGCCGCGCCCATTGTCCTCAATCAGCAGCTGGACAGCACCGTCTTTCTTCAGCGCTTTGACACTGATTACATTATCCTGACGGCGGTAGTCAATGCCATGGGCGAAATAGTTTTCCACCAAGGGCTGCAGGCTGAACTTAGGCAGCTGCAGGCCTTCCAGCCCCTGATCCACCTTAAAGCCATAAGCAACTGACTTAGGATGGCGGACCATGCAGAGATAACTGTATTTACGGCAGAATTCCAGTTCTTTTTCCAGTGTTGTCTGCATCTCATCTGAGATATTATTCCTCAGCAAACTGCTGAATTCATAAATAATATCAGCCAGTTCTTCCTGACTCTGCATAACTGCATACATGCGGATAAATTCCAAGGTATTGTACATGAAATGGGGATTGATCTGAGCCTGCAGAGCCCGCATATTGGCATCCTTCTGGCTGAGCTCTAGGCGATAAATATCCCGGATGTTCTTGTCCAGACTGTCCAGCATCGTATTGGTATTGGCTGCAATCAGGAGCAGCTCCTGCTCCTTGGTTGCTGTAGCAATCCGCTTCTCGTTTTCCCCTTGTGCAATAGCCTGAATCGTCTCTACAATATCGGCGACCTGCCTTTGGTAATTTAAAAAGATCCTCTGCAAAATCAGGTAAAGAAGCAGGACTAAAATGAGACCGGAGATAATAATCAGACTGGTGCTGGAAATCGCGCTGTCCATCAGATAGGAAGCTGGGAGGGCGACCTGTATGACATAATTATAGACGGTCTCCTTCCTAATCCATCGAGCCTCTCTGACTGACTGCCCATCACTAAAATGCAGCATTTCTTTCCCATAAGGCGACCAAAGTCTGACGGCCAAAGGCAGCCTTCCCCGGACATTGTCCAGTACATTGGCAAAAATAGCTTCGTCAACGGTCACATAGACCGTCCCGATGTTCTGATCGGCAGTCTTATCATAAACAGCGACAGGAAAGGCAGTGGCAGCCGGCTTGTAATCTTCTGCAGGCAGCTGTTTGCCGCCTCTGGCATCTCTCGTCGAAACAAAGACTGTTTTATAATCATTGAGGGCAATGTCAATCCCTTTGATAAAATCATTTTCAACATAAATATCATTGATATTCTGATGCAGAGACACCTGAACATAATCCGGCACGCTGTCTGACAGGCGCCAGCTGGCATAGTCTGCCGGACTGAGAGCAAAATATTTATAGACTCCCTCCAGCTTGGCCTGATTCTCAACCAAACTTTGGGCCAGCTGATTGGAACGGCGGTTGTAATAGTCCACCTCATCAGCCAGCCGGCTGGCTGCCCGCTGGGAAATGCGCTCTGCTTCCTGATTTTTTCCCTGCCATTCCGCATAAGAAAGAATCAGCCCTAAACAGCCGATAATCACAACCATAATGATGGCATAAGACTTTAATAAAGAATGCAACCAGAATTTTTTCATTTTTCTTTTGCTACCAATTTAGACTGAACTGTTTGATATATCGGCTCCAGAATATCACTGGCAAAAAATGCCAGAGACCGACAAATACAAAAAGAGCAGGGCCGGCATATAATAGCCGGCAAGCAGCAGCAAAGCTGTGCCCAGCGATAATTTCAGCATAGCCGAAATAGTGAGAAAAATACCGATCAGGGACAGTTTGATCCGGTTTTTATACGACAGCTCAAAATAGACCTGCAGCTTCAGATAGACCGCATAGGCCAAGGGCGCAGCCAGCAGAAAAAGCAGATTCAGAATCGTCAGTAGGAGATAAAAAATGCTTTGCCGAGGCAGCTGCACCAGCAGATAAATACCGTAAAGCAGCAGGCCTTCTGCTAAGAAAAAGCTGTAAAAAACCTGATTGGCACTGATAAAATTTTCTTTAAACAAGGACCAGGCTTCCCGCCAGTGATACTCCTTATAATCATAACGATACTGCTGAAAGAGCGTCATTAAGACTGTCCCGGCCGGAGCCAGACCTAAAACCAGACCGCCGCATAAAGCCAGCAGCCAAAAAACAGCCGAAGCCATCATGGCCATATAGACCCGTTGAAACAGTATTTCAATCAGTTTGCCCATTTTTCACTCCTTTTTCTTTACAAAACAATCTAACATATTAAACGATTATATCATATTTTAATCGTTTTCAAAAATTTTTTCAGAATCTTATGCCCGCATGTCAGCTTCATGATTAGGCCTGATATTGATTTTCGAAGAGTATGAAATCCCCCTCAGTTCAGCTGAGGAGGATTCCAGTTCTGCTTATTTCTTAGCCGCAAGGAATTCATCATATTGTTTTTGCATTTCCTGCAGCACTTTATCATAAGCGCCTTCTGATTTCAGTTTTTCCATCATTTTAGGAATTTCAACATCAGGATCAACCGTACCAGTATTGATAGCTGTGTCGTATTCTTTCATCGTATTTGTAACGCTGGATACTTCTGCTTTGACAGGATCTACGTTAAAGTTAAAGCCAAGAGCCGGTGATTCCGGTGCTTCTGCAAGTACTTTCTTAGAATCTTCAATCTGCTGATCGGTTACATTTTCATTGATATAAAGAATCCAGTTGTTGCCAGTGTTCCAGCCGGACATGTGGGTATTGCCGTTATAGCCTTTCAGAGTGCGGACCCGATTTTCCTTGCCTTCAACTTTTTCCCAGTTTTCACCTTCTGGACCATAGACAAGGCCGTTCAGCAGTTCGGGGTTGGTGTTGAGCAGGGTCAGCAGCTCCATTGACTTTTCTTTGTTTTTAGAATTATTGGAAATAACAAAGTTGGCTACTTGAGTGGTCTGACTCTTCTTGTAATTTTTAGTCAGCTGACTGATTTCAATGGTGCGGTTGGCAACACGTGAAAGCAAGCTATTGCCATAGTCAGCAGGCCCTACAGTTTCTTCACGGACCAGCCAGGTATCCTCAGACAGCTGATAGGCTGTGTCACTGGTTGCAACATCTTTTGGAATATAGCCTGCATCATAATATTTATGGATGGTTCTTAAGCTTTCCAAGAAACGCGGCACCTCGTAACGGTTGACAATCTTAGTCGTATCGCCTTCAAGGTCAATCACAAACGGAAGGCCGTTGGTCACAGGATAGTCAAAATTGTCAGAAGGAATAAAGTTCTTGCCAATGGCAAATGGCACAACCTTCGGATCTTTTTCTTTGGCAGTTTTCAAAACCGGTTCCAAATCCTGGTAAGAGTGAATGTTTGAAATATCACTGATGCCATATTTTTCAAGGAGCGGGCCGTTAAAGGCAAAATTTTGAGAAGAAGTCACATTGGCATTGACCGGCACAGCATAAATCTTGCCGTTGACAGTATTTCCTTTGATATAGGCAGGATCAAGAGAATCATAAAGTTCCTTTCCTTCCTTCTTATAAAGGTCTGTCAGATCAGCATAGGCGCCTTTTTGAGCATTGATGACATAGTTTTGCGCATAGGCAATGTCATAGTTTTCACCTGATGAAGTAATGACATTCATCTTTTGCTCGTAATCCCCCCAGCCGATGTATTCGATGTCAAGCTTGGCATCGATTTTATCACCGATAATCTTGTTGGCATTTTCCAGCAATGTGTCAAGATTGTCTGGTTTATCACCAATTTGATACATCTTGATCACAGTTTTGCCGTCATCTGTCTTGGAAGATTTTTGGTTGTCTCCTGTCAGGCTGCCGCAGCCTGCAAGAGCTGCTGACAGGGCCAATAGACTGGCAGAAGCTAAAGCATATTTTTTCCAATTTTTCATAGGAAGATCTCCTTTTAAATGATTTACATGATATGATAAAGGGCAGCAGTCAAAACTGCTTTCGGTCTCTCATTCTTTCACGCCGCCAATGGTCAGTCCCTTGACAAAGTAGCGCTGGAAGAACGGATAGACACAGGCAATGGGCAGGGTCGCAATCACGACCATAGCCATGCGGCCTGACTCTTTGGGCAATGAGCCTGTCAGACCAGCCAGCTGGACACTGGCTCCGGCACTCTTGGAGAGATAATCCATATTTTGCTGGATTTTCATCAGAAGATACTGAAGGGGAACCAGATTGTCACTGCGGATATAAAGCAAGGCATTGAACCAGTCATTCCAGTAGGCAAGGGCCGTAAAGAGAGTAATAGTGGCAATGCCCGGCAAGGACAGGGGCAGGCAGATTTGGAAAAAAATCCGCGTCTCGCTGGCTCCGTCAATCTTAGCCGATTCAATAATGGCTTCCGGAATGGTCCGCTTGAAAAAGGTCCGCATCAAAATGATATTAAAGGGACTGAGGAGCAAAGGAAGAATCAGAGCCAATACCGTATCGCCCAGACCCAAAAGATTGGTCATGACAATATAAGTCGGAATCATCCCGGCCTGAAAGAGCATGCTGGCCATGGCAAAGAGGGTAAAGAAGCGTCTGTATTTGAAGCTTCTGCGGGAGATGGCATAGGCATAAGTCGTTGTGAAAAAGACATTGAGAGTGGTTCCGACGGCTGTGATAAAGACCGTTATAAAGAGAGACTGTAAGAGTTTGTCTTTCAGCGACAATAGAAATTCATAGCCTGCAAAGCTGAACTGGGAAGGCCAAAAAGCAAAGCCATTGTGGATCAAGCTGCTTTCATCTGTCAGAGAAATAATTATAACAAAGAAGAAAGGCAGGATACAGGAAAGCGAGAACATCGCAATCAGTATGTTAAAGAAGAAATCGGCTTTCTTATTGAAGGAGTGAATCCCCACATTATCAACTTTTTCCTTGTGAATTTTCTTTGATTTCATGCGTTCCTCCTTCCTAGAACAGAGCGGATTCTTTATCGATTCTGCGGACAATCAGGTTGCTGACGATTACAAGAATACAGCCGACAATGGACTGGTACAGGCCGGCCGCTGATGCCATCCCGATGTCGCCGGTCCCTGTAAGACCTCGGTAAACATAGGTATCCAAAACATTGGTCACACTGTAGAGAGAGCCTGAATCATGCGGCACTGTAAAGAAGAGCCCAAAATCTGCCCGGAAGATATTTCCGACAGCCAGAATCGTCAGGACAGTGATGAGAGAGGCGAGAGACGGCAGGGTGATATTGCGAATCCGCTGCCACTTCGTCGCACCGTCAACTGTCGCGGCTTCATAATAGGTCGGATCAATTCCCATGATGCTGGCATAATAGAGAATGCTGCTGTAACCCAGACCTTTCCAAATCCCGATAAAAAGAATAAAGGCCGGCCAGAAGGAAAGAACGGTATAAAAGTTAATATTAGGATTCTGCATCAGATGATTCAGCAGCCCCTTTCCTGGGTTTAGGAAAGCATCAACAAAGAAGCTGATGATGACCCATGAGAGGAAATAGGGAAAAAGCATGGTCGTCTGGTAGATTTTGACCATCTTCTTGGAGCGAAGCTCACTGAAGATGATGGCAATCCCGACCGAAAAAATCAGCCCCAGAATGATGAAGCCGCCATTGTAAAGAATGGTATTTCTCGTAATGGTGAAAGCATCCTTGGAATTAAAAAGGAACTTGAAATTATCCAGCCCGACCCACTTGCTGGTCATCACACTGTGGATAAAGCCTTCGCTGCTCAGTTTGAAATTTTTAAACGCTACCACATTGCCCAAAACCGGTATGTAGAAAAACAGGATAAACCATATCACACCGGGCAGAACCATGAGGAAAAAGATGATATTATCTTTTAAAGTTTTTATGAATTTGTGCATTCAGATCTCCCTTTCTTTTTGTAATGTTACCGGTTTCACGTTTTTATTATAAGCCTTTTTCTGTCGGTGATTAAACTCCTAATTATAGAAAAAATTCTACAAATTATTTCATTATCGTCTTTTCCTTTGCATTTAGCAGTAAAACTGTCTGGAGGACAGTTTCGGCCTATCGCTTAACATACAGGACGATAGGGCAGCGAGCTGCTCAAAAGCTCCAGTGGAGGTTTTGAGGCGGCAGGTAAAGCTTCCGCTAGGAAGTCTCAAAAGCAGGGCAAAGCGGTGCTGACGCGGTTTGAAGAGATTGTCGGAGACAAAAAAAGCTGATAAACAAGGGCTGCCCTGAACAGCTCCCTGTCAAGTGGACAATGAAATAATAAAAGATTAAGCAACGGCCTTGTTCCTCCTTTCAAGAGGGGCAAGGCCGTTGTTGCGCTCTTGAAATCGTTGGTTATTGTAGAAGTAGATGTAATCATCGATATCAGCGACCAGCTCCTCAAATGTCTTATACTTCTTCAAGTCATAACACTCCGTCTTAAAATGGCCGAAAAAGCTCTCAATCGGCGCATTATCAATGCACTTGCCTACTCGTGACATCGAACGAGTTATCTGATATTGAGTAGTTACCATACGGTATTCTCGTGATGTGTACTGTGAACCACGGTCGCTGTGAATGAGCGGTGCTGCTCCTGGATTGGCTTCCATAGCCTTTCTCAGATTCTCCATGACCAAAGGATTATCATTGTGCTGGCTGATGTGATAGGCAACAATCGAACCGTCATAAAGGTCCTTAATGGCACTGAGATAAGCCTTCTTCCCCAGTCCATACTTCAGAAA
>NZ_KQ969394.1:229467-231396 GCF_001578865.1 Streptococcus sp. DD11
AGGTAAAGATGAACTGCTTTTAACTTTTCCTCAACGGAGGTTTGACTTCTTTTGGACATATGAAAACTCCTCTTATAGCTTCTAGTGAATTTTTGTTTTTTCACTGTCCACTATAAGGGGAGTATATCACCCCTGCTTATCAGCTTTTCTTATCTCTCAATAAACTCCGACTGCAGGACAAGCGTCCGTCTTTCATCGGAAATAGCCTGACGGAAACACTCGCGTCCCAAATCATAGGACTTGTGGTCAATGGTCGAAATGCCCAGCAGCTGGCTGGTCAGCTGGTTTTCCTGCCCGCATAGAAAAGGCAGGGGCTGCTGCTCCTGATAATAACGGAAAATGCCCGCTGCTACATCGTCACCGTTGGCAAAAATACAGTCCAGATTGCGTTCTCTGGCTAATTTCTTGGCTGCCTCGTAGCCATCCTCCTCTGTCGCAATGCCTTCTAAAACCGCGACAGGCGCAGCCTCTCCATAAACCTCTCTGTAGGCTGCCATGATACTGCGATAGGTAGGGCTCCTTTGGCCAGTCCGGGTAAAAAGCAGATCCTGCATTTCTTCTTCCTCAAAAGACAGGAGCATAATCTTGAAAGTATTGTCCTGACCGAGCAAAAATCGGTCAGAATCATTAACCAAGGTCGGTGCCTGACGGGTCAGATCATATTCAAAGCGGATTCCTTTATCTATTGTATCACAATACCAGTGAGTCAGATCATAATAAGAGAGACTGACTTCTGGGAAGGCCCGGCGAATGCTCTTAAGCAGCAGCTGCACTGTCTGCTTGGGGATAATGTCCGTATGCAGCGGGTGAACCCTGCTCTCCTCCATCTCATAAATCAAGCCGCCGTTAAAGGCCACCTGCGGTCCAGTCAGCCCCAGCGCTTCTATCGCTTCCTTCATTTCCATGGGTGCCCGTGCAGATACCAGCGTGACAGGTATCTCTGAGGCCCGAACAGCCTGAGCATTATCCGCTGAAACCCGCCCCTGCGAATTAAGCAAGGTTCCGTCCATATCTGTAAAAATCCGCTTAATTGCCATCGTGTTGTCCTCTTTTCTTGACTTGGTTCGCTAGCTTGATTTCATTCTAATCTATTAAACGCGTTCCATGTCAAGAGGAAAATGGAATTTTTTTCAAAAATTTTGACAAAAAAGTCTAGCAGCCCTATAATAGACTGTAATCTGATATAGCCGTTTAGTTTATCTAGTTTATCTTTTATTGCCTCTTTATCTGCCGCCTCAAAGGCGGTGGGGCAGACTCCCATGATGGCTGTGTCCTCACCCACAGAGGGATGAATCTTTTGGAAGATACCGTATAAGCCTCTTTGAGCAGCTCGCTGCCTATCATTTTCTTATTTCAAGACGATAGACTGAAAGACTGTATTTCCCAAAATCCACCAGCCAAACATAAAGGAGAAATGATGCCAATCCGAAAAGCCAATCCGGCAGATATACCCGTTTTAAGTCAGTTTTTGCAGCAGATCCTGCTGGTTCACCACCAGGCACGGCCCGATATTTTTAAGAGTCAGGGCAGCAAGTACAGCCCTCAGGAGCTGGAAAAGCTGCTGTCTCAGGAGAATACACCAATCTTTGTCTATGAAGATGAAAAAGGCCAGCTATTGGGGCATCTCTTTTGCACCATCAAAGAGCCGGACAGCCCAGTCCTCAATCCTATCAGGACCCTCTTTATCGAAGATCTCTGCGTGGATGAAAAAGCCCGCGGACAGAGGATTGGTGAGCAGCTCTACGGTTTTGCGGAGAATTTTGCCCGCCAGATAGGCTGCCACAACCTGACCCTCAATGTCTGGAATGACAATGCCGGCGCCCTGCGTTTCTATGAACGCCAAGGCTTGCGGCCGCAGGAAACAGTGATGGAGAAACTCCTGTAAGCCGCTGCCGCCTAAGCTTATTAAAAGGCGGTGGGACAGACTCC
>NZ_KQ969394.1:231867-233139 GCF_001578865.1 Streptococcus sp. DD11
CTGCGCCCTCACCCGCAGAGGAATCAATCTTTTGGAAGATACCGTATAAAAGTCCTTCAGTCTCGCTTTGTTTTGGTAAAAAACTCTTGACGCGGTAGCTGATTGGACTTTTTGTTCGTCTTTTAGACTCCAAAAAGTTCCTAATCATCCTCGCGGGGCTGGGACAACGAACTAAATTTTTAAAAATTTAGTTCTGTCCCACCGCCCCCTTCACTCTTTTGTTTCTAGGCTCAGGCTGAAAAGGTTCCCCAAACCTTTTCATTCCCAACCCGCGAGGCTCTCACAGTCCGAAGACTATGTAAGGCGGGGAGCAAGCTTCTGCAAGGAAGTGTCAAAAGAGGCTGAGACAAAGTGTCCCAGCCTTTTAAACATTGATCAAGTTGTATAAATTGTTGAAGCGGTGGCAATGGTATGCCATTGGTTAGCTGTCGTTGCAGTGAACTCTCGGTCTTTATAGAAATCTGTAAATGGCAGCAGTTCCACTTCTAACTCTTCTAGCTGCTGGACCTGACCAGCCGCATACTGCAGCAGGCGTTCCTGCGCCCGCCGGATCCGCTGCAGGAGGCCGCCCAGGCGGATGTCCACCGTATCAAGACCGAAGACTTTATTTTCCTTGAGCCATTGCTGACTAAAGAGATCAGCAAAGCGCTCTACCTCCTGATAGATCTCTTCCAGATCTTCTCTGGCAATTTTTTCTAGGTCGGCTCTTCGATCTTCTTGATAGGCCGAGCGAATCATGCGGCCGATACCTGCTTTCAGGGCCAGCACTCGATTCAGCTGAGCCTGCGTTTCAAAAAGGTAGCGATAAGCCCCTGTTTTCGGAGCTATTTGAGCCAGATGCTGGGCGGATGCTGCAAAATGAAGCCGGTCCTGCTCCGGATGGATATGCGGATCCAAGAGCGGACAGAGAATATCCTGATAAAGGACATAGCGGTTCGGATTGATACCGCTGAGATTATCTGGCAGATCCGGCAGGAGATTAGCCAGATCCACCTGCATAAAGTCATCGAAGGCCACTCCGGTACTGATGAGGAAATGCTGGTTCAGCCGGTCTAAGCTATTCCGATAAGCCAGCTCAGCCCAGATTTGCAGAGCCGGCAGGATAGAAAATTGCGCTGTTTCTCCGCCGTTGTCGCCCCAGCCCGTCACGATGACTTCCTTGATGCCATTCTGGCGGCAGGATTTGTTGGCCTCAAGGGCAATGAGGCGGCTGAAGTGATTATGAGGCGTAAAGCCAATCCATTTCCAGGCGCCGCCGGCAAAAGCCAGATT
>NZ_KQ969394.1:233159-234698 GCF_001578865.1 Streptococcus sp. DD11
TATCGCTGATTCTGCGGTGGTTACGAAAGTTGCGGTCGTATTTTTCCTGACTGTCCTGATAGTAATCCCAGTATACCAGAGTCACACGGTCTTTTAAGCGCTCCAGATAAGCGCGGGTTTCTTGGGGAATTTCGATTTCCCGGTCGTATTGACCATCTGCTGACATGAGTTTGAAAAACATATCGCTCCACATTTGGCAATGAAAGCCATACTGATCTGCAATATCCAGCACCCGCTCCAAATGCTGGCACATGAGAATGCTCCGGTCAGCCATGCCATTCAAAATCAGGTAGCGGCCCAAGCCAACTAAGTGAGCTTCGTCCATGCCGATATTGACCTTACGGGTTCGGAGTTTGGCCAAGGTCTGAAACATGCCTTCAATCAGCTGGTAGACCTTTTCCTCGCCAATCAGCAGAATATCCTCCACATCACGGAGTTCCTGCACTTCCTTAACCCCCCATTTGACAAAGGCCGACAGGTGCGCCAAGGTCTGGATGCAGGGGACAAAGGTCATGTCAAAGCTCTCTGCATAGGCTTCAATTTCCTGTAATTCCGCTGCTGTATAGCGGCCCCTGAAATAGCCAAAATAAGGCTGATCCTCAATCTCATAGGTGTCTTCCATATAGAGCTCAAAGGTCGAGTAACCCATCAGCGCCAAGACCTCGATCAGGTCCTTGGCAGAGGTCAGATTTAAAACCGCATTGCGGGAGCAGTCGGCCATATAGGCCAGCTGAGCATAGGCCGCTCTTTCTTCAATCGCTGCCGCATCTCCTTCCTTGAGCGCCGCAGCTAAAAGCGCCAAGCCGCGATAGAGCTGGTGGGGCTGCTGATAGGTCACTTGGTAGCGGCCAGCCTGGCCATTGACCGTAAGAGCCGGCTGAGCAGACTGGGAGACAGCAATTTCAATATCCCCCAGATGCAGGCGTTCCTCTAAGCGGACAACTGCTTTTTTTTGTTTGGGTGTCAAGCCTGAAAATGCGGCCATTGTTCTTCCTCCTGCAGCCAGTTGACAAGGGCGCCGTAGAGATTGGCCTCTGCCTGATAAGTGCAGGCTGCAATCTTCGGTGCGAGTGTATATTCTTCGTAACGGTCGACATAGGCAGCGACAGCCTCTTGCACACCCTTGATAAAATCAGGGTTTTGGCTGATAGATCCGCCTAGACTGATCCGGTCTGGATCAAAGAGATATTGGATATTGAGCAAGCCCTTGGCCAGCTGACGGTTCATTTCCCCAATAGCCGCTTGGCAGATTTCATCTCCTGCAGCGGCTGCTTGGTAGATTTTCCTGCCATTCCAGTCTGATGAGCCCGTGCTGGCTTGAACAGAGCGCACCAGGCTGCCGGTCGACGCTAAAAGAGACCAGTTGCCCAGACTTTCAGCTGGTTCTGACAGGAGCATATAGCCAAACTCGCCGCCCAGACCATGCCGGCCGCGGTGCAGCCGGCCATTGACAATCAAGGCTCCGCCAATCCCTGTGCCAATGACTGCACAGGCCGCATTTTCAAGTTCAGGATGGGCCAGCAGTTCGCTCAAACCGAC
>NZ_KQ969394.1:234719-235517 GCF_001578865.1 Streptococcus sp. DD11
GCGTCATTTTCCAGATGGACTGGCAGGCCATAAGCAGCCAGCTTTTCATACCAGGAAAAGCCATGAATGTAAGGCACCGCGCTGATACCGCCAATGATGCCCGTCCGGCGGTCGACCGCTCCGGGAACGCTCATGGCAAGCCCTTCATAGCCTCCGGCTGACAGACAGCTGTCCAGCCAAGTCAGCAGCTCCTCTAAACAAGCGGGAGTTGCTATTTCTCTTTTTTCCAGTATCTTTCCTTCTTTTGACATAGCAGCAAACTGAACGCCTGTCCCGCCTATGTCTACTGTCGCAATGACCATAAATACCTCCTGCCTCCTTTATTCTCTTTCTCTTAAACGCTCGGTGCGGATTTCCTGCGGGCTGAGCAGGCCCGAGTCCTCTGCTCTTGGCTCTTCCAGCAGATCTAAGGCCGTCTGCGGCTGTTTCGTTACCCGAACCGTTTCCTGACTCATATTGTAATAGCGCAGCACTTGACCGTCTCCATCTTCTGCTGCCTTGTAGGCTGTCGGACAGATGGTGGCCAAGCTGAGTGCAGGATGCTCTAAGGTCTTGCCAGACGCTGGCACCTGACCCTTTTGTTTGGCAATCTGCAGAGCCGTCAAAGGCGTTTGGAAGGCCTTGGCCCGGCGATAGGCGGCAAAGCGGTCTGCTGGCTGATGGCATTCAATCGTGTATTCGACCTGAAAGTCACGAAGGCACTGCGCCTCGGGCGTTGGGAAATAGCCCCAATCCCCCAGTTCGCCTGTTGCCCGCAGGATGGTTACCGCAATGGTGTCATCGCCCAAAATCTCGTAT
>NZ_KQ969394.1:235564-252352 GCF_001578865.1 Streptococcus sp. DD11
CATTGAGTCCTTTATTGCCCACCGTTACCCCTTTTTGCTCATCATAGAGACTGACAAACGCTTGCTGATGCTGCGGATTTTCAGGATTTTCCCAGACAGCTGCAGGCTGGTTGCGGCGGGTCACTACCTCGTAGATGCTGTCAGAATCGTTGGTCTTGCTGCAGTTGTGGGTCTTGACCAGCAAGCGGATACGGTGATCCTTGGCTGTGTTGGTCAATTTTGTCCGAAAGCGGATCTGCGGACTGTCCACAAAGACAGTCATCTCTGTGGTCAGGGTAATCGTCGTTTGCTCCTGAGAACGGCCGGCAGAGCGCTTCCTAAACTCAACAAGGCCCCTTTGTTCTTGATCCAGCAGGTCATCCGCACTCCTCGGAATCGTCAATTCATGTGTCAGCTGCAAGGCTGCATAGCGGGCATTGTTTTCCAGAACCTTAACTCCAGTCAATTCAGCATAGATTGGCTCTGTATTTTTGGGCTGGAAGTAAATGTACTCATTGCCGATGTCACCGCGGTCTTCAAAGCGCAAAAAATCTTCATAGGCTTCGTGGGTCGTCTTATCGTAAACCGTCAAGCCCTCATCCACGCTGACCGTCACAAAGGGGGTGTCAATGACGCCGTTGCGGTAGAGACCAGCATGCTCCTCAGCCTTTCCTTCCACCAGCTGGAAGCTTTTCCAAGAAAGCGGCGCCAAATGAATCGGCAGGGTCACGCGCACCTGTCTGGCAATATAGGCATGGCGAAAGGCATCCTTGGGCAGGCTGTATTGGAAATGGGCTCCCAAATCTTCCACCTTGGCTTCAACCGACCGTCCGGCTAGGTCCCTGACTGTCAGCTGAGGAAGCGGCCACTCCGCCATACGCCGATAGGCTTCTGTCGGATGCGCTGCCTTAAAATCACACTCCGCTGCATTCACAGCAAGGGAAACGGTGTCCACCTTGTCATGAAGCCCTGTATTGATGACCGTGAAGAGCCAGTCGCTGTCAGCCTGGCTGCTGTCAATTTTCTTTTTCCATTCATTTAAAAGGTTGTCTTTGATAAAGTGACCAACCTGACCGACCTTGGCAAAGCGGGTCTCCATCTCTCTATGGACTTCGTCCACGCTGCAGCCGCAGATGCTGTCGTGCGGAGCATTTTGCAGCAGGGTCTTCCAAGCATAGGTCAGCTGGTCCTTGTGATGGCGGCCGCCCGTCATCAGAGTCAGGGGTTCGACCACCTGCTCCAGCAAATTGCTCTGTTCCTGAAAGGCCTGCTTGAGGTAAATACGGGAAGAAGCGGTATTGGCCAGAGTGTACCAGCCGTCTGTTTCCTGACTGGTCAGCTCGCCCTGAACGGTTGACAGCTGCTCAGGCAGGGCTGCTTCGACAGCCTGCACATAATCGTCAAAAGAACTGTGTACAAAAGTGATATCAGGGTAGAGCTCATTGGCTGTCCGAATCGCTTCGCTAAGATTGCGCTGTACGGGCTGGTGGTCACAGCCATTCATCATCAGCCACTGATTGGTCGAAGCATAGCTCTTGACATCCGCTAGCTTTTGCTTCCAGAAAATCCGTGCCTCTTCCCGATCGACTGGGATTTCATTGCCGTTGCTGTACCAGTTGGCAAAGAGAATGCCCAAGACGCGGCTGCCGTCTGCTCCCTGCCAGTACATTTCTGAATATTGGGAGCTAAACTGCTCATCTTCTAAGACTTGATTGTCAAAACCAATCGGCTTGACCCCGCGGCCAAAAGCGGCCACATGAATACCGGACTTTTGCAGTATTTGCGGCGCCTGTCCCATATTGCCAAAGGTATCCGGAAAATAGCCGATCTTTGTGGACTGACCCCATTTTTTGCATTCCTGCTGACCGATTAAGCTATTGCGGACATTGGCCTCACTGGAAATCAGATAATCATCCTGCAGAATATAGAAAGGCCCGATTTTCAGCTTCCCCTCATCGATATAATGCTGAAGCTTGTCCCGATTTTCTGGACAGATTTCCAGATAATCATCCAAAACAATGGTCTGCCCGTCTAAGTGAAAGCTCTTAAACTCAGGGTCATTTTCAAATAAATCAAAGAGGCTGTCAAAAAGCTCTACCAGCTGCATCCGGTGGGACTCAAAAGGCAGATACCATTCGCGGTCCCAGTGGCTGTGAGAAATGATATGTAGGGTGATATGTTCCATTTTAAACCTCAATTTTCAAATCATAGTAGTCCAAGACCAATTCACAAAACATCATATTGGCCCAAGAAAACCACTCGCGGGAATACTTGGCCGGATCATCTACATGGAAACTTTCGTGCATGACACCAGTGCCGCCGTCGCAGGCCACGAGCAGGTCCAAGATCCGTTTTTTCTCTTCCTTATCCTTGGTGGTCAAGCCTTGGATGGAGAGGGCAATCGGCCAGATATAGCGATAGAAGGTATGGGAACTTCCCAGACCGGCTGCGTATTTTCCCTCATAATAGTAAGGATTTTCCGGACTGAGAATGGTCCGGCGGGTATTTTGATAGATTTCATCGTCAATATCGCAGAAGCCCAGATAGGGTGCTGCCAAAAGGCTGGGAACATTGGGATCATCCATGATGCTGGCATGGCCCAAACCGTCTACCTCAAAGGCATAAATCGTCTCCCCCTTGCTGTTCTTGGTATAGGCGAAGGTTTCAATGCCGTCTTGAATCTCCTGCTGCAGGCGCCGCGCCTGAGGCAGGAGCTCCTCTGCTCCCTCCAGATGCAGGATCTCAAAAATCTCTGCCACATAGCCCAAAACGACCGAGGCAAACATATTGGACGGCACCAAATAGCTGTAGATGCAGGCGTCATCGCTGGGACGAAAACCGGACCAAGTCATACCGGTTACTGCGAAATCTGGACCAAAACCATCATTGACTAACGTATCTTCCTTGCGGTCCGTCTCACGGACAAAGCGATAGGGCGAGTTGGCATGGTTTTGCTCCACTTGCCAAAGGTGCAGGATTTCCCTGACACCAGCTATAAAAGTCCTATCCAGATGACTGGTCTCCCCTGTCTCTTTCCAGAGGAGATAGGCCAGCTGCAAGGGATAGCAAAGCGAGTCCACCTCATACTTGCGCTCCCAAATCCAGCCGGACAGCTCGGTATGGTCCGTCTCATGATGTCCTTTCCAATTTTCCTCCATATTAAAAGCATTGGCATAAGGATCCTTGAGAATCAGAGCCATTTGACGCTTGACCAGGCCCGCTATCGTTTTGCGGATTTGCTCATCTTGCTTTGCGACAAAGAGATAGGGCTTGAACTGCGCGGTCGAATCCCGCAGCCACATAGCCGGAATATCCCCTGTCAGCACAAAGGTCGAACCATCCTCCAAAACCTTAGCCGTATGGTCCAAAGTATCGGTAAAGCAGCGTTTAAAGACTGCTACCCAGTCTGGGTGATTTTTAGCCAGATCAGCGATAGAATCCAGCCATTCCCTAACAATTTCTTTTGAATAAGTCATCTTCTACTTCCTTTTCCGCTCGTTTATCCTTCCCGAAAATCATCCGCAAACCAGACAGGAGAACTTCTTCCCAGCACAGCTGTGAGTATAAGGGCGGCACTGACCTTGCTTGATGAGATGTTCAATGAGCGTGCTATTATCTTCTATCCTCTAGTATAGGCCAAACCCTTTTCAAAATATATACACAAACTAAAGGCCTTTCGGTAATATCTTTTTTGCCCTGAACATCCCGACATTTTTCATGCTGTCATCAAGGAAGAAAGCAGATTTTATACCGAGCGAACACTAGGAGGGAAGCTATTTAAAGCACTGCTTTGACTGCCTCGCCCCCCAGCAAAAGCAAGCTTGCACTCAGGTGTTTCAAAAGGAAAAGCTGAACAAATAGGATAAAAGCATGAAGAACCGAAAACTTCATGCTTTTTGTTTATTCATCAGCTGTATTCCTTACGATAATGTTCGTTCTGCTCTGGCGGCCATCCGGTCTGCTGGCGCAAAGATAAAAGTCCAAACTCCTCTCTCCCGAAAAGGCCAGACTGGCTATTTCCACTTCCTTGAACGCTTCACCCGCAGCAAAATGCAGGTCAAAAACCTGATCCTGATAAGCCACACCGTGTACACCCGTTCCCGGCTCGGTGACAAGCCGGATGGATTCCGGTATGGTCAGTCCATCTTGTCTCTGCAGGCGGACCTGTACCGACTGACCGCTGGCAACATGGTAAGTAGGACGTTCAAAAAGCAAAGCTGCCGAACAGCTTCTTTTCTCCATGGACTGAGGCGCCTTGTAAACCGACCACTTGGTCAAGATGGGGGGTGCCTGAACATCGGTCAAAACCAAGCGCAGGCGTCTGGCCCGCACAGCCTCTCCTAAAAGCAAGCGTTTATAGCCAATCGTCTTCCCAGCCGCAAAGGCAGCCCAGCCCCGCTCCTTTTCCACCTCTAGGTAAAAGGAGGCAACCCGCTGCCCCTGAGCCATATCCTCTCTCAGCTCAACCGTATCAAACAAACAGTCTTGCCCCAAATCCAGCTCAAGGGTAAAAGGCTGCTGATCTGAGGCAGGCATCCAAAAAGCAGCTGGCCGGCCGTCAGTCAAATGACCAGCAGGACAGTCCGGGTGCTCACTGTTGGCCCAAACCTCAGCACCCAAGGCCAAATCGGCCGCATACAGCGCTGTGACAGCCTCATGAAACTCCTGCAGACGCTCGACATCGGCCGCAGCCAGAAGTCCCTCCTCTGTCGGAGGGACATTGAGCAGCAGCGGCGTCCCCCGCCCGACCGAGTGCAGGTAAATATCCAGCAGATCTGCCAAGCTTTTCGGCCTCTGACTGGCATGATAAAACCAGCCCGACCGAATGGAGACATCCGCCTCTCCCAGAGAATAGACCGTGCCATCTGGATCACCGTGATTCAGATAAGCAGGTGCCGTATGCTCGCTGAGCTGATTGGGATTGACCTTCTGCCACAGAGGGTCGCCCGCCCGGCCGTTTTCATTGCCAATCCAGCGAATCCCTGTCGCTTCAGTCGAAAAAACCAAAGCATCCGGCTGTGCCTCCGCAATAGCTGCCAGCCAGGCCGGATAATCATAGACCAGCTTTTGCGCACCTTCTCCCCGCGCTCCGTCCATCCAGACTTCGACAAATTTTCCCTTATTGCCATAGAGAGGATTGGCCAGAATCTCCTTTAACTGCTGCAGGTAATAGTGATTGTAGGCTTCCTGCGTCTCCACATGATAGAGCGGGCTGTGCGCATCCCAGGGAGACAGATAGATCCCCAAGTCCATATCATACTTGCTGGCTGATTTCGAAACCTCTGCCAATACATCGCCTTTCCCATCCCGCCAAGGGCTGGCCGCAACGGTATGGTCGGTCCAGCGGGAAGGGTAGAGGACAAAGCCGTCATGGTGCTTGACAACCACAATCACCCGCTTAAAGCCCGTCTCTTTCAGCACCCGGATCCATTGATCCGTATCAAGAGCCGATGGGTTGAAACGCTGCGGGTCTTCCTGACCATTGCCCCACTCCTGATCATAAAAGGTATTGATCCCAAAGTGGACAAAGGCTGCCAATTCATCCTCATGATAACGCAGCTGGGCTTTGGATGGCAGAGGACCAAAGCCCGCCATTTCGCTGTTTGCTTTCATTTCTTCTCCATTTATATAAGATACAGGGGTATGATGGCGGGACAGACTCCCCTGATGGCTGCAGCATTGCCTGCAAAGCGGTCTGGCTTTTGGAAAACAGCCTAGCAGACTGCAACTGTGAAAACGAAGAAAAGCGAGAAATCAGCAGGGCATATAGCTCATGCTCAGACGGCTCGGCTTCTGTTTTCAGCTTTTTGGCCTGACTTCGGTCTGCCATAGGCGGTATTCCTGCAGCAAGCTGCCATTTTCTGCTCGAATGAGGAGGCGGATTGGCTCATCTGCCTTTACAGCCGGAATCACTGTCGAGCTGGCTCCCTGCGTCAGCTTTAGTTTTATCTGGGAAGGCAGAACGGTCTCTCCCAGCACAATATCCTGCTGGTCCTCCCTGAGCTGCAGCTCCTGCCCTTTGATGAAAATCCTCGCATCTGCTGTGGCAAAAGCCGGGGCTTTTCTGGCAAAAACCTGCAGTTCTGCCAAAGCTGGAGCTTGGGTCAAGCCTGAGAAAAGCACGCGCAGCGCATAGGTTTGCACTTTGTCAAAATGCAGTGCCAAGATACTGCCTGCTGCTGGCGGCTCGGCAATAGACAGATGGGCCACCGATTTCCAATGCTGACTGTCCGAAAGAGCCGTTTCTTCTTTTGCTAGATTATCCGCATCTTGCGGCAATTGAGGCTCCTTGCCGACATAGTACTCCACCCTGATATTTTCCAGCAAACTGCAAGGACTCATTTGGTGGAAATGCAGGAACAGATTATCTGCAAAACGCTCACTGAGCATTCCGGCATCGCCAAACAGTACACCTGCATAGGCTTGATCCGCCCCGGCTGCACTGGTCCAATAACGAGAAGATTTCCCGCTCACAGCAAGCTGCCGGTCATTGAGGTAAGCTGCGCCGTGCTGCTTTTGAGAGCCTGATGCAAAGGCCAGCGGCAGAGGGGAACCCGTCCATTGGTCCGAGATGATTTCTGACAGCTGGCCCCTTTCTGCTACCCGCACCTGCAGCTCCGCCTGCAGCCTGCAGCCTGACACGCTGCCTTTCAGCAGAAAGGAACCCGGCTGCGCATACTGCTGCGGAGAAATCTTTTCCCAGTCAACCGCGGCGGTATCGGTCTTGCCGTTGGACAGAAAAACAGAAACCCTCTCCGGCAAGTCCGGTGCTTCATTCACCAGCGTGACCGCACTGCCATTTTCCACCGCCACAATCCCCTCTACGACGACTAGGGCAGCAGCTGTCAGGCTGAGCCCGCTCACTCTGCCAGTGACTGTCACTTCCTGATATCGGCTGAGATTTTCCTCTGAAACAGTCTCCCAGCTAACGGGATAGGTCTTTGGAAATCCTCCTTCCATCTCTACCACAACCTTTTCAGGCAGTACAGGCTGCTGCTGCAACTGCGTATAAACTCGAATCGGACGCACAGCCACAGCCCTGGTTAGCTTCCGCCTAGACTGAATCATCCGCTGCAACTCCGTCTGCAAATGGCCATAAGAAGCTCGGAGAGTGACTTTTCCGGCCTGACGCAGTTGACAGCGGTCTTCCTTGATTGTCAGCCAGCCCTCGCCGCTGATCTCCCACTCCAAGGCCTGAGCAGAAATTCTCTGCTTCCTGCCGTCTGGGTAGCAGACAAAGCACTCCAGCTGAAGCGTTTCATCTTCCAACCACTCATCAGACCCAAAGCTGAGCTCAAGAGACTCTGCCGGCTGCTGACAGACCGCTGTCCCCTCTCCGGTAAAAATGGTCACCGAATCGGCCTCCAAGCCTTGACTGGAAGCATGAAGGGTAAAGGAGCCGTCCTCTTCTGTGCTCTCTATGATTGCCATGCCCTGACCATTGAATGCCCGCCGCCGCCATGTCCCGTCAGCCTGCGCCTTGTAGCGCTCGCGGCTGGCCTGGCGGCCATTATCAAGCCCGACCATCCGCCCTTGTCCGCTCAAGCTGAAGTGCACTTGATGATTGGCGGTCGGCACCAGATTGCCATCGCTGTCCTCAATCTGATAGCGGATATAGGCCACTTCTCGGCCGTCAGCCCGAATGCGGTCTTCTTCCCTGAGCAGATGCAGCCGGGCAGCCTTACCCGCTGTTTGCAGGCAATCGCGTGCAATTTCCTCTCCCACCTGATTATAAGCTACTGCCAGCAGCTCACCCGGCACATAGGGCAGCAGCCATTCCAGATAGAGCTCTGCGGCACGGCTTCCCTCTTGGTAGGGACGGCCGTCAACCGTTTTTTTCTGACAAAATGCCTTTCTGCCCTGCGACAGACCGTTCAGATAGAGTTCGACACTGGCAGCATTGGAATAAACCCGCACAGGAATGCGGCCGCTGCTGTCCATCACCTGCCGGCGCAGACCGGCTTTTTCCCAATTCCAGTGCGGCAGGAGATGGACCATGGGACAGTCATCCTGGGTCCGCCACTGACTCTGGTAAAAGTAATAATCATTCTTAGGGATACCGGCTGTATCCACCAAACCAAAATAGGAACTGTTAACCGGCGTTTCATTCTGATTGTGCCAGGGCGTAGGCTCTCCGATGTAGTCGCAGCCTGTCCAGACAAACTGCCCCGCATAGTCAGCACGGTCCCGATCAAACAGCCAGGCACTGCTCGCTGTCCTGCCCCAGGCAACACGGTCATTGCCATAATCCGACTGCTCAAAATTTCTCAGCCCTTTATTGTGGCCAATCCATTCCCTGTGCGGCCGGAAATAGCTCCCCCTCGTTCTGGTGGCAGAGGAAGTTTCCGAACCATAGAGCAGCCAGTCCGGATGGCGCCGCCGCAGCTGATTGACATTCTCCTCGGCATAATTCAGGCCGACAGCATCCAGCTCTGCTGCGATCCGCTCATGTCCGCCGCTGCCATCGCCAAAGCGGAAAGCGTCGATTCCCATGGTGACATAACGGGTCGGATCAACGCTTTTAACGACCTGCACCAAGCGCTTCACCGTAGCGAGCGAATGGGCATCTCCTTTCGCTTCACTGATTTCATTTCCAATAGACCACATAAAGATGGCTGGATTATTTTTCCCCCGCTCCACCAGCATTCGCAGGTCATAGTCAGACCAAGTATCGCCTGCTTTTGCTTCAGGATGAAGCGCCTTTTCTTCAAAAAAGCGGCCATAGTCATAAGTCTTTTTACCGCCGTACCATGTATCGAAAGCCTCCTCCTGCACTAGCAGGCCCAGCTCAGCAGCCAGCTTCAGTGTCTGCGGACTGGCCGGATTATGAGCAGTCCGGATGGCATTGGCTCCCATTTCCTTCATCTGTTTCAGCCGGCGGTATTCCGCCTTTTCATTTTCCGCTGCTCCCAAAGCCCCGTGGTCATGATGCAGGCAGACACCGTGCAGCTTTAGATACTGCCCATTTAAGAAAAATCCCTGAGACGGACTCCAAGACAGATAGCGGTAGCCAAAGCTATCGCTGCGTTCATCAACCAAAGTATTCCCCTGATAAACTCTGGTAATCAGCTGGTACAAGGCCGGTTCTTCACTGCGCACATCCCATAGTGCCGGCTGAAAAACCGGCAGGTCCTGCCTAAAAACTATGTCCATCTGCGGAAGCAGCAGCTGGGTACTGCTGTCTGTCCAGTCGGCTGCCACCTGGCCTTGCCTGTCTATGATTTGCTGCCTCAGATAGACTGGAGCATCCTGCAGGGAAGCGTTGGTCACTCTTGTCTCCACCACCGTATCTACCCAGCCGTCCTGCTCCATTTCCAGCTCCGGAAAGGCAATAGCCACCCCATCCAGACAGACATGGACCTGCTCCTGCACCAAGAGGTGAACATCACGGTAAATGCCGCTTCCTGAGTACCAGCGGCTGCTGGGCTGCTGATTGACAACATGGACTGCTAAGATATTTTCTGACCCGTCATTGCGGAGATAGCGGGTAATATCATAGGAAAAAGGCGTATAGCCGCTGGGATAGCGGCCGACCAGCTGCCCATTGACAAAGACCTGCGAGTCCATGTAAACACCATCAAAGCAAAGGCGGACAGCTTTCTTTGATACATCATCTTCCAAAAAGAAAGCCGTTCGGTACCAAGCAGACCCGCCGTTCAGCTGGCCGCCTTCATTCTGTGCCGGTGACTGAGCATCGAAATCATAATAAATACTCCAATCATGAGGCAGTTTGACCGATTCCCAGTCCTCTGGACAAATCTCCTCTGCCAGAGCCTGATCTTTGGTCACCTGCTGACTGAACAGCCAATGCTTCCGCAGCGTTTGCTGACCTCGTAGTTCTTTCATATGCTGCTCCTTTTATTTTCACGGTATCACTATAACAAAAAAAGAAGGCGTCTTCAACGCCTTCCGCATCACTTCCTAAAAAGCGACGATTTATTCTATAATTTGTGGAAAAAATGGCAGACAGAAGGTTGTTAAAGCCTGCAGGCAAAACTGATGGGGCTTATTTTACTACAATATTCACAAGCTTGTTGGGCACCGCTATCACCTTGACCACTTCCTTGCCGGCAATTTCTTCCTTGATTTTTTCGTCAGCTAGGGCGATTTCCTGCAGTTCCTGAGGAGACAGGTCCTTGGCCACGACCAGCTTGGCCCGAACCTTGCCCTTGATTTGGACTACGATTTCCACTTCGGCCTCAACCAGCTTGCTCTCATCGTAAGTCGGCCAAGCCACATAGGAGATGGACTCTCCGGTCTGGGCAATCTGCTGCCAGAGTTCCTCAGCCAGATGGGGCGCAAATGGTGCCAGCAGCTGGATAAAGCCCTTAGCATAGCCGATGTAGAGCTGGTCTTCCTTGTTGGCCGCATTGACAAAGATCATGAGCTGGGCCAGAGCAGTATTGAACTTGAGCTCCTCAATCTGCTCGGTCACAGACTTGACAGTTTCGTGATAGACCTTGTCCAGCTTGCCGTCATTTTCAGCGGTTAGCTCTTTTCTGGTCAGCAGGCGGTAAACCCGATCCAGAAATTTGCGGCTGCCTTCCAGTCCCTCTTCGCTCCAAGCGATAGAGGCATCCAGCGGCCCCATAAACATCTCATAAACCCGCAGGGTATCCGCCCCATACTGGTCCACCACATCATCCGGATTGACCACATTTTTCAGAGACTTGGACATCTTAGCCGGTGCCTGCTCCAGCTCTTCACCGGTTTCCATGCTGAAGAAAGAGCCGTCGCGTTTTTCCACCTTATCGGTCGCAACCAGAGCACCGCGGCTGTCACGGTAGCTGGTTCCCAAAATCATGCCTTGGTTAAAGAGCTTTTGGAAAGGCTCCTTGGTCGGCACCACTCCGAGATCATAGAGAAATTTATGCCAGAAGCGGGCATAAAGCAAGTGGAGCACTGCATGCTCTGCTCCGCCGATATAGATGTCCACCGGCAGCCAGGCCTTGAGCAGGTCCTCATCCGCCAACTTCTCACTGTTGTGAGGGTCGATATAACGCAGGTAATACCAGCTGGAGCCAGCCCACTGGGGCATGGTATTGGTCTCGCGGCGGCCCTTGACACCGTCTTCGCGAGTCACTTCCAGCCAGTCAGTCAGATTGGCCAGCGGACTTTCGCCAGTCCCTGAAGGACGGATGTCCTTGGTCACCGGCAGCACCAGCGGCAGCTCGCTTTCAGACAGAGCCGTAGAGGTCCCATCCTCCCAGTGCACAATCGGAATCGGCTCGCCCCAGTAGCGCTGACGGCTGAAAAGCCAGTCCCGCAGGCGGTAGGTGATTTTTTCCTGACCGACACCCTGTTCTTCCAGCCAAGCAATTATCTTGGCAATGGCCTCTTCCTTGTTCAGCCCGTTGAGGAAGCTTGAGTTGACATGGAGTCCGTCCTCAGTATAGGCTGCTGCCTCCACATTGCCGCCCTCCAGCACTTCGACGATGGGCAGGCCAAACTGCTTGGCAAACTCCCAGTCGCGCTCATCATGGGCAGGCACGGCCATGATGGCCCCCGTACCGTAGCTGGCCAGTACATAGTCCGCAATCCAGATAGGAATTTCCTGGCCGTTGACCGGATTGATGGCATAAGCCCCTGTCCAGACACCGGTCTTCTCCTTGGCCAGGTCCGTTCGGGCCAGATCGGACTTGAGCGAAGCCTGACGTTTGTAGGCTGCAACGGCTGCTGCCTGCTCAGGGCTGGTAATGGCATCTACCAGAGCATGCTCGGGCGCCAGCACAGCATAAGTCGCGCCAAAAAGGGTATCCGGGCGGGTGGTAAAGACCGTAAAGTCCTTGTCTGTCCCCTGAATCTTGAAGGTCACATTGGCCCCGCTTGACTTGCCAATCCAGTTGCGCTGCATGTCCTTGATAGACTCCGGCCAGTCCAGCTCTTCCAGATCATTGAGCAGACGCTCAGCATAGGCCGTAATCTTCAGCATCCACTGGCGCATGGGCTTGCGGACGACCGGATAGCCGCCGCGCTCCGAAGTGCCGTCTGGCAGCACTTCCTCATTGGCAATGGCGGTCCCCAGCTCTTCGACCCAGTTGACCGGTACCTCAGCCTCATAGGCCAGGCCTTTTTCATAGAGCTTGGTGAAAATCCACTGGGTCCACTTGTAGTAGTTGGGATCCGTAGTATTGATCTCCCGGTCCCAGTCATAAGAAAAGCCCAGCGCATTGATCTGCCGCTTGAAATTGGCAATATTTTCCGCTGTAAAATCAGCCGGATCATTGCCCGTATCCATGGCATACTGCTCAGCCGGCAGGCCAAAAGCATCCCAGCCCATCGGGTGGAGGACATTGTAGCCGCGGGCACGCTTGAAACGGCTGAGAATATCCGTCGCCGTATAGCCTTCCGGATGCCCTACGTGAAGTCCCGCACCAGATGGATAAGGAAACATATCCAGCGCATAAAAGCTGGGCTTATCCGCATCCGTCCCCGTCTTAAAGGTGTGGTGGTCAGCCCAGTATTTCTGCCACTTTGGTTCAATTTCTTTGTGATTGTAATAAGCCATCGTTCTCTCCATTTTTCGTACTGCTCCTATTATACCATTTTCAGGGGAAATTAAAATAGCTGATTGCGGCAATATTTCTTAAAGAATAGACCAATCGTTCAAAAAAGCATTGACCTTTTCCAAGATTTTAAGACTTCCTTTTAAGTCCCGCCTATACCATACTATGTATAGTCTTTTTCTTTGCTTTTAGCAGTGAGGCGGTGGGACAGACTCCCATGATGGCTGCGCCCTCACCCACAGAGGGAGCTATCTTTTGGAAGATACCGTATAAAACCAAAAGCCCTCAGGCTTTCCTTTTGCAATGAACCGACGGAGTCGTTTGCTTGTGGGCTGACCGCTTAAGGGCAACGGAGCCATCATCCGGTTTCCGAACAAGTCTCTGTTTACAGCCTCTTTATTGGACCTTTTTTCCCAAAAGGTCTATAATGAACCCGGAGGAAACAATCATGGATTTACAAACTATTTTCATTTATGCATTCATTTTTATTTTCATTGGTACAGAAATGTGGATAAAAAATAAAACTAAATCCAATAATGTAAGCGACTCTGCGGACAGAGGGAGCCGTTACATCATTATTGGCAGCGTTATCTGCTGTTTACTATTAATGAATGGGCAGCTTCTGCCCTCTGCACCTCACTTGCCAAGCTTCACAGTCTATCTTGGACTTCTCCTATCCCTGGCTGGTTTTGCATTGCGCCTCTATGCTGTCAGCTACCTCGGAAAAAACTTTACACTCGCTGTTCAGACAACCGATCAGCAGCAGTTAGTGGACCACGGCCCTTATGCTGTTGTGAGAAATCCTGCCTATACCGGCAGCATCTTGTCCGTCCTTGGCTTATCAATCGTTTCGCTGAATCCTTTGACAATCATTCTCTGCCTCATCCTTCTCGTGGTGGGTTACAGCATTCGGCTAAAAGTAGAGGAAAAAGCCCTGCTCAATCACTTTGGAAACACCTACGAGATCTATTGCAAAAAGGTTAAATACCGAATTTTTCCTTTCATTTGGTGATTTCATAAAAACAAGCCGCTCTCAGTCCTATACAGCTGAAAGGCGGCTTGTTTTCTTGTTTATTCTCCAAACAGTTTGAGTTTGTTTTCGATTTCCTGATAGACGGGGCTGTCCTGCAGGCCGACTGCCAGAGCATTGTCCCGGCAGTATTGGAGCAGGAAAGTATAGTATTTGTAGTAAAAGGACAGGTCATAGCCCAGCTTGCCGAGGATAGCCAGCTGCTCCTCAAAGCCGGCGATGAGGTCTTGAAACCAGCGCTCATTCCAAGTAAGGGAGATGCTGCCGGGACGCAGGCGGTAGTAATAGAGCGGCTCGTTCAGATAGATAATCTTTTCAGCCTGCAGATAGAGTTTGTAAGTGGTAAAGGCATCTTCTGCCACCCGGCCGACCGGATAGCGTACTGCATCAAAGAGATCACGTTTGTACAATTTGCCCCAGGCAGAGAGAAAGACCCCGTCCATCATGCGTCGTCTCGGATACTCCTCTATCATCTCCTCCCGCTTATAGAGCTGTTCAAAATGCTCGGTCGAGTAATAGAGAAAGGTCGCATCCTCAGGCCGAAAGCTGCAGTGGTGGCCAATGGCTATATCGGCATCATACTCTTTCAGCTTTTCATAAAGCCGGGCCACATGCTGCTCCGGCAGCCAATCATCTGAGTCCACGAAAATCACATAGGCACCGCCAGCTGCTTCCAGTCCAGTATTGCGGGCGCCGGACAGTCCCTGATTTTCCTGGTCCATCACTGTAATCCGGCTGTCCTGAGCTGCCAAGTCCCGGCAAATCTGCCCTGATGCGTCTGTTGAACCGTCATTGACCAGAATTATTTCCAAATTCTGATAAGTCTGATTGCGGACACTGTTGACACACTCGGCTAGATACTGCTCGACATTGTAAACAGGGATAAGGACACTGATTAATTCCTGAGACATGGTAACTCCTCTTTTTTTCTCGTCTTTTTATTATACATGATTTTTGAGCTTTGTCAGCTGTTTTTGGAAAATATGTTTCAAACTTCGGCTGTTCATTTTTAGACAAAGAACTGAATTTTGTTTAAAAGACAGATTTCTTCAGCAGTCCCCTCCTTAAACTTCCTTTTTTATGCTATACTCAATCTAGAGATTTTTAGGGGGATGCTGCAATGCCGGGCTCGATGTTTGTTGGATTGGTGATGATTTTTATCCTTGTCTTTGGGATAAGCTATAGAATACTGGCAAAAAAGGAAGAGGCAGACCAGCCTGAGACGTCAAATCAAGAGCCAGACTATTTCCAGCAGACTCAGACTGCTCCTTGGGAGCTCAAGCACAACAGGGGAAAGCAGGGAGAATACCAGCTCGGTCAGGCCCTAAGCCAGCTGAGCGGCTATAAGAAAATCCTGTTTAATCTCTATGTCTTTAAGGAAAATGGTACGACTACTGAGATTGACGCCCTGCTCATCCATCCATCAGGAATATATATTTTTGAGTCCAAAAACTACAGGGGCTGGATTTTCGGATCGGAGCACCAGCAATATTGGACGCAGGTTCTGGCGACTGGCCGCGGCCGATCGCACAAGCAGTCTTTTTTCAACCCCATCATTCAAAATAAAATCCATCTCAAATGGCTCAGTTATTATCTGAACGAATATGCGCCAGACCTCTATTCCTACATTGTTTTCAGCAATGACTGCGAGCTGAAGGAAATCCATCTAAAGAGCGACCGGCATAAGGTTATTCAGACTTGGCAGGCACTGGGAGCGATTGAACAGCAGGCCGGCCAGACGGGAGCAAAGCTGGCTGCTGAGCAGATTGACGACCTTTACCGTATGCTGCTGCCTCTGACCAAGCGCAATCAAGTTGTCAAAGAGCGCCATATCAAAGCCATTGCTCAGAATCGGCAGAAGATAGAAACCGAAAACATCTGCCCCCGCTGCCAGAGCAGGCTGGTGCTGCGGACAGCGGCCAAGGGTGCTAGAGCCGGCCAGCAATTCTGGGGCTGCTCCAGCTTCCCAAGATGCCGCTTCACCCAGCAATGGGAAGGGCCTGCTTCCAGCCCAATCGCTGAGGCCGGCCCTCAAGCAACTGATGTTGGACAGCCTGTCCTGCAAGAACAGGGCAAAATAGAAAGCAACAGCTGAAATCTGCTGTTGCTTTTTTTTACAGGTCATTCTTTTCTCCAATAGCCCAAGAGCTAGGAATTTTTCTTCCAGCCAAGGAAGGCTGCGCTCAGTCCCAAGAGGAAGAAGCCAGCTAGATGGCTCCACAGACTGCTTTGGCTGCCAGTCTTGGGCAGTTGCTTGGAGGAGACTGACGGAGCAACTGCCCGCCGGGACACGCTTGCTGGAGTCACTGTCTCTGCGCCTGTCTTATAGGTCAGCTTTTCTGCCTGCACTCCGTTTGCAGCTGAAGCTGGCTGCTGGGCCTGCGATTGCGGGGCATGCGATTGTGGGGCTTGCTCCATGTCTGCCAGCGGTACCGTACTGTTCATAAACACTTCCTGTGAAATGGCGCGCTCTTCAATGGCATCCTGAACACCGGTGATACTGACAAAGTAATAGCGGGCCCAGTCCCTGCTCAAACGCTGAATACCGGCCAGACCAGCTCCCGGATACCAGAAAGGTTTGACAGCCCCTGGGTCAGTAAATTTCCAGTCGCCGCCAACCTGAATGCCCAGTTTGGCATCCGGATCCGATTTATCCGAAATGCGGGCCTCAACGGACACCAGAACTGCCCGAATAGTTTGTGGATTGGGAATGTTCAGCGCTTGGTCTGAGCCCCAATGGGCCACCCGGTCCTGCTTAGGCAGAACCTGAATGGCTGTTCCGCCGCTCGGCAAGACCTCCTTCTGGGCTTCTCCAGCATCGGAGCCCATATTCCCCTTAAACTGGTTCACCCACTGGACTGCCTGAGGATGGTTGACGATATTTTCCCAGACAGTAGAGTCATTGCGGAGGACAAAGGCCTGCATATTGCGGACATCAACCCAGGCATTGGCTGCTGTATTATCAGACATCTCTAGGGCAACTCCCCATGGGTCAAATTCGTCCATCCACTTGCCCCGCTCCTTGTCAAAGATAGCACGGGCCTCCTTATCGGCTTCTTCGTCTGTTTTGCTTTTATCGGAAGTATCTTTATAGGCCAGATAATACCAGTCGGCTGCTGGGTCATAGGTCGGACGGCCGCCCAGCACGACAGCACCTCCGTTAAACTGGCCGGGGCCGCCATTGGGGCCGCGCTTTTGGCGCTCGCCGTCTTCTATGACGACATTGTCTTCTGACCAGACCCAGACATCGCCTTGGTTGGCCCCCATTTGGGC
>NZ_KQ969394.1:252372-259666 GCF_001578865.1 Streptococcus sp. DD11
AGACATCGCCTTGGTTGGCCCCCATTTGGGCAATGGCCCGCTGCTTTTGCTCATCGGACATGACTTGGCTGGCCTGCACCTGGCTGTTCACTGCTGCGGGAGCTGCGTCACTGGCAGCATCCACGGGTGTTGCTGCTGCCGGGGCTGCTGGGCTTTCGGCTGCAGCCAAGTCCACTGCAGCCACTTCAGCCGCAGGAGCCGTTTCATCAGCCCCAACTGCTGTGATAGTGGTCAGGGCGAGCAGGGACAGGAGGGAAACACACAGGAGCAGACCGCTGCAGTATTTTCCGGCAGCGGCGGATTTGGATAAAGGAAGTTTATGATTCATGCTGTTCTCCTCTCATTCAAAATGCTGAATCATTAATAATCTCCCATTGATTGCTTACAGAAAAGTTAAGGCAAGGGATTGCCGGCACTCTTGTAAATCTCATACCAATCGGCCCGGGACAGCTCTGCATCAAAGGCCGCCGCCATGGAACGAAGCCGGTCTGGATTCATGCTGCCGACAATCGGCTGCATGTGAGCAGGGTGGCGCAGGATCCAAGCCAGCACCATAGCCTCAAAAGACAGCTGATAGGCTGCAGCAAATTTTTCCAAAACAGCGGTCAGCTGGGCGTATTTTGGATGTTTCATAAAGAGGCCCTGCTGCAGATCTACCTGAAAAGGCGACCAAGGCTGAATCGTAATGCCCTGCAGGCGGCAGTAATCCAGTACGCCGCCGTCCCGATTGACGGCCAGCTGATTGAGCATATTGCTGTTGAGCCCTGCGTCAATCATGGGCGTGTGGGCCGGACCGAACTGCAGCTGATTGATAATCAGCGGCTGCTCCAGGCTCTTTTGCAGCAGCTCTATTTGGTAAGGATTTTGATTGCTGACGCCGAAATAGCGGACTTTGCCAGCCTGATGCAGCCGAGAGAATGCTTCTGCCACCTCTTCAGGCTCGACCAGAGCATCCGGCCGGTGCAGGAGGAGCACGTCCAGATAGTCGGTCTGCAGCCTCTTTAGGCTGGCTTCGACCGAACTGATGATGTAGTCCTTGGAAAAGTCAAAATGGTAATTGCTGTGAACATCCCGCAGGCCACACTTGGACTGGATCAAAAAGCGATCCCGGGGAATCTTGGCCAGCTGCAGGGCCTGGGCAAATTTGGCTTCAGACTGGCCGCCGGCATAGACGTCCGAATGGTCAAAGAAGTTAATCCCGACCTCTCCGGCCGTTTCAAGGACTGAAATAATCTCTTCCGGCGAATGCTCAGCCAGACGCATACAGCCCAGAACCAGCTGACTGGCTCCTTCCAGCTCATTTCCGACTGTTAAATAGTTCATTCCGTCACCTCATTCCTTATAGACTGGGCGGTCAAGCAGGGTTAATTCCTCAATCTTGACATTCTCCGTTTCAAAGACGATAAACTCATTCTTTTCCTTCAGAAAGCCGGATGGCACATAGAGATAGTGGATGGGACCTTCATTCCAGTAGCGGCCCAGATTAAAGCCATTGACAGCAATACAGCCCTTACCGTACTTAGAGCAGTCAATAAAGGTATCTGCAATGTCATCCAGTTCGGCCTCGAAGCGGTAGAAAGTCGGTGCTTTGACGACTTCCGGCAGAGCAGCGCTGCAGTCCAGTCTGTCCAGCATTTCCTGATCAAACTTGAGAGCATAATGCTTCCAGCCCTTGCGGAATTGATGGTTGATCATAATCCCGCCCTTGACCCCCTTGGACTGGCTGGGCGCACCCAGCTTGTAGCCGTAATTGACCCGGCCCATATTTTCCACCAGCACATCGATGCCAATCCTTTCCGTGTCAGCCGAAAAGAGCAGTTCATCGCCGATTTCCTCCCGATACTGAGTAGCCAGATGCTGGCGGTTAACGTAGAAATGGCAGCGGTCATGCGTCTCCAGCGCCTTGAGCCTTTCTTCGTGGTGCTGATTCTTCACCTCTGAGCGGTAGAGAATGTAGCCATGATTTTGGCCTATTTTCTCCATAGGCTGAGGATAGTCCAGCAGGATTTCCTCGCTGATTGCCGGTGCCACCTCCAGCAGATTGGCCGTGCCAAGCAGCGGGAAAGTCCCATAGGCCTTAGCCTTGCGGACGATAGGCTCAAACTGCTCCAGCTCCGGAAAGACTTCGTGGGTCACGCGCTGAACAGCATAGTATTTTTCTGTCGGCACCCCCCACTCGGTTATCGGAGCATCAAAGTCATAGGAAGTTATCTGGGGCAGGTCCTTGGTCTTGCGGGCCGAACAGCCGCTGATAAAGCCAAAATTGGTACCGCCCCGCAGCAGAAAGAGGTTCATACTGCCAATCTGCAGCATTTCCTTGACATCCCGCGCCAGATCCTCCGCCTCCCGTCGGACAATCTCCTCGCCCCAGCGGCTGAACCAGCCGTCCCAAAATTCTGTACACATGAGCGGCCACTTCTGGCCGTGCCTTTCCATAAAGGACCGCAGATTGTCTGTATTTTCCTTGGCTTGGGAGCCAAAATTTCCCGTCACAAAAATGCCATCCTCAATCAGGGTACCGGACTCCAGAGCCTCTATCCAAGTTCCGTCTGAGGTAAAGAGAGGCACCGTAACGCCGCGGTCTCTCATCATCTGAGCAATATGGCGCATGTAGTCCTTGTCTTCTGCATAGGAGCCGTACTCATTCTCTACCTGCATCATGAGAATAGGCCCGCCCTGACTGGACTGATAAGGCAGCAGTTTGGGAAAGAGCCAGTCATAGAAACGACTGACCTTTTCCAAAAAGAGAGGATGGTTGACCCGCAGGCGCATATCCGGATAAGTCAAGAGCCAGGCCGGCAGACCTCCAAAGTCAAACTCCGCACAGATATAAGGCGTCGGCCGGACGATGAGATGCAGCCCCATCTCCTGCACCAAGTCGAAATAGGCTTCAAAATCCAGCAGGCCGTCTGCAGTAAACTGACCCTCCTGAGGCTCATGCAAAGCCCAGGGAATATAGGTCTCCACCGTATTAAAGCCCAAAGCTTTCAGATTGTAAAGAGTTTCCCGCCATTGATCAGGATGAAGCCGAAAATACTGGACAGCTCCTGACAAAATCTTAAAAGGCTGGCCGTCGAGATAAAATTCTTCTTTAATTTCAAATCTTGCCATCTATCCAAGCTCCTCCTGTTTGTCTGCCATTTTGACAAAAGGCAGGTAGATAAAGGTCGAGATGGCCACATTGACCAGAGACAGGATAATAGCCCGCCAGTCAAAGGCTGTCGCAAAGAAACCATAGAGGACGGGCGGCATGACCCAGGTCACATTCTGCGTGACAGGTGCCACCAGCCCCAGCGTGGTAGCAAAGTAGGCCACCGTCACCATGACCATCGGCGTCAGGACATAAGGGATAAACATAATCGGATTGAGGACAATCGGCAGACCGTACATGACCGGCTCACCGATATTAAAGATCATCGGGAAGATTCCCAGCTTGGCCACTTCCCGATAGTGCTTGTTCCGAGACTGCCAGAGAATGGCAATGGCAACCCCAATCGCATCAAACCAGACGAAAGCTCCAAAGGAATTGTCTGTCCACATATAAGGAATAGCCTGCCCAGCCTGATAGGCCTCCAGATTGGCCAGCATGGTCACACCAAAGAGGCTGGCCATGACTGGGGCCAAAACATTGCCCCCGTGCAGACCGAAGAACCAGAAAATCTTATTGAGAAAGACGATCAAGAGCACAGCCCAGAAACTTTGGGACATACTGAGGAGCGGTGCCTGCAGAACCTTGTAAATCCAGTCAATCAGCAGCTCGCCGGTCAGCTGGTTGAAGGCATAGGTCGCAATGCCGATAATATACATGGCAATCGCAGCCGGGATAATGGACATGAAGGGCTTCATGATTGCCGGCGGTACAGAGTCCGGCAGCTTGATGGTCCAGTTGCGGTTCATGACCTTACAGAAAATAATGACCGAAATAAAGCCAATCAGAATCGCCGTGAAATAACCGCGGGCGCTGATCTGATCCCCCGGAATAACGCTGCTGATGGTGACATCCAGATTGGTGCCATCCAGCTTCAGCTCCGGAAGTTTTTCAATAGCCTTGCTCAGACCCGGTGTTTTCCCTGCCAGCTCAAAGGTCTTGGTGACAGAGCCGCCGATTGTAATGACATAGGAAGCCACTGCTACCAAACCGGCCGATATCTGATCAGTCTTGTAAATCTTGGCGATATTGACACCGAAAGTAAATAGAAACAAGAGGACAACAATGGGAATGCTGCCTTTAAAAACCAGCCAGTTGATATCAATCAGCCACTGGAAGGTCGACGAAATCCAAGTCCAGCCAAACTGTCCCGGCAAATCAGACAGAAAGGCGTTGACCATCAGGGCAAAAGAGCCCGTCATAATAATCGGCATGGTCCCAATAAAAGAATCACGCAGAGCAACCAGAAACTTTTGGTTGCCGACTTTGTTGGCAATCGGCATGAGCCGAGCCTGCCATTTATCAACCAAACTACTCATAAGACTGATCTCCTATTCTTTAAATTTCTTATGCAAATCAATGATTTCCTTTGCCAAATCCACAAAGGCAATACTGGTCATGAGATGATCCTGCCCATGCACCATAAATAAACTGAGTTCTGTATTTTCTCCTTGCGCCTCCTTGGTCAGCATTTCAGCCTGGGCATGATGAGCCTGCAGCAGGGCTTTTTGAGCCAGCTCCAGCTTTGCTGCTGCCCGGGGAAAGTCACCCCCCTTGGCGGCGGCAATCGCTTCGACCGCACAGGACTTCGCCTCGCCGCCGTACATGATGAGGGTCATAGCGACCTCCAGCGATGATTGGTCTGCCATACTGCCTCCTATCCTATGAGGGACTCTGCCAAATCCAAGACCTTATCCCCCTTCATCATCCCATAGTCTGTCATGGGAATGACCTCTACTGGGATGCCTTTTTCGGCTGTTTTTTCCTTAAAATCATCCAGCAGATAGCGGACCTGCGGCCCCAGCAAGAGGACATCCACCTGCTCATTGGCCAGATATTCCGCCGCTTCGGGTACCGGTACAGCAAAGATTCTTGCAGCCAATCCCCGATCTTCCGCAGCTTTCTGCATTTTATTGACCATGAGGCTGGTGCTCATCCCGGCCGCACAGACCAGCATAATTTGTTTTGCTTCCATAGGCAATTCTCCTTTTCAAAATGTTAAATCATTTGAGCAACAGGTCAGGCAAATCCTGACAATTATTTTTAATATATAAACAAAAACCCAGAAAAAGAATAAATTTTATCGTATTATTAATTTTCTATAAATAGTATATCCGCTTTTTTCTAAAATGTCAACGCTTTCATCTTGTATTTTTATTTATTTTTTGTTAATATAACGGCAGAGGAACTGACGATGACAAGAACCAAAAAACAAACGGAACTCCGAGCGACCGTCTTAGACCAGCTCTATGCCAAACGGCCGATTTCCCGGATCGATATTTCAAAAGAAAGCCATATCACACCAGCCACCACCGGAACGATTATCAATCAGCTGATTAAGGAAGGTCTGGTGCTGGAATTGGGGGAGCTGAGCGATGACAGCGTAGGCCGCAAAAAGACCCTGCTGGACATCGCCCCCCGCCAGCGCTGCTATCTGGGCTTTGAGATTTCAGAAAAACAGCTGGCTGCGGCCATTACAGATAATGTCGGAGAGGTCATTGAGAGCGCCTGCCAGCCTTATCAGATCGACTGGACCGGCGGACCGTCCGACTCAGAAATCATCCGCTTTATCAAGGACTTCCTGCAGAAAAACAGCCAGCATCCGATCTCTGCTATCGCTGTAGCCCTGCCGGGCCATCCCAATCTTTCTGAAAGCGACTTTATTGTTTCTAAAAATCCGCATTGGGGCCAGATTAATCTGCGGACCATTCAGGAGGCCTTCTCCGTCCCGGTCTATTTCGCCAACAAATCCCACTGCCTGACCCTGGCCGAGCGCCTCTTCAGCTACCATCCAGCAGACAGCAATTTTATCGTCTATCACCTTGCCAGAGGGATTCACTGCTCTTACATGTACAGGGGCAGCATTTACAGCCAGGATAACTTTTTGATTGGCGAGGTGGGCCATACCGTGATGAACCCCGAAGGAGAACGCTGCCCCTGCGGGAAAAACGGCTGCCTGCAGGTCTATGCCAGCGAGAGCTCTCTCATTGACAAAGCGGCGATTTTGCACCAGTCTTCCCAGACTTCCCTGTTAAAAACGCTGGTGGCAGAGCCCAGTGATATTCAGCTGGATACCCTTCTGGCTGCCTATCGCTTGGGCGATCTCGGCAGTATAGAGCTGATTCATACCGCCTGCCGCTATCTGGCCATTTCGATTTCCAACCTCTGCCAGCTCATCGACACCGAGCGAATCTATCTGGACGGAGAGTTTTTCTCCTCCCCTTTGATTGCGGAGCAGATTTTAGCCCAGCTGGAGCAGGCTGCGCCGCTCTTTCCCAAGCAGAAGCAGGCCGAGATCATTATCATCCCTTACTCTCAGCTCAATATTGCCCGGGCGGCCGTCAGTCTCTGTGTTTACCATGAATTTCTGGACAAAAACAGCACATTCTGATCCCCAAAGAAAATCGAGTTTTGACAAGGGATAAGGGCAGGATTAATAGGCGAAAAACCGTCCCACCGCCACTACTAAAAGCAAACAAAAAGACTAAAAAATCCGCGCTTTGCAGCACGGATTTTTTATAGTCTTTTAGCAGGAGGCTGAGACAGACGCCCATGATGGCTGCGCCCTCACCCACAGAGGGATGGATCTTTTAGAAGATACTGTATAAAAGTCCTTCAGTCTCGCTTTGTTTTGGAAAAAAACTCTTGACGCGGTAGCTGATTGCTCAAAAGCCCCAGTGGAGGTTTTGAGGTTATAGATAGAGCTTCCGATAGGAAGCAACAAAAGCACTGCTTTGAGGTTATGGATGAAACATCCGTTAGGATGTGTCAAGACTGTTCGTCTTTTAGACTCCAAAAAGCTCCTACATTGAGGAAAACTCTGTTTTCCTCATCCCCAACCTCTCACAGTCCACCCGGACTGTTTTGACACAAACTGCGTTTGTTTTATCTCCAACCTCTCACAGTCCACCTGGACTGTTTTGACACAAACTGCGTTTGTTTTATCCCCAACCTCTCACAGTCCACCTGGACTGTTTTGACACAAACTGCGTTTGTTTTATCTCCAACCTCTCACAGTCCACCTGGACTGTGAGAGCCTCGCGGACTGGGAGTGAAAAGGTTTGGGGAACCTTTTCAGCCTGAGCTTAGAAACAAAAGAGTGAAGGGAACTAAATTTTTTCAAAATTTAGTTCTGTCCCACCGCCG
>NZ_KQ969394.1:259686-262567 GCF_001578865.1 Streptococcus sp. DD11
CTTATTACTTGAAATACAGAGCGATAAGCTGAAAGCTTCCCTGCTTCTCCATTTCTGGGCAGGAGCTGATCTGGTTTGAAGAGAGTTCAAAGAGCATTAACGATTAATGGAGCGGGAAATCATGGAAACAGTGTGCCGTTGGCCGCGGAGGGCCTTGCTCATGGCAAAGATATTTTCAACCGGTGCCAGACAGCCATAGCCTGAATCGCCGATATGCTGAATGTCCACTCCGCAGATTTTATTGCGGATGGCCATCTGCTTGACGATATCTGTATCAGAACTTTCCTGACTGGTCCCGATTGCGCTCATGACCAGAGCCCCCTTTTCATGCGCCAGACGGACAATCTGCTTCAGATCAGCTTCGTCAAAGCCCGGAACACTGCCGACTGCCGGTGCCAAAACAATATCCACGCCTGCCTCGATAAAGCGGCTAATCGCTTCTAAATCCGCGACAGGTTCATCCACACCGGCCGCATGCATCTTGCCGGCAATGAGCAGGCCTGAGAAATGCTCCTTGACAAGGCGAATCGTGTCGACAATGGCCTGATTGGTCACGCCAGTACCCGGATTGCCGGTCAGACAGATAAAGTCAACGCCCAGTTCTTCCGCCCGCTGAATGGTCGCAAGGCTGGCCCTGCGGCCTTCATTGATGTCTAAACGCTCTTCGGCCATTTCTGCCTGACTGTCTACCGGCTCCAGATTAACTCCGATAGGCCGGCCGACCAAGTGATGGAGCTGCTCTACAAAATCTTCCTTGGCATCCAGACCGTTCACAAAAGGATGGAACATATCAATCCCATTCAGCAGAATCAAGTCCGCTCCAAAAGCTCGGGCAATTTCCGCATTGGTCACATCTCCGATATAGGATTCCTTGAAAGCAACATTTTCTGAAAGAATAATCCGCCCTTCACTGGCCTTGATGCTCTGCTTGAGCTCAGCCGCTGTCATCGCAAGGATTTCTGACGCATTTGAACTAATGAATCGTTTCACCATAACGTTTTCTCTTTTCTTTATTATTCATTAATAAAGACGATAAATTTTATTATTTTTAGTTTTTTGTTTATATTTTATTACCAATCCAGTATACCATAAACCAGCAAAAATGTAAACGCTTTTATATTTTCCTGCAACTATCCGCTCTGGTTGCAGCCAAAGCGGATAGTGTTTTTCGTAACAGGATAAGCAGAAGAGATGCGACTAATGAACCGTTGCGCTGCTGAGTCAGCAGAGTCTTCAGGCAAGGCACCGGAGCGGGGAGGGCTGCCCCATGAGGCTGAACTGACTTGGAGCCAAAAGCTCGGCAAAAAGATAGCTTGGCCGGTGCTCAGCGAGACCTGCACCAATCTCCTCTTTGCTTGAAATTTTTTACGCTCTCACATCTTTACTACCAGATCATCACGCGCTCCTCTGGGCTGCGCCACATGCCGTCGCCTTCATGGACATCAAAGGCCGCATAGAAGTCATCAAAGTTAGGCAGCTGGATATTGGTCCGGAGTTTGCCCGGTGCATGGACATCGACACTGGCCAGCAGTTTCATGTATTCCTCCCGGCCCTTCATGCGCCAGATACGGGCAAAGTTGGTGAAGAAGGCCTCTGCTGAAAAATCCGGCTCTTTTTTAGCCGCTTCAAGGGCTGCTGCAATCCCGCCCAGATCCGCCACATTTTCAGAGACTGTCAGCTTGCCGTTGACCTTAGCCCCATAGGAATCCTGGCCTTCAAACTGGTCGATGACCTTCTGGGTTTTCTCGGTAAAGGCTGCATAGTCCTGTTCGGTCCACCAGTCATTGAGGCTGCCATTTTCGTCAAAAGATGCCCCATTGGTGTCAAAGGCATGGGAAATCTCATGGGCAATGACCGCTCCAATCCCGCCGTAGTTGGCAGATGAGGACTGCTGCAGGTCGTAAAAAGGCGCTTGAAGGATGGCTGCCGGAAAGACAATCAGATTCTTCTGCGGGTTGTAGTAGGCATTGACCATGTGGGCCGGCATGCCCCACTCTTTGTAGTCTACTTCCTTATTCCACTGGCTCCAGCTGTGGGCAATCTCTATCTGACTGAGTTTGAGGGCATTGTCAAAGAGACTGAGCTCTTCGTCCACTGTCTTGCGGAAATAGCGCTCCGGCAGCTCTTCTGGGTAGCCGATATAGGGCTTAATCACATTGAGTTTGACAATGGCTTTCTCCCGTGTTTCCGGCGTCAGCCAGTCATTCTTGGCCAGTCGGTCCTTGTAGACCTCAATCATGGTCGCAACCTTCTGCTCCACATCTGCCTTGGCTTCTGGGGAGAATTTCTGGCCGGCATACCAGAGGCCGACAGCCTGACTGAAAGGCCCCTGAGCCAGATAGAAGGCCGCTTTTTTCTGATCCTGAGCCTGCGGTGTGCCTGACAGAGCCCGCTGATAGGCACCGGACAAGATGCGGATCTCATCTGTCAGATAAGGTGTTGTATTGCGCACTGCAGAAAGAATCAGCAAAGCATGGAGCTTATCCCAGTTAGCAGCTGTATAGATGTCCTTGGCGGCCTGCCAAAAGCGCTCCTCGGGCACGATGACTTGGTCCGGCTCCTGTCCGATCAGCTTGGTGAAAATGTCTGCCAAAGGCAATTCTGGCACTAAGTTCTTAAAATCTTCCCATTTGTAGGGGTGGTAGAGCTTGGCGTATTCAGAGCTTTCTTCATTAGAGAGGACATACTGAGCAAAGACAGCATCCAGCTCCAGGACCTTGTCCAAGATGTCCGTGATTTCCTCAGGGCTGAAGTCAAATTTCTCCAGCAGGGCTTCCTGAGCCTCCCGGTATTTGGCAAGGAGCTCAGCCTTCTGCGGATGGTCCTCCGCATAGTAGGTCGTATCCGGCAGGATAGTCCCCGGTCCGTCTGCCCAAAGGAC
>NZ_KQ969394.1:262621-272030 GCF_001578865.1 Streptococcus sp. DD11
CAGGATAGTCCCCGGTCCGTCTGCCCAAAGGACATTGATCCGAGCATCCATAAAGTCAGGCGCTACACCGAAGGGAAAAGAGGTCGGCTTGCCGGCCAGCTCGAAATCGGCAATCTTAGCCGCATAATCCTCAAAAGAAGCCAGGCTGCGAATTTCATCAATATAAGCCCGCGCCGGCTCAATCCCTGCTGCCGTCCGCCGGTCATGGTCTGCTGCCAAGCGGTGGAATTTGACAAAATTCTGCAAAACAGCACCCTCAGGCACTTCTTGACCGGCCAGCCACTGGTCTGTCTTTGCCAGCATCAGGTCTTCAATCTCATCATGCAAATCCATAAAACCGCCGGTTACCGGCTTATCATCCGGAATGACCGCAGTCTTGGCCCATTCTCCGTTCACGGCATCATAAAAATCATCTTGTAAACGTGTCATCTTGCTCTCGCTTTCTTTTTTCTCTTATCCTAGCAAAAATGAGCTGTTTTTTCAAATCTTTCTATATTATTTAATGGAATTTTTAAAATTAACTTGACTTAATTTTTATTTTAAGGTATATTAAAAATAGAGAGGTACAAGCAATGATTACCATAAAAAATTTAAGTGTCAGCTACCAGCAGCAGCTGGCTCTGGAGCCCCTGTCTTTAGACATCCCAGGCCCCAGCATCACCGGAATCATCGGACCGAACGGTGCCGGCAAATCAACCCTGCTGAAAGGCATGCTGGACATCATCGGCCACCAAGGCCAAACCCTGCTGGATGGGCAGCCGCTTGAGCGCTCCCTTAATCGTGTGGCCTATGTGGAGCAAAAGATCAATATCGACTATCATTTCCCCATCAAGGTCAAGGAATGCGTATCACTGGGACTTTATCCGAACATCAGATTCTTCCGCCGCTTCAGGCAGGCTGACTGGGACAAAGTCATGGAAGCATTACGCATCGTCGGATTGGCTGATTATGCTGAACGTCAAATCAGTCAGCTATCCGGCGGTCAATTTCAACGGATTCTGATTGCCCGCTGTCTGGTACAGGAGGCCGATTGTATCTTTTTAGATGAGCCTTTTGTCGGCATTGACTCCGTCAGCGAAGACATCATCATGGACACCCTGCGCAGCCTTAAAGAAGCCGGCAAGACCATTCTGATTGTCCACCATGATTTAAGCAAAGTGACGGCTTATTTTGATCACGTTCTGCTCCTCAATAAAAAATTGATTGCTTTCGGACCAACCGAAAACACCTTCACCAGAGAGAATCTGCAGGAAACGTATGGTTCTCAGCTCTTTATGAACGGGGGTGCCTAAGATGATTCAAGAATTTATTCAGGGCTTACAGGATTTTCACTTCCTGCAAAACGCCCTGATTACAGCCATTGTCATCGGGATTGTGGCGGGCGCTGTCGGCTGCTTTATTATCCTGCGGGGCATGTCGCTCATGGGAGATGCCATTTCTCATGCGGTCCTGCCGGGAGTCGCTCTGTCCTATATTTTAGGCATCCATTTCTTTGTGGGCGCTATTGCTTTTGGCCTTTTGGCTTCGGTCATCATCACCTATATCAAGGGCAATTCCATCATCAAAAGCGATACAGCCATTGGGATTACCTTTTCATCTTTCTTAGCCCTGGGAGTCATTCTCATCGGGGTGGCCAACAGTTCGACCGACCTTTTCCATATTCTTTTCGGGAATATTCTGGCTGTGCAGGATACGGATATGTGGATAAGCATTGGGGTCGGAATCGCTGTACTGCTGGTCATTGCCCTCTTTTTCAAGCAGCTGCTGATCACTTCTTTTGACCCGCTGCTGGCTCAGGCTATGGGGATGAAGGTGAATTTCTACCACTATCTGCTCATGATTCTCCTGACCCTTGTCTCCGTGACCGCCATGCAGAGTGTGGGAACGATTTTGATTGTTGCCCTGCTGATTACGCCGGCAGCCACGGCTTATCTCTATGCCAACAGCCTTAAAACCATGATTTTCCTTTCTTCCAGTCTCGGGGCTCTGGCTTCGGCCTTGGGCCTCTTTATCGGCTATAGCTTTAATATCGCCGCAGGCTCCAGTATTGTCCTGACTTCTGCTCTTATCTTTCTCATTTCATTCTTTATTGCACCTAAGCAACGGTATTTAAAACTAAAAAACCGGCCTAAACTAAAATAAATCGGAGGATTCTCATGAAAAAATTAAGTGTATTTGCCTTATTTATGCTGGCCTTTATCGGCTTGGCCGCCTGCTCCAGCCAGAAAAGCTCTTCTACCGCTTCTTCTAAACTGAATGTCGTAACGACCAATTCCATTATTGCTGACATCACCAAAAACATTGCCGGCGATCAGATCAACCTGCACAGCATTGTGCCAGTCGGCAAGGACCCCCACGAATACGAGCCCCTGCCAGAGGATGTCAAAAAGACCTCGCAGGCCGACTTGATTTTCTATAACGGCATCAACCTGGAAACCGGCGGCAATGCTTGGTTTACTAAGCTGGTTGACAATGCTCAGAAGAAAGAAAACAAGGATTATTATGCAGTCAGCGACGGCATTGATGTCATCTACCTCGAAGGACAAAATGAAAAAGGCAAGGAAGATCCCCATGCCTGGCTCAATCTGGAAAATGGCATCATTTATGCGCAAAATATCGCTAAACGGCTGATAGAAAAGGACCCGAAAAACAAGGCCACCTACGAGAAAAATCTCAAGACTTATGTAGAAAAGCTCAGCGCCTTGGACAGGGAAGCCAAAGAGAAGTTCAGCAACATTCCTGAGGATAAGAAGATGATTGTCACCAGCGAGGGCTGCTTCAAATACTTCTCCAAGGCCTACGGGGTCCCATCCGCCTATATCTGGGAAATCAATACCGAAGAGGAGGGTACCCCAGACCAGATCAAGTCTCTGGTGGAAAAACTGCGCCAGACCAAAGTGCCCTCCCTCTTTGTCGAATCCAGTGTGGACGAGCGTCCTATGAAAACCGTGTCAAAAGACACCAACATCCCCATCTACGCCAAGATCTTCACCGACTCTATCGCTGAAGAAGGGCAGGAGGGAGACAGCTACTACAGCATGATGAAGTACAATCTGGACAAGATTGCTGAAGGGCTGGCTCAGTAATCCAAAGCGGCTGCGGCCGCCTCTGCCTGCCTGACAGAATAGCCAAGCGCTCCTTTCCGCTGCTGCTCTTTGAAGAAAAACGCCGCAAACTTTTCAGTCAAATCATTCGTAATGCAGAGCCATTTGCAGTACAATGAGGGTATCAAAACGATTGGAGACATCTTATGACAACATTTCTCGGAAATCCTGTAACCTTTACCGGCAAGCAGCTCCAGGTCGGCGACCAGGCCCGCGATTTCAGCCTGACAGCAACTGACCTGAGCAAGAAAACCCTGGCTGACTTTGCCGGCAAAAAGAAGGTGCTGAGCATCATTCCTTCCATTGACACCGGTGTTTGCTCCACCCAGACCCGCCGCTTCAATCAGGATCTGGCTGAGCTTGACAATACCGTAGTCATCACTGTGTCAGTGGATCTGCCCTTTGCTCAAAGCAAGTGGTGCGCTGCAGAAGGCATTGAAAACGCCGTCATGCTGTCGGACTACTTTGACCACTCCTTCGGCCGCGACTACGCTGTCCTCATCAATGAATGGCACCTGCTGGCCCGGGCTGTTCTGGTCCTGGACCAAAACAACACCGTGACCTATGCCGAATATGTAGACAATATCAACACCGAACCTGACTTTGAGGCAGCCATCGCGGCGGTCAAGAGTTTATAATCACCAAAAAAAATGCAGATTTCCGTCTGCATTTTTTATTTGAAAACATGGGCTAATTTCTGACCAAGCCGTCTGACCCTGCCCCAGATCCGCAAGAGGACCAGAGGCCGGCCCAGAAGGCGCTTGAAGCGGCGGATTTCCTGATCCACGGTTTGCTTGGCACTGCGGCCGTCTTGAGCATGAGCACTCTTTGCCGAGCGGTAGCCCAGCGGGCCGCGGTTATTCTGAGGCGACTTGAATGGGCGGCCGCCGTTCCGGATGGCCTCTCTGCGGAAGGCCGGGTCCCAGACAGCAGGCGGCTTGACATCGCAGCGGCTGTGGGAGGCCCGATTGCCCGGCCGATTGCGATTGCCATAGTTAAAGCTGGCGCCATTGACCAGGCCGTTTTGACTGGTCCTTTCAGGATCTAGAATATTGAGAAAAGCTCCCTCTCTGTCCAAGATAAATTCTGTGTGGAAATTAATCAGAATCTTAAAATTGGCTTGACGGCTCTGTCCATCAGGATAGACCACCTGGGGCTGGAGGCCGCTCTGATCAATATAAGCTTTATTGTGCAGCCGTGAAGATTCTCGAAAACTGTAAATCCGCTTGGGAAGCGCCTGCAGATAAGCTGCCAAGGCTTCTGCATCCGTCATGCCCGGCTGGCGGAAATGCTGCCGGACCCATTGGGCCTGCTGGCAGGAAATGACATAGCGAAACTGATGCAGCTGCCGCTTGAGCCGCTGATTGCCATCCTGCTGTCTAAAATCGTCATAGGGGAAGGCTTGCTGAAGGGTGCGGGCAAAGAGCCGCCAGAAAGGGTCGTGCGGGGCCAAATCTGAATCTATCCTAGACAGCAAGTTCTGCGCTTCGGACTTGGTCCCCGTCAGTTCCTTGGGCATATTCACACAGGCCATGGCCAGCTCCAGCAGCTGCTGGGCCCGCTGAGGGGAGATTCTTTTGGAGTCAAGCTGCCACATGCTTTTAAAAAGCGGACTGCCAAAGAGCTGGGCAGCCTCAAAAGCGGCCGGCCTTTCCTGATGGCTGCTTTCTTTAGCTGCTGCCTCGAAAACCGCCCTTACAGCCTGTCCAGACCAGCCCGCCTCCCGCAGTTGGCGGCTTCGTTCTGCCAAAGAGACCGCTGATTCGCTCATGGCAAGCTCTCCTTTCTTTTTCAATCATCGTTTCAATAGCAATACTATCGCAAGCCGGCGCAGACAGCTTCAACAATCTGGGAAACTGCTGAAGGCGGGGTTTGAAACACCCAAAAGGAAGTGTCCCCCTTGATTCGCAGCCTATTATCGTCATTTAGTTTATCTTTTATTACGTCGTTAACTCGCCTTGCCGTACTCCAGTACAGCCTGCGACTCGTTGCCTAGTACTAAAAGCAAACTAAAAGACTGTAGCAAGAAAACCACCTGCCCGCTCTAGCTCCATCTCATGAAAGGCAGTCTAAGGGACAAGTGGTTTTCAGCGCTCAGTCTGTTATTCTTTAACAGCGATAAAAGGCGAGCCCTCGGTATTATCGGTCGGATCCAGACTTTTGACCATAAAGAGATAGTCTACTGCATACCAGCCGTTATTGGCGGCATTATAAGGGTCTCTGACATAGGTCTTGCCGTTATCATAGCCTTTGAGAACCAATTCATGAGTTACTGGATAATTGGCAAAGACACTGGTCCCGACAGCTCCTAATACATGGTGGCCCTGAGCCAGGACATCCTTAACGGCAGCTGCCGTCAGCAGGGTTTCTGTCTTCAGCCCCCAATGTTGAGCCGCCCGCACAATCCCCCGGCTGCTGGTGCCGTAACCGCCTTTGTTAAATTCATTGGTATGGTTGTACAAATAATCCGCTACAGCAGTCGGCAGAACTTCCTGACCGCTGATGCCAGAGATGACCATGGCCAAGGTCGTCGGAACGCAGCCGGTCGCATCTAAGTTGTAACCGCCGTACATCCGGCCGCCCCAACGGCCGTCTCGCTGAGAGTAATAGGGTGTATTGTAGCCTGCCTTAGCAACCTGTGTGCTGGTCCCAGCCACGACAACCATCCGGCCGTCATCCTGCTGATAGTAGAGATGGATCAGGTACTCACCGGTCGACAGCTTGTGGTCGCTGGCTTTAACGGTAATCTTGTAGCTGCCATCCTTCTGTTTGCTGGCTTGATACCACCGGATATCATCCTGACCTTTATCGGCTGACCAAGTTGGCAGGTAAACCGCCTGAATGCCCTTGGGATTGGAGACATTTGTCACGACTACATCAAAGCTTCCTGTCCGGGCATTGTTATTCTGAATGGTGATTTTTCCAGTTGCCCGAACATTCTCTGCAGCAACGGTGACCACTGTCTTTCCTGAGCTAACCCCCTGCAGCTGGCCGTCAGCATTCAGATAATAAAGATGGATCTGATATTCACCGGTTGAAAACCGATGGTCGTAGGCGCTGACATGCTGGAAGTAGGTCCCGTCCGCCCGCTTTTCCGCTCTGTACCACTGGACATCGTCTTGGTCATCCTTGCTGGACCAGGTCGGCAGATAGACCGTTTGGAGTCCGTCCGGTGCCACAATCTCAGACACTACAATATCAAACTCACCCGTCTGCGGGTTATTGTTTTCAATGCTGATCTTGCCCTGCGGCTGGGCCTTGCTGACCTGAGTCTTGGCGGAGCTGATGCCCTGCAGCTGGCCCGTGTCATTGACATAGTAGAGATGCACCTGGTATTCGCCCAGTGAGTTCTTATGATTGCGGTGGCTGACATGCTGGAAATAGGTCCCGTCTGCCCGCTTCTCCGCTCTGTACCACTGGACATCGTCTTGGTCATCCTTGCTGGACCAGGTCGGCAGATAGACCGTCTGGAGTCCGTCCGGCGCCACAATCTCAGACACTACAATATCAAACTCACCTGTCTGCGGGTTATTGTTTTCAATGCTGATCTTGCCCTGCGGCTGGGCCTTGCTGACCTGAGTCTTGGCGGAGCTGATGCCCTGCAGCTGGCCGGCGTCATTGACATAGTAGAGATGCACCTGGTATTCGCCCAGTGAGTTCTTATGATTGCGGTGGCTGACATGCTGGAAGTAGGTCCCGTCCGCCCGCTTTTCCGCTCTGTACCACTGGACATCGTCTTGGTCGTCCTTGCTGGACCAGGTCGGCAGATAGACCGTTTGGAGTCCGTCCGGTGCCACAATCTCAGACACTACAATATCAAACTCACCCGTCTGCGGGTTGTTGTTTTCAATGCTGATCTTGCCCTGCGGCTGGGCCTTGCTGACCTGAGTCTTGGCGGAGCTGATGCCCTGCAGCTGGCCCGCGTCATTGACATAGTAGAGATGCACTTGGTATTCGCCCAGTGAGTTCTTATGATTGCGGTGGCTGACATGCTGGAAATAGGTCCCGTCTGCCCGCTTCTCCGCTCTGTACCACTGGACATCGTCTTGGTCATCCTTGCTGGACCAGGTCGGCAGATAGACCGTTTGGAGTCCGTCCGGTGCCACAATCTCAGACACTACAATATCAAACTCACCCGTCTGCGGGTTGTTATTTTCGATGCTAAGCTTGCCTTGCGGCTTCTTTGCTGCTTCAGCAGATGGCTGCTCAGTTTCTGGGGCCCGAGCGGGCTCAGGCTGTGAACCCGCCGCAGACTGTGCCTTTGGCACGGCCGGAGCCGCAGGCTGACTGACAGCGGGGCTCGCATCTGCACTGACAGGCTGGGCCGTCTCTGCCCTTTCCGCAGCAGATGGCTGTTCAGCTGGCTGATTTTCCAGCTCAGCCGGCCCCTTTTCCGCCAGTGCTGGCTGGCCTGCATCGGCAGCTGTGCTGGTTTCAGCAGCCTGATTGGAGGACGGCAGGGCGGCGGCCCCTGACTCAGGAACTTCTTGCTCCAAAACCAGCTGACTGGCCGGATTGGCGGCAGAGTCAGCGGCTGTCAGCTGATCTGCCTGAACCGCGCCGTTTCCAAGAAAGAGCAGACCCGCCGCAATAGCAACGGAGGCTGCGCCAAAACTGTATTTCCGAATCCCAAAACGAGTAACTTTCTCTGTCTGCGACTCTCTCATCTGTCTTTTTTTCACAATGAACTCCTTTTCTTCAAAAGCAAATCTGCCCTGTAAACACACTGCTGGTCTGACAGGCGCACTTTTGAACTCTTTATATTCTTTTTATTCAAATCCACACATCATTAGCTTGGACGGGCCCCAACAGATGGGGAAACTCCCCTAGGTTGTAGAGAAGGCGGTAGGACAGACTCCTGCTGACACTTCCGAGCGGCTCGCTGCCTCCTGTGCATTCTCATAGTGTGAGTATTAGATACTACGGTTTGATTATATACTATTCATAAACCGATTACAAGGGGACCGCTGGAAAAAATAAGCCAATTTCAGAAAGGAAAGTCCGCCTGCTGCCCTGCAGCTGCTTAAGCAAATCAGAGCAGCCTGTTCTGCTAGGTCTTCTATGGCAGAAGCACGCGCGCAATTCCCACCCTGTCATTGGCTTCATCTGCCGTCACTGTCCAGCCATCAGCGGCCGCATCAAGCATGGCTTATCAGTGCAAAGCCAGACGGAGTCATTTGTCAGCGCTTTTCTTTGCCTGAGCCCTTCAAAGTCAGGAGCCCCAGACCAAGGAAGGTCAGAACACCCCCTAAAAAGGCGAGGCGGCTGGCTTTCTCTCCTGTAGCCGGCAGATACGGAAATGCTGGAGCAGCCGGAGCGGCACTCAGGAAGGCCGGATCTGCGCTTTGACTGCCAGCCCGGGCAGCTGACGCCAGTGCTGGCTGGGGCGCTGCAGGCGCTTGGCCTGACAGTGCCTGAGCTGCCTTTTCAAGATCCGCTAAGGCTTCCGCATAGGCCCTGTAAGTCAGCGCCGGATCTGCCAGCACAGCTTCTGCAGCCAGAAGCGCGGCTTGAAAGGCATCTTGTCTGTCCTTGCTGTCGTACTGATAGACTGGCTGTAAGAGCAGCTGATAGCCAGAATGAACTGCTGCTTGCAGCTGGCTTTTATCCAGCTCACTGACCTGCCTGTCTGTCAGAACAATGATGCTGCCCAGCTTGTCCATTTCCAGAATCAAGCTACCGTCTTCTGTCTTGGCAGTGACTGCTTCCAAGCCAGTCCCTGTCTGCAGATAGACCTTTGCAAGATGCCCCTTGATGCCGGTCAGACGAATGGTCTTTTTCCCGGCGGTCTCGATATCCTGTCCCTTCTTTTGCAGACGGAGCTGATAGAAGGCCGGCAGCTGACTGTGCTCCTCTGCTTCTTTTTGGATTGTTTCAGGTACATCATCACTTACCGCTGCGACTGTAAACACAGCCTTATCGGAGATTTTACCGGTGCCAAAGTCAATCATCCCTTTCAGCACAGAATCCTCAGAAGTCGGCAGCTGACTGACATAGCTTGGAACGATGAGACTGACCAGACGGCGGTTAATCCTGTTTTCGACATTGTAAAGAAAATCATTCTCAGCCACTTCATAGTCCTCCGGCAGGCTGATATGGACTGTATAGCCGCCATTGTAAAGGACTCTCTCAAAGGCCATTCTGTCGTACTTGCTCTGGATCAGGTCAAATTCACGGCCTTTGCTGTTCCTTACTTTGACAGCCGTCCCCTTTGGCAATGGCCGGTCAAATACCAGACTAAAACGATTGGCATCCAGATAAGTAAAATGAAAGGTAACAGTTGGCCGCGGGTGCTCCTCATCAAC
>NZ_KQ969394.1:272050-292938 GCF_001578865.1 Streptococcus sp. DD11
TTTTCAGCTGCCTTGCCGGCTCCAGCCGCTGCGGTAGCAGGGGCAGCAGAAGCTCCGCTTCCGGCAGCACCATCTGCATCTGCAGCCGCAGAGACTGCTCTGCCGTCCATGTCGACTTCACTGGTATTGTCAACCTTGTCCCAGACATAGAAGCGGACGGTGCTTGGGTCTGCATCTGCTGGCAGAGTGTAGGAGCCATCCGCATTCGCTTCAAGGCTGACCTCCTGGCCGTCTTTTTGATAGCTCAGGTAGGTGCCGGCCAGACCGCTGCCGCTTTCTACAATGCTGCCCGGACGGAAAATGCGGCTGGCCTTGTCATAGTGGGCAGTGCCGGCTGCCATCTGCGGAGCTGTCGTGTCAATCTTCACCGAAAAATTCAGCTCCTGCTCCAAGGCTCCGGATGCCGCAGGACGGTAGGAGACGACAAACTGATACTCCCCGTCAGGCAGCCGACTGCCGTCCTTGTCAGTCCCATTCCAGTCGAGGTCATAGAAGATTTCACTGCGGCTGCCTCTGCGGTAGCTCCAGTCTGTCTTCCTGTGACTTTCATTGCCGCTCTCATAGACGGGATGCAAGCGCTCCTGATCCTCTTTTTTGAAAACAGCCAGATGGACATTTTCGACATTGCGCAGCATGACCGCCTTGAATCTGACGGTGTCAAAACGCAGATCCCCATTTGGCGAAAAGTAGAGCTGACTGCCGTCAAAACGCTCGCCATCCTGACCCAAAGTCTTGGTCTCATAAGCACCGTTTTCATAAACATAGCTGATGAGAGAAGTAAAGTGATTGTCAGGGTTTCTCTCAGGATTTTCCGGTACAGCATCATCGGCATAATCCGTTTTATCCTTGTAATAGTAGAAAGGTTTCTCGGATTCTGTGTAATCATAGATTGACTTTTCAATACCTTGCAGATTTTGGAATGCTCCTTTAAAGCCAATATAAGGAAGACTGACAAGCTCTTTTTGACTGGCAGCATCTCGGAAGAAGACGAAACCTTCAAGGAAGTAGCCGTTTTTCATCAGCCGGCTCAGCTCTTCTCTATAGGCACTGCTGTCAACCGCAATCGTAACCGTCTTACTGCCGTAAGCCGGTACGGTGACTGTCTCCCTTCCTTCTATCCGGGCCAATTCCCGCATTCTCAGCGTCATCTTGCCGTCCGCCACCTCATCTGTCCCGACAACAGTCCGATAGGCCAGCTGCCGGTCCTGGCCGGACAGATTATGAACGGTCACATCAAAGCGGAAGCTGTCTTCCACATTTCCCAAGGTCAGGCTGCTCCTGTCACCATCAGCTGTCAGATAGAGATCTCCGTAGGCAGCTGCCGTCACATCCATAATCCCGGCTCCCTGCTGGCGGACCGAAGAATAGGTGCCGCTTTCTGAGTTGACATGCGGTACAGCGGTACTCATCACCAGCTGTCTCATCAAGGTATGGAGCTGCTCAGGTGAGGCAGCTGGAAAGCGCTCCTGCAGGACTTGCTTGACCAGAGCGACCGCTCCGGCTGCATGCGGTGCTGCCATGCTGGTGCCGCGATCCATGTAATATTCGTTATTATTGACCGAAGAGTAGATCATACCGCCGGGCAGGGTCACATCCGGCTTCAGGTCGCCGTCAGCTGACAGCCCCCAAGAAGAAAAGTCGGACATTTCCCGCGCCTGCTCATAAGGAATGCGCTTGAAATGAATATCAAAATGCAGACTGTAGCTGCCGGCATGACGCGCCAGTTCCCGGCCGAATTTGTGACCAATCACACCTACCGGGAAACGTTCGCCCAGACCGCCAATGTCAAACTTGACCGGTCTGTCTCCCTGCTCTTCCGTCTGATAAAAGACAAGACCAGCAGCTCCGGCTGCTTTCAAATACTTGATTTTGTCAACATCGGAGACGGAACCGCCCCGCTCAGTCAGAACCACCTGTCCATCAACCTTGCTGTCCTGGTAATTGGCCGCCCCGCCCCGCTCAACATAGACATAAGACTGAGGGATTGTCGTGCGGAAGGAATCCCTTTCGACATAGGAAATCATCTCAATCTTACCATTATCAAAGGCTGCCTTTCCGGCCAGCTCAGGCACTGTAATCGAAGCAGCTGTTGACTCATGTTTGGTCAGGCTGTTGATAGAGGCAATAGACAGAGCATGGGGATTGATAGAGGGGGAGCCGGCCATCCCATAGTCCGGTGTGCTGGCCAGCGGCTTGCTGTACCAGAAGCCATTGGTGGCCATATTGGTCGCTGCCACCGTAACGGTCACACCGGCCTTTCTGGCTAGTTCAAAGGCCTGCAGGGTAATGTCCCCCATATCACTCATAGCACCCGAAGCTGTCCCCAGACTCATATTGACCGTATCCGCACCCAGCTTGACTGCGTCTTCCAAAGCCTTCGTGTAGACAAAGGTCTGCACTTTTCCGCCGCCCTTGGTGTCAGAAAAGGCCCGCAAAAACATGAGCTGCGCTTCTGGTGCGACTCCTCGGATAATTTCCCCATTCGGCGATGGCTGGCTGGCATTTCCGACCGCAGTACCGGCGACATGGGCTCCGTGGGAGATGGGGTCTTCTTCTTTTACCTGCTCATCTAAGTCGCTGTAGTTATGCACATAGACGATTTTGTCACTGTACCATTTCCCATAGCGGATGCCGGCCTTTTGCTTCACCGCCTCCAGCTCAGCCTCACTCTTGTATTTGGCCTTGGAAATATCTGTCAGGCGGAAAATATCATGGCTGGGATCTATCCCGGTATCAATCACTGCCACGACCTGTCCCTGACCTTTAATCCCTCTGTCCCACAGCGGCTGCAGATTGATCAGGCTGTTCTCTTCGCTGACTTTTACAGGACTGCCAGACTGAGGGGAAGCTGCTGCGGCCGGAGCTGCTGACCGCTCGCTTTCATGAAAGAGGCTGAGGTCAATCTTATCCACCCGGGGCAAGCTTCTGATTTTTTTGGCATCGCCATAAGTGGTCTCCAGAGCAAAGCCATTAAAAAGAAGGTCAAATTCATAAAGCTTCTGATAGCGAATCCCCTGCGCCTCAAGCTCAGCCAAGACTTCTCTGCGAATCGGTGCCCTGCTGGCAATCCGAAGCTGGCGGCCGCTTTCCGTCTCCAGCCAATCAGCCGGAAGGTCTTTTTCCTCCTTCAGCTTGACCAAGACTCTGACAGCATCTGTATCCTGATACAGGGGCTGACTTTGCTGGGGCTGCTTATCCAGACTCGGACCGGCCGTTGGCGCCGCGGTCGCCGCTGCTTGCTCTGATCCAGCCGTGCCAGCTGCTGTTTCCTGCAACTGCGGCAGCGGCTGCTCGACTCCGGCTGTTTCCTGCTTGGCCAAGGGACTCGCAGGACCCGCTTCCGGATCAGAAAGACTGCCGCCTTCTGCCTGACTGCTGCTGGGCTGCGCGGAAGCAGCCGGCACAGAATCCGAAGGCTGCTGAGGGGCCGCCGAGCTTTCCAGCTGCATCGCTGGCTGTTCCAGCTGAGGAAGAGGCGGCTGAAGCTGACTTTCAGTATCTGCTAAAGCAACCTGAGCAGAAAACAGGACACCGACCAAGACAGATGCCACCCCAACAGCATACTTGCGAATGGAGAAGCGCTGCTGCTTTTGAAATTCCATAAAAAACCTCCTCGGAATGTTTTTGTAAGCGTTTGCTTATATCAATACACTAACATTTTAATGCCAGTAAATTTATTTGTCAATCATTTATGCTAAAATAAAATAATATTCAAAAAAAGTCCTTTTATCAATAAATATGCCGCCTCCATCGGCAGCCTGCTCTTGGAAAATCCAAGGTTGAGAAGCCACACCAGGCCCGGAAATCTTGAGATTGCAGAAAAAGAAAGCAAGCAAAGCGCTGACAAGCTCCAGCGGAACTTTTGAAACGGCAGGAACTTCCAAGAGGAAGCAAGCAAAGCACTGCGATGAGGCCGTGACTGAAGCAAGCCAATTCCCCTCCAAACACTGGTTTAAGACAATAAATAGAAAAAGCGCTTTTCGGCTTTATCGGCCGGCCCTGTCAGTTTTTGCTTTTCGAAAAGCAGGCCTATCAATCTGCATAGCAGGACAGGCCTTGCCCACTGTATTCTTGCCGCAATTTTTGTTATACTAGTGATAGAAAAAGAATGAGGAAGCAAGATGACTCCAAATAAAGAAGACTATCTCAAGTGCATCTATGAGATTGGCAGCCGCCGAAAAAAAATTACCAACAAGGAAATCGCCCAGCTCATGCAGGTTTCACCGCCGGCTGTGACCGAAATGATCAAGAAAATGCTGGCGGAAGAACTGCTGGTCAAGGACAAAGAGGCCGGCTACCTGCTGACAGATCTCGGACTAAAGCTGGTTTCTGACCTCTATCGCAAGCACCGGCTGATCGAGGTCTTTCTGGTCCATCATCTCGGCTATTCGACCGACGAAATCCACGAGGAAGCCGAAGTTCTGGAGCATACTGTCTCTGAGCGCTTTGTCGAGCGCCTGGACGCCATGCTGCAATCCCCCAAGACCTGCCCTCACGGCGGCACTATCCCAGCCAAAGGGGAGCTGCTGACAGAAGAATACCAGCTGACGCTGGAAGCCGCTTCAACTCCCGGCGACTATATCATTCGGCGCGTGCATGATGAGTTTGACCTGCTCAAATACTTGGAGAAGCATAAGCTGAAAATCGGCCAAACCATCACCTTGCTCCAATACGATACCTTCGCCCAGAGCTACCTCCTCAAGAACGGAAGTCAAGAAATCCAACTCAATCCCATGATTGCCCAGCAGATTTATGTGGAAAAAATTTAAAAAGGCCTTTTCAACTTACGAAACAGGCCTTTTATTTTGAAACGATTGGACAGTGCTTACTCAACTAAAGCAGCATGAAAGCGGATAACATCCCCGCAATCACATTGGCCAGCGCATGCATGCTCCAGCTGGCTAAAATGGATCCGCCTGCCTTCTTTTCATTGACAAAGCCCAGATAGGCCGCGATGCCGCCCGTACACAAAATGATGAGCAGGGTCTGCTGCCAAGAGAGCACTGTCATAAACATAAAGCCATGGAGCAGACCAAAAAGGGCAGCTTGTATGGTATTGGCCACTACAAAGGGGAAGCAGCTAGCCAATCTCTTTAAAAGAAAGCCTCTGAATAGCAGCTCCTCCGGCAAAGCCGTCTGAAAAAGACTGTAGACCAGAATACCTGGCAGAGCACGGAAACCAAGGCCGGAAAAGCCCGAGGTTGCTGTCTCAAGGCCTTTCACAGTCGTTTGCAATAGCAAAAACGAAAAGAGCATGAAAAATAACGACCCCAGCAGAATCCACAGCCACACCCTATGCTTGCCAGTATTTTTTAGCGACTTTAAACCTAGCCAGTCTAAAAACAGACTTTTTCTTCTGGCCGTCATCAACCACCAAACAAAAGGAAGCAAAGCAAACAAAGCGATTTGAATCAGAGCATTCAGTATCTGTTGAACTAGATTTTCCATGGCAAGAGACTCCTTTCCTTTCTTTAACTTTATTATACAAGACAAACTTCAAATATTTATAAAGTCCTTCTAAAATATTTCTAAAGAATAGACGGAGGCACCATTTTTCCTGCTGACTTGCCAAGGTTCCTGCTTTTTGCTACAATGATGGCAAAAATGCAAAGGAGAAAACGCATGCCTCAGGAACTCTTTAAAGACTTGGCCCAGCTGGACCAAGTAGAAGCCCTTGTCCTCGGCGGTTCTCGGGCCGGCCAGCATTTTGACCAAGACTCCGACTATGATGTCTATGTTTACCTGACCGCTCCCCTTGCTCCAGAGATTCGGCGGAGCATCCTCAGCAAGCATTGCTCATATATGGAAATCGGCAATCATTTCTGGGAGTTAGAGGATGATTGCGTGCTCAAGAACGGCATCGAGATGGAGCTCATTTACCGCCGTCTGGATGATTTTGACCAAGATCTCGAGACTGTCGTCCTCAGCCACCAAGCCCAGAATGCCTACACCACCTGCATGTGGTACAATCTGCTCCACAGCAAGATTTTGTACGACCGCCATGGCCGCTATGCTGCTCTCCAGAGCAAGTACAGCCTGCCCTATCCCACCGAGCTGAAAAAGAACATCATCGCCAAGCAGCTTCTCTTGCTGGATCAAGCCCTGCCAGCATTCTCAAGGCAAATCAAAAAGCCCTCAAACGTCAGGACCTCCTCAGCATCAACCACAGGAGCAGCGAGTTTTTCGCCTCTTACTTTGACTTGCTCTTTGCCCTCAATACCCAACCCCATCCCGGCGAAAAGCGCATGCTCCAGTATGCTCTGGACAACTGCTCCCGGCTGCCCCAAGATTTTGAAGGCACTATCCAAAACTACTTCCGAACTCTCCATCAGCCCGACCGCCAGCAGGAAACCCTTGCAAGCCTGGATAAAATCTTAGCCAATCTCATGGAACTGGCTGAAAAGGACGACGATCTTTAAGCACACAAAAGCCCATGAACCAGCTCGCTCAGCCAGTCCATGGGCTTCTTCTTTTTTATCGATGTTTCGTATCCAAGATAATGGTGACCGGTCCATCATTGAGCAGCTCCACCTGCATATCTGCACCGAAAAGGCCTGTTTGGGTCAGCACTTCCTGCTGCAAGGCCAGATTGAAAGCATCGTAAAGACGGCTGGCCATCTCTGGCGGTGCGGCCTTGACAAAGGCGGGCCGATTGCCTTTTTTGGTATCTGCATGCAGAGTGAACTGGGAGATAGACAGGATCTCACCGCCAATATCCTTGACAGACAGGTTCATCTTGCCCGCATCATCCGAAAAAATCCGCATATTAACAATCTTTCGGACGGCATAGTCCAGATCCTCCTGACTGTCATCAGGCCCTACGCCCACTAGGAGCAGGAGACCAGGCCCAATACAGCTGTACAGCTCTTGGCCGATACTGACCTGCGCGTGCTTGACACGCTGAATCACGATTTTCATGTCTTTTCCTTATCCCTTATTTCTCTTGCTCTTGAGCAGCGGCGGCTTATCCTCAAAGCCGGCTAGCCATTGGTCCGCTTGACCGAATAGACCTCTGGCACGCTCTTGATCTTGTCCACCACCGTCGTCAGCATGGACAGATTGGCAATGCCAAAGGACACATGGATATTGGCAAATTTCATATCCTTGGTCGGCTGGGCATTGACCGTTGAGATGTTTTTAGTGGTATTGGACAGGACCTGCAGGACATCATTGAGAAGGCCGGAGCGGTTGAGGCCGTAAATATCGATATGGGCCATGTATTCCTTGGTCGTATTGTTATCTTCCCACTCAACATCAATCAAGCGCTGCTCATAGTTATCCTGAGCTCTCAGATTCATGCAGTCCACACGGTGGATAGCGACTCCGCGTCCCTTGGTAATATAGCCGACAATGTCATCGCCCGGCACTGGATTGCAGCATTTGGCAATCCGAATCAAAAGCCCCGAAGCCCCCTGAATCACTACGCCGCCCTCATGCTTGACCTTAAGGGTGTCTTTTTTGTTTTCGACCTTGACTTCGCCGCCCTTGACCAGCTCCTCAGCTTCTGCTCTGGCTTTGGCCCGCTCTTCCTCGCGACGTTCCTTTTCTGTCAGCCGATTGAAAATGGTAATCGCACCAATTTCTCCAAAGCCGATGGCGGCAAAAAGGGCATCTTCCGTCTTATAGCTGGTCTTTTGCAGCACTTCCTCGATGTGCTTCTTGTCCATGTACTTATTTGCCACATAGCCATGCTCCTGAAACTGAGCCTGCAAAAGCTCCCGTCCTTTGGAGATAGAGAGTTCCTTGTCCTGATTTTTAAAGAACTGACGGATCTTATTTCTGGCCTTGCTGGTCTTGACCACATTGAGCCAGTCCCGGCTGGGACCGAAAGAGTTGGCATTGGTGATGATTTCGACCTGATCGCCGGTTTTCAGCTTGGTTGTCAGCGGCACCATGCGGCCGTTGACCTTAGCACCGGTCGCCTTTTCGCCGACCTTGGTATGAATCTCATAGGCAAAGTCAATGGGGCCGGAGTCCTTGGGCAGCGAGCGGACTGCACCATCCGGCGTAAAGACATAGATTTCCTCAGCCAGATAGCTCTCCTTGACGGAGTCCACAAAGTCCTTGGCGTCATTGGACTGGTCCTGCAGCTCCATCAGCTCCTTGATCCAGTTCATCCCGATGGCGGACTCTCTGCTGTCAACCTGCCCCTTGACCCCTTTCTTATAGGCCCAGTGGGCTGCGACCCCATACTCAGCGACTTCGTGCATCTCCTTGGTCCGAATCTGAAATTCAATCGGACCTTTGGGCCCATAAACCGTGGTGTGGATCGACTGGTAGCCATTGGCCTTGCGATTGGCAATATAATCCTTGAACCGTCCGGGCATCGGCCGCCAAAGCTCATGGATATAGCCCAGCATCGCGTAGACATCGCTCTGAGTGTCCAGGATACAGCGGATAGCGATCAAATCATAAATCTCATCAAAGCGCTTTTTCTTATCCTGCATCTTGCGGTAGATGGAGTAGATGTGCTTAGGCCGGCCGTAGATTTTGCCATGCAGATGGCGCTCACCGGCATAGGTCTCAATCTTCTGGACCACCTCATCCACCAAGGCTTCCCGCTCCCGCCTTTTTTCCTTCATCATGTGGGAAATCTTGTAAAATTCCGTCTCATTGAGATAGCGGAAGGACAGGTCTTCCAGCTCCCACTTGACGCTGGAAATCCCCAAGCGGTGAGCCAGCGGAGCATAGATTTCCATTGTCTCTCGGGAAATGCGCTCCTGCTTGTCCTTGCGCAGGTGCTTGAGCGTCCGCATATTGTGGAGACGGTCAGCCAGCTTGACCAGGATGACCCGAATGTCCTCGGACATGGCCATGAGCATCTTGCGGTGATTTTCCGCCAGCTGCTCCTCGTGGGACTTGTACTTGACTTTCCCCAGCTTGGTCACACCGTCCACAATCACGCGCACATCCGGCCCAAACTCCCTTTCCAAATCATCTAAAGTCGCTCTGGTGTCCTCAACCACATCATGCAGGAAGCCGCAGGCCACTGTCACCGCATCCAGCTTGAGCTTGGCCAAAATCCCCGCCACCTGAATCGGATGCACGATATAAGGCTCCCCCGACTTGCGAAACTGCCCGCTGTGACAGTCAATCGCATAGACCAGGGCCTTCTGTATAAAAGCCACATCCTCTGCGGCTAAATATTTTCGGGTCAGGGCCAAGACCTGATCGCCCGTCAAATTCACTTCTTTTGGCATCTCACTTCTCCAATTTCTTCTTACCATTTTATCACTTTTAAAGCAATATGAAAACAAGGAAATATTGGAAAAAATCCACTAAACAAAAAAACCGCCTGTAGCGGCAGGAAAGCAGGCGCTCCGTCTTTGCCTAATCAGTCTGGAGCAGGCCTCAGACAGCGGCAGAACTGAAGCTTTTCAGCACTTGTTTACCACAGCAAAAACTCCGGGCGCAGCAGCGGATGGCTGGAAACTGTCTTTTGGCGGTTTTCAATCAGAGGCCTCAGCCGCCTTATAGCCTCCAAACACTAGAGCTTGCACATATCCTGCAATTCCTGAATGCTGCCGCTCTTTTGAAGGGCGCTTTCTTTGACTTGATTAGAAAATTGACCTGCTAGCATTTGATCCAAGCCTGCTGTCATCTGACTGACAGACTGATGCCAGCTTGCTGCAGACGCAGAAACATTGGTTTTCACTGCCTCCCTTTCCTGCTGCACCTCCGCTAAAGCCGCTTTTCCCAAGGTCTTTATACTCTCCAAAGCCAAGAGTTTCAGATAGCCGCCTACCTCAAACTTGGAAGTCTTTTTACTCTGCTTCATGAATACTTCTCCTTATCTTAGCTAGTTCTTCCTCATATTTGTCTGTTTTTTTATGAAAATTCTTCTCAAAAAGCTCATATTCCTGATTAAGACTGTCCCGCTCTTTGCGGTAGTCTGTCTCAAGATCATCCTGCACTTGAAAGACCTTATCATAAAATTCATGGATGATTTGCGAGTCATCCACAGACTGCTTTACACAGGCAACGGTATAATCTTCTATACCTTCTATTTGCTGTCTAGCAGAATGATAGAGGTCATCCGTTTCAGTCATGACCTCTTCAAATGCTCTTTTCTCCACCATGTAATCGTCATAAAAATTATTATAACTTTCCTGAGTGCGCCTCAGCAGATTATAGAGCTGATCTATTTTGTCTTCTGAATGCTGCCCCATATTTGATACTCCTTAGCCAGACCTTCATCTGCCTCTGTCATCTTCCTAATCCCATCAGCAATGCTGGCGGACAGAGCAGAAAAGTCTTCTTTAATCTTGACTGCTTTAGCCCGAATCTCTTCAAGCTCATTGATAACCCTTGTTTCAATCGTGTCTTTTGTCGCCCCTGCTTGAGCAAGAGCATCCACTATCTCTGCCTCACTGAGGAATAAAGCATTTGGGACAAGGGAGGCCTGCGACAGTAAAGCAGCCCATTTTCCACTAACCTTGGAAATGCCATAGTCACAGAAAGCCATAACTGCCTCAACAGAAATAGCCGCCACATCACTTAAACTTGCAGTAAAAGCCATAGCTTGCTCACTATCCATGTAAATGCTCTCCGTTCTAGTATAACCACCTGCGCTGACTTTCTGATAGAGCCCGCTCAGGGACTGACGCTTTAGTTCCAGCTGTTCTTGAACCTGCTTGACACGGGCAAGGTGATAGCCCTGCAAATCGGCCTCCTGAACATTCAGATAGCCTGCTTTGTAGTCATAGCCGCCCCACATATGCTGTGAAATCCAGTCCCCAGTTTGCTTGCTGTTAATCCTTACAAGCGTGCCCACAACTCCTTCACTTCCAGATGCAGGATAGCCGATGGGAATAAGGTCATTCGTGTCGACATAATTAAAAATTTTGTACTTAATCTTATCAACCTGCTGCTTCTGCTTGTCAGTCAGAACCGGATAGGTATTGGGGCCCTCATAGAGGTAGGCTCCGTCAATTCGCTGTAAGTAACTGTCTTCCAGACTTGCCAAAGCAACCTGTCCGTCCATTGAGCCAAGAGAATGGGCATAAAGATTGACGCGGGCATTGGGGTATTTATCCATCACTTCTTTGAGTCCCTCAGCCGCCAGTCTCTGCTGCTTGGCCGCTCCCTTATTTATCCCAAGATATTGAGAGCGTAAAATATTGGCAGCCATTGAAGTATCGGTGAAGCCCCAGTCATTAATCGTGCCTGTCACACCTTTATAAGAGGAGAAATCAAACTCAGAGCCTTGAAACAAGACTGTAATTTCTGTCACATCTTCAGGCTTGACATCGCCCGTTATTTTTCTATCTGTAATGACATAACCGTCTAAGCCAAATTTCTCCTCTTCTGCTCTCTTAAAAAAATCTTCCGCTTTTACATTTTTGATATCCGTTTCTGTAGGACCGCTGAAATATCAGAGACATAGCCGATGGTAATATCATTTCCGACACTTGGATCTATTACAACATCATCACCAAGTTTATAATCTGTATATTCTTGCCAAGCAATCTTATTCTTTTCTTCATCATTGTAAAACATCGAAATCACTCCTTAAGCAAATCTTGAAATTTCTTTGATTTTGACATTCCTACTGTACTAATTGGTTCTTCTTCCCCATATTTTTGAATGCCAAACTTGCCTATAATATCTCGGTTTTCATTGATCACAATATGAAACATGATTCCGCCCATAGGATTATGACGGATGGTCTTGTCATCTATTTTATAAGAGCGAATCTTCCCCCTTATCCGTTAAAGCATGAGGATCTAATTTTTTTAATTTCTTTTCTATTAAATTCTTCACTTCTTCACTGTGGACAATCTTTACCATCTCATTCTGAAATTCTTGGTTTTTGTGAGCCATGTACATTCCTACTCCCAGACAAACAGCTGCAAGAAAACTGACAAATGCTAGTATTATTTTATGTTTTTGCTTCATAAGACACCCCCTGTTTCTATTATCATTTCAATTAAAGCAAGAAATTCTCGCCATAACTAAGATATTGAATCACTCGTCGTCACTTTCCAACAACGCCCGCAAACCCGCTGATTCACTCATACCAACCATACGAATTTTCCCATTCTCACCATCCATTCGAAGACCAGACTTCCCAACCATACTTATACTATCATTGATGATAATATTAAACATAATTCCTCCCATCGGATTATGCTTAATAGAGCTATCATCAATTTTATAAGAGCGAATCTTCCCTTTGTCTGTTAACGCATTAGGATCTTTTCTTTTTAAATCTTCTTCAATCAACTCCCTCACTTCCTCACTGTGAACAATTCTGAACATTTCATTCTGGAATTCTTGGTTTTTGTGAGCTAGGTAGAGACCTACTCCTATGCAAGCAGCCACAAACAAGCTGATAACTGATAAGATAATTTTATGTTTTTTCTTCATGTATTCACCTCTAAAAAGAAATCTCCTTATGACTATTTGGCCATCACTCCTCTAGTAACTGTTGAAGTTTTTCCGTAAGAGTGCCGCCAACTAAACTCATTCTACCATCTTGACTATATTTCTTTATACCAAATTTAAATATAGCATCCGAATCGTCATTAATTATAACATGAAACATAATCCCCCCCATCGGATTATGACGAATACTCGCATCATCTATTTTATAAGAACGGATTTTCCCTTTCTCCGTTAAAGCATTCGGATCTTCTTCTTTTAATGCTTCTACAATCATTTTTCTAACTTCCTCACTGTGGACAATCTTCGCCATCTCATTCTGAAATTCTTGCTGTCTGTGCGCCAGATACATTCCTACTCCCAGACAAACAGCTGCAAGAAAACTGACAAACGCTAGTATTATTTTATGTTTTTTCTTCATAAGACACCCCCTGTTTCTATTATCATTTCAATTAAAGCAAGAAATTCTCGCCATAACTAGGATAGTGAATCACTCGTCGTCACTTCCCAACAGCGCTTGCAAACCCGCTGATTCAGTCATACCATCCGTACGAATTTTCCTATTCTCACCATCCATTTGAAGACCAGTCTTCCCAACCATACTGATACTATCATTAATGATAATATGAAACATAATCCCTCCCATCGGGTTATGTTTAATGGAGCTATCATCTATCTTATAAGAACGAATTTTCCCCTTATCCGTTAAAGCATTCGGGTCCTTTCTTTTTAAATCTTCTTCAATCAGCCTCCTCACTTCCTCGCTGTGGACAATTCTGGTCATTTCATTCTGAAATTCTTGGTTTTTGTGGGCCAGATACATTCCGCCGCCAAGCAGAACCAGCGCAAGACAGCTGATCATTCTCATTATAATCTTATTTTTCTTAGACATGCAAACTCCTCCACGGCTCTTCTTATTACAATTATATACTATAAACAGCCGTTTATAAATCTAAAACCCACTCCTATAGGGCAGACACTTCTTCCCAGACTCAGGCAGCCGCCAAGCCGGGATTATCGCTCGAAGCAAAACCGGCTTCTTTTTCCTAAAACTTCATATTGCTGAAAGCGTTTTGATATAGTATAATAATCTGTGCAAATACATTTCTAAAAAGGAGTTATTATGTCCAAATCCACTCTTCAAAAAACGGTGTTTCTTTTAAGTGCGGCAGTCCTGACAGCAGCGGCCGCAAATGCGGTGCAGGCAGAAGAAATCAGCCAAGCAAAACCGGCTGATCCGGTAACAGCCGCCAGCGGCACGGCAGACAGCAGCCCTGCTCAGGCAAACGCTGCCGATACAGCAGAAAATACAGAGAGCAGCTCTGCTATTTCCCCAGAAAATACCGCAGACACTAGCGCCAATCTCCCAGCCGAGGCCCGTGCTGCCAGCCAAAGCGAGGATACCAAACCGGTAGAAGGGCAGCAGGTGGATGTCCGTATCCTGGCGACGACTGACCTTCACACCAATCTGGTCAACTACGACTACTATCAGGACAAGCCGGTAGAGACGCTGGGTCTGGCCAAAACAGCTATCCTCATCGAAAAGGCCAAGCAGGAAAATCCCAATGTCCTCTTAGTGGACAATGGCGACACCATTCAGGGAACGCCGCTGGGGACCTACAAGGCTATCGTGGATCCTGTGGAAAAGGGCGAGCAGCACCCTATGTATGCGGCCCTGCAGGCACTGGGCTTTGAGGCTGGAACTCTGGGAAATCACGAATTCAACTACGGTTTGGACTACCTGAACCGGGTCATCGAAACAGCCGGCATGCCTCTTGTCAATGCCAATGTAGTGGACCCTGCGACTGGAAAATTCATCTACCAGCCTTATAAAATCATCGAAAAAACCTTCACAGATACCCAAGGCCGGCTGACAACTGTCAAAATCGGTGTCACCGGTATTGTGCCGCCGCAAATCCTCAACTGGGACAAGGCCAATCTGGAAGGCAAGGTCCTTGTTCGCGACTCTGTCGAGGCTATTCAGGACATCATTCCTGAGATGCGCAAGGCCGGCGCAGACATCACCCTGGTCCTTTCCCACTCCGGTATCGGCGATGACAAGTATGAAAAAGGCGAGGAAAATGAAGGCTATCAAATCGCCAGCCTGCCGGGTGTTGATGCCGTTGTGACAGGGCATTCCCATGCCGAATTTCCAAGCGGCAACGGCAGCGGCTTTTATGAAAAGTATGCCGGAGTAGACGGCATTAATGGCAGGATCAACGGCACTCCGGTCACCATGGCCGGCAAATACGGCGACCACTTGGGGGTCATTGATCTCAGCCTGACCTATAAGGATGGCAACTGGCAGGTGACCGACAGCAAGGGCGCTATCCGCAAGGTAGATACCAAGTCCCACGAAGCTGATCAGCGGGTCATCGACATTGCCAAAGAGGCGCACGAAGGCACAGTCAGCTATGTCCGCCAGCAGGTCGGGACTACAACAGCACCGATTACCAGCTACTTCTCTCTGGTCAAGGACGACCCATCCGTCCAAATCGTCAACAATGCCCAGCACTGGTATGCCCAGCAGGAACTGGCCGGAACACCGGAAGGCCAGCTGCCGATCCTGTCCGCTGCTGCTCCCTTTAAGGCCGGCACCCGCGGCGATGCGACAGCCTATACAGACATTCCCGCAGGACCTATCGCCATCAAGAATGTCGCTGACCTCTATCTCTATGACAATGTCACGGCCATTCTCAAGGTCAACGGCGCCCAGCTCAAGGAATGGCTGGAAATGTCTGCCGGTCAGTTTAATACCATTGATCCGACCAAGACCGCACCGCAGGACCTCATCAACACCAACTACCGGACCTACAATTTTGATGTCATTGATGGGGTCACCTATGAGTTTGACATCACCCAGCCTAATAAATACGACCGCGAGGGCAAGACGGTCAATGCCAATGCCAGCCGGGTCCGCAACCTCAAGTACCAAGGCAGGGACATTGACCCCAATCAGGAATTTATCGTCGTGACCAACAACTACCGGGCCAACGGCAATTTCCCAGGCGTGCGGGAAGCCAGTCTCAACCGCCTGCTCAATCTGGAAAACCGCCAGGCTATTATCAACTACATTCTGGCCGTCCAAAACATCAATCCAAGTGCAGACGGAAACTGGCATTTTGCGGATACCATACAGGGTCTGGACATCCGCTTCCTGACGGCTGACAAGGCCAAGGACCTGATTGGCAGCGACAGCGACATCGTCTATCTGGCCGCTTCAGCCCAAGAAGGATTCGGCGAATACAAATTCGTCTACGTCGCACCGAAAACTGAACCGGTTCCTATTGAGCAACCAAGCTCTCCGACTATCGCAGTTCAAGCAGCCAATCTGCAGCATAGCAGAGTAGACTTCCCTGTCTTGACTGCTGTTGACCCTAGCACAAACAAGCAAGCGTCCCACAAACAGGCAGGAGCAGAAAGCCTTCCAGCAACTGGGGAGAAACATTCCGCTCTCGCTATCTTAGGAGTCTTAACAGTTGGCTTTGCCAGTCTGCTAGGCCTGAAAAAAGAAGAAAAAAATTAAGCTACAGAAAAATCAGCGGTGTCTTTTTTCCGCTGATTTTTTATATTCAAAGAAAACCAAAGATGGCAAGGGAAAACCTATGGATTCCATGGAAGAGCTTCATTTCCCCAACTCCAGCAGCACACTGACCGCACTAAGGGCATAAAGCGGAGCAGTTTCAGCCCGCAGGATACGTGGACCTAGACCAGCGGAGACTGCCCCTGCTTGGTGAAAGGCTGCTATTTCATCTGACGATAGACCGCCCTCCGGTCCAAAGATAAAGAGCACTTTTGCGCCGGCTTCCAAGCCTGACAGAGCCCGGACTAGAGCTGCAGTTTCTCCTTCTTTGGCCGATTCTTCATAGGCCACGATGATGCGGTCAAAGGCTGCCAAGGCTGCCAGAAAATCTGCCTTTTTATCAAAAAGCCGAACTTCTGGAATCAGATTGCGCTTGCTCTGCTCCGCTGCTCCTTGAGCAATTTTCTCCAGTTTTTCACTCTTTTTGGCTAGCTTTTTGCCATCCCATCTGGCCACTGACCAGTCCGCTGGAAAGCCCCAGAGAGCACCGGCTCCTAGCTCCGTTGCCTTTTGAGCGATAAATTCCAACTTATCGCCCTTGGGAAAGCCTGAAGCAATGGTCACTTGAACCGGCAACTCTGTATTGTCTGCCAGCTCCTCCAAGATTTCCAAGCTCTGCTGGTTGGGATCCAATACCCGAGCCAGCCGTTTCACGCCATCATCAAAGACCAGTGTGACTTGGTCACCCTCTTTGAGCCGCATGACCGAAAACATGTGTTTGGCCGTGTCCTTGTCCACAACAACCAGAGGAGATTCAATCTTTCCTTTTACAAAATACTGCTGCATTTAGCCTCCTATCACACCGGAAAGATCCTGCGTTTTCTTAAAGACACAGGCATTCCACTCGCCCTGAATCAGATGGGTTTCCAGGAAAAATCCTGCCCTTTCAGCCGACTCCCGCACCAAGTCCCACTTGTCTGAGATGATGCCGCTCATAATCAGATAGCCCTCATCCTTGAGCAGACGGTAGGCATCTTCGGTCAGGAGCAGCAGAATATCGGCCAGGATATTAGCCACGATGACATCGACCTCAATCTCCACCCCCCGCAGCAGGTCGCCCGCCGCCACCTGGATATTGTCCATGCCAGAATTGAGCACAATATTGTCCCGAGCTACGCGCACCGCCACGTCATCTAGGTCATAGGCGTAGATGGCCTTGGCGCCCAAGAGAGAGCTGGCAATAGAGAGAACGCCGCTGCCGGTGCCGACATCCAGCACGGTCTCTCCGCCCCGCAGGACCTGCTCCAGAGCAAAGAGGCTCATCTTGGTCGTCGGGTGGGTCCCCGTGCCAAAGGCCATGCCAGGATCCAGCCGGATTATCTTCTCGCCCGGTGCCGCCTCATAGTCCGTCCAAGAGGGTACGATGGTCAGATCATGGGTGATTCGAGCAGGCTCATAGTATTTCTTCCAGTTGTCCGCCCAGTCTTCCTCGGCCAAGACCTGCTGGGTCAGGCCGACCGGACCAGTCTCCAGACCAAAGTCTGCCAGCTCTTCCAGCCGGGCATGGACTTCAGCTGTCACTGCCGCCATATCCGCCGTCTCTGGATAGTAGCCGGTAATCTTGACCGTCTCTGCCTGCTCAACCTCCGGAAAGACCTCACCGTACTGTCCGACCGGACCCAAATAGTCAGCGCTGTCGTCAATGGCCACGCCCTGACTGCCCGACTCAATCAGAATATTAGAAGCCGCTTCCTCCGCCTCTCGATGCACCTCAATCGTTAATTCCTGCCATGTGTTCATTGCTTATTCCTGCTTCCTTCTCTTGATGCTTTTGGTCATGTAGACCATGTCCATGCCTTCTTTTTCAGGCTTGGTTACAGTCTGCCGGTAGCCATTTTTCTCATAAAAATGGACCATCCTTTCATCCTGCAGAACTGTACACAAATCCCACTGGCTGATGGATGAGCATTCTTGCTCCAGCAGACGGATAGCCTCTGAGCCATAGCCTTTGTTTTGATACTGGGGCAATATCGCCGCCGTCCCCAGCCAGGCTTCGGTCAGCTCCTCATTGGTCTGGATGCGGATGAAACCAAGGATTTCCTGGTTCTCCTTGATAAAAAAGTAATAGCTGTTGGGACGTTCCGCCAGCTTCCACTTGATTCGCTCTCTGTCCTCCAAGTAAGGATCGTATTCGTCCTGATACTTCTCATAGACAGCCTGAAAGCTAGCCCTTTGGATTTCAATAATGGTCTCCAAATCTTCAGCCCCTGCCCGTTCAAGATAGGTCATGCTTGCACCTCCAAATAATCTCTCAACCTGTCCTGTAGCTGCGGAATGACTTTTTCAGACGCCAAGAAATCACTAACAGCCATCATCTGGTAAGCCTGTCCCTCGTCACCAAAGACGATGCTGGCAACATCTTCCTGAGTGATGGTTCCCACCATAAAAATAGAGATTTTGTCTGGATTGACCATCCCTTGATATTCCTTAGCCCAGATAACAGCGGCTTCTTCAAGCTTCAAAGCAAGCTCTTCAAAAACCTCCCGCCGGACACATTCAAAGGGTGTCTCCTCGCTCTCGCGGCCGCCGCCCGGCAGCTCCCACATCCCCGGCCAAGGAATGGTTGGAATATTGTCTCGCAATATGGTCAGCAGCTGATCACCACAGATTAAGGCAATCTTGCAGCCGGAAAAATCCATCTGTTTGTGCAGCAAATCTAGTCCCTCTGCCATAAACGCCTCCTAATACCTGGGATAAGGATAGAAATCCGTCTCAGCCAAGTCTGCTCGGCCATTTTCAAAAGCCGCTGCATCCCAGCCTAGCTCAAACTCCACAGCCTCCTCGTCGGCCAGAAAGTCTAAGAGAGCATCCAGGCCCCGCTCAGCTGTCTGAGTCAGGAAATCGACCAGATAGGCCAGAAACTCCCGCGACAGGCCCTTCTTGGGCTCGTAGGGAATGGCTGCCAAATAGTCCTCCGCTGCAAAGCGAGACTTGGCCGGATTGTAAAAAATCAGCGCCTCCTCAAAGTAAATATCCTGATCTGAGCTCTCACCGTCCGCATCAACCAGCTCAATGCCAGACTGATTTTTGGCCTCCAAAAGAAAGGCCAGCTCCACAGCGTGGTTCTTCTTGTCCCAGCTCATCTCATAGTCAAAAGGGAAATTTTTCCCCATTTCCTCATCCAAAATATCCAAAAAACCGTACTTAGCCATGCCTTCTTCCTTCTAATGTGATAAAATATTACTATCTATAATAGTAACACAATTTTCAAAGAAAAACACTGACAGAAAGGAATCCCAATGCCAGAAAATCTCGCCCTGCGCATGCGGCCGACCAATATTGACCAGATTATCGGCCAGCAGCATCTGGTCGGCACCGGCAAAATCATCCGCCGCATGGTCGAAGCCAACCGCCTGTCCTCCATGATTCTCTACGGACCGCCGGGGATTGGCAAAACCTCCATCGCCTCCGCCATTGCCGGCACGACCAAATTTGCCTTCCGGACCTTCAATGCCACCGTTGACAGCAAGAAACGCCTGCAGGAGATTGCCGAGGAAGCCAAATTCTCCGGCGGACTGGTCCTGCTTTTGGATGAGATCCACCGGCTGGACAAGACCAAGCAGGACTTTCTGCTGCCGCTATTAGAGAGCGGCCTGATCATCATGATTGGAGCTACGACAGAAAATCCTTTCTTTTCAGTCACTCCTGCTATCCGCAGCCGGGTCCAGATTTTTGAGCTGGAACCCCTCAGCAATGAAGAGGTCAAGGAGGCCATTAAGACTGCTCTGACAGACAAAGAGCGCGGTTTTGACTTCCCCGTTGAGCTGGATGCAGAAGCCCTGGATTTCATCGCCGCCTCTACCAATGGCGACCTGCGCTCCGCCTTTAATTCGCTGGACTTGGCTGTTCTTTCTACCAAGGAAGACAAGGACGGCAGCCGCCACATCACGCTGGATGTGATGGAAAACAGCCTGCAAAAAAGCTATATCACCATGGACAAGGACGGGGACGGCCACTATGATGTGCTCTCCGCCCTGCAGAAGTCTATCCGCGGATCCGATGTCAATGCCAGCCTGCACTATGCGGCCCGACTGGTAGAAGCCGGTGACCTGCCCAGTCTAGCCCGGCGATTAACTGTCATTGCCTACGAGGATATCGGCCTGGCCAATCCTGATGCACAGATTCATACCGTCACAGCCCTGGAGGCGGCTCAGAAAATCGGCTTTCCGGAAGCCCGCATCCTCATCGCCAATATCGTCATTGATCTGGCCCTGTCCCCCAAGTCCAACTCGGCCTACGCAGCCATGGATAAGGCTCTGGCTGATCTGCGAAAGAATGGTAACCTGCCCATCCCCCGCCATCTGCGGGACGGCCACTATACCGGCAGCAAGGAACTGGGCAACGCTCAGGACTATAAGTTCCCCCACTCCTATCCCGGCAACTGGGTCCAGCAGGACTATCTGCCTGACAAGATAAAAAATGCTGATTATTTCACCCCAAATGAAAATGGAAAATACGAGCGAGCCCTTGGTATGACAAAGGAAAAGATCGATCAATTAAAAAAATGATGGTATCGTTTGCAAAAAATCGCATTTTTCACTTGAATTTTTCAAAATTTATGGTATTATAATTATAGAAACGCTGTGGTGTACGACTTCACACTTAAGTGTTGACCGACTATTTTTTGTATTATTAGGGAAACAAAAGACTTCTAACAGCATGCAGGCCGTGTCACGCGGAAGCAGCTTCAGTTAGAGCGAGTTGCCCACCTGCTTAATTGCGCGGGTTCAATACAAATCGTGAAGGTCCGGCACCAATACAGCTTTTTCTATTGCCTCCTTAGCTCAGCTGGCAGAGCAGCGGACTCTTAATCCGTGGGTCGCAGGTTCGATCCCTGCAGGGGGCATCTAAACAACAAGAAAAAGCCTTGATTTCAAGGCTTTTTTGCTTGTCTCAAGATCATTTGTCCCACGAATAACAT
>NZ_KQ969394.1:293637-307299 GCF_001578865.1 Streptococcus sp. DD11
AACATATATAAAATACGATTTATTTTCTCAAAATTTTTTTTAAAATTATGCTTGACATGGAACGCGTTCCAGAGTTTATACTGGTTTCAAAAAGTAAAAGAGGTCATCTATATGAAAATCAAACGTATTTTTTGTGACATGGACGGAACACTGTTAAATAACGAAGGAAAGGTCAGTGACAGTAATGCAGCCTTGATACGCGAAGCAGGGATTCCCATCACTTTAGTATCTGCTAGAGCACCAATGGAAATGAAGGAGGCCACTGATGCCCTTCAATTAAAAGGGGTTCAGGTTGCTTTTAACGGAGGATTAATTTATACCATAGGAAATCATCATCAAGTCCTACCGATTCATGTGCAAACCATTAAAAATAAAACGGTTAAACAGTTGCTGAGAGGAATCCGTCAACACTTCCCTCAAGTTAGTTTATCTTATTATGATATGAATAACTGGTATTGTGATAAAATAGATGAAGGAATCCAGTATGAACAAAGTTTAACCCGTCAAACGCCAACCTTTATTGATAATGAAGAAGAGTTTTTAGAGGGTCAAGGAAATACTTTTAAAATTATGATGATTACTTTCGATGAAGCAACGATGCGAGAATTGGAAAAGTATCTTCAAAGTTTATACTTACCACAAATCACGATTCAACGTTCAGGTAAAGCCTATCTTGAAATTACACATCTCCTAGCTAAAAAATCTAAAGGAATTGCACATATCCTTCGAAAAGAGCAGTTGGACAAAGAAGAAACAGCTGCATTTGGTGACGGACATAATGATTTGCCTATGCTTGAAATGGTTGGCTATCCTATTGTGATGGATAATGCCTTTGATGATATCAAAGAGATAGCTTATAAAATAACGAAGTCAAATGATGAAGATGGCGTAGGATATGGGATTCACAATTTTTTAAAGTAGGAGCCCTATAATGACAAGTATCAGTGAAATAGCTAAAAAAGCTGGCGTGGCTAAATCAACCGTTTCTCGTGTGATCAATCACCATCCACATGTCTCTGATGAGACACGACAAAAAGTCATGGATCTTATCAACGAGCTGGACTATATGCCAAACCAGCTAGCACGAGATTTAAGTCGAGGAAAAACACAAAAAATAGGGGTCGTCATTCCACACACCCAGCACCCTTATTTTACACAATTAATCAATGGTCTCCTAGATGCTGCTAAAGCTAGCGACTATCAACTTGTCATGATGCCTTCAGATTACAACGAAGAATTGGAACTTTCCTACCTGAAGCAACTTAAAATGGAAGCTATTGACGCTTTAATCTTCACTTCGAGAGCTATTCGTCTTGATAGGATTGAAACCTATGCGAAATATGGACGAATAGTGGTTTGTGAAAAATTGCAGGGTTATCCGTTACTATCCTCTGCTTACCTGGACCGCTATTCTTCATTTGTGGATGCTTTTTCTGCGATGAAAGCACGAGGATTGGAACACTTAGTTTTGTTATTTTCAAGAGATAATGAATCATCGGCTACCTATCAAACTGCATTATTAGCTTATCACAATGTTTATGGGCAACAGTCGACTCCATATATGGTATTTGGGAATATTCATGATTTTAATGATGGCCTACACGTATCACATGAATTAGTCAATGACGATCGTATCGATGGTATATTAGCTACAAGTGATGAAGTGGCAGCTGGTCTCATAAAGGGATATGAAGAAAGAGAGAAAAAAATTCCCTATATCATTGGGCAGGAACGTCTATTAGTTGGGCATCTGTTGAAACTCCCAACGATAGACCACCAATCCTATTCTTTAGGAAAATTAGCATTTAAACAAGCTTTATCTGAATCGATTAGTCAAGAAGTTTTGATTTCAGAATTTTTACCTCAAGATAATTAGTTATTAAAAATAATAGAAAAAGTTTCCAACTATGCAAAATTGGAAACTTTTTTAGTTCATGTTTCATAGTCTCAAACAGTTTTAGTTTTTACTTGCCCCACTTTTGCCCCATTTTGAAATAATTATATTGAAAATTACTCCAAGTATATTCCGAAAATCACTTATATTTCAATATTTTTATTTTCTTTCAAGATGAGTAAGCCTCCCAAATCCATGCAGGGGGGCATGAAATAACACATGAAAAAGAGGCTGGGACGAAAGTCCTTCAGCCTCGCTTTGTTTGGTAAAAAACTCTTGACGCGGTAGCTGATTTGACTTTTTGTTCGTCTTTTAGACTCCAAAAAGTGCCTAATCATCCCAGCGCCTTTTTATGAATATAATTTATCATTTTCTAGAGCCTTCCTTCTTCCACCTCCTTTAGCAGCCGCTTCATATAAAACAAATGCTCTCTGTTGCTTTTTGCATAATGATCGACATAATCAATGCACTTTTTAGCTCTAGGCGTTCGCGGATAGAGGGACTTGACCTGCCGTCTCAGTCTCATCACTTCCGACAGCAAATCTGCATCATTTTCTATTTCCTGTCGGGACTGTTTTTCTTTAAGATTTTTAAAATAAGTAATCAAATCAATTTTCTTATCAAGGTCAGAGCTTCGCTTGACCGAATCCTTAACTTCCTGAGATTCAGGATCCATTTGCTGATTAAGCCAGGCAAGAAGTCGGTCATACTTTTTTTGTTTTTGAAGTTTTTGCTCTTGTAGTTTTTTCTCCCTAGCCTCCTTTTGCCGTTGTATCCGCTCCTCCTCTGCCGCCCTACGCAATTTCTCCTGTCGCTTTTTTTCTTCCTCTTCTTCTTTTTTCCATAATTTTAAATTCTTTTTATATTCATCTATATCAAATATCCCATTTAACTCTGGGCGCAGATAGTCATTTACAACGTACAGTATACGGTCCATTTTATTATAGGCCAGTTGCCTTTCCTTGCCGCTTCTGCTCAAAGCCATTTTAAAAAGAATATAATCATTCCAAGTGTTAAATTCATTTTCTTTATCTTCCTTAAAATAGCCCTCTTCATAGAATTGATCCAACAGTTCTATATCCATCATATCACGGAGATCCTGAAAGGAATCACCTTCTTTCAATTTATAGATTTTTTCTGCTTTTTTTAAGCTCTTAGTCAATTCTTCATTTTCAAATTTCTCAATACAGGAAGAGCCAATTGGATACAGTTCTATTTCTGATCCATCATTTCTGACAATAGAAAAGAGTTTTTTGATATTTTTATGGCCACAGAGACAGCTTTGCCGATGGCTGCTGTCAATTTTTATAAGTTTTGCTTTAGTCCACTCCATTCTTGCTTGTTCCCAATTATCAGAGGAACTTAAACGGATTATCGTCTCTTTTAAATAATCATGAGACATTTGACCATCTCCTTTATTCTTTATAGAATTTACAGCAAACTTTAGCATCTAAACTGTCATTCATTAATGAAACAGACGAACTAACATCTCAACTGTTTGCTATCGCTCCAAGGGATAATGACCAGCAAAATAATTTCCCAAAATATCCACATTCTGCTAGCCAGCCAACTGCAGGTTCTGGCACTCTTCCTAGGAAAAGAAGGACAGTTCCATAATCTCGCCAGAAATGTTCCAAACTCTCTTATCTGCCCTCTTTTGCAAGATAATCTTTTCTTCAGCATTGAGCAAAATCTTCGCTGCAAAAGGCAGAAATATTTTATTGTGACCGGCCTTAGAATGAATCCAACTGACGTAGTCCATTGACAAAACCTCCATTTTTATCTATAAATTTGCTTACAGTATAACATTTTTATTCCGAAAAGGCGAATGATTTGAGGTTGAGAAAGCAAAGGCTTACGGACTTGCGTTTTTTTTCCTAGGTCTCAGTCTCTACCAGAATCTTTCATGTCCAATCTTTGCTGGTAAAGGTTTTATCTACAGCCTTTGGACTTATCCGTTTGACCATACCCAGGCTGCGCCGGGCATCATACCTCTAAGCTCGGATATGTCCTATGGACTTCCTTTTTAGGAGACATAGAAAAACCGACTCATCAAACAAATAGATAGAGAGTTTGAAATAAAGCTGGCTAGAACAGACCTCTCACTGCTCCAGTCGTTCTCGAATAAAGATTTTAAATCGCTCAATATCTCGCTGAGACAGTTTCCCAATAATCGTAAACTTTATTTGAGCTTTATTTAATTCATAATACCTGACGGTATCAATCCATGAGGGCTTTTTCAGTCCTGCTTTAAACCAGTCTGTAATCTCAAAATATTGCTGCTGAATAGCCGCAGATTTCCCCTCATACTGACTGGTAATCCGCAAAACTTTGATAATCTCATCATCGAAGCGAATGACCATAGCCGGACGATTCTTTGCCCCGCTTCCATCCGCATACTCGACGCGTCCAACCAGAATATCATAGCGATTGAAATCAGCCATTCATCACCTCATTATACTCTGGAAAGTCTTCATCAAAGAAGTGGGCCGCATCTTCCGTTTTTTCTGCGTCAATCGTTCGCTTTTCTAGTTTTGTCAAGAGTAATCGCTCCAACTCTTCATCAGACACGGCCGAAGGCTGGCGCAGCTCAAAAGGCAGGCCCCGGACCTCTTCAGATTTTTTTAAAAACATGACAAATGCCTCACCTACACTCGTTCCCAAAGATTTATAAATCGCTGATACTTCGTCCAGCAGCTCAACATCCACTCTTTTTTGAAATAATTTTGTAGCCATACAATCACCTACTTTTGTATTTGTTTGTATTATAATTGTATCATGTTCAAAAGAGGAATGCAATATGGAATATATAGACAGAAATGGCTCATATAATTCCCTAAAATTTTCAAACAGTAATAGCAATTAAACAATTAAATTCTAAGAAACCTTTTTCAAGAGGGTAGCAACTCCCATTCCCCCTCCAATACATAATGATGCCACTCCTAACTCCGCAGCACTGTCAAGCATTTCATAAATCAATGTTGTTAAAATACGACTACCGGAAGCTCCTACTGGATGGCCTAAAGCAATCGCACCTCCTCTAGGGTTAATTTTCTCAGCTTCAATAGAAAGCTCTTGTGAACACGCTAGTGATTGTGAAGCAAAAGCTTCATTTAACTCAAATATGTCTATATCTGAAACTTTCAAATTATTTTTTCCTAGCAAATCTCTAATTGCATATACAGGTCCTAAGCCCATTAATTCCGGCTCCAATCCAACAATAGAGGAATCTATAACTTCTACTAAAGGTTTAAGATTGTATTGCTCAACAACCCTTCCGCTAACCATCAACACTGCAGCGGCTCCATCATTTATACTTGATGAATTCCCCGCAGTTACTGTTCCACCATTCTTAAATGCACCTTTCAGCTGAGATAATCTATCTACACTAGAATCCCTACGAATTCCTTCATCTTTTGAAACAATCGATACCCCTTCCCTATTAGTAACTTTCAAATTAATGATTTCACTTTCAAAAGCTCCTAATTCAGTAGCCCTCATTGCTTTTTTGTGGCTTTCAGCCGAATATGAATCCATTTCTTCCCTAGAAATACCATATTTCTCTACAATATTTTCAGCAGTAATACCCATATGGAATTTTTCTATTGAGTCTACTAAAGAATCCTCTAACATAGAGTCAATCAAAACACCATCTCCCATTCTATATCCTGTCCGAGCTTTTTCCAATAAATATGGTGCTTTTGACATGCTCTCCATTCCACCTGCAAGAACAATTTTTGCTTGTCCTGATAAAATGAGCGCTAACCCCATATTTATACTTGTGAGTCCGGAACCACAAACATCATTAATCGTAATCGCTGGAACAGAATTTGGTATCCCAGCAATTCTACTTGCCTTTCTAGCCGGATTTTGTCCTTGACCAGCTTGTAAAACATTACCCATTAAAATTTGATCAATCAACTCTACCGGAACACCTGATTGTTCTATAACCGCAGACAAGGCTTTAGCACCTAGCTCTGCAGCTGTAAAGGTAGATAAGCCACCATTAAATTTTCCTATAGTACTTCAATTGTTCTCAGTTGCATGTATTTCGTTTTTGGAACAAGAGAATCTCTATGACGTACCTCCTCTACTAGACCAACTAAAGATTGATGAAAATCGCTTTTCATGAAAGGTGACTGTAGAATAGCAAATTCTTTAAAGTTATCACTTTCTAAGAAATCCTGAATTTCTGAAAAACTAGATACTTCATACAATACAACTAAAGTATTTTTACTAATACCTTTATAAATCACTGAATTAGTGAGTAGATCCGACATCTTATTTTCAGTCCAAACCTTTGCAGCTTGATCTAATTGTCATCTTGAACTTCCCATTCAATCAATACGAGATATGGTGCTTTAGAAATGGTTAATTTCATTTTCATTACCTCTTTTCTATAGAAAATATATTTTAAATTTAGTTTTATTTAACATTTTTAAATTTGTCAACGCTACCGCAGAATCATATTTTAAATTATTAATACGAGAGGAAACTAACATACCTTGACGAATAATTTCAAATAATTTTATTCCATCTACATGGTCAGAAACGTAATCACTATCTAATTCAGCCCAATTAAAATAGCCTCTGAAAGCCACACTTTTACCATACTGCTCGTATTCAGAGAGCAGCACATTCTCCTGCTTTTGTTTATGAACTAGCTTTTTATTTAGATAGCCCTGCTCATATGACAATTTTCGTTGGATTTCTTTAGGTAATTCAATTAAATCAATCAATGAATAAGCAACATCAGGTGACAAGTAATCCCATTCAAATTGATGTTTAATATCTGCCAATTGCTCAGGTGAAAGATTTTTCCCATTTTTTTCCACTTCTGTGACTAAGTCACCATAGATTGATAGTATCATTGCTAATTCTTTATCATTATCATACACAATCCCATCGTCTAATGTTTTAATTTTATCAGTAAGTCTAATTTCAAACATACTTTCTCCTCGCCAATATAAATTACCGGGTATAAAATACTGGTATTGAAATTTATTTTACTTAGTGGAGTGCACTCCATGTCAACCCCCTTTTTTTCAATATAATTTCATAAATATTTCTATTCAGATACACTTTTACAAAAAAATGGTTACTTTATATAATATTTACACTTAAATTTAATTATTATGATAAAATTGCATAAAATATATGCAAGGAGAAGAATTATGACTAGACAATATTCAATCGGGGAATTTTCTAAAAAATGCGGTCTTTCAATCGATACTCTTCGCTATTATGAAAAGGAACATCTCATACACTGCCATAGACAAGACAATAATCGCAGATATTATGAAGAATCTGATGTAGCATGGGCACAATTTATCATCCGATTAAAAAAAACAGGTATGTCAATTAAAGATATGCAAGAGTATGCTAATTTAAGATATAAAGGAGATTCAACTATTCCGCAGAGGCTTAAATTATTATTCCTTCAACTAGATAATCTACACAATCAACAAAGTGAAATTGCACAACATATTGACTTTCTTGAAAAAAAATAAAAACTTATTTGGGTATAGGGAACGATAATTAATTTTCTTGTATATTCTCCTTGACCTTGAGTGTACTCCAGATGTTATAGTGGAGATATCTCAAATAAAGGAGGAAGATGTCATGAACCATTTGAGGAATTACACTTGCATCACAGGAGCCAGTGCAGGCATTGGATTAGAGGCGGCGAAAAAATTCGCTGAATTAGGCAGTCATCTAATCTTGGTTGCTCGTCGTCAGAAACGCTTGGAAAAGCTTAAGGAAGATATTTTAAAACAGCATCCAGACCTAGACATTGTCATCAAAACAACAGACCTCTCTGTTTTGCAAAATGTCCATGATTTATATGAGGAACTGAAAGGCTACCATATTACGACCTGGATTAATAATGCAGGATTTGGAAATTATGATTCAGTTGCCCATCAGGATCTCAAGAAAATTTCGACCTTAATCCATCTGAATATTGAAGCCTTGACGATTTTATCCAGTCTTTATGTCAGGGATTATGGCAATGAAAAAGGTGCACAGTTAATCAACCTCTCTTCCAGAGGCGGCTATATGCTGGTTCCTAACGCTGTTACCTATTGTGCCAGCAAATTTTATGTCAGTGCTTTTACCGAAGGCTTGGCCTTGGAACTGCAGAGCAAAAACTATCCTTTGCAGGCAAAGGTTTTGGCCCCCGCTGCTACAAAAACCGAGTTTGGACAAAAGGCAACCGACACAGAAGATTATGATTACGATGAGCATTTTGCCAAGTACCACACCAGCGAAGAAATGGCTGAGTTTCTTATGGAGCTATATCATAGCGACAAGGTTGTGGGACTGGTTGATGTAGCAGATTTCAGCTTCAAATTGAGTGAGCCTCTATTTAATCATTAATAATATACATATCACGCCTTAAGATTAAAATAAGAGAGTATAAATGTGTGATTTATATTTGTACTCTTTTTTTGTCTATATTTTTTAACTCCTGTAATTTGTTTATGTTTACAAGCAAAATATAGAAAACTAATTTTATTTGTGTACACAAATTGATTAACACATTAATCAGATTAAATTAAACTTATTTACAAATATTTTTTCGCTCATCAAAAATGTCCCCCAGTCATATTACCGACGTACAACAAAAATCAGATTGTAATTACGAGCAAAAAAAAGATAAACCGCTTGGAAAAAGCAGTTTATCTATGTTTCTAGACTTTTTTCTTGTGATTTTGAGCCTTGTCCGCCATCTTTTCTCAATTTCAGCCCATTCATCTTTGGTCTCCTGTAGCAAATGAATATAGATTTCGCGCAACATGGTCGTATCCTTATGAACGGACCACTTTGCTAAAAACTTTCAAAGAATCCCTCATATTTTAAAATGAGCAAAGCTTCAGACAGCAGATCTATGCCAGATACAGCCCCATGAGTGACAGCGGCCTTTTCATCGAGGGCCAGCTGCAAATTGATATGTGCCAAAAGGAAAGACGGGGCTATCAGGAGATTGTCGCTGATATGAAAAAAGAGGAGCTGCAAGCAGCGGCCATATCCCAAACAGAGCCCATCTATCTGGAGGGAGGGGATGTGCCGGTCGACTATTCCAATGTCTTTGTCAGTATTGGTAAATCCGCCAGCAATCTAGCCGGCCTCAACTGGCACCGCCGGTATTTGGATGATTTCTGAAATGTCGTCCCTAGTATAGCCTTTATGGCAGAAATCACCCAGCATCTCCTCACCCAGAATATTACGCAGCTGCTGAAATTCTGCATTTTCTTTCAGTTTATCAGTTTTCTTCGCCTTCTTTAAACTCTTGATCAATTCTTCATTGCCGAATTTTTTGACACAGGAAGAACCAATCGGATAAAGCTCTGCTCCAGATCCACCATTTCAAACAACAGACCTCCCCGCCGTTTTGGCAGGGAGGTCTGTCTATCAGCAAAAGAAAACTACGGGAAAAGGCAAAAGCAAAATGATTTTTTATACTCAATGAAATAAAAATAGATTAGGTAAGCCGAAGCAAACAAATAGGGTTTTGATTGTCAAAGAGTACAATGAAAATCTGACAAAGATTATCACACACCGAGCTGCATTCCTAATGACTGTCTTATAATTTTTGGGGTTAGGAATGGAAAAAGATTATATATGAATCAACAGTTGATACGCTGTTAACGCTGCATATCAAAGCGGCCTTCCCGTAGATTCTGGCAACTAATCTGTTCTAGGAAACATCTTAGTCACGTTTCATTTTACAGAAGAAATGTTACGAAATATCAAAACCTGTATTAATAAAGGGATACAAGATCATGACTGATTGTAAAATATAGTCTTTTAGTAGTGAAACTGTCTGGGGGACAGTTTCAGCCTATCATTTTGACTTGCTCCGACAGCCCAAGCCCGGAAACAGGAAACGAGGCTGAGACACTGTGGTCCCAGCCTCGCGCAGACATTGGCCTGCTAGAGAGGGGATTGTGCAGAAGGATCCTGGCCTATCCTAACGGATGGAAGCTCCATCTGCAACCCGAAACAAGAGCGGACTGCCTTCCCTCTCATGACTGGCAAAAGAAGCAGTTGCTCCTCAGGAGCTTGATTACTTATGACTCTTCTTGGAGCGGAGTACGATAAAGCCTACCAGACCTACCAGGGCAACTCCAGCCGCAATCATTATCCAGCTGGCATTTTCGCCTGTTTTAGGCAGCACCTTCTTTCCGCCGGCACTGACTTTTACATTGCCAGTCCCTTCTGCGGTCGTATCAACGGTAACTTCTGTACCTGTTTGGCTTGATGTTGATGAGCTGCTTGATGTTCCGGTCTTGGAATCGCTTGAACTGCTGCTCTTTGTCGGCGGCTGAACAGCACGAGGTACGGCGATATTGACAAAGTCTTTGTGAAGAATACCTGAACCGTAAGTATCCAGCTCAGCAGCATTGACATTGATTACTTCATTTGACAGCTGGTAGCCTGACGGTGCTTTGGTCTCCTTAATCACATAACGCTCTTTGACCAGATTGCTGAAAGCAGCCACACCATTGGCATCGCTGGTTACTGTTTCAATAGCAGTAACACCGTCTTCGTCATAAAGGGTAAACTCAGCGCCTTCCAGCAGTTTGCCCTTGTCATCCTTCTTGATCACCTGCACACCGTAAACATCTCCGCGCGCATAGCCATTGGCACGCTGGTAGCGAACAGACGCAGAAGAACGCTGGTCTTCTATATTATTAGCTTTCAGGATGGCCTCATTTGGAAATTGGGTGCCGCTGACAGGGGCCGTTGGGAATTTCACTCGGTAACGGATGTAAAATCCTTCTGAAGACTGGATATTGCCCATATTGATGGTGAAAGAACGCTTGTCAGCTGTCAAATTAATCTGATAGTTACTGGTTACATTTTCACGGTCCTGACTCAGATGGTAAGAATTATCTGATGAATCCGTCACCCAAGAGCCTTTCAGAATCTGGAAACTTGCTGGATCAATCTCGCCGCTGTCAAAACCGAGCTGGTCTGAAATGACAACATTGTCTAAATTTTGACCGAGCTGGTTGAGATTGAGGCTGTAAGTGATGGACTTGACATCGTCGACATTGTCCCAGCCATACTTGACAAAGGTAAATGGTGTAGCCTGACCAGGAATCCCTTTGAAGTCAATATTTCCATATTCAATGATATTTTTACCGACTGTCAGCCGCAGGGGAACAGAGCCTTGGCTGCTGAAAACAGTGTGGTCAATCCGGGCGAGCAGGTGAACTTTCCCTTCGATGTGCGAACGGGTCAAGACATAATCTGTATAGGTCAGCGTCATCTGCTTGTTGGGCGCATCGACAACCGCTGTCGCAACCAAATTATCGTCATCATCCTTCACTTCAAAATCCGCCCCTTCCAGAGCAAACTGGGCAGGAAGTGCAATTGTCGTCGTATCTCCCGGCTTCACCTTGCCGTAGTTGAAAGCAAAGTTGGCATCAATCTGGAATCGTTCCCAAGGAGACAGGCTTTCGGTCAGTTTTTCGCCTTTCTGATTATAGACGTTGATTGATGTAATGACATCATCCACTGTCTCGGCCTTAACTGACTGCTGGCTGACAAACAAGCCGAAGATGAGTACACAGGCAACCGACAAAAAGCCTGCAAAAGTCTGAGATATTTTCTTCATATCCATCCCTCCAATGTTACTTTTTTGCCAGAAATGTTTAAATTGAATTAAATCCACTTTACATTTCCGGTTTACTATAAATATTAGACTAACATAGTAGCTTTTATAAGTCAAATATTAGTACACCTTTTCAAGTGAATGTTCGGATTTAGTATACACATTGTCAACTTCTGTCTAAAAACAGAGAAGAAAACAAAAAATTATGCTCTTAAAAATGAGAAAACCCAGCCTTTTTCAGCTTGATTCCCTCCCTAAAAATTGATATATTCGCCTGCCCGTCTGTATATGAAAATGAGTAAGCGAGGAAGGTTCGGGGAGCCTCTTTAACCCTGCCTAAAAATTCGAAAGCAGGGAAACTTCCAGTCTATCACTTAAAATAGAGGACGATAGGGCAGCGAGCTGCTCAAAACCGGAGGTTTTGAGGCGGCGGATAAAGCTTCCGCTAGGAAGTGTCAGGCTGCTCAACAGTCTGTTTAAGCTAACAGAGTAATAAAAAGTAAACTAAATGACGATAGAAACAGTTTAAAAAGAAGCTTTTTTCAAGTTTCAGATGCCAAGCTATTTTTATTTCCTGGCTTCCCATTCATCATAAAATTCATTTAGATAGACTTCTAAAAATTGATGGCGGCCTTCTGCCAACTCTTTAGCTGCCGACGTATGCATGGTATCTTTTAACTTAAGCAGCTTCTCGTAAAAGTGCATAATGGCCGAGCTTTTCCCATTCCGATATTCTTCCAGGGTCATCATTTCTCTCGGCTGCAAATCCGGATCATGAATCGGTCTTCCTGTATGTCCAGAATACACCATTGCTCGTGCAATGCCAATCGCACCAATCGCGTCTAATCGATCAGCATCCTGTACGATTTTTCCTTCTAAACTAGGCATGTCTTCCCTGGTCTGCCCGCCTTTGAAAGACAGCTTTGAAATAATATCCACAATATGATTTCTGTCAATCTCAGAAACTTCGTGCAATATGAGCCACTGTTCAACTTTTTGTAAGCCCGCTTCTTCGCTTTCATTTAACTTGCCATCTGCAATATCATGCAAAAGCGCAGCCAATTCACAAATAAAGAGATCCGCCCCTTCTTTTTCTGCAATCGCTACAGCATTATTTGCAACACGAACGATGTGCCACCAGTCATGGCCGCTGCTGTCATCCTTCAGCTCTTGGCGGACGAAATCCCGTGCTGCTTGTAAAATACGCTTTCTGGTGTCAGGCATGCCTTCCTCCACTCTCATTTTTCTGTGTTTAGGCCAATGGTCTCCATCTGCTGCTGAATCCTTTGATAAACTTTATTCCAATCCTCTGAATTGGAAATGTCCAGCTGATCCGTTCTAATCTTCATTTTAGGACTATAATCATAGTCATCATACCAATCTTGGTAATGCTTATGTAGCAGTTGGTAATAATCCAACAAACCATTTTCCTCATTTGGCTGCTCGTAAGAACGTCCACGTTTTTTGATGTTATTCATGATATGATCAAAACTGCCATCTAAGTAAATTAAGAGGTCCGGCGCTTTCTTTGGCAATCCTTGGATTTCCTCCATCATGTTGTCCAGCAGCTCCAGATAAATACCATATTCCTGTTCACTAATACTACCGGTCAAGGTGTTGATATAAGTAAACAGCGCATCCTCATAAATCGAGCGATCGAGAATATTATTATCATCATAATAAGCCTCTTTAATCATCTTAAAGCGCTTATTCAAAAAGTAGATTTGCAGGGCAAAACCGTACTTCTCCGGATCTTCATAGTATTTGTCCAAAATTGGATTTTCTTCCACGGGTTCAAAAAACGGCTGGGTTCCCAACTCTTCGGCCAAACGATCCGTATAGGTTGTTTTTCCTACACCAATCATACCTGCTAAAATAATCACTATGGTTCTGTACCTCCAAAACGATTCACTATACGATAACACTATATATCGTATTTACAAAAAAATGATAACACAATATATAGTATTAGTCAAGATACCTATTATCGTTCAAATAGAAAGCAAATACAAGCACTGGGCCAAGCATATTTAGGGAATCTCTATGCACAGCTAACTTGATAGGAGAGCAGTCTTTCTCCCAATCTTTCCCTAGCATAACCGGCCTTGCAGCAGTCGCCGCTTTCAGCTTCATGCCAAAACCACGA
>NZ_KQ969394.1:308296-317000 GCF_001578865.1 Streptococcus sp. DD11
GTCCCAGCCTCACTAAAAGCAAACGAAAAGACTGTAAAATCACTGACAAACTGTTGAATATCATAAACTCTGCGCTGATATTCTGATTTCAGACGGATATTGATATTAGCAAAATAAATGGACCTATATTTTACATAAAGAAAAAAGCTTGAAGAAAATTGTCCAAAACGGACTTTTTCTTCAAGCTGAGGCCGAGAAACTCATCTCAGCCTATATTATTTTCCTGTATTACATCATGCCGCCCATCATGCCTGGATCCATAGCTGGAGCTGCTGGACCGGCTGCTTCTGGCTTATCTGCGACAACCGCTTCCGTTGTCAGGATGAGGCTGGCTACTGAGGCAGCGTTTTGCAGAGCTGAGCGGGTTACCTTGACAGGGTCGATAATCCCTGCCTCAATCATGTTGACCCATTCACCGGTTGCGGCATTGAAACCTGTACCTGTTTCAGAGTTTTTCAGGCGGTCAATGACGATAGAGCCTTCAAAGCCGGCATTGAGAGCAATCTGACGGACAGGCTCTTCCAAAGCGCGGAGAACGATGTTGCGTCCGGTTGCTTGATCGCCGTCCAATTCCAAAGCTGCGACAGCATCCAGCACATTGACATAGGCCGTACCGCCTCCGGATACGATGCCTTCTTCTACCGCTGCACGGGTTGCATTGAGAGCATCTTCGATGCGGAGTTTCATCTCTTTGAGCTCGGTTTCGGTGGCAGCGCCGACCTTGATCACCGCAACACCGCCAGACAGTTTGGCCAAACGTTCCTGTAATTTTTCTTTGTCAAATTCAGAAGCAGCACTTTCAATCTGTGACTTGATAACGGCGACACGATTGGCAATCGCTGCTGCATCGCCTGAACCTTCTACAATCACTGTGCTGTCCTTGTCCACCGTAACCTTAGAAGCCTGTCCAAGCGCTTCAATGGTCGCATCCTTGAGCTCCAGACCCAGATCTTCGGTAATGACCGTGCCGCCTGTCAGGATAGCGATGTCTTCCAGCATAGCCTTGCGGCGGTCACCGAAGCCAGGCGCCTTGACAGCAACCACATTGAAAGTACCGCGGATTTTATTGAGGACCAGAGTCGGAAGGGCTTCGCCGTCTACATCATCTGCGATAATCAGAAGAGGGCGGCTGCTTTGCAGGATGCTTTCCAAAAGAGGCAGGATTTCCTGAATGTTGGAAATTTTCTTATCCGTAATCAGGATATAAGGATTGTCCAGCTCGGCCACCATTTTTTCATTGTCGGTCACCATGTACTGGGACAGATAGCCGCGGTCAAACTGCATCCCTTCAACTACATCCAGCTCTGTTTCCATCCCCTTGGACTCTTCGATTGTAATAACTCCGTCATTGCCGACTTTTTCCATCGCTTCGCTGATGTACTCGCCGACTTTTTCGCTGCGGGAAGAAACCGCAGCAACCTGAGCGATGGCTTCCTTGCTGGAAACAGGTACTGAGTTGGCTTTCAGAGCTTCGACAGCTGTTGCAACCGCTGTTTCAATCCCGCGGCGGATGCCGATTGGGTTGGCGCCGGCTGTGACATTTTTAATCCCTTCACGGACAATAGCCTGAGTCAGAACGGTCGCCGTAGTGGTTCCGTCGCCGGCAATATCATTGGTCTTGGAAGCAACTTCTGACACTAATTTTGCCCCCATGTTTTCAAAATGATCTTCCAGTTCAATTTCCTTGGCAATGGTCACACCGTCATTGGTAATCAGGGGTGAGCCAAAGGATTTTTCCAGAACGACATTGCGTCCTTTGGGGCCCAAGGTGACTTTGACAGTATCTGCCAATGTATCAACACCGCGGACCATCGCGCTTCTTGCATCTGCTGAAAATTTAATATCTTTTGCCATTTATCATTTCCTCTTCCTATCTATTCTTACTCAACAAGGGCCAAAATATTGGCTTCGCTGACCAGGAGATACTTGTCCTCACCGTCTTTGACCTCAATGCCTGCATGGCTTTCTACCAAGACGGTATCACCTGCCTTGACCGACAGCGCCACCAACTCGCCGTTCAGCGTGCGGACGCCTTGACCGACAGCAATAACTTCAGCTGTCTTGGTCGCATTCTGACTATTGCCTGCGATGACAAAGCCGCCAACTGTTTGCTCTTTTTCTTCTACTTTTAGGACCACACGGTCACCTAATGGTTTTAACATATTTTTCCTCCAATTTCTATTTTTAGCACTCTCTGTCTTAGAGTGCTAACTCTTATAACCTCTATTGTATCACTTGGTCAGAAATAGTCAAGAAAAAACTTTGCCAAAATTGACAAAGTTTTTTGAAGCCGCCGACAGGCCGCTGTGAGCTGTTGGCAGCAGGGGGAGTTTGTAAAATGAAGAACGGCTGCCTGAAAATTATTGGGCTAATTTCAGCTTTTCTTCGAAATCATCAATGACTTTATGCAGATTCAGCCGGCCTCTGTAGATACCGTAGCCAAAGACCAGCATAGCCAGCATCCCCAGCGCAGCCAGGACAATACCGGCTATGAAAGCCAGAAGATTGGACTGATGAAAGAGATAAATCAGAACAAGGCCGATACTGGCCAGAGCAAAGAAGAGACTGAACCAACGCCCAAGATTTTCAATCATATGCTTTTGGTACTGGATTTCTGTTTCATAGCCTTGAATCAGTTCTTGTTCTGTCATGATGTTCTCCGTTCTAGTTTTTTATTAGTATTTCAGTCCAGGATCAAAGAATCCGAGGGCAACTCCCACCAGTGCAATCAGCACCAACAGAAGCATGACGATGTTTGGTGACACTTTCTTCTTAGCCATGAGCCACCAGCAGAGGGTAATAAAGCCAGCTGTCAGGAGACCTGGATAGACTCCGTCAATTTTTTCCTGCAGGTTGAGAAAGGCTTCGCCATCTGCATTTTTTAATTCCAGAGAAGTGGTTACAGAGACCCAGGTTGCAGCTACAGCACCGATTACCATACCGCCAATCACGCTGATAGCCTTGCGCAGGGCCTGGCCTTTAGGACCGACAAGGAATTCTACCGCCTTATCCCCCAACTCGTAGCCTTTGAAGTAGGCAAAGCGCATACCGCCGTAAATCAAGATGTTCCATACGAGGATGTAGAAAATTGCTCCGGCAACATTGCCGCCTTTTGAAAGTCCAAGAGCAATCCCCAGCAGGACAGGGATTAACGTTCCGACTACAAGGGAGTCCCCGATACCTGCGATAGGGCCCATCAGACCGGCACGCATCCCATTGATGGTCTCGCCGTCAACTGCATCCCCATTTGCACGCGCTTCTTCCAGACCGGCAGTAATACCGACCACCAGAGCACCCAGCTGAGGCTCTGTATTGAAGAAAGCCGTATAGGTCTGCATCGCTTCTTTCTGCTCTGCCTTATCTTTGTAGAGCTCTTCCACGATTGGCAGCATAGAGGTCAGGTAGCCAAAAGTCTGCATGTGCTCTTGAGAGAAACAGGTCAAATGGCCATAGTACCAGTGGTGGAATGATTTCGCTAAAGTCTTTTTAGATATTTTCTTTCTTTCAGCCATCTTAGATATCCTCCTCATCGTCATCAAACTCTCCTCCACCTGCCGGTGCTGTCAGGCGAGCTGATTTAATCACTTCTAATTCATAATAAATTACTGCAAAAATCAGGGAAACAACGGCACTGGCAACTAGGTTCAAGCCAAGTGATTTAGCCAAGGTAAAGCCGACAAAGAATGGAATGAAGTCAGCAGCTTTGGTGACAATTTGTTTCAAAAGAATGGCAATACCGACACATGGAAGAAGGGCTCCGACTGTAAAGAGGGCCTTCATGATGAAACCGTCCATTGGAAGGTGCTCTTTCATCAGTTCAACCATATTTGGACCGAATTTCGTGATGATCATGGTTGGCAGGAAAGAGAAGACAAAGTGAGAAATCCATGGGTAAACCCAGTCGACCGCATATAATTTCTTGAACTCTCCTTTTTCGACAGCTTTCCAGCCGATGTGCTGCCAGAGCAGGTTTGTCGTAGCTGTTCCGTAGAATAGCACGGTACCGATGGTCCCTACTGCAGCTCCGATTGGAGCCGCCGCTGCAGCGATAGCCGCTTCACCGGTGATGCCTTTGGAATGCACAAACAGAATAGCCAGCGGAATACCGATGTAAGAAATAGCACGCACATCAGCAGAAACTGTCCCGCCGGGTGTAACCAAAGCAATGTAGAGGACCTGCAGGGCCACCCCGACCATGATACCGGTCTTGATGTCTCCAAGAATCAGGCCGCTGACCAAGCCCCCAACCAAGGGACGGCCAAGAGTATAGTTACCAATACTGGAACCACCCATACCCGGCATGGATGCCAAACTAGCAAAGAGTCCGAGAAGGGCAGCTTGTAACCAAGAGATTGTCATAATCTTTCTCCTTTTTTCTAAGTTTTAACTTTTAAAAACCAAATTTAGATTTGAAGTCGCTCCAGTAGCCGATGGAAACATCCGGCAGGAGCTGAAATTTCACCTTGTAACCGGCTTTTTCAATGGCTTCGATGGCTTCCGCCTCTTCCTGCGTGATAGACTGGTTATTGCCCAGCTTCACTGCACCGGGGCGGTCGTTGGCCGGGCCGACAATGATTTCCTTGACATCGCCCGGTACATAGCCTTGATCTACCAAGATTTCCTTCATGTCAACAGGATTTTTGGTGATGAGGAAATAACGGCTGTCTGACTCGGTTACCTTAGCAGATTTTTCCTTGAAGGCTTCCTTGGTCCAGACAAAGGTTTTCTTATCCGAAGCGCCCTTGTAGGCCTGGATTAGGACCTTGTTTCCCGCTGCAGCATTATTCACAGCAATGAGTCCGTCGCAAGGATATTCCTTGGCCCAGCGAGTGACAGTTTGACCGTGAATCATGCGGTCGTCAATCCGTACAAATGTTACTACCATTTTAGTGCAATCTCCTTTGTTTCTGTTTTGTTCATTTGCTTTACTAATCCGTACAGCTTTGCAGCAAGTATGCTCTTTGCCGCAAGCTAATTGTAAGAAATGGAATCCCAGCCAAGAGCATTCGCTCTAGATATCATCGTCTTCCTCTTCCTCATCCTCCGATGGGATTTCAAACTCCTGCAGGGCCGCGCTGGCTTCTGCAAGAATAGCTTGGGCAAGCTCTTTCCCCTCCAAGATGTCCTTCATGACGAGGCCGGTAAGGCCCATGGTCAGATTGAGCCCGCCAAGCACAACGGCAGATTCCAATTTGCCGATTTCAGCTAAGACACTGGCTGCTGTCGTCAGAGGGCTGCCTCCGACAATATCTGCAAGCACCAGAACTGTGTCCTCATCGCTCAGTCCAGCAATGGCTTGACGGAAATCCTGGGCAAAGTCGTCAACGGACTTTCCTTCTTTGAGACCGACCGCAATAATTTGGTCCGTCTTGTCTCCGGCAAACATCTTTAAGGAGCTCTGTACGCCTTCAGCTAACCCCCCATGACTGACTAGTACAAGATATTTCATATTCTCGCCTCCTTTATTTACAAACCTATTCTACAGCTTTTGGAATCGGTTTCACATTGTCAAATGTCACTTTGCCTGGATGACAATTGTTAGGAAAAAAATGACATTTGTCATATTGGTCTAGGCTGCTGAGCGGATATGCATTCGGCTTGTCCGGAAAGCGGATGTTGAGTCCGTCCACCTGAAGCGGTCGGCACACAAGCAAACCAAAAGACGATACCGTATAAAAAGTACCCAACTTCGTATATTTCTATCGTTGGATTGCAAGCCGCAGTGCTTGAACGCAGACGCTGGCAGGACAGTCTCTCGTAAGTCGATTGATGGCCCATTGCTCTTGCTCTTATCCTTTGCCATCTTTGATTTTCATTGAGGATGGCATCTGTTTTCTCAAGTGACGGTGAACTGCTGGAGCAAGACAGGGCCGAAAGCACTGCAGGCGCACAAAAAAAGAAAGCGGAGGCTTATCCGCTTTCAATATCTTTTTGGATGCTGGGCAGGGCACTGTCGATTTCCTGATTTTCTATAGCCTTTTCGATCAGATAGTCAATCTGATCCAGTGTATGACGGTCCACTTCCAGACTGATGTCCTTAATCGAGCGGTTCATCATGCCGTCCAGCCTTTCAGAGGTCAGCGAGTCCAGTCCGAAGTCATCTGCCTGCAGGATTTGCTGCGTCTGCTCACTCTTGACGACCGATTTCAGAACAGGACTTCCCTGAGACTTTTCAAATAGTTCCTGCTGGCTCTTTTCATTCTGTGACAGGAGCAGCATGAATTCCCAGGCCAGTTTTTCCTGCTTCGTATTTGAAGACATGGCAAAGAGAGAGGTCTTGACCTGAGTCCCCTGCACCCTGCCGTTGGCCGTCGGCATAGGGATGCAGGTCCAGGAAAAGCTGGAATACTTGGACACATGGTAGGGATAGGGCTTGTAGGTCCGATACTGAGCCAGACTCATGGGATAAAAAGCCACTTTCCCTTCGTCAAAGTCGTTGGAAGTCACCTTGTAGTGCTGACTGAGGGTATCCAGCTTGCTCATAAAGGACAGGGCCTGATGCATTTCTGCGCTGTCTACATTGATGCCTGACTTGTCCTTGAGATGGCCGCCGTAAGCTACCAGAGCCTGCTGCCAGGTATAGTCCGTCATGCCGTATTGGTCAATCACCCCGTCGCCATTGGTATCCTTGGTCACCTTTTTGCAGATTTCATAAAAGTCCGTCAGCGACCAGCCTGTCTCAGGAATGCTGATTCCCTCTTTTTCCAGCAGGTCCTTATTGACACACATCATCATCGGATTGCTCTCCACCGGCAGGGCGTAGCTGATTCCCTGATATTGGCCGGCCTTGTAGGCCACAGGGTAAAAAGCAGTCTTTTCCTGATCAGTCAGCAGGCTGTCCAGGGGTTTGAGAGTTCCGGTTGACGCCAGCATGGTAAAGTCATTCTCCGGTACCATAAAGAGGTCCGGCTGCTCGCCTTTTAACACCTGCTCAGCCAGCCAGTCGGCATAGTCCTTCTTGGGAATGCCGCTTTCATAGACTACCTTGACATTGGGATGTTTCTGCTCAAATTCCTTAATCAGGCTGTCTAATACCTTATTTTCACGGCTGTTGGGGACATCCCAGCTGGAGCCGGCATAGACTCCGATATGCAGGATTTTCACCTGCTGTGAGGACCAATAGACAAAGCCTGCTGCCCCAGCCGTCACAAGGACAATCAGCAGGACTAAATACCGCAATCTCCACTTCATTTGTCGCTTTCCTTACTAAAATCTCTCTGGGTCACACCGGTCTGCACAGCCCAGATGGCCAGCTGGGTCCGGTCGCGCAGGTTGAGCTTGGCCAGAATGCCTGACAGGTAGTTGCGGACCGTTCCTTCAGACAGGAAGAGCTTGGCCGCAATCTCCTTATTGGAAATGCCAAAGCCAATCTGCTGGATGATCTTCCACTCGGTCCGGCTCATGTCTTCCACATTTTCTTCGGTCACCGTGATGGCAAAATTGGACTGGGCCATTTGCGAAAAAATCTTGAAAACCTTGGTCGCAATATTGGGATTAATCATGGCACCGCCCTTGTAGACCGTCTGGATAGCCTCGTGGAGTTCTTCCGTGGAAACCCCTTTGAGAATATAGCCTGAGGCCCCATACTTGAGAGCTGAAAAGATAAATTCATCATCATCAAAGGTCGTCAGAATAATAATCTTGACATCCGGATACTGCTCCTTGACCGCCTTGGTGCAGAGAACCCCGTCCATGACCGGCATGCGGATGTCCATCAGAATGACATCCGGCCGTACCCGATGCAGCTTTTCCAGCACTTCCTTGCCGTCGCCGACCGTACCGACTACTTCAATATCTGAGTGAGCCGACAGAATGATCTGCAGAGATTCGCGGATCAGAGCCTGATCGTCTGCAATTAATACCTTAATCATGTCTACCTCCTATTTTAGGAATTTCAATATAAGTATAGAAGCCGCTGCGATTCTCAAAACGGACACTGCCGCCGATAATCATCAGCCGTTCCTGCATCTGCTTCAGGCCGTAGCCATAGTGCAGCTCGTCAAAGCCCACACCGTCATCCTGAATGGTCATCGTGTACTGCTCCTCCTCTAAAAGGTCAATCCAAATCGTCTTGGCATGGCCGTGCCGCACCGAATTGGTGATAGACTCCTGAATCACCCGAAAGACAATGTCTTCCTTGGCAATGTCCAGATCGATCGTATCCCACTCATAGCGAAGATGGATTTCCAGATTGGAAATGGCCTCGTACTCTCGGATAATCTTGGACAGGGCCTCTTTGAGGCTGTTGTTTTCCAGTGCCCCAGGCCGCATTTTATTGAGCGAGCCGCGGACATCGCGAATCCCGTCACGCACGACCAGCGATACATTCTGCAGCTGCTCCTTGGCCCGATCGGTGTCAATATCGACAAGGACCTTGACGGCATCAATGCCTGCTGAGATACCAGTCAGGGCATGGCCCAGCGTATCGTGAATCTCTCGGGCGATTCGCTTTCTCTCCCGGTCTTCGGCAATCTTTTCTGACAAAGCCAGATAGGAATTGAGCTCCCGGTTGGCCTGAGAAGCCATGCGCAGTTCCTCCTCAATCCGGTGGCGCTCCGTAATAGCCGCCAAAATATAAAAGAGCAAAGAAATCATAAAGACAACGATATTCAGCGAGTAAAGGAAGTTTTTCCCAAGCAGCAGCAGGAAGCGCACAGACTCGGGATAAAAACGGATATAACTGTCCAGCGAAGGCAGTTTGATA
>NZ_KQ969394.1:317020-322713 GCF_001578865.1 Streptococcus sp. DD11
ATAAAGAGCGACATGAGATCATAGTTGGACAAGAGCAGCATGCCAAAGCTCAGGATAATAAAGGAAAACCAGTATTTTTTGTCCTTGGAGGTATTGAATTCCTTGGATCCGTAGAAAATATCCGCAAAAACCAAGAGAATAAGGCCGTTATAAGACGAGTGCAGGACCGAAAAGATGACCAGCATGAGCAGGATTTCAATAATCGTAGCCTTGTCATAGACCGACAGCTGGTTGGGGTGCTTTTCCCGGTAGTAAAAGACCAGCAGCAGACAGGCATAAAAGATCAGGGAGACCAGAAAAATCAAGCGGGGAGAACCCGGAATCGCGTCCAAACGTTCCAAAAGCGAGTGGCTGAAGCCCTTCGCGACGACATAATCCGTCGCAAAGAGATAGATAGAGGCATTGTAGACAATGGCAATGAAATTAATCACCATGAGGGCAATCTTGCTGTAAAAAATACTTTTATTGGGTCTCATTACTGCCATCCTGTAATCGTGTATTGGCTGATATTGTCCCTGTTGACCAAGTGGACAGGGATCAGATACTGACGCTCATAGGGCCTGCCGACCTGCATGAGCTCAATGACCTCGGCGACCTTTTGTCCCATCTGAATCGGCGATTGGGCTACCGTCCCCTCAATGTCATTGCCTGTCGTCAGAAAATTTTTGATATCCGGCGAACCGTCTACGCCGTAAATCGAAATTCTGCGGTCAACGCCCTGATCCTTCACAGCTGCCAAAGCACCGATTGCGGCACGGTCATTGAGGGCCATAACGACATTGAAATTCAGTCCCTCCTCTAAAGCAGCCTTGACCTGCGGCATAGTTTCCTCGGTCTGTCCCAGGGTTTCCTTGCGGGCCACAATCTGATAGCCTGAATGGCCCCGAATCGTACTCACAAATCCCTGAATCCGATCCATGGCTGATACCGCATTGCGGTGCTCTAAAAGGAGAATATTGGCGCTCTTTAAGCGCTTCATCATGTCTCTGGCAATCAGGACACCCGCCTGATAATTATCCGAAACGATCGTCGTGTCTACTTCTGCCTGATCGCTGACAGGTGCATCAACAACAATAATTTTGATGCCGGCCTGCTTGGCCTTATGCAGAGAGGAAATGATTGCAGTGCTGTCGCTCTTGACCGGATTGATGACAATGACATCCACCCCTTCCCTGACAAAAAAGTCAATCTGCTGGCTCTGCTTGCCCTCATCCAGCTCAGGATCCCGGACATAGAGCCGGCTGCCCTGCTGGTTGGTTTTCTTCTCCAGCTCTGCATTGAGCGTCTTGTAAAAATCATTGTTCATAGTCATATAGGTTGCACCGATTTTAAGCTGGTCCTGCTCCGCCATGCTCCCATGAAAATAAATCAAGGCCAAACAAAAGAGCAGCACGGTAAACAGCGACCACAGAATGCCTTTCCGGCAGTTTTGAATCCCTTTTTTCCTCTTATCCAACACCATTTTCAACTCCTCATTTATTTTCCCGCCAGCTTTTGCATATAGAATTATTATATTACAAAGAGCCAAAAAAGCAAAATCTTTCCAAATGCTCTATCATAAAAAAGCAGACAAAAGCAACTGCTCCTGTCTGTTTTTCCTGTTGACTAAAAGGGGAGTTCTTCTTCTTCCAGAACCAAATCGGCCAGATCGGCACCGGCATTATTTTCGCGCAGAGCGCGCTGAGCCCGGCTTTCCAGCAGCTGGAAGCTTTGACAGAGCACCTCTGTCACATAGTGGGTCACACCGTCCTTTTCATAGCGGCGGGTGCGCAGTTCTCCATCCAGAGAAAGGAGGCTGCCCTTGCTGGCATAACTGGCCAGAGTCTCCGCTAAGCGCCCCCAGACGACAAGGTTGACAAAATCAGCCTCCCGCTCGCCGTTCTGCCCTTTGTAGCGGCGGTTGACCGCTACTGTTGCCCGGGCAACAGACTTCTCATTGGCCGTTTTGTGCAATTCCGGTGTGGCCGTCAAACGGCCAATCATGATGACTTTATTATACATTTTCTTTCCTCCTACCTAATCATTCGAAAAAAGGAGCGAAAAATTGAAAAAAATATGGTATAGTAGATAAAAAGGCGAAAGCCTGATGGCCTTTCCGAATCCTCACACGGTGGGCGAGGCAGCAAGACCGAAGATGAGTGATACAGCTTTCAACAATCCCCAGGTCTGACGAAAGCCGGGAACTGCCCTCCCTTCATCCGCCGCCCTGCTTCGCTTTCCGATTTCTGGACTCAGGCTGAAAAAGTTCTCCGGACTCTTGGGGATAACGCTGTGGGGGGATTATATTAGAAAGTAGGTCGGCCCGGCTTTTTGTTTCACACACTTCTGCACTATGGAGGTTTCCGATGATTATCAAGCATTCACCCCTTAAACAGCTATTCTTTATCTTCATTGCTCTCTGGTTTGGCAGCTTTGCTGTCTGGTCTGCTGTCGACTATCTGATTAGCTCCAATCCTCACAAAGACACCAGTTTTTTTGCCCTCAGCCTGCTGACCGCAGCTTTCTTTTTGCTGCTTCTGATTCTAGCCATTCGCCGGCTGACCGTTCAGTCCACCATTCTCTCCATTGGCAGCAGCTGCATTTGCTATCATTACAGCGGCCTGCTGTCCGCCAAAACCTACCGCATCCCTCTGGAGCAAATCAGCCACGCCCGCTACAACCAAGACAGTGAGGCATCTGAGATCAGCCTCTGGATGGAGGACGGCTTTGATGATTTTTCAGCCTTTAATCAACCCCGCTACAAGATTTATGCCTATGCTGACAGTCGCCTCATCAGCATTGTTTTCAATAAAAAACGCCTGAAGGAACTGGAAAATCAAGGGCTGAATGAACTGCTGAACCAATACAAATACGGCTACAGGCCAACCGAGCCAACAGCCAAAGCGCAGCAGCCGGCCGTCAGTTCTGACAGTCCGGAAGATACGGGCGGGGACAGTGTATTTTTTTAAAACTCTCTAACAATCAGCCCCTAAAAAAGGAGCAGAACAGACCCCACATGAAAAGTGGTTCTGTCCTGCTCCCTCTTTTTTTAGAGAAAGTGCTGAAAGGCGGGCAGAGTTGCAGTTGACAGAGCTTACAGCCCGCCGCCTCTTTGGTCATCCCTGCCAGTGCTTGGCTGGGTCAAAGGCTGTTCCGACTGTTTCGCTGTCGGCCAGTTCAATAATGCCGCGTTTTTGCGGGGCATTAGGCAGCTGGAGCTCCCGCGGGCTGCACATCATGCCAAAGCTCTTTTCGCCGCGCAGTTCCCCCGGAAAAATCAGATTGCCCTTGGGCATCATGGCTCCGGGCAGAGCCACAATGGTTTTGAGCCCCACTTTGGCATTCGGGGCACCGGCCACGATTTGAATGGTTTTGTCAGCTGCTACTTGGACTTGGCAGATGTTGAGATGGTCGCTGTCTGGATGTGCCTCCATCTCGACAATCTGACCGACGACAAACTTGGGCTCCCGATCATTGACCAGCTCTGCAGCGAAGCCTTCCTTGCTCAGCTCCTGATTGAGAGCTGCTGCTTGCTCATCTGTCAGAAAGATCTGGCCGCGCTCTGCTATTTCCAAAAGACTGGACACCTGAAAGATATTCCAAGCTACGGTCTCACCGCTGTCCTCGCGGTAAACACGTGCCACACGGCCCTTACGCTCAACCGCCAGCTTGGCTCCCTGACTATCTGCAGCAATAACCATCAGGACATCGCCGACATACTCTTTATTATATGTGAAAATCATTTTACACTCCCTTTTCTTATACTAACTGAAAATTTATTGATTTGACTCTTGATCTGGTGGCTATGATGGACTGAACAGCTCTGAAAAAGTCAGACTCCCCATGACCGCATGCGAACCCCTTCCTCTTTATCTGCAGGAAATATCACCCTTCTTCCACATAGCTGAGCTGGCCCTTGTCATAGACAAAGGTGAAATGGCGGTCGTCTTCCAAGACCAGACCGCCGACCAGCCGGTCATCTGCAGACTCATAAAGCTTGACATAGAGGCAGGCAATTTCACCCTGACTGGCAAAGAAATCCCGCACAGCCTGCACAACTGCCTCGCGCTCCTGCAGCCTTTTCTGCTCCTGCACTGCTTTGACTGCTCCATAAGCCAGAGCTCCAGCTCCCAAAAGAGCCGTTGTCGTTAAAATGATTTTTTTCGCTTTCATGTAGAATATTTTATCATAAAATCGCAGGAGGAACAAGAAGCCGGGCCATTTCACCCAAGCTTTCACTCAGCCCTGTTCTTCCTCAGAAAAAAGTGATAAAATAAAGGCAGAAAGAAGGTATATTTATGACAGACTTATTTTCAAAAATCAAGGAAGTAACGGAAATTTCTGCTATTTCCGGCCACGAAGCTCCGGTTCGCAGCTATCTGCGGGAAAAGATGGGGCCTCATGTGGATGAATTTGTCACAGACGGTTTGGGCGGCCTTTTTGGGGTCCGGCATGCTGAAGCAGCTGACGCTCCCCGCGTTCTGGTGGCAGCCCACATGGACGAAGTCGGCTTCTTAGTCAGCGAAATCAAGGCTGACGGTACTTTCCGGGTTGTCGAAATCGGCGGCTGGAACCCGCTGGTCGTCAGCAGCCAGCGTTTCACGCTCTTTACCCGCGAGGGCAGGGAAATTCCTCTTATTTCTGGATCTGTACCCCCGCATTTTCTGCGCGGCGCAAACGGCTCTCCCAGCCTTCCTCAAGTAGCAGATATTGTCTTTGACGGCGGATTTGCCAGCAAGGAAGAGGCCGAAAGCTACGGCATTCGCCCCGGCGATGCGATTGTACCTGAGAGTTCCGCTGTCCTCACTGCGAATGGCAAAAATGTCATTTCCAAGGCTTGGGACAACCGCTACGGCGTTCTCATGGTCAGCGAGCTGGCTCAGGCCCTCTCCGGCCAAAAGCTGGGCAATGAACTCTATGTCGGAGCCAACGTTCAGGAAGAAGTCGGCCTGCGCGGCGCTCATGCTTCTACGACTAAGTTTGCTCCGGAAATCTTCTTTGCCGTTGACTGCTCACCGGCCGGCGATGTGTACGGCAATCAGGGAGCCATTGGCGAGGGAACGCTGCTGCGTTTCTTTGATCCCGGCCACCTCATGCTGCCGAATATGAAAGACTTCCTGCTGACGACAGCCGAAGAAGCCGGCGTCAAGTATCAATACTACTGTGCCAAAGGCGGAACCGATGCCGGCGTGGCCCACCTTCAAAGCGGCGGTGTTCCATCCACTACAATCGGCGTCTGCGCCCGCTACATTCACTCTCATCAGACCCTTTATGCCATGGATGATTTCCTGCAGGCTCAGGCCTTCCTGCAAGCCTTGATCAAGAAGCTGGACCGCTCAACTGTCGATCTGATTAAAAATTATTAGAGCGGCGGCCCTATCCTGCAGAGCCTAAGAGTGAGAAGGTCCGCCGGACCTCCCTCGCTTTCCTGTTTGCTGGATCGGGCTGAGGCTGAGACAAAAGTCTTTCAGTCTCGCTTTGTTTTGGTAAAAAACTTTTGGCGCGGTAGCTGATTGGACTTTTTGTTCGTCTTTTAGACTCCAAAAAGCTCCTAATCATCCTCGCGGGGCTGGGACGACGAACTAAATTTTTAAAAATTTAGTTCTGTCCCACCGCCACTCCCCCAGATTGTTGGAGCTGATGTAGTTTGAAGAGAGTTTCAAAGAGTATAAACGGTGCCCTGACGGACTTGTTTGTCCCTTACTCAACCTTGC
>NZ_KQ969394.1:323368-332514 GCF_001578865.1 Streptococcus sp. DD11
CCAATTTCTGGACTTCTTTTCCACTCCTTTTTGCTTTCCCCAACTTTCTGCCGTTCATCTCCCCAAAACAGGCAAATTTTTGTTATAATTTTTAGCAGAGGTAAAAAGAGACATGAAAAACATTGCATTTGATTCGGACAAATACTTAAACTTGCAGCGCGACCATATCTTGGAGCGCATTAACCAATTCGAGGGCAAGCTCTACATGGAATTCGGCGGCAAAATGCTGGAAGATTTCCATGCTGCCCGAGTCCTGCCAGGCTATGAGCCGGACAATAAAATCAAGCTGCTCAAAGAGCTTAAGGATCAAGTCGAGATTGTCATTGCCATCAATGCCAACAACATCGAGCACTCCAAGGCTAGAGGCGATTTGGGCATTTCCTACGACCAAGAGGTTCTGCGGCTGATTGATACCTTTCACGAGCTGGACATCTATGTGGGCTCTGTGGTCATCACTCAGTATTCCGGTCAGCCGGCGGCCGATCTCTTCCGCAGTCAGCTGGATAAGAACGGCATTGCCTCCTATCTCCACTATCCTATCAAGGGCTATCCGACCGATATGGACCATATCATCTCGCCGGAGGGCATGGGGAAAAATGACTATATCCAGACCAGCCGCAATCTGGTGGTCGTAACGGCTCCGGGACCCGGTTCAGGCAAGCTGGCTACCTGTATGTCCAATATGTACCACGATCAGGTCCATGGCATCAAGTCCGGCTATGCTAAGTTTGAGACTTTCCCTGTCTGGAACCTGCCCCTGCATCACCCGGTCAACTTGGCCTATGAAGCCGCTACAGCTGATCTGGACGATGTCAACATGATTGATCCTTTCCATCTGCAGACCTACGGCAAGACCACGGTCAACTACAATCGCGACATTGAGATTTTCCCTGTCCTCAAGCGTATGCTGGAGCGCATCCTTGGCGAATCGCCTTATGCTTCTCCAACGGACATGGGAGTCAATATGGTTGGCTTTGCCATTGTAGACAATGAGGCGGCCATCGAGGCTTCCCAGCAGGAAATCATCCGCCGCTACTACCAAACCATCCTGGACTTCAAGGCTGAACGGGTCTCCGAAACAGCCATCAAAAAGATTGAGCTGCTCATGAACGACCTGGGCATCAGCCCTCAGGACCGGCAGGTGACTGTAGCAGCCCGGGCCAAGGCTGAAGCAACCGGCGAGCCGGCTTTAGCACTGGAACTGCCAAATGGTGAAATCGTGACCGGCAAGACATCTGACCTCTTTGGACCAACTGCTGCCCTGGTCATCAATGCCATCAAGAAGCTGGCAGCCATTGACAAGGAAACCAAGCTGATCGAGCCCGAGTATGTCCAGCCCATCCAAGGTCTGAAAATCAACCACCTGGGCAGCCGCAATCCGCGTCTCCACTCCAATGAAATCCTCATCGCCCTGGCCATCACGGCCATGACCAATGAAGACGCCGCCCTGGCCATGCAGCAGCTGGGCAACCTCAAGGGCAGCGAAGCCCACTCGACCGTCATGCTGACCGATGAGGACAAGAATGTCCTGCGCAAGCTGGGCATCCATGTCACCATGGATCCAGTCTACCAGTATGACCGGCTGTATCGGAAATAAAAACATTTTGAAAATCAAAACTCTTGGAGTCAGTCTCTCCAAGAGTTTTTGTATAGCTTCTTTTACATTCACTTCTCCAAACCAATCACCAGCTCCACACAGCCCCTGCCAGTTTTGCAATTATCAATACCGCTTGGACAGGATAAAACGCAAGAGATAGTAAAGCCCCAAAATCAGGAGAATGGTCAGGGTCAGAAACTGATGGAGGTTTAAGATGATTGGAACAATCATAGACAGAACACTCAGGCAGGCCGCCAGCAGCAAAAGGATAGTAAAAAGCAGAGTGCGGGCCTTTTCGTCTATCATCCGGTTGCGCTCGTCGGTCACCTGAATATAGAGCCGCTCAAAGGTTTCCTCCCGTCTTAAGGCAAAATTATAGCGAATGGTCAGCAAAGAAATCCCCATCAATATACCAACAAGGACTCCTTCCTGCTGATCGTTCAGAGAATGAAAGTGGCTCCAGACCAGCCCCAGCAGGAGAATCAAGCTCAGGATACGCCCCATGATGACCTTTCTCTGCAGTCTTTTGCGAAATTCTTGTTTCGTTAATGTTTCCATGTCAGTCTCCTATTTTTCATATGCTTGGAAGATTTTTAGGACAATTATAATAGCAGCTAGACTGAGCAGCGGAATCAGCTCTTGGGGAAAGGCTGGAAAGAGCAAATGCAGACCAAAGAGCAGAGCTATGATTGCCGAAGCCAGCAGCCATTTAAACAAATCATTTATTTTCATGATGAATCCTCCTCAAAGAGAAAAATATCTTCGATAGCCAGCCCGAAAAAACGGGCAATCCTGTGGGCCAGAATTAGAGAAGCATTGTAGCGGCCCTTTTCCAAAGAAATAATCGTTTGCCTCGTCACCTCTAGCTTCTCAGCCAGTTCTTCCTGACTGAGTTTTTTTCTTTTGCGCAGTTCCTGAATGCGGTTGTCCATGCTTCTCTCCTTTTGAATGTATAGCTTGCTTTACCTTATAAATATAGTATAGCTTCTTTTACATTTTTTGTCAAAGAAAAAGAGGCAGCAGCTCCTCTCTTTTATTCGAAAATTTCCCTGCTGATAGCCAGCTCCACCGCCGCTCCTCCTTGGAGCGGGTTCCAGACTTTGAGGCTGCCCTGATGGAGATTGGCTGCCTGCTTGGCAAAGGCCAGGCCGATGCCGTGATGGCCGCTGTCAGAATTGCGGCTAAGCTCGCTCTGATAAAAGAGCTGGTCGGCAGCAGCCAAGTCCTCCTGAGAAAAGGCCGGACCATTGTTCCAGATGGAAAAGACCAGCTGGCTGGATGATGGGCAGCTGATAGTCAGACTGAGCTCTCTGCTGTCAGGATCCGCATACTGGAGAGCATTGAGAAGGATGTTAATCAGGGCCCGTCGGAGGTAGTCCGGATGCAGCCTCAGGGTCAGGTCCGGTGCACAGTCCAGCTGGGTCGAAAAATGAAAATCCTGCCCCTTGCTGAAGAGGGCAAAATCCTCCTGCAAATCACGGACAAAATCAGCCAGGGCCAGAGTGACAAAGTCGGACTCCTGAGCCTGAAAGGTCTTGGCATAGTCTATTAAGGCCGCCGCATAATCCGCCATCTTCTGGCTGGCCAGGAGAATTTCAGCCGCATAATCGGCCTGCGGCTGGGGCAGCTGGGCTAATTCCAAGAGCTCAGCATTGCCCCTGATAACGGTCAGGGGGGTTTTCAGATCATGGGAAGTCGCTGACAGCTGCAGGACCAGGTCCCGATTGCGTCCCTGCTCACGGTCAAGCAGGCTGATAATTTCCTGACGGCTGGACCGCAGCTCCTGATAAACAGCTATCAGTTCCCGAATCCGAATCTGTTCAGTCTGATCCTGATCGTCCAGCTGCGGACTGCTGAGAAGGCCAATCTCCCTTTCAATCCACAAGAGCAGCTTGAGGATTTGATAGCCTGTCACCAGCAGCAAGGTGACGGCCCAAAAGAGGACCCGATAAAGCGGACTTAGCTGGCTGGGGCCAAAGTCATAGCCAATCATTAAAAAAATCAGGCCATGAAAAAAGACAATCTTGAGACTGGTCGTCCAGACTAGACTTCTGAAACTTCGGGTTCTAACTGCCATCGATAGCCGACTCCTCTCACAGTTGCAATGGCCTTTAAGCCTTCCTGCTTGAACTTCTGCCGAATCTGATAAATGTATTCGGAAATAGAGCGAAGCTGCGTATCCGAGCTCTCAGGATACAGCAGCTCATAGAGCGTTTCAGCGGAAAAAATCTGCTGAGGATGCCGGGCTAACAGCTGCAGCAGCTTGAATTCCCGCTCAGAAAAATCAATCAGCCGCTCAAAACAGGCCACCTGATAGCGACTAGGATAAAAACAGCAGTTTTCTGCTTCATACTGCTCTTCCTGATGCCGCTCCTCCCGCCGAAGGTGAGCCCGAATCCGGGCCAGCAGTTCCTTGGCTCCGAAAGGCTTGACAATATAGTCATCTGCTCCCCGGTAAAGGCCCTCTACCTTGTCCTCTTCCAGCTCTCTGGCCGTCAAAAAGAGGATAGGACAGGAAACATACGGCCGGATATAGGAGCACAGCTCAAAACCGCTGACCGGACTCATCATAACATCCAGCAATATCAGGTCATAGCCGACAAAGTCTGACAAATCCAGCTCCTCCGGCCGGCTGCAGACTGTCACCAAATAACCGTCCAGCTCCAAGATATGCTGCAGCAGTTTGAGAATGCTTGTGTCATCATCCACAGCTAAAATACGATATTCTTTCATAGTTTCCATTATAACACACCTCAGCGAATATCCTTTTTAAGGATTAGAAAAATAGCAGAGCTCCAAATCAAAAGCAGCCAGACCGCCTGAATCCCCAGACCGGACAGACTGAGGCCTGACCGCAGACTCTCATACTCAAACAGAGGGAGCGTTGCCAGATCCGGCAGGTAGCCGGCCTCTTTGATGAAGGTGGCCAGCAGTTGGCTGAGGCCAATCAGCAGCGGAAAGAGAACAGAGACCGGCACAATCCAAGATTGAAACAGCAGAGCCAGACCGGCAGTTAAAAAAGCCATAAAAAGATTGCTCAAAAGACCAAAGGAGCTGAAATAAAGGAAGTCTCCCAGCAAGGACCAGCTAAAGTCTAAGTCAAAACGGGCCAGCATGACAAGGAAACAGCTGCTTAGAATGACACTGTAGAGAACCGCAAGCAGCAAAAGCAGAAATAGAAGCTTCCCAGTCAGCCAAGCCTTTCGGCTGGAGACAGCCAAAAAATTGGTCCGCATGCCCGACTTGACAAACTCTTGGGCAAAATAGAGCGAAGTAAAGATAACGATGGCCGGCTGCGCTAGATAGAGGGCGTGCAAGGCCTCACTCAGAGCCTTGGCTTGGCCAACTGCCGTCCGACTGTAGTCCAGATTCATCAGGAAAAAAGGAATAGCTGCCAGAACCGCCAAAGCCGCAGCTAGAGACAGATAGTCAGATCGAAACTTAATCCATTCACTTTTAAGCAGAGCCTTTAACATCAGTAGCGTCCTCCTAAATCCGTCTTCAAAAAGCGCAGGGCGCTCATACCGCCGACGGCAAGCAGCCAGACGCTCAATATCAGCAGTCCCTGCAAGGGCTGATTGGCATAGTGAGAGGTCGGCGCCGCAGCAAACAGCTCACCTGCAGGCTGCGGCAAATAAGCTCCCCAGCTGGTATGCTCAGCCAGGTAATTCCCCAGATTATAAAGCTGCGGTACGAGAAAGAGCAGGGGCAGCAGCAGGGTCCGCCCCAGCAAGCCCAGTAAAAAGGACAAGAGCCCCAGCAGCACGACAGCCAGTGTTTTCCAGAGAAGATGGCTCCACGCAGCCTGATTGAGCAGGATTGGATGGAGGCCTTCTTTCCCCAAAGCCAGGTGCATAACCATATAGTTCAAATAAATTGATAAGAAGCTAACCAGCAGCGAAAATAAGCCAAAAGTCAAAACTTTTCCTGTTAGCAATTTCAGGCGGTTGTTGCAGGCCAAAAGGCTGGTTCGCAGACTATGAGACTGAAAGTCCATTGCACCCAGTATACCGCCCAGAATAACCAAGACCATGCTAGTCATCGAAGCCCCATTGAGACCAAGGTATTCCAGCGGATCAATGGCTTCTATCAGGCCTGGGGTCGTCTCAGGCGTGGCATTCAGGCCGACAGACAGATACTGCCGCCCCTCCAGCCAGGTTATGAGAGGCACCAAGAACAGCAGGATAGCCATACTCACTCTGAAAGCCTTGCTTGTTTTGATTTTCAGCCATTCGGCCCGCATCAAAGACAGGTATTCTCCCATCTCAGTCCCTCCCTTCTGTCAGATCAAAGAAGAGCTCTTCCAGACTATCCGCACCTTGCAGCACCTCCTCCAGTGTCCCCCGCTCGATAATCCGCCCTTGATGGATCAGCACCACATCATCGGTCACTATTTGCACCTCTGACAGGATATGAGAGGATAGGAGCACCGTCTTGCCCCGATCGGCCTGCTGACGGATAAAGCTGCGAAACCACTTGATACCGCTCGGGTCCAGCCCATTGGTCGGCTCATCTAAGATCAGAAACTGCGGATCGCCCAAAAGAGCCGCCGCCAAGCCCAAGCGCTGACCTTCGCCAAGTGACAGACTGGATAAGAGTGCCTTCTTCTTATGAGCGATTCCCGTCATCTCCAGCACCTCATCAATCCGAGACTTGGGGATGGCATTGCTGGCGGCAATGATTTGCAGGTGATCACAGACCCTGCGGCTGGGCAGACCGCCGATACCATCGAAAGTTGCTCCCACTGTCTTCAGGGGATAAGGCAGGCTGCTATAAGTCCGTCCGTCAAAGACGGCCTCGCCCGCATCTGCCCGATCCAAGCCCAGCAAAATCCTCAGCGTCGAGCTTTTGCCAGCACCATTGGGTCCCAGAAAGGCTGTAATCCGACCGCTTCCGGCCCTAAAAGAAATATCCTTCAGAATCTGCCTGTCCCCATGCTTCTTGCAGACTCCTTCTATTTTTACCAAATGTTCCATCCCATGCTCCTTTTTATAGTCTTTTAGTTTGCATTTAGTACTAGGCAACGAGCCTCAGGCTGTACTGGGGTACGGCAAGGCGAGTTAACGACGGAATAAAAGATAAACTAAATGACGATATTATTTGATGAGTACGAGTATACAGGAGCAAGTTCAGAAGAAGTTCAGACAAGAAAAAACTTGCCTTGCGACAAGTTTCAGACCGTAGACAAAGAGCCACTAATTCTTCATTCTAATTTTCTGCGATGCGCTGCAAGAACAGTTGAATGATTCCAATTATTGTAAGTAAGGCGAGCAACTAACCGAGACTTCCCGCTGTGAGAAAAGCGAGAGCGGGACAGACTCACTCGGAAGTTTTGAGAGTAAAATAATTCTGTGAACGATTTTAGCCTGAGCCTAGAAACCAAAAGGCGAGGAGGCTCAAAGCTTAGCTACGGAATTCCGAAGGAAGCCGCTAGCGTCCGTGCTCTCCTAAGGGAAGTCTTAATGAGGACTTTCTCTTCAATCTACGGCGGTGGGACAGACTCCCATGATGGCTGCGTCCTCACCCACAGAGGGATGGATCTTTTGGAAGATACCGTATAAGAGTCTGTCCCACCGCCTCTCTTCTCTCATTTTTCGACCGCCTCCCACAGCTGGCGGATGCTCTTTCTCCGTACAGGATCGACAAAATGCGGGGCAATTTCCAGCAGCGGCTGCAGGACAAAAGCTCGCTCAGCCGCATAAGGATGCGGGACAATCAAGTCCGGGCTGTAAATCTCTTCCTGCCCTATATAGAGAATGTCCAAATCAATGACCCGCGGTCCCCACTTGACCTCACGCACACGGCCTAGGTCGGCCTCAATAGCCAGCAGGGTCTGCAATAAATCCTGCGGTGCCAGCCAGCTTTCGACTTCTATCGCCTGATTGAGGAAAGGATCCTGCTCCACACCGCCCCAAGGCTCTGTCTCTATTCGGCCGGAAGCCTGCACCAGCCGGATGTGCTGCTCTGCCATTTTAGCCAAGGCTGCATCCAAATTGGCCGCTCTATCCCCCTGATTGCTGCCGAGGCCAATCAGGACCCGGCGTTTCTGCCTGACCAGCTTAACCGAGCAGGTTTCTAAAGGCAGGGGCACCGGTGCCCAAGGCTTCTTAACTTCCAGACTGACCTTTTGCACCAGCGGATGAGCCAGAAAAATCCGGTCAATCAGCTTGTAAGCCAGCGTCTCAATCAAATCCTCCTTGCCTTCCTGACACCAATGGGTCAAATCCTGAGCCAGCTCTCCGTAATGGATGGACGCCGTCAGATCATCTGTTTTGGCTGCCTGAGTCATGTCATAGTCTAAGATAACATCCAGAACAAAGCGCTGTCCCAATTCCTTTTCCGCTCCGAACAGACCGTGATAGGCATAAACTTCCAAATCCTTGATGCGCAGTTGGTCCATGCAACCCTCCTCATCTTTTAATGGCCCATTAATTTGTAGGCTTCATTTTTCAAATCCTTATCTGTCGCCAGAATTCCGCGGGCAGCTGTCGTCACCGTGGCTGTTCCCGGCTTTCTGACTCCGCGCATATTCATGCACATATGCTCCGCTTCGACCCAGACCAGAGCCCCCTGAGCCCCCAGATAGTCCATCAAAGCCTCAGCGATTTCCACCGTCAGCCGCTCCTGAATTTGCGGTTTTTTAGCATAGACCTCTACCGTCCGCGCCAGCTTAGAGAGACCGGCAACCCGGCCGTTGGGAATATAGGCGATATGAACCTTACCATAAAAAGGAAGAAAATGGTGCTCACACATGGAATGGAAAAAAATATCCTTCTCCACCACCATGTTATTGTCGATAATTTCAAAAGATTTTGACAGGTGCTCTTCAGCCGTCTCATCAAGGCCGGCAAAAATTTCCTGATACATCTTGGCTATCCGCTGCGGGGTTTCCTGCAGTCCTTCCCGGCTTCCGTCCTCGCCAATGGCCTCAATAATCTGAGCAACTGCTGCTTCTATTTTCTTGGTATCCATCTCTACTCCTGTCTTGGATTTAGTTTTTTATGATATAGGGTCTGACCTGAGCCAGAAAATAAAGAGAACCGGTCAGGAGCAGGAGCTCATCTGCCTCATGCTCTGCAGCCAGATAATGCTCCAGATAGTCCGGCCAGTCCCTGTACGACAGCCCCTCCTTTTCAGCCAGCTCTTCCATCGCTTCCCGGGAAAAACTCCGCTTGTCTGCAAAAGCCGTCAGAGTCAGCTCTGCAGCAGGCACTGTCTGCAGCAGCCCGACCATTTCTTCCAGAGACTTGGTCTGAATGCAGGCAAACAACAGCTGCTTCTTCTGAGCCGGATAATGCTCTGACAGTGAAGCGAGGAGCGAGCGCATAGCGTGAGGATTATGGGCCCCGTCTATGAGTATGAGGGGCCGTTCTGAGAGCTTTTCCAGTCTCCCCGGCCAGACTGCCCTAAGCAGGGCCTCGTCTACCTCTGTCTGACTCAGGAGAGGCAGCCCTTTGAGCCGGCAGTAAGTGTCACAGAGCTCAATAGCCAGAGCAGCATTATCGATCTGATGCAGCCCTAAAAGAGCTGTCCGATAATGGGCCTCAGC
>NZ_KQ969394.1:332534-345186 GCF_001578865.1 Streptococcus sp. DD11
CCTGGGGAGCAATCCTGCCCGTCACCACCGGAACTGTCGGCTTGATAATCCCTGCTTTCTGCTCTGCTATTTTTCTAAAGAATCGCCTAACAGCGCCACATGATCCAGCCCAATGGTGCTAATGGCGGTCAGATCCGGCCGGCAGACATTGGTACTGTCCAGAAGCCCGCCCATGCCGACCTCAATCAGGGCCACATCGACCTGCTGCTGGACAAAGTAATCATAGGCCAAGGCTGTAGCAATCTCAAACTCAGTCACTCCCAGCAAAAGAGCATCGTCTGCCTGCTGGGCCAAGAGAGCCTGATAGTCTGTCAGCAGCTGCTGGAGATCCAAATCAGAAATGGCAGAGCCATTGATGGCAATCTGTTCATTGTAGCTGACCAGATAAGGCGAGGTAAAGGTTCCCACTTTAAGGCCCTTCTGTTGCAAAAGCTGGCGCAGATGGGCAATGGTCGAGCCCTTGCCGTTGGTCCCTGCTATATGAATGACCGACAGCTGCAGATGCGGCTTGCCCCGCAGCTCCAGCAAACGCTCCATACGCTCCAATCCAAAATTCGGACTGTCCGTCCGATAGGCTTCCAGCCAGCTGACATCCGGTAGTTGTGTTTCTTTCATCTTACTTATACTGAGCTAAATTCATGTCTTCTGTTTTCTGAGCCAAACGAATGGCATCGCCGACTGCTGCAGCCATCCTGTGAACGGCTACATCATGCACCCGTACCACTTCCACTCCCTTGCTGGCCGCAATGCTGGTCAAATGCGCTGAAGCCAAATCCCTATTTTGAAAGCCTTCTTCCTTTTCAGGATTGCTTTCAATCGCATGTTCTTCTAAGATACTGACCAGAAAACGCTTGCGGGACACCCCCAGAAAAATCGGAAAGCCAGCCTCGTGCAGAGCATCCAATTCCTGCAGCAGCAAAAGATTCTCCCGCTTGGTCAAGCCAAAACCGATACCCGGATCCAGCAGAAGCTGTTCTCTGGAAAGTCCGGCCCGCTCCGCCTGCTTCAGAGACTTGCCAAAGAAAGTCCACATCAGATCAGCAATCTCCATCTCCGCACAGGCGGTCAGCTCGGCCTCGCTAAAGGCTGGTTCAAAGCCAAAAACGGGGAAGATTTTGGAACTGGCATGCTGAGGCCGGGCCATGACTGGATTGAACATCACAATGACAGGCACTGCCCTTTCTGCGGCCAATCCAGCCATCCTTTTATCCCCCAGAAGACCGGTAATGTCATTGATAATCGCAGCGCCGGCAGAGAGAGCTGCCGCAGCAACTTCCGACTTCCAAGTATCTACCGAAATCAGCACATCGCTTTCACGGCGAATCGCTTCAATAACCGGCACCACCCGCTCTATTTCTTCCTTGATATCGACAAAATGGCTGCCCGGCCGCGTAGACTCTCCGCCGATGTCCAGCAGATGCGCCCCCTGAGCGATTAGCTTTCTGGCCTGCTCCAAGGCAGTTTCAACCGTATTATAGCGGCCCCCGTCCGAAAAAGAATCCGGCGTGACATTGATAATCCCACACAGGGCTGTCCTGCCCTCTGGAGCCAGTTCTCTTAGATTAAGCATTTGACCTTTCATTTCTTACTTCCTTAGCGGCTTTTCAGCAAAAAAGGCACACCCATCCAGTGTACCGCAAAGCTGGCAGCAGATGCAGCATTCAGTCCTATGAACTGCACTCGACTCCACAAGCAGGCCCTATCTGGCCTCTTGTTTCAGTTACCATTTTACCATAATTCTTCTATTTAAGAAAATACTTTTTAAAAGCAAAAGAGCTAAAGACTGAGGAGTCTGGCATTTTGAAGCATAGGAATCAGCATTGCCAGCTCCAAACGCTGGAAAATAGGACGCAGCAGATAAGAATGCCAAGTCCAGCCCCAATAAGACAAAAAACTTAGAATTCCGGAGAATTTGCTGCAAGAGAAAGAGGCTGGGACAGATCCCCATGATGGCTGTGTCCTCACCCGCAGAGGGATGGATCTTTTGGAAGATACTCTATAAAATGCCCCTGACTATCCGACAGAATTCATCAGAATCATAATGAGTACCGCAACGCCATTTCGCAGCATGTGGGCCAAAATAGCCATTTCCAAACGCTTGGTCATATAGGCCACCGCAGCTAAGACCGCCCCCATGCCCGCATACACAACAAAACTGCCTATATCGGTCGGACCGTGGACGAGGCCGAAAAGAATCACCCCCACAGACAAGCCCCAGACATAATGCTTGGCAAAAATCTTCTGGGGAATCAAGCCGCGAAAGACCACTTCCTCTAAAACAGGCGCCTGAAACACAGCCCCTGCTACCAGCAAAACATTGGGAACATTTTTAAACAAGGCATTCAAGGCATCCTGATTGGCTGTGCTTACAGCATGGCCCTCCAGCATCATGATGATCATTCCCAGCATGCTGGCACTAATCATGGCCACAAAAGAAACCGCCAGCCAGCCCAGCGACGACCATTTGAAAAAGCTAAAATCAAAGCTCAGCAGCTCCTCTTGCTTGGCCATTCGCAGGACAAAAAAGACAATCAGGAAATAAACCGCCAAGACAGATAAGGTCTGTCCAGCTGAAAAATTCTTCGCAGAAGCAGTCACCTGCCGGATAAATAGAAAGGGTAGCTGGCTTAGAAATAAGACAAAGAGAATCAGCAGGATATATTCTGCTTTTTTCAGAATTGCTTTCATATTTTCCTCCTTTTTCCAGTATAACGGAAATTTCCCGTTTTGTATAGCAGATTTTTATGAATGGGAGCTCTTCCAGCAGTCAAAAAGCCCAGTCAAACTGAGCTTTTATCGTCCTTTCGTTTATCTTTTATTACTTCGTTATTTCGCTTTGCCCTAAATCAGGACTGTCTGCAGCCCGCTGCCTAGCACTAAAAGCAAACTAAAAGACGAAGCATTTTCTGATATTATTGATTTTTAAAGCGCTCGACTTCACGCGCAATGACCAACTCTTCGTCGGTCGGAATCACTAAAACCTTCACCTTGGCTTCCGGGGTGGAGATAACCCCTTCTGCTCCGCGAACATTCTTAGCAGGCTCAATATCACAGCCAAACCATGAAAGTCCAGAAATCACAGCCTCGCGGACAAGGTCAGAATTTTCCCCAATACCGGCTGTAAAAATAATAGCATCAGCACCGTTTAAGACGGCAAAGTACTGACCGATATATTTCTGAATACGGTCTACAAAAATATCAAAAGCCAGTGTCGCGTCATGATCCCCTGCTTCCATAGCACTCTCAATATCCCGCATGTCGCTGGAATTGCCGGAAACTCCCTTGAGACCGGACTCACGGTTGAGGACATGGCTGATATCTTCCGGACTGCTGAAATCATCTGTATGCAGCATGAGGTAAGGAATGATAGCAGGATCAATATCGCCCGTCCGTGTCCCCATCATGACACCGCCCAGCGGAGTGAAGCCCATAGATGTATCTACTGAAAGACCCTTGTCAACCGCTGTGATAGAAGCGCCGTTGCCAATATGGCAGGTAATCAGCTTCAGTTCTTCAATCGGCTTGCCCAGGACTTTGGCAGCTTCCTGTGCCACATACTCATGGCTGGTGCCGTGAGCGCCATATTTCCGCACTTTATTTTCCGTGTAATACTTGCTCGGCAGAGGATAGCGGTAAGCTTTTTCCGGCATACTGGTATGAAATGATGTATCGAAGACCAGCACGCTGGTAATATCCGGCAGAATTTCTCTGAAAGCCCGAATACCGGCAGCGTTAGCCGGATTATGTAGCGGAGCCAGCAGGGACAGTTCTTCCACCTGCTGAATCACTTCCTCCGTCACCAGAGCTGAATCTTTAAAATGTTCGCCGCCGGCTACGACACGGTGGCCGACACCGGTAATTTCATCATAAGACTGGATAATGTCAAAGCGCTTCAGGTCATCCAGCAAAATTCTGACTGCCTGCGTATGGTCCGTAATATCAAGAATTTGCTGCTCTGACCGGCCGTCAAACTTGACTGTTGAAATGGAATCCTTGAGACCAATCCGCTCAATCAAACCTTTAGCCAGCACCTGTTCCTGCGGCATCAGATAGAGCTGCCATTTGAGACTGGAACTTCCTGCATTAATCGAAATTGTTTTAGACATTTCTTCACCTCTTTAAGCGTTTTCAGAAACATTATATCAGAAATTTGTTTGAATTTCACTATCTTTGTACCAGTTTTGAAAACTTTGGCGGAATTTAAACATCTCTTCCTGATTCTGCAAATCACGCAGCGGATAGATAAAAGGCTGGATGTTGTTTTCTTCCTGTTTCCTCAAAACAAAGAGGGTCTTAGCATACTTGCTGCTGGAGAAAATAGACTCAGGCAGGGTAATCATCGCGATAAACTGAGCTTTGGACAGCAGCCATTTTTTTAGCAGGGGGCTCTGATCGCTGGTCAGCAAATCATTAGGGGCCAAAAAGATTGCATAACCGCCCGGCTTCAAATATTTGAGTGACTGCTCCATCAAGAGATGATGAGCATAGGTATGCTCATCCCGACTGGCCACCTCATAGCGGGCTGCAATACTGTCATCTGGGTAGTAGCCGACCGGCAGGTCGCTGATGATCAGATCGCTTTCTTTCAGAACCTGCGGGCGGACCGCATCCCCCTGAGCAAAATGAGCCTTAGAGTTCATCACTTCGGCAATGCTGGCCGACAGGTCAATCAGAAGGTCATCCAATTCCAGCCCCAGATAATCCACCTTCTTTTGGGTATGATTGAGAATCGTCTCAGCTAAATTCCCCGTCCCGCTGCCGATTTCCAAGACATCTGCTTCTTCATTTCGGGCTAATTGATCCAAAAGAAAGGTTATCAGGAGGCCGATAGAATCCGGTGTAAACTGATGATTGGCTTGCAGGGGTTCTGTCTGCCCCGCCTTCATAAAGATAAATTGGTAGGCCCGGCGCCATTCTTCCTTGGTCAGATGCAGTGACCGGATTTTTTCGTCATTGGCCAGCACTTCTTTCAAATCTGTATCTCCATCCAGATAAATGCCGTTCTGCTCAATAAGAGCATCGTAAAAATTCGTGGAAAGAGCATTTTGGATATTTTGTACATTTTCGAGAATCAGAGTATAGGCTGTTTCTATTTTTTCAAATTTCATGGTATCCTCCGTTTCCCTATCATACCAAAATTAGCGCTCCTTTCCAAGCCTTATCAAGTTACAAAGATTTTACAGTTATATTAGTCCTCGTTTTGCTCCTCTTTTAGACGCTCTGAATCGGCTGCCTCTGCCTCCTTCCGGGCCGTCTCTTGCTCTTTTTTTGCCTCCCCGCCTCCTTGCTCTTTCTCCGGGCGGGCAAGGGAAAAGCCAAAGTTATAAGAATGCCCATTACGGAGCTGGCTGGTGATGTCCAGCTTATCTCCCTGACGGCTGTAACTGGCACTGCCTTGGTCAAATTCCAGCCGGCCTTCAGCATCTTTGACTGACTCCTTTGTCCATACCGCCATAGCATAAGCTACCGTCTTTTCCCGATTCAGCAGCTGCAGGCGCTGACCGGCGACCTGACGGTTGAGGTAAAACTGCAGCAGCATACTGAAAACAGCCGCCATAAAGACCGCATAAAGCAGCACACCGGCCTTAACCTTCCTCCTGAACACGATAAACAAGTTCCCTTTCTAAGCCTTTTTCAAAAATAAAATGAAAGCGGACAAACTCTCCTTCCTGAGCGATCTGAGCCGACTTAAGCCCATAAATCATAGGCTGGTAACCGCGGCCGCTTTTATCTGTCTTGCGAAAGTCATCGCTTCTGGACTTGCCCAGAGCCAAGTCTTTCCCATCCTGCCGGATATAAATTTTATCATTTTCAACCTTGTCAAACCGGCTGCGCGACAGTTCATTTTCCAGCTGCTCGGAAAATAAGAGCCACTCCTGCTGCTCATTGTTCTGCTGCTGGCGCAGTTCGGACGCTAACAGCTGCGTCATGGCCTGAAAGACCAGAAAGCCGCCGCTGAGGGCCAGGAGTGCCACCAAGGTTTCCAGCAGCGTAAAGGCCCGAATCTTAACGTTTCTGAACATTGAGCACCACCTCTCCCTCATGATAAACTGTCAGTTCCCGGTCTGTCTTGACTTGGCGGACCGTGATGCCGTTGGCACTGAGGGTGTCCTGCCCAGTCTGCAGAGCCATCTTAGCCAGACGCAAGATTTCCCCCTCCCGCAAAAGCCGGCTTTGCTCTTTGCGCGACTGGCGGATCTGTCCCAAAAGCAGGCTGGCGATGGCAGCAAAGACAGCCATTGCCGTCAAGGCTTCCAAAAGGATGCTAGCGCTGATTTTCTGTCTTTTTAAACTTCCCATTGCCCATATAAAGCTGGTAAACAACTGTCCTCTCCTCCGTCTGAAAAATGATTTTGCTGAGCGATGAATTGCCGCCCGCCTGATCAAAGTGGATGACCTGCTGCTCGTGCTCCTGAAGGGTTTGAGGAAAGACCAGCTCCTGATAGACATTCGAAACAGCCCTTTCTGATATTGTCAGAGACATCTTTTCATGTCCGGCTGCACTCAGCTGCTGCGTTTCCCGATACAGCTGCTCAAATTCCAGAAAAAAGAGCTGCTCCTGAACCTGCCGAAAGCCGGCCTGCACAGAACCCGACAGGCTCAGCAGAACCAGACTGACTGCAAAGAGCACCAAGAGGCTTTCCAGCAGGGTAAAAGCCTTAATTGGCAACTGTCTGAGTCTCACTGCTGTGCTTTCCATAATAAGCCTTATACGAGTCAGCCTGTTTCTGGCTGATGCTGCCGGCACTGACCAGCTTGCTCAGCGTTGCCTTATCATTGCTATTCTTCAGCTCATACAGCTCCGCCTGGCTCTCAACGACCTTGACAACAGCCGCATTTCCAGTGTCTGCAACCGCATCTTTCTGCTTGCTCAGATTGGGCACAAAGAGCAGCAGGAGCACGCTGATAACCAAGAGCACAATCAGCATTTCAATCAGCGTAAAAGCCTGAACGTTCAAAGTTTTGAATCTTTTCATAGGGATACCTCCATATTCTGATAGATGGGCAAGAGCATTGCCGCATAAAGTAAAACGATAACAAGGGCTACAAAGACGAAGACCAGAGGCTGAATCAGATTCATGGCCCGATTGATGCGCAGGAAAAACTCTTCCCAGGTCTTCTCGGCATAAACCTCCAATTCGCTGCCCAGCTTGGATTTGACTTCGCCGTATTCAATCATCAGAGCCAATTCCTTTTTAAAGAAGGGATAGCTGCTGACCTTATCCGCATAAGCCTGTCCGGCCTCAAGAGCAGCAGTCATATCTTTGCCCACTTCCTGAAAAAGGCGGGACGGCTGCTCCTGCATAACAGCGAAAATCTGACTCAGCTCCAAGCCTTGGCCAATCATATTGCCCCATTCCCGGGCATAATAGGCTGTTAAATAAGCCCGAAGCAGACTGCCAGCAAAAGGCAGCCGGGCCAGCCGGCTGAAGAAAGCGATTGGAGCAGCCTTGCGGTAATAGACATAAGCTCCTGTCAGCAAAAGCAGCAGAAGCAGACTGCCGCCCAGAAAAAACTGCGGCAGCTGGCTGATAAACTGGGTCGCCAGATTTTGCCTGTCCAGCTGCGGCAGCAGATAATTGCGCAGCCCCAGCATGATTAAGACTAAAAAGCCCAGCAGCAGAAGGGGATAGGTCCCCACCTCAATCAGTTTTTTTCTGACCTTGGACAGATTGTCCAAGTAATGCCCGATTTTCCCCAGACTGAGAGTCAGGTTGCCATGCAGCTCTGATAGGGAAAGCTGCGTCACCACGCTGTCAGAAAAACCCAGACGGCTGACAATCTGCGAAAAGGACTGCCCGGCTGCCAAACCTGCCTGCATCTGGCGGACATAGGCCTCTTCCAACAGGGCGCTCCGCCTTAAGAAGTCAATTATTTCTGCTAAATGAAAGCCGCTGGAAAACAGATTGTAAAAAAGCTCTATCACTTTCTTCTGCTTAGGCGTAGACAATCTTTTCGGTCTGCCTCTGCTCAGCACTGATATGTCCCGCTGCAAAAAGCTGATCAATCTGCTGATTCCAGCGGTTTGCCTTATGTTCTTGATAGTTTTGATTGACAAAATCGACGACACCTCCTCCCCCGATTAAACGCTGATAACAGACTCCCTGCAGCACCATCCGCAGCTCATCCTCACTGACCCCCAATTCTAAGAGCCGCTCATAGACACCGCGGACGCTCTTGGCATGAATGGTTGAGAAAACAGTCGCTCCCGTCAGACTGGCCCTTACCACCGCCCGGGCTGTTTCCCGATCGCGGATTTCTCCGATAATCAAAAGGTCCGGCCGATGACGCAGCGACAGCTTGATCAGGTTATCATAGGTCATGCCGATCGTTTCATTGAGCTGCAGCTGCAGCATGGCTTCCTGCTTGATTTCGACCGGATCTTCAATGGACATGACCTGCTGATCGGAAAATCCAAGCCGGGCCAGATGATACATGAGAGTGGTCTTGCCGCTGCCCACAGGACCTGAAAAGAGATAGAGCCCGCGCGCCCGGATTTTCTCCCGCAGCTCCGGCAGGTTCTCAAACCAAAAGAGCAGTTCGCGATCCTCATCGTGCAGCAAGCGGATAACCAGGCTCTCATAGCCGCGATAATCTCCTACTGTCGACAGGCGAAGAGACACTGTCAGATCCCCGCAGTCATAATCACAGGAGCCCAGCTGACTGCGGCGCTTCTCGCCGACATTCATACCGGCTACAAATTTAAAATGACTGATTAGGGCAGAAAACTGCTCAAAATCATAGGCCTGAATAAAACGGCGCTCGTCACCGATACGCATATAAAGCTCATAACTGCGGCTCTTGGGAATGAGATAGAGGTCCTGCGCCCCTTCCTCTCTGGCCTGACGAATCATGCTTTTTGCAATTTCTTGAACCATAAATCCTCCTTACCTTACTATTCGCAAAAGAATCTCAAAAAAAGAAAAAGACCGAGAAAAATCTCAGTCTTATTCTCTAGCTGTCGCTTTGGCCCTCTCTTTATTGCATCGTTTTTAATTTTACCTGACAGGTTCGGTGCTTTTCACTGCCGCTCTGCCGAATATAGCCAGGCCGGTATTTGCTTTTTGGAATCTGGCAGTCATTTTCCAGCAGGAAGAGCGAGTGATACTGCTGAATCTCCTCATTGCATTCCTCGCACCAGCGCCGGTCCTCAGGATTCCAGAAAATCGTCATCAAATCACTGCGGCTGTTATAAAGCGGCGACTGTTCAGCCATTTCCAGCCATCGCTGCTTGTAATGCTTGAGCGCTGCATAGTAATCCTCAAATTCTTTCTTTTCAACAATGTCCTCTTCCCAGCCAGTCAGAAACCACCAAGGTTCATAATCCCCATACATTTCAATTACACAATACATACTAGTCCTCTTTCTGTACCGTATATTATATTAAAAATCCTTTGATAGTTAAACTAATCTGCTCAGAGACCCTACAAAGCTGACTGATTTGCACAAAAAATTCTTCCGGACGAAGTCAGAAGAACCTTCTATGATCACTGATATTCAGAGGCCGGGACAGACTCCCATGATAGCGGCGTCCTCAGTCACAGAGGGATGTTTCTTTTGGAAGACACCCTATAAAAAGTCCCCAGTCGCCTCCAGTTCTATCATTTGAGTTGCAGAGGCAGCGGTTGGGAGAGATTCTATTGACTTTGGTCAACCAAAATCTCTCCTGCACAGTCCATCAAGCGCTTGAGCGTCAATGAATCCCTGCTGAGCAGCTTCTTATTCGTTGAACCATCAGCCCTTACAAACCGCTGCTTTGACAGCAAGCTTTGCCTGACTTTATTCACAGCTGCCCTGCCTCGCTTTCGAATGGTTCGGCTCAGACTGAAAAGGTTCCCCAAAGCCTTTCACTCTACCGGGCTTAACGAAGGTTGGTTTTGACTTTCGAAAAGTACTCGTTATTGGGGTGAGAGGTCATTCTCAATAATGACCTTAATGGTCTGGTGGGCGGCCGCCTGCCCAAAGACCTCGTAGGCCTTGTCAATCTCACTGAGCTTGAAATAGTGGGTGACCAATTTCTCCGGCTCAATCTTGTGGCTTTCCAGGGCCTTGAGCAGCTGCGGAGTGGTATTGGTCGATACCAGACCGGTCGTCACATTAATGTTGCGGATCCAGAGTCTGTCCAAGTCAAACTCAACCGGACAGCCGTGAACACCGGCATTGGCAATGGTACCGTCCACGCCGATAATCTTTTGACAGAGGTCAAAGGTGGCAGGAATACCGACTGCTTCAATGGCTACATCTACACCGCGGCCTTCTGTCAATTCATAGATCTTCTCAACAGCCTTCTCTGGGTCGGCAGAATTAACCTTGTGAGTAGCACCGAAAGACAGGGCCGTATCCAGACGGTGGTCATCCAAGTCAATCATGATGAGCTTGGCTGGCGAGAAGAACTGGGCCGTCAAGAGAGCTGCCAGACCAACTGGTCCAGAACCAACAATAGCAACTGAACAGCCAGGTTCCACTTTCCCTTTCAACACTCCGATTTCATAGCCAGTCGGCAGAATATCGGACAGCATGACCAAAGCTTCGTCAGACAGGCCTTCCGGTGTATGATAAAGGGTATTATCAGCATGGGGTACGCGCAGATACTCTGCCTGCATGCCATCAATCAAATGGCCAAAAATCCAGCCGCCCTCATCCTCGCAGTGGGCATAAATCCCCTTCTTGCAGTAGTAGCACTTGCCGCAGGCGCAGACACAGGAAATCAGGACCTTGTCACCCTTTTTAAAGTTGGTCACACCTTCACCCACTTCTTCGACAATCCCGATGCCTTCATGGCCCAGAATGGTGCCGCTCTTGACAGCCGGAACATCGCCTTTGATGATATGGAGATCCGTCCCACAGATGGTGGTCTTGACCAAACGGACAATGGCATCGGTCGGCTTGCGGACCAGCGGCTTATCCACATCCACAAATTGTGCAAGCCCCGGCTTGACATAAGTATAAGCTTTCATAGGCTATCCTTTCTTATATTATTATATATGAATTTGCTGATTTTATTTTATCTTATTTCCGAAAGAATTGCAAGCGCTTTCCCGATGCAGAAAACCGGAGCCTTTAGAATCTGAAAGACGAACAATGCAGACAAAAAAAGCAGGATAGAAGCCCAAATCGCTGATTTCGGTTTCCAGTCCCGCTTTCTTGTTCTTATAAAGTACCTAAAGCAACCATGGTTGTCATCGCTGCATCGTAGTAGTTGCCAGACGGCAGATCCTGTATGAAGAGATACTTGTTCTGCTGTACCAGCTTACGGAAATCCCTGTCCTGATTAGCCGCATAAAATACCGGCGCACTGAAGCTGCCTGACTGATGCGAATTCAGGCGCTGGCCTTTGAGATTGTAGCCTGCATAGATAGAATCCTGCTCCATAAAGAACTGCATCATCTTGTCCAATAGGGCCTGACTCTTCTTATCCTTGCTCTGGGCCAGATTGTATGGCAGACGGCAGGCATTATAGGAATAAAAGCCGTCATTTTCTGACTCAACCGTATTGGCATCCGCCACCCGAACCTGATCGCCTTCTACCCACATGAAGTCCGGCAGAAGACCGGTATCGGTCTGTGCGCTGATTTTTTCCAGCTTGCCCAGCATATTGTCCTTAATGGTCAGCCACTGCTGATTGTTTGTCAACTCATAGAAAGCCTCAAACTGGTGAGGCAGAGTATCAGAAGTCCGCATCAGATTGTAAAATTCTGATTCAGCATTAGCCCAGTTCCCAACGGTCAAAACGCCATTGCTTTCATTATAATTGTAGCGGAGAATATCTTCCAACACTGCCTGAGCCTGAGCCTTGTATTCATCAGCCTTGTCCGGCCACTGCTTAGCAGCCTGAATCAGAGCATAAGCGATATACAGATCTCCGTCTGTCGCATTGTTTTCGTCTGCATGGCTGATTTCATCCCCCTTGACAGTCTGTTTCCAGGACATGAGCTGGGTATCGCCCAAGCGCTGAGCCAGATAGTATTGGTAGAGCTGTTCAAAATCCGCCTGGTCTGCATCCCCCTGCTTGGCCGCATCCACAGCAATGACCATTCCATAGCCCTGTCCTTCTGACAGAACGACATTTTCTGTCTGGCTGTTGGTCGTCTTGACATAAGCCTGATTGTTTTTTTCAACAACATAGGTGTTCTTCCATTGATGATAAACGCGGTCTTTCAGATAGGTTGTACTATTCATTCTGGTATAAAGGAGGATGGCCGCTAAGGCCGCAAGGATGGCTATAAACCAAATAAATCTTAATCTTGTTCTTTTCACAATGTCTCCTAACCTGCAAATCGTTTTGTTTTCACCCACTTCGTCTCTTTCCGTCTCAAAATCTTATCCAGCACAACGGAGCCAACTGCATCCAAGGATACGACAATAAAGAGCTGCGAATAAGTCAGATAAGATACGAGGGCCAGCCAGATCTGCTTGGGCGTTGCCTGACCAAACTGAGAGGCCAGAGCAATGTTGATCTGCAAGAGATACAGCAGAATCATCAGCAGCCAGTTAAAGAGCATCAGCTGGGCAATATAGATATTATCAGCATCAAAGGCAAAGGGAATGTTCACACTCGGGTGAAAGAGCTGAACAAGCATGGCCACTACATTGGCAAAGAAAACTAAGTCAGACAGCACAATGGCCAGATTGAACCAGAAGAAGGTACAGG
>NZ_KQ969394.1:345206-356240 GCF_001578865.1 Streptococcus sp. DD11
AATGGCCAGATTGAACCAGAAGAAGGTACAGGAATAGTTAAAGACTTCCAGTTTGACCCGCCAGTTGCCGCGGCCAAAGAGGTGCTTGAAATTGGCCAGCACCACCTCGTAATTGCCCTTGGCCCAGCGCTTGCGCTGCATATAGTAGGATTTGAGAGTCTCAGGCTCCTGCTGAAAGGCTTCGGAATTGTAAGCCAGAGCAATCAGCTTGCCGCTCTGCATAATTTTAAAAGAAATTTCCGTATCTTCCGTCAGAGCGCCGTTTTTCCAGCCGCCGATACTCTTGACAAACTCCGTGTTGATCAAAAAGTTGGTTCCCGGAATCCGGCCAATCTTAAAGAGATGCCACATCCCCACATGGTAAACCCGCTGAGTAACCACAATCTCCTGATTGATACAGCGTGTCAGGAAGTTCTGATTGGCATTGCGGGTTTTATTGCGCCCAAAGGAAGCTACATGGCGTTCTGGATCTTCCAAAACCTTCTTGACCAGGAAGTAGAGAGCATTCTTTTCCGGCATGGCATCCGCATCATAGACACAGATGTAATCCCCCTTAGCCATTTTGAGGGCATCGTTGAGAACTCCGGCCTTACCGCCGGTACCCGTACGGTCTGTAATGGTAATGTCGCGGCCTGCATACTCAGGCAGTGCCTGCACCTTGAGCATTTCCTGATAGGTGTTGTCTGAGCAGTTATCCGCAAAGAGGAGAAGCTCCACTCTGTCATGCGGATATTCCAGATCCAGAATGGCCTTGGTGGTCTGGGCAATCACCACATCTTCATTGTGGGCCGGAACCACTACCGTTACCATCGGATAGTCTTCCAAAGGACCGGTGTCTACATCAAAATCACTGTGTTTCATCCAGAAATGAACTGCCGAAGCCAAAATGACCAAGGCCCAAGCCAGTGATATCCAGATAGAAAACAGGGTGATAATCATAACAATTTGACTAATCATGGTGCTTCACCGCCCTAAAGTTTTTATTGACCCGATTGTAAATAACCAAGTAAAAGATGAACAGAATCACAAAACTGAGTGCAAAAAAGAAACTCAGAGTCATGGAAATCGTAAAAAAGAAATCAGTTAAAGACATGGCATCCTCCTAATATTCAATGATAATATCCGTTTCCAGCTGCCGCTCTAAATTGCTCAAAGCGTCCTCAAAGCGATGGAAGCGATCAACATTGTCCGCATCAATCTCCAAATAGCCCGACTGGAACTGGATATGCGACCGGCTGGTCTTATTTTTGAAATGCATGGTAATCAAGTCAGCCTGCACCCGCTCTTGGAAATGGCTCCTGAGATTCTGTTCCGTCCTGCTTGTCAGAACCAGAAAATTTCCATTTGAAACATAGTAAAGCGTTTCGCCATCCTGAAAACTCCATTTGAGCAGTCGGTGGATCTGTTTCAGCATCCGCTTGTACTCATGGGTATTGATTTGGAAAAAGTGGCGATTGTGTGTCCAGTGAATCAGCAGAGCCTGAAAAGACTGCTGCTCCTGCAAATGGATCTTCTGAACCAGCTCATCATAATCTGCCGCCGCTTCCTCACTATCATCCTGAACCAAAGAAAAGCGCTCATGCAGATAGTGATTGACCCGGCTGGCCAGCCAAGCGCTGACAGAGAAAGTATAGAGCAGGAGAAAGATGTCATTGTCCGGCAGATAGGCCACATCAAAGATGAGGATAACCGTTGTAAAAACGATACCTAAAATCATGATCCAGCTAACCAGCAGATCAGACAGGACAAAGACACTAAAAATCCCTAATAAAATCAAGGCTGCCACAACGTAAAATATACTTGTTGCAAAAAACCAACTGTAAACAAGGACTGCTGCCGCTGCCAATACCAACAGCAGCAAGGAGCCTTCCAGTGCTCTTTTTCTAAACATTTTCTACTCCAGTTTTAAATTCTTTCGGCCGCTCCGACCTTTGATCAAAATAATAAGCAATCGCCTGAGCAATCCGCTGCGAAGCCAGACCGTCCCCGTAAGGGTTGCTGGCCTGAGCCATCTGCTGGTAAAGTGCCTCATCATCCAGCAGCTGCTCCATTGCCTGACGGACTGCATCGCTTTCTGTTCCGACCAGCTTCAGAGTTCCTGCTGCCACTCCCTCCGGCCGCTCGGTCGTATCCCGCAGGACCAGTACCGGCTTGCCCAGAGAAGGCGCCTCTTCCTGAACACCGCCCGAGTCAGACATGATAAAGTAACTCTTGGCTGCAATATTATGAAAATCCAAGACATCCAGCGGATCAATGAGGTGAATTCGCTCATGGCCGCTCAGAATATCTTTGGCCGCTTCCTGAACGGCCGGACTCAGATGGACAGGGTAGATGATTTCCACATTCTCCCGTTCCTCTACGACCTGACGCAGGGTTGCAAAGACACGACGCATCGGCTGCCCCTGATTTTCCCTGCGGTGCATGGTGACCAGTATCATTTTAGAAGCCGGATTGACAGCCTGCAGCACCTCGTGCTGGTAGCCTTCCTTGACCGTCAGCTTGAGGGCATCAATAGCCGTATTGCCGGTAATAAAAATCTGATCCTCCGGATGATTTTCTTTCAGCAGATTTGCCTTGCTGTCTGCAGTCGGTGCAAAATAAAGGTCGGTCAGAGAATCCGTCATCTGGCGATTCAGCTCCTCTGGAAAAGGAGAGTACTTATTCCAGGTTCTGAGGCCGGCTTCCACATGCCCCACCCGTACCTGATTGTAGAAAGCTGCCAGACCGGCCGCAAAAGTCGTCGTCGTGTCACCGTGCACCAGCATGATGTCCGGCTTTTCTTCTTTTAAAATCCCGTCCAGCTTATTCAATATCTTGACAGTAATATCTGACAGGCTTTGGTTGGCCCCCATAATGTCTAAGTCATAATCCGGCACCAGACCAAACGTTTCCAATACCTGATCCAGCATCTGACGATGCTGCGCTGTCACTACCGTCTTTGTCTCAAACAAATGGTTCTGCTTTTTCAATTCGATCACAAGCGGAGCCATCTTGATAGCCTCCGGCCGCGTACCAAATACGACCATTACTTTTGTTTTCTGCATTTTCCTCACCAAACAATCAAATAATTGTGATAACTTTTTACTAAAAAAAGTTTGTCCTTAAGCCACCAATATTTTACCATCAACTAATTTTATAATCAAAGCATTTCCAGCTTTTTCATACGTTCTTAATTTTGATTTACACGTTGGTAACTTATTTAAGATTAGTTTAATGTTCTTAACTTAACTGTAACTTAAAGTTTCTGAAATTTGCCTATTTTTTTGCAAATAATCAATAATAAACTACTGATTTTAGAGCAGCCAGCCCATGCTCTGCCTGCTTTCATTGTATTTTCCTTTTTTACATTTTTCATTTTTATTCACTATGAATATATAGAGTTATGTTAAATGATTGTTACGGCTCCTGTTCTCTGATGAGACGACACAGCCTAAAAAATAATACCTCCTACTTGTATTATAGGATAATATTTTGAGGTATGCAAGCATTTATAGGCTGCAAAAAAAGAAAAAACTCCCTCTCGAAAATTCGAGAGAGAGTCTTGTTCTTATTTCAAGATAAGAGTCTCATCTGCTTCTGCACCTTCAGACAAGGCAACGATTTCGTCAATGATTTCAACCTCGTTGACAGCCTGAGGCTCCAGATTGCGGTAGCGGGCCATGCCGGTACCGGCTGGGATGATTTTCCCAATGATAACATTTTCCTTGAGTCCGAGTAGATGGTCTTTCTTGCCGCGGATAGCTGCATCGGTCAGGACACGCGTTGTTTCCTGGAAGGAAGCCGCAGACAGGAAGCTGTTGGTCTCCAAGGAAGCCTTGGTGATTCCCATCAGGACCGGACGGGCTGTCGCAGGGACACCGCCAGAAATGACCACGTCGCGGTTCGCATCCGTAAAGTCGGTAATGTCCATCAGTGTTCCCATGAGCAGTCCGGTATCGCCTGGATCCATGACACGGACCTTGCGGATCATCTGACGGACCATCACCTCGATGTGCTTGTCGCCGATTTCTACCCCTTGGCTGCGGTAAACTTTCTGTACCTCAGCAAGGAGATAGGTCTCAACAGACAAGACATCACGAACCGCCAGCAAGTGCTTGGGCTGGATAGACCCTTCGGTCAGAGCAGCACCGCGGGAGACCTGGTCGCCTACCTCTACCTTCATGCGGGCTGTAAATGGCACCACATATTCTCCTTCACCAGTCGTGCCCTTGACATAGACCTTCTTGGTACGGGTTGATGCATCTTCTTCGATAGCGGTAACCTCACCCTTGACTTCCGTGATGACCGCCTCCCCTTTCGGATTGCGGGCTTCAAAGATTTCTTGGACACGAGGCAGACCTTGTGTGATATCGGTATTAGAGGCAACTCCACCCGTGTGGAAGGTCCGCATGGTCAGCTGGGTACCCGGCTCCCCGATAGATTGGGCAGCGATGGTTCCGACTGCTTCACCGACTTCAACTGCATCACCGGTCGCCAGGTTGATACCGTAACAGTGACGGCAGACACCGTGGCGAGTGTTGCAGGTAAAGACGGAACGAATGGTGACCTCCGTCACGCCGGCAGCAACGATTTCGCGGGCTTTGTCTTCGGTAATCAGCTCATTGGCCCCGACAATCACCTGACCGGTTTCAGGATGCTTCACGGTCTTCTTGGTGTAACGGCCGTTCAGACGTTCTTCCAGCGACTCGATCATTTCCTTGCCTTCGGTGATAGAAGTGATGAGCAGGCCGCGGTCCGTACCGCAGTCGTCCTCACGGATAATCACATCCTGAGCCACATCCACCAGACGGCGGGTCAGGTAGCCCGAGTCAGCTGTCTTGAGGGCCGTATCGGTCATCCCTTTACGGGCTCCGTGAGTGGAGAAGAACATTTCCAGAACGGACAGACCTTCACGGAAGTTAGACAGGATTGGCAGTTCCATGATGCGGCCGTTTGGTGCCGCCATCAGACCGCGCATACCGGCCAGCTGGGAGAAGTTGGAGATGTTACCGCGGGCTCCGGAGTCCATCATCATAACGATTGGATTCTTCGGATCCTGATTAGCCACCAGACGTTTTTCCAGCTTCTCACGAGCCGCCCGCCATTCAGCTGTTACTGCATTGTAGCGTTCGTCGTCGGTAATCATACCGCGGCGGAACTGCTTGGTGATTTGATCCACACGCTTGTGGGACTCTTCGATGATTTCAGCCTTGTCTTCAACGACTGGAATATCCGCAATCCCCACTGTCAGACCGGCCAGGGTGGAATGATGATAGCCCAAGTCTTTGAGACGGTCCAGCAGGGCAGAAGTTTCTGTTGTGCGGAAACGCTTGAAGATTTCAGCGATGATATTCCCCAGATTTTTCTTCTTAAATGGAACATTGATCTCAAGCTTGCTGATAGCTTCCTTGATGTCCTGCCCCGGCTCCAAGAAGTATTGATCCGGTACGCCTTCTGTTAAGTTGGCATTATTTGGTTCCTGCAGATAAGGCAGCTCCTCCGGCATGATGGCGTTAAAGAGAATCTTCCCTACTGTTGTAATCAGGATCTTGTGTTTTTGTTTTTCCGTCCAAGGTTTGGCCAAACTGTCCGTTGCGATACCGACGCGGGTATGCAGGTGAACATAGCCATTGCGGAGTGCCATGACCGCTTCATCCCTATCCTTGAAAATCATGCCTTCGCCTTCGCGGCCGGCTTCTTCCATAGTCAGGTAGTAGTTCCCCAAGACCATGTCCTGAGACGGCGTAACAACTGGTTTTCCGTCTTTCGGGTTCAGGATGTGCTCAGCAGCCAGCATGAGGATGCGGGCTTCCGCCTGCGCTTCTTCGGACAAGGGCACGTGGATGGCCATTTGGTCTCCGTCAAAGTCGGCATTGTAGGCTTCACAGACCAGCGGATGCAGGCGCAGAGCCTTCCCGTCGATCAGGACCGGCTCAAAAGCCTGAATCCCCAGTCTATGCAGGGTCGGTGCCCGGTTCAGCAGCACTGGGTGTTCCTTGATCACTTCTTCCAAAATATCCCAGATGCGCTCATCACCGCGTTCGACCAAGCGTTTGGCTGCTTTGACGTTCTGCACGATGTCACGGGCAACGATTTCCCGCATGACAAATGGTTTGAAGAGCTCAATCGCCATCTCACGCGGCACACCGCACTGATACATTTTCAATGTTGGGCCAACGGCAATAACAGAACGGCCGGAGAAGTCAACCCGCTTACCGAGCAGGTTTTGACGGAAGCGGCCTTGCTTTCCTTTCAGCATGTGGCTCAAAGACTTGAGCGGCCGGCTGCCCGGTCCCGTAATCGGACGGCCGCGGCGGCCGTTGTCAATCAGCGCGTCAACGGCTTCCTGCAGCATCCGCTTTTCATTCTGCACGATAATCCCCGGAGCATTGAGTTCCAAGAGACGGGCCAGCCGGTTGTTGCGGTTGATGACCCGGCGGTAGAGGTCGTTAAGGTCAGAAGCCGCAAAGCGGCCGCCGTCCAGCTGAACCATCGGACGCAGATCCGGCGGAATAACCGGCAGGATATTGAGCACCATCCACTCGGGCTTGTTTCCGGACTTGTAAAAGGCATCCAGTACATCCAGACGGCGGACAGCCTTGACCCGCTTTTGGCCGGAAGCTGTTTTCAGCTCTTCCTTGAGAACTGCAATCTCCGCTTCCAGATCGACCTGCTTGAGCAGATCCTGAATGGCTTCTGCTCCCATCTTAGCTACGAATGAGCCCGGACCGTATTCGCGCAGGCGTTCACGGTATTCGCGCTCGGTCATAATAGACTTGTGCTCCAGCGGTGTATCCTTCGGATCAATCACCACATAAGCAGCGAAGTAAATGACCTCCTCCAAGGCACGGGGACTCATATCCAGCGTCAGCCCCATACGGCTGGGGATGCCTTTGAAATACCAAATATGAGAAACCGGTGCTTTGAGCTCGATGTGACCCATGCGCTCACGGCGGACCTTGGCCCGCGTCACTTCCACACCACAGCGGTCACAGACAATCCCCTTGTAGCGGATGCGCTTGTACTTGCCGCAGGCACATTCCCAGTCCTTGGTCGGACCAAAAATAACTTCGTCAAAGAGACCTTCGCGTTCCGGTTTCAGGGTTCGGTAATTGATTGTTTCAGGTTTCTTCACTTCTCCATAAGACCATGAACGGACCTTATTGGGAGAAGCTAGGGTGATTTGCATACTTTTAAAACGATTTACATCAACCACTATTTTTACCTTTCTTCATTTTCTAGTCAGTGTGAATGATTATTCTTGTCCTTCTGCATCGAAGGCTTCTTTGGCTTCTTTAGCAGCCTTTTCACGCGCTTTTTCAAGGTCGTCTACATGGATGACATCGTCATCTTCCCCTTCATCCAGATCACGCAGCTCGACTTCATTGTCATCTTCATCAAGGACACGCATGTCCAGCCCCAGAGACTGCAGCTCTTTGACCAGGACGCGGAAGGATTCCGGCACACCTGGTTTTGGAATCGGCTTGCCTTTGGTGATAGCTTCATAGGCCTTGAGACGGCCGTTGACATCATCGGACTTGTAGGTTAGGATTTCCTGCAGGACATTCGAAGCACCATAGGCTTCCAGAGCCCACACTTCCATCTCCCCGAAACGCTGTCCGCCAAATTGGGCTTTCCCTCCCAGCGGCTGCTGGGTCACCATGGAGTAAGGACCGACAGAGCGGGCATGAAGCTTGTCGTCAACCATGTGGTGGAGCTTGATCATGTACATGACTCCGACTGATACGCGGTTGTCAAAGGGCTCACCTGTCCGGCCATCATAAAGAATGGTCTTGGCATCGCTGTCCATACCAGCTTCGCGGACGGTATCCCAGAGATCTTCTGAGCTAGCCCCGTCAAAGACCGGTGTCGCAATGTGAATGCCCAAGTTGCGGGCTGCCATACCGAGGTGGAGCTCCATAACCTGACCGATATTCATCCGGGACGGCACACCCAGCGGATTCAGCATGATGTCGACCGGTGTTCCGTCTGGCAGATAAGGCATGTCTTCCACAGGTACAATACGGGAAACGACACCCTTATTTCCGTGGCGGCCGGCCATCTTATCTCCGACCTTAATCTTCCGTTTCTGAGCGATGTAGACCCGGACCAGCATGTTGACACCAGACTGGAGTTCATCGCCGTTGGCGCGGGTAAAGATCTTGACATCACGCACCACTCCGTCCGCACCGTGCGGCACACGCAGAGAGGTGTCACGAACTTCACGAGACTTGTCACCGAAGATGGCATGAAGCAGACGCTCTTCAGCAGACAGATCTTTTTCTCCCTTCGGAGTGACCTTGCCGACCAGGATGTCGCCTTCTTTGACTTCCGCCCCGATGCGGATAATCCCCATTTCGTCCAGATTTTTCAGAGCGTCTTCCCCGACATTCGGGATTTCACGGGTAATCTCTTCAGGACCAAGCTTGGTATCGCGGGTTTCTGACTCGTACTCCTCCAAATGAACAGAGGTGTAGACATCATCCTTGACCAGACGCTCGCTCATAATCACGGCATCCTCAAAGTTATACCCTTCCCAGGTCATGTAGGCAACGATTGGGTTTTGGCCCAGAGCCATTTCTCCATTTTCCATGGAAGGACCGTCAGCGATAAAGTCGCCTTTTTCAACGGCATCGCCGACTTTGACGAGTGTCCGCTGGTTATAAGCTGTCCCAGAGTTGGATCGGCGGAATTTGGTGATTTGATAAACATCCAGCGAACCATCTTCGCGGCGGACTTCTACCTTATCCGCATCTGCATAGGTAACCTTACCATCATGCTGGGCAATGACTGCCGCACCAGAGTCATGGGCTGCTTGGTATTCCATACCTGTACCGACGTAAGGCGCTTTCGGATCAATCAGAGGCACCGCCTGACGCTGCATGTTGGCACCCATGAGGGCCCGGTTGGAGTCGTCATTTTCCAAGAAAGGAATGCAGGCTGTCGCTACGGCAACTACCTGTTTCGGCGACACATCCATGAAGTCTACTTGATCTGATGGGAACTCTTGGTTATTCCCCTGATGGCGTCCCATGACAATCGCTTCTGCAAAGCCGCCCTCTTCATTCAGCTTAGAGTTGGCCTGAGCTACGATAAATTCATCTTCTTCGTCAGCGGTCAGCCAAACGATTTCATTGGTCACCACGCCCGCTTCGCGGTCTACCTTGCGGTAAGGCGTTTGAATAAAGCCGTATTTGTTGAGATGGCCGTAAGAGGACAGGTTGTTGATCAAGCCGATATTTGGTCCTTCAGGTGTTTCAATCGGACACATACGGCCGTAGTGGGTATAGTGCACGTCCCGCACTTCATAGCCAGCGCGGTCCCGGGTCAGACCGCCAGGTCCCAAGGCAGACAGACGGCGCTTGTGGGACAGTTCAGACAGCGGATTGTGCTGATCCATGAACTGGGACAGCTGAGAAGAACCGAAGAATTCTTTAATGGCTGCTGTCACCGGACGGATGTTGATAATTTGCTGCGGTGTCAGCACTTCATTGTCCTGAACGCTCATCCGTTCGCGGACATTGCGCTCCATCCGAGACAGACCCAGACGGACTTGGTTGGCCAAAAGTTCACCCACTGCACGAATCCGGCGGTTCCCCAAGTGGTCAATATCATCCACGCGGCCGATGCCTTCTGCCAAGTTGAGGAAGTAGCTCATCTCAGCCAGAATATCAGCCGGAGTCACTGTCCGCACCCGGTCAGATGGATTGGCATTGCCGATGATGGTCACCACACGGTCCGGATCAGTCGGAGCAATCACTTTGAACTTCTGCAGCTCTACCGGCTCAGTCAAAACAGCGGAATCGTTTGGAATGTAGGTGATTTTATTGAGACCGCTGTCCAGCTGCTCTGCAATGCCGTCAATGACACTGCGGGTCATAACTGTACCAGCTTCCAGCAGGATTTCTCCCGTCTCAGCATCTACCAGAGGCTCCGCCAATGTCTGGTTGAGCAGGCGGTTCTTGACATTCAGTTTTTTGTTAATCTTGTAACGGCCGACTGCTGCCAAGTCATAGCGGTGCGGATCAAAGAAACGCGCCACCAGCAGAGAGCGAGAGCTTTCGGCCGTCTTAGGCTCACCTGGACGCAGGCGCTCATAGATTTCTTTCAGCGCTTCATCTGTACGGGAATCCATCGGATTTTTATGAATGTCTTTTTCGATGGTATTGCGGACCAAATCGCTGTCCCCAAAGATGTCAAAGATTTCATCATCTCCAGAGAAACCAAGCGCACGGACCAGGGTCGTAAACGGAATTTTCCGTGTCCGGTCAATACGGGTGTAGGCAATATCTTTGGAGTCTGTTTCCAGCTCCAGCCAAGCACCGCGGTTAGGGATAACGGTTGAACCATAGCCCACTTTGCCGTTCTTATCCACCTTGTCATTGAAATAGACCCCTGGAGAGCGCACCAGCTGAGATACGATAATCCGCTCACCGCCGTTGATGATGAAGGTCCCCATCTCGGTCATGATTGGGAAGTCGCCAAAAAAGACTTCCTGTGTCTTGATTTCCCCAGTTTCCTTGTTAATCAGACGGAAGGTTACAAAAATCGGCGCTGAATAGCTGGCATCGTGAATGCGGGCTTCTTCCAGTGTGTACTTAGGCTCACGAATTTCATAGCCGACAAATTCCAACTCCATGGTGTCGGTAAAGTTTGAGATAGGAAGCACATCCTCAAACACTTCTTTCAAGCCATGATCCAGAAAATCCTGAAATGAATCGGTCTGAATTTCAATCAAGTTTGGTAAATCAAGAACTTCCTTAATTCTTGAAAAACTACGACGGGTACGGTGTTTCCCGTATCGAACTTCATGTCCTGCCAAGTTTTTACTCCTTTGTGATTAAGATACGAGAGCGTTTAAAAATCGAAAGAAAAATAGGAAATCGATGAAGAGGCTGAGACAGACTCCCATGATGGCTGTGTCCTCGCTCGCAGAGGGATGGATCTTTGGGAAGATACCGTATAAAAAGTCCTTCAGTCTTGCTTTGTTTTGGTAAAAAACTCTTGATATGGCAGCTGATTACTCAAAGCACTGTTTTGGCACAAACTGCGTTT
>NZ_KQ969394.1:356473-361389 GCF_001578865.1 Streptococcus sp. DD11
AAAGTTTGGGGAACCTTTTCAGCCTGAGCTTAGAAACAAAAGAGTGAAGGGAACTAAATTTTTAAAAATTTAGTTCTGTCCCACCGCCAAAGCGATTTATCTTTTTTCCGAGATTTTAGCTCGAGTTCAGTTAATTAAGATACTAAGGCTCAAAAAGCAAAGTAGAAACAGGAGATTGACGATGCGTTTTCAAAACACTGGGCAATCTGTCTTTTTTACACAGCTTTGAGGCCGAGTTCAGTTAATTAAGAAATAATAGAGACTTTTCCGTCTCGCAATTTGCCTTTTGCGGATTTTTCAGAATTTTTAAATTTTGATGACAAAACTTCAAAAAACCTAAAAATGAGCACAAAAAGAGCAGCTAAATCGGACTGATGAAAGTTTGATTTAACTGCTGCAGGCTTCAATTGGACAATATTTCAATCAAAGCACACGACAAATTATTAGTCTTATTATACCCTATTTGGCTGGAAATTGCAAGGCTGACGCTGCCAGCAGATAGGCAGCCCGTCAGGGCCTTTCCCTATTCCAGCCTTTTTTTAACGGTTGCCGGAGCTGCCTAGGATTGCCGCCCAGGCTTTTTGGTAATCAGCGTCTGATGCCCCGATACCGAAGCGGTAGGACGTGGTCGGCGCTCCGTTTTTAGCCCAATAGCTTGTAACGGTCTGCCCGCTCAGATTGATTGTACGGCCATTCACATTGACCGTTCCCGGTTTTTCCCCCGTAGATTTGAGCACATCAGACTTGATGACGCTCGGATCCAGGCTGAACTTATCACCGACGCCCCAGGCATTGGGATCCGCCTGATAAATGGCATCCACCATATAAGCCATATAAGCGGCGTTGTTGTTGTAGCCGGTCAGAGCAGCCATAGAGGAATTGTCATCATGCCCGATCCAGCCGCCCAGAGTCATTCGCGGAGTAGACAGCATCAGCCACATATCGCCGTTGACATTGGTCGTTCCGGTCTTGCCGATCCAGTCGGCGCCGGCCAGTGTGCCGTTGACCTGACTGATTCTGGACTTAAAAGTCGTAGTAGCACCGGAGTTTATCACTCCCCGCATCAGCTCCTGCATAATCGTCGCAGCCGCCGGCGAATAGACCTGAGTCGGATTGGCCTTGTGCTGATAAATCACATTGCCGTCTCGGTCAGTGATTTTATCCACCATGTATTTTTCCTGATAGCTGCCGTTATTGGCCAGAGTTTGGAAACCGTTGGTGTGCTGGGCGACTGACACTTCAATCCCTCCGCCCATAGGCAGGCTTTCGATGCTGTAGTCATCAATGTAATAGCCCATTTTTTCCATATAGCCTTTGACATTGACTCCCTTCTGCCGCAGGGCCTGATAGGTCCAGTAGGCCGGAATATTCCAGGAAGTATTAAGAGCTTCCTGCAGGTCCATCATAGCGGTCCCACGGCTTTCTGCGTGCATAATCGGGTCGCCGCTTGAAAAGTTGGTCGGGTAGTTGGACAGCACGCTGGCACTGCCCATCATGCCCTGATCAATGGCAATCCCATAAGCCAGAATCGGCTTAATGGTTGATCCCGGAGAGCGTTCTGTATCAAAGGCGTGATTGTTTTGATTGGCGGCATAATTGCGGCCGCCGACAAAGCCGATAACGGCGCCGGTTTTATTATCCAGCAGCACATTGCCGACCTCAACGGCGCCGGTCCCGTCATCCAGAACCCCGCCGTAATTGGCTACCGCATTTTGCATGGCTGCATAGATTTTCTGATTGATCGTGGTCGTGACAGTGTAGCCGCCTTCCCTCAGCTCCTTATCCGCCAAATCCTGATAAGCCTTGACCGTATCATTATTCTTCAGCTCCTGCTGGGAGACATTGTCCCGCTGGATCAGATACTGATACATCACGGTCTTTGCTTCTTCTAAGGCTGTATAGTAAAGATAGTCATGGCTGTTCTTTTCTGAGCTCTCAGACGGCTTAAAATCTTTGGTCAAATCATAGGCAGAAAATTCCTGATACTCTGCTTCTGTAATCTTCCCAGTCCGGTACATATTGTACAAGACATCTTTGGCCCGCGCCAGACCCAGAGCCATGTCCTCAGCTGATTTGAGGCTGCCGTCCGCCGCATAAGGCGAATAGACAATCGGACTCTGCGGCAGGCCTGCGATAAAGGCTGACTGCGGAATGGTCAGATCCTTGGCAGAGACACCAAAAATCCCCTGAGCAGCTTCTTCCACGCCGGCAATATTCTGTCCTTTATTGTTGCGGCCGAAAGGCGACACATTGAGATAAGTGGTCAGAATATCGTCCTTGGTCATATAGCGCTCCAGAGCCAAAGCATCGATAATTTCTGCTGCTTTCCGCTTGAAAGTCGGTGCATCGCCGACCACCTGCTGCTTAATCAGCTGCTGCGTCAGGGTCGAGCCCCCGCTGGATGAGCCGATACCGACAACAGACCCCAGCGTCGCCCGCAGGACCGCCTTGGGAACCACTCCCTTATGGCTTTCAAAATTTTCATCTTCTGTTGCAATGACGGCCTTTTTAATGTTGTCCGAAATCGCATCGCTTTCGACCGGAATCCGCAGCAGATCATTGTCCACTTCCGAAATCAGGCTGCCATTGGAATAGACCAGCTTAGAAATGCCGGAAATGTTGTTGACCTGCTGGACCAGCTCTTCCTCTTTAGGAACTTCCACATTGCTGAAGAGGCTGGCCGCATAGCCAATCCCAATACCGGCACCCAGAACGACACCGAAAAAGATAAAGACAAAAGCCATATTGAGCAGGAGCTTGAAGGTCCGCAGAAAAACGGCAACTATATCACCGACAGACCAGCCGTCTTTATCAGCAGAAGGACCGAACCCCTTCAGGTCTGGAAGTTTGATATGTTTGAAAAACTGCCGGGTTTTTTCCCACAGTGTTTTTAATTTCTCGACTATTTGTTGCAAAACAGATTCTCCTTGTATTGTACCATTATAACAAATAACTATGATTTATTTCAAGGAAACATTGCTATTTAAACGCTTTGTGATACAATAGAGTGAGCACACTATATGTTGAAAAGGAGATGTACATGCACATTTTTGATGAGCTAAAAGAGCGTGGTTTGGTTTTCCAAACAACTGATGAAGAAGCTTTGCGCAAAGCCCTGGAAGAAGGACAAGTTTCTTATTACACCGGCTATGATCCGACTGCCGACAGCCTTCATCTGGGACATTTGGTGGCTATTTTGACCAGCCGCCGCCTGCAGCTGGCAGGTCATAAGCCCTATGCGCTCGTCGGCGGTGCGACTGGCTTGATTGGGGACCCGTCTTTCAAAGATGCTGAGCGCAGTCTCCAAACAAAAGAAACAGTTAACGGCTGGGCTAAGAGCATTCAAGGGCAGCTTGCCCGCTTCCTTGACTTTGAAAAGGGAGCAAATAAGGCTGAAATGGTCAACAACTACGACTGGTTCAGCAGCATCAGCTTTATTGATTTTCTGCGCGATGTCGGCAAATACTTCACCGTCAACTACATGATGAGCAAGGACTCCGTCAAGAGCCGGATCGAGACAGGAATTTCCTACACAGAATTTGCCTACCAAATCATGCAGGGCTACGACTTTTTTGTCTTAAACCAAGAACATGGAGTCACCCTGCAAATCGGCGGTTCTGATCAATGGGGCAATATGACAGCAGGGACCGAACTGCTGCGCCGCAAAGCTGATAAGATCGGCCATGTCATGACCGTCCCGCTCATTACGGACGCTACTGGCAAAAAATTCGGCAAATCCGAAGGCAATGCTGTCTGGCTCAATGCAGACAAGACTTCGCCTTATGAAATGTACCAGTTCTGGATGAATGTCATGGATGCCGATGCCGTTCGCTTCCTGAAGATTTTCACCTTCCTCTCACTGGAAGAAATCGAGGACATCCGCCAGCAGTTTGAGGCGGCTCCGCACGAGCGTCTGGCTCAGAAAATTCTGGCCCGCGAAGTCGTGACTCTGGTGCACGGCGAGAAAGCCTATCAAGAGGCTCTGAATATCAGCGAGCAGCTCTTTGCCGGAAACATTAAAAACCTCTCTGTCACAGAACTGAGACAAGGTTTGTCGGGCGTACCCAGCTATCAGGTTCAGGCCGAGGACAGCCTTCTTCTCGTGGAGCTCTTGGTCACAGCCGGTGTCGTCAGCTCCAAGCGACAGGCCCGCGAAGATATCCAAAACGGCGCCATCTATCTCAATGGCGAACGCATTCAGGATCTGAACTACAGCCTGACTGAAGCAGACAAGTTGGAAAATGAGCTGACGGTCATCCGCCGCGGCAAGAAAAAATACTTTGCTCTGACTTACTGATGCCAAAACAAGGCAAGGAGCCGGCCGAAAAACCGGCTTCTTTTCTTAACTCTGTTATCTTCGATTTTCTTTGATTGTCACGGTCTGGAACATCACCATCCTTTTATCGTCATTTAGTTTATCTTTTATTGCTTTGCTAGCTTACACAGCCCGGGGGAGCCAAAAGCAAACGAAAAGTCTGTATACAGAGAGCAGGGCAGCCGTCATGGGCGTCTGTCCCACTGCTGGCATTTAAAGCAGAAGGTTTACGGAGCAGTAAAGCAGCAAGAAAGAAGGGGAACCCTTATGAAATCCACCATCGCCCGATTTGCCAAGGCTCAGGCTTTTGCCTGTCCGCTGTGCAGCCAGCAGCTGCAGCTGGACCAAAACAGCCTCAAGTGTCCCAGGCGTCACTCCTACGACATCGCCCGATTTGGCTATGTTCATCTGGCTCCGCAGGTCAGGCAGTCTAAAGACTATGATAAAGCCAGCTTTCAGAACCGGCAGCTGATTCTGGAAGCCGGTTTTTATAGACACATTTTAGACAGCCTGCTGCAGATCCTGCAGGAAACCGCTCCGCATGCGACCCTTTTGGATGTCGGCTGCGGCGAGGGCTATTATGCCCGAGAAATTCAGGCCG
>NZ_KQ969394.1:361409-369544 GCF_001578865.1 Streptococcus sp. DD11
CAAGAGTTTGGCAGTTAACTGGTTTGTCGGAGATTTGGCCCGGCTGCCCATTCAGGAGCAGGCAGTGGATGTTGTTTTGGATATTTTTTCCCCGGCCAATTATCAGGAATTTCAGCGGGTCCTGAAAAAGGAAGGATTGGTCATCAAGGTCGTCCCCAAGGACAGCCACTTGCAGGAAATCCGCGAAAAGGCGGTCGAACAGCTGGGCAGAAAGACCTATTCCAATCAGCAGGTAATCCAGCATTTTCAGGAGCACTTTGACATTCTGTCCCAGCAGGAAGTCGAACACTGCCAACCGCTCCAACCCCAAGAAAGAGCCGCTCTGATCCAGATGACGCCCCTGCTCTTTCATGTCCATCAGGAACTAATCGACTGGGAAGACCTCAAACAGGTCACTATCTCCGCCATTATCCTCGTTGGAAAAAGAAAACAGAACAAGTAATAACTAGGAAAGGACCTAAAGCAGAGTCTCAAGCTCCAAAGAGACCGCCTGTCCCACAAAAAACTGCCAGCCTCATCTGAAGCCGGCAGTTTTTAAGTTTCAACAGTTAGTTATATGCTCGGGGATTGAAGCGGCCGAGACAGACTCCAGGCCAAGCCTAGAAAGCCGAAAGCTCGGAAGCGCCATCCACCAGCCCCAAACCTCCACTGGAGCTTTTGAGTGCCTCGCTGCCCTATCGTCCTATATTTTTAGTGATAGGCTGAAACTGTCCCCCAGACAGTTTCACCACTAAAAACAAAGAAAAAGACTATAAAAGATAAAGGAAATGAGCATCCGCGGCAGGAGCGGCACACGAGTTTAGCTCTCGCCTTATTTGTCTAATTCCTGCAGTGCAGCATCGGCATCCACAATAATTTTGACATCCGGAAGGTGAACTTTGGGCTCATCCAGTGTTTTCTGAAGCAGCTCAGCCTGCATTTTAGCTGTTTCCTGCTCATTCAGCTGGCTGATAACAAAGTCTAAGCAGCGCTGCTTGCTTTCTTCCCTCTCCAGCTGCTGAAAATAGGCAGTTAGCGCTGCCAGTTTTTTATCTCCGCCTGCCGAACCTGCTGCCAGCTGATTGGAAAGCCCCAGAAGATAGTCAGACCTGACATGAAAGAGACTGCTCATATTCTTCAGCTCCATAGCCTGAGGCAGATTGGTGTTGCTTTCCCACTTAGAAACGGTGCTCTTGCTGACATGCAGCACCTCCGCCAAGCGGGCCTGGGTAAAGCCCTGAGACGACCGCAGCTGTCTGATCCGTTCTCCTATCGTCGCCATTTGCCAACCCTCTCTTTCTCATCATTTCAATAAAATTATACCAGCAACCGAATCGTTTATCAATATTCTCTTAACGAAATTGTAAAGAAAGTTTAATAAGCGGCTCAAAAGCCTATTAATAAAACCTATATTTTAAAAATCATGATTTTAAATCAACAAGGCTATTGATAAACTAAAATAAAAGGTATATAATTTTAGTCATAAAATTTGAGGAGGCTTTTATGGTAACGATAGCAGAATTAAGAGCACGCCACAATAAAATGACACAGGCTCAACTGGCAAAATTGCTGGGGGTTTCTCAGATGACCGTCTCCCATATGGAGCGGAATCAACTCAGTATCAGAGGTGACAAACTGGTCAAACTTGCCAAAATTTTCAACGTAAATACCGACGAACTTCTTAAAGTGGATTGATTTTAAATCAACTTTTCAGTGGTGGTGAAGTCATTTACAGAGGAGCAACGTTTTATGGAAATTAAAATCATATTTTTAGAAGAAAAGCTGAAAAATTTTAAAAAACAATGCAAAGACGAGCAAAACCAAGAAATTATCAACTGCATGCTGCTGGGCTACAGCCCCTACAATATGTGTCTGGAAATCGGGATCAATGTCTACGGCGGCCAGCGTCCTATCAGCAAATCCCTGGCCAAGGAATTCAGCAGCAAAGATGTTGAGGAAATCTTTGAAACCTACTATCGTTTACTCTATTTTCCCCTGCTTCAGTTTGAAGAAGGGCTGATGACCAAGCGCTTTATCGACAAGTGCAATGATTTTCTGAAAAGCCTGACCTATCAGAATTTCATCAATTATCTGAAAGATCCTGCTGTTATTATTTCTGAACATCTGATTGATACGGATATTTTGGCCAAATTCTTCTCCAGAGAAATGCAGCAAAAGCAGATCAAGAAGGTGGAAGCTGAACTGGGCATTGAGTTCAATGTCCGCGATAAGATTACTTCTTGGCTGCGCAAAGCCAATGTCATGTACTACAAGGGACAGTATATCGACATGAAGACACAGGAACCGCTGACCTTTGTCTGCGACTAGACCGACCAGCATCTCAGGCCCTTTGAAAGTCTAAATGAGGCCGGGACTGACTTCTGTGATATAGCCTTTTAGTCGGCTTTTAGCAGTGAAACTGCCCGGGGGACAGTTTCAGCCTATCATTTTGAAATAAGAAAATGATGGGCTGCGAGCTGCTCAAAACCTCCAGCGGAGGTTCTGAGGCGGCGGATAAAGCTTCCGCTAGGAAGTGTCAAAAACCTCCAGCGGAGCTTTTGAGGCGGCGGATAAAGCTTCCGTGAGGAAGTCTGTCTCAAAAGCGCAGGTCTGATGGCGGTGGGACAGACTCACTCCCCCGGACTAAACGAAAGCCGGGAACTGCGTTCCCTTTATCTCCAGCCTCCAACAGTCCTTCTGGACTGTTGGAGCAAGTCGAGTTAATGACGGAATAAAAGAGAAACGAATGACGATATAAAACAGGCACTGTCTTCAGCGCCTGTTTTATAGTATCTCAATACTGTCATCTAGCAAAGCCTGCAGCTCCTCCGGTATCTGATCAAGGTCTTCTAACTTTATCAGACCGACCTTGGTTCCGTCATATTCCTGGACTGTCACAGGAAGCGTTTGGGCTATTTCTTCGATTAATTTTTCTCCATGGACGACCAAATATTTTTTACCATCATCTGTTTGCTTCATTCATTTTGACTCCTCTTTTATTTTCTACATCTCGTATGGGCCTTATTTCGGTGCGCCGAATCTTCTGTCTGACTTGTAAATCTTTTTTATCCTAAATATCATTTGCGGCCTTGAAGCAGCTGCTATCAAGGGGTGTCAGGAATAAAAATGTTTACTGAGCAAGGGTAGATATTTCTCCTATAAGAGTATACCATAAGTCTTAAAAATTCCTGTAAATTTGAATCGAAAATTAATTTTTTTATTCAGTAAGTTCATTGAGAAAATCTTATAGTTTTTTAGTTCGCTTTTGGCAGTGAACTGGGCTGGGAGCAAAAAGACTCGGGGAATCTTTTTAGACCGAGCCTGAAGCCAAGCCCCAAAATTTTCAAGAAGGGCTTCTGTTCCGCCGCTATGCCTGCTTCTGAATGGCATCCTCATCATTTGAGCATTCAGAAAGCCTGCAAAAGAAATCACCCATTATCCTCAACGAAACCTATGGATGCATGAATTTAAAAGGCAAAACCGAATAAGTGCTGCTGTCCGGATCAAATTGATAGAGGGAGCTCAGCAGGTCATCATTCTGGACACTGTCCAAATCAAAAAAGAGAATATTAGCCGCATAATCCGGCAGACTGTAGGTCTGACTGATTTCTTCAACCCAGTCCCAAGAGTCGACAATCAGCACCAGATAACGGTAGTCATCTTCAAAAGTCGACCAGTGCTGCAGCAGCAGCAGCAGGTCTGCCACATCTTTTTCCGTAACCAGAGGATAGAGGTCAAAGACATACTGCAGCCTTGGATTTTCAAAAAGGAGCTCGCCCTCAACACTGGCCTGCCGCAAAAAAATCTGCCGTTCTGTCTGGCTTTCTTTTTCCTCGCCCAGAGCATTCTTTTTTCTATCTGCCTGCCTAACCGTGTAGGGCTTGGGCTCAAACTGCTTTTTAGGTATGAAATCCTTGTAATGGGCTGACAGCCTAAAAACCTGATAGGTATCTACGATTTTCCAGCTGCGGATTGGCTGGTAAAGATCCGCATCAAAGGCGGCCTCCCATTGATAGCACCCTTGCTGCTCCAAAAGCTGCAAATAGCGCAGCAGAGAGAAGCCGTTTCGTGTGATGGAGTAAGCCCTGGCTGACTCCCCGGCCTTGTCCTTGCGCGGAAATTCCCAGACCTCAATCAAAAAATACTGATGCAGTTTTTTCAGAGCTTTTTCAAGGCGGCTTCCCGCAGTACTGCTCCCTATTTCCTTTTGAATCTGGAGTTTCTGGACGTTTCTGAAACGGGCAATAAACACCAAAATTTTTTGTTCCAGCTGCGACAGCTGGCGGCCAACCAGCAGAAAATCTGCTTCGCTCTGGTAACTGATTGTCAGCTGGATGCTTCCTGAACCGTCATTGTCTGCCTGCAGAAAAAAAGGGAAGCGGTTGGTCTGCGGCAGGCGTTTTATCTGAAAATGCCGGTAGTAGTCTTTATCGTAAAATGAAGGAACGACAGTGGTGTATTTCCCAGATTCGTTCTGTCTGATTTTATATTTGCTAAGGATTGTGGACAAGCCTTTTTCACCTCCTTTTTGTCATTATTCTTACTTAAAATTATACAGGAAATATTTTTAATAGAGCTTTATCATAAAGAGAGAAAACAAAAAAGCCCGACCTTGCAGTCAGGCATCTAAAGGAGTCCGGCAGCTCTCAATGACTCATCGTCAAAAAGAGGTTACTGAGTCTTTTTCTTGTCTGTCATGCCGAGCAGGGCCAGCATAGACAGAAGGGCTGCTCCAGTCGCGGCCAGAAGCAGGGACCGCCTTGTTCCTGTCGCCGGAAGCGCTGGATCCTGAGCTGTCACGGTTACTGTCACAGGCGCAGGCGGGGGAGTCGGTGCGGCTTCGGGGACAGCTGTGGTATTGTTATTCGTGTTTTCTACAGGACCTTGGACCGAAATAGTCGGATCAGAGATGCTGGCTCCCTCACCATTTCCTTCAGCCCTCTTATTTTTGTCAATAGGATTATTGCCGTCTGCCGGTCTGGAAGGATCGGTCGGCGTGACTGGGTCAGCAGGGTTGACCGGTCTGTTAGGCTGATTGTCATCACTTGGAGGACTCGGCTGGGGAGGAGTTGGCTGGACTGGCTGACCATCGTCGCTCGGAGGGGTTGGCTGATTGTTCCCATTGCCGCCGCCATTGTTGCCGCCGTTATCATCAGCAGGCGGGGGAGTCGGCTGGTTATTGTCATTGCCGCCGTTGTCGCCATTATCGGTAGGAGGCGGAGTTGGCTGATTATTATTGTCATCCGGATTAGGATCAGCCGGAGGAGTCGGCTGGACTGGCTGACCGTCGTCGCTCGGAGGGGTCGGCTGATTGTTCCCATTGCCGCCATTGTTGCCGCCGTTATCATCAGCAGGCGGGGGAGTCGGCTGGTTATTGTCATTGCCGCCGTTGTCACCATTATCGGTAGGAGGCGGAGTTGGCTGATTATTATTGTCATCCGGATTAGGATTAACCGGAGGAGTCGGCTGGTCATCCCTTGGCGGAACTGGCTGGACTGGCTGAGCATCGGCAGGCGGAACGACCGGATTGGGCTCGTCCGCATAAGCCAGACTGGTTCCAATGCCTGCAGAAAGCAGAATCGAAGCTGAAAGCAAGAGAATTTTATTCTTTTTCATAACAGAAATTCCTTTCGTTAGTGATTATTTCTATTATATCTCAGGAGCCCCCTTGTTTCTTTTTATCATAAAAAGTTTTCCTGCTTTTCCTCCTTGCTGTTTCTGCTGATAAGAGGAACCGTTTCCATATCGTCTTTTAGGTTGCTTTTAGTAGTGAGAGTAGGACAGACTCCCATGATGGCTGCGCCCGCACCCACAGAGAGAGCTATCTTTGGGAAGATACCGTATAAAAATCGGTAAGACGGAGTCTTCGATTTTGTCAGCCAGTCTTAGTTTCTAGTTGCTGACCTGAAACAGCCTACCCCCAGGCTGTTTCACTCCCGCCTCCGCACAGTTGAGCAGGCTTGTAAGAGTTGATTTATCAACGAATTAGAAGCCGCTCAGCAGTGGTCCATTGGCGCTAAAGCGCCTAATGAACTGTGCAGGGGGAGATTCTAGTTGACTAAAGTCAACAGAATCTCTCCCAACCACTGCGTCTTGCAGTCGAACGATAGAAATAGACGAATCTGGGTATTTTTATCCCAGACTCACTCCCCGGGACTGAACGAAAGCCGGGAACTGCCTTCCCTTTATCTCCAGCCTCCAACAGTCCTCCTGGACTGTCGGAGCAAGGCGAGTTAACAACGGAATAAAAGATAAACGAAATGACGATACAAACAGTTCCTGCAGGGGTTCAAAAAGCCCCTTGGGATTTCTCGTGACAGGCTGAGCAGCTGGCTGTCACCATATCTGCTGCTGATGTTCCTTGAATATAAAATCCGTTCAAAAAAACAAGGTTCTGCTAAACCCTGTTTTCTTCATGTTTTTTGTCCAGTTCATCCTCGGGTTTATTAGAGACCAGCAGGAGGACGACATAGGTAAAGATTGAAATGACCAGCAGACTGAGGACAGAGGCAATGTTTTTAAGCTGAAAGGGGCCTGCTCCGGTAAAAAGGAGGAAGAACAAAAGGAGAAAGCCGATGCTGAAAAACATAAATCCAAAGAGCTGCACATAGCTCTGGTCTCGAATCCAGACAGCATGAGCATCTGGCACAAAGCCATTATAGGCGAGTTCATGAAAACTGAACATCAGAGGCTCCTGATTCTCTGCCAGACGCTCATTGACCCTCAGTTCCAGCTCGTAGACCAGCAGGGGATCCAAGTCCGTAATCAGAACCTGGCCATTCTGGCATTGCTCAATAAGCTGATCCAGCTCTGCTGCATTCAGATGACTGTGCATATACTTTTCTTCCTTTTCTTTTTTACTATCTTTTAGTATAGCTTAAATTGCTGAGTTTTACCAGCCCTTGCAAGCACTCTTCTGGGCTTAACGGCTGGCGGCGGAATGAACTCTTCATCCGCTGCCTCGCTTTCGGATTTCCAGACCCTGACCTTTTCACTCCTTCAGACTGTTTTGCCGTTCTGCCTCCGCACAGCTCTCAAGAACAGCTAATCCCCCCGCACTCTGATATTGCCGCCATGATAGGAAGCGATTTGGAGCTGAGCGGTATAGTCATTATAGTTGCCGACAAAGTAAGAATTTTCCTCTCCATCTTTACTCAGGACACAGATAAACTGAAGGACATCGTCACTATAGGACTTGAAGACCTCTGTCTGGCTGTCCTCTAAGCGGTAACCAGCTAAGTTCAGAGCCATCGCAAAGGTCAGAACCATGGGGCTCGATGTTGAGGACAGATGATTGTCCATCGTCCCCGACACATCTGCTGTATTGGGATGCTTTTTAATATCCTCAACAGCTATCTTTAAAGCTTCAGCCACCTTGTTTTTCTTGTCCTCAGACACTAGGCTTTCCGGCCGCTCCAGAGTCGCGCGCGCCTGCCGATAATTTTTTTTGTTGGGAGTCTGTTCAGACTGACTGTAAGATGACACAACGCTGGACTCGGAAGAAGTTGTCTGTGAAATTTCCGGCTTCTTCTCCTTCTTTTTAGCCTGTCTGTTCAAAAACGCTGTGATAAAGATGGCTGTAAGGAGCAGCAGACCCAGACAGACGAGCGCTGTCATCAGCCGCCTTTTCTTTCTTGGATTCATTATAACCTCTTTTCTTCTGATAATTCGGGGACAGTTTCACACAGGCTGTCTTTATCCCATTAGCAAGCTCTAATACCTCCGGATTGCTATTCGCTCTATTTATCCTCAATAGTAAGCGAAACCAAAGCAAGTTAGTGATTTTCGAAGAGTATGGATACAAGTTTTGATTCTCTCAGAGCATTAACTGCTGGCACCTGTCTTATCGCCTAGGTTTGGCTCCCTGTCATCCGGGTAAGCGAAAGAATAGCGTTTCTCTGCCTGCTCAGCTGGCCTAATCACACAATAGTGCCAAGTAAAGGGCTTGCCTGCAGTAGTACCGCTCACCGAGCTATTCTGCTCACAGGTCAGGATACTGCCATCCTCAAAGACATGGCAGACAATCCCGGTATGGCCTGCAGGGTTTCCGCTGTCGCTGAGACAGGAAAATATTGCTCCTTTTTTGGGGGCTTTCTTGGTCGAATTGCCGAAGATTACCGCCCAGGCAGCCGCCTGATCGATCCCATTTCCAATAA
>NZ_KQ969394.1:369700-373352 GCF_001578865.1 Streptococcus sp. DD11
GCCCAGGCAGCCGCCTGATCGATCCCATTTCCAATAACCACACCCTTATGCCCCCACAAAATATTGCCAAAACTGATGGTCAGATTGACACACTGGCCGGCCAAATAAAATTCATCAGGATGCTCCCAGTTGGCCCCCTTTCCGCCATATTCCATACCGAAAGCCCTAGGATCAAGAAGGTAGGGACTCAGACTGGAAGGAAGAGTATCCGGTGTATACAGCAAGGCCGTTGCATCCTCCGGTACCTTGCCGGAACCGTCAACAGCATCCCCGTTGGTACCATTAGTCCCTGTCTTTCCGCTGCCATTACAGTCCTTCTTTTTTGAACTATCGGGCGAAGAAGGACTGCCGCTGCTGTCACTGTCAGAATCGCCGCCTGAGGATGAAGTGGTTTCTGAAACAGGGCTGGCCCCATACTGAGAAATAGCTTTTTCATCCAACCATTTAAACTTTGCTCCTAAGCTATTGTATAGGCTATGCAGCTTGCTCTTATAAGAAGGATCTGTCGCCCAGCCGCCGTCCGCGATAGCACTAAGGGTGCTGAGACCGTCTGTATTGTTGATAGCTCCCTTGTAGAGGGTCTGATTCTTCATGAATTCAGCCTTGCCGACAATACCGGCATCAAAGGTAGAAAAATAAACATATTTTCCTCCGGTATCATCACCCACACTGGTTCCTGCCCCGTCTTTTGATACTGAACTAGAGCCGTATAAAGCAACGGTCTGAGCAAAATCTGAGGCCTTGCTCCATTTAACTCCCCCCATATTATGGGCTTGGCCAAAGGACTGAACGCTTTGGTCAAAAGAAGTCTCAATCTGGGTCTGGACGATAGAGGCAGAGGGCAGAAAACCGCCTACTCTCCATGATTCAAGGTAAGCTTTTTCATGCTCCTTGACAAACTCTTCAATGGAACTATTGCCCGAGGAAGTTTCCTGCGTCGTGTTGGGGCTCGTCTGACTGGTTCCGGGTTTACAGTTGCTGGCTTTTTGAGAATTATCGGCGCCTCCGCCTACTAAAATCGCTGCCAGCAGAAACATAACCAGCAAAATAAGGATAACAGGAATTCCTATCCAAAGAAAAAGTTTTAGAAAAATAGCTCTTTTAATTGCTTTTTTACCCACATTGATAACCGAGTATCTTGACATACTACTTTACCTCTTTAGAAAGAATATCCGAAAAAGCCAATACAGTCCTATCAGAACAGCTGCAGCCAGACCGTATTTCAGCAATTTTTTAGTAAATTCCTGATTTCGCTGGTACTGCTCCCGAATCTGCCAGTTATCATCATGGTCATAATAAGCCTTTTGCTCATCTACCATGCTTTGATAGTAGTCGCTAACCGCTTTCTTTGTGGAACGGTAAGAAGCTGCTGTATCCTTGTAGACAGAAATCGGCCCTCTCATCCGCCGTTTTCTGGGATGCGGCTGTTCTCTTTTCGCTTCCTCTTTTTCGTAACCCTCTGTCTCTGGTCGAACAAGTCTGTACTTCACCATTTGTTTTCTGGCCAAATCAAGCTCATCTCGGCTTCATTTAGCTTCCTTTCTGTGCATTTTATACTCTTTCTGTTTTAAGCCCGCATATCGCTAACTGCTGACTCGCCCTGCTCCAATGTCCCCCGGACTGTTGGAGGGGTGGGGAACAGGACTGAAGGACTCTATCTGAACCTTACCATTTCCGTCTCAGGAAGAACCAGCTTTTTTGCGGACTGCTATAGAGCTCGTCTTTTATCGTTGTCGAGCCTAAAAGTCCTTTGATTTTAAAAGTGCGGATAAACTCTTTTTCACTCAGCCCCTGCACCTTATCTGAACTGACTTTCGTCACTTCCCTGACCAGCCTAAAATCATCCAGATTCAGAAGCCCTAGCACCCTATAAGCATGACGGTAAAGACGGCTCTGATTTTTATTGGCCAGACGTTTGCTGTAAATCGGTGAAAACTCCTTGCTCAGTTTAGCTGCAACATTGACGACAAAGCGGCGGTGGCTGGATTCCAAATAGCAGACAAAGAAGAGCAGCAGCAGATAGAGGTCTGCTGTTACCCCAAATTCTGTCAGGAGAGTCGAAGGCAGCAAAATCATGAGAAGAACCGGCACAATTGCTTCCCTCCTGCCCCGAATGACTGTCCAGAGCAGAACGAGGAGGCCAATGATGAAGGAAACAGAAAAGGTCATGGTAATCAGACGGCTGCCGTGCAGGGTCATTAAGTAGGCTAGATTCAGGCCAAAACCAAACAGAAAAGCCAAACCAAAAGCTATGGTCGCAATCCAGCGCAGCCAGAAGAACGTTTTTAATGTTTTGGTCGAGTAAAACCAGCTGTTAAACCGTAAAACAAACATACAACCTCCTAATCCACACTGGCATATCTTTCTAATTCATTGCCCAAAAATTCTTGGTTGAAGACGACATTGCCGTGTCCGGCAATATTAAGGAAAAGCTGTCCTTGGACTAAGTTGGGCAGGGTCTCCAGCTCTGACTCAGTCATGGATTCTCTTAAAGCATCTGCCAGCAGGTGAACGGTCGTTTCATCCGTATTGGCAAAGACCCGGTACTGCATGAGGGAGAAAATCCGGCGAATAGAGGAAGCGTAGATGTCCAGAGTTGTATTGCCGCTCGCTACCAGAACATTCTGCAGCGAGGTCATCTCCAGCACGACACCAGCATAATTAGTCCCCATTTCCTCAATCATATCGGCCAAGAAAGTCACCGACTGGGAGTAGCGGATATCCAAGACCATCTGAGCTGATGAAATATTAATGACATAGTGGGTCAGCTGGTCATGGGCGACTGCCAGATTCTGCTTGCGCTTCTGCCGCTGAATCTTGCCGTTGTTGACGACATAAGAAGAAATCAGAGACAGGACCTGAGTCAGCTGCAGGTTGAGCAGCATAGGCGTTTTGGTCAGTTCTGATAAATCAATCGTCACAACCTGCTCCTCTGACAGGTCTTCAAAGTTGGTATAGACGTCAAAGATGGGGCCGTAGTTCTTATTGAGGGAGCTGAAAGTCTTGGAAATGCGGCCGACCGATCTGGTATCGTGGTCATTCCCTGCCTTGCCCGCTGCCCGATAGCGCTGCTCCAAAAAGGAGCAAAACTGGGACAGGCGCGGATGCTCATCATTGACAATGGTTGTGACATGGATATTTTCCGCATTCTTCTCTGCATTGTGCTGCCAGAGGCCGATAGAAACGTAGAAATCAGTGATAAGGTCTTCCAAGCGCAGGAGGTCATCAGAAGTAATTTCCTGATTGAGGACCTGAGCGATACTTTTCAGCTTGGCAACATGAAGCCGGAAAGAGCCGATTTCATCCACCTCTACCCCGTTTTCCTTGGTCATGGTAGGCAGGACCTGCATGATGTTAATCTTATTGGCCCCGCCGGACATACTGAGCACCTTGCCGTATTGAAATTTCGTCAGATCATGAAAAGTCCCGTCCAGATCAATATTGATAATCTTATGCCCTCTGGCATAGAGCGAATCGGTGTGTTTCAGCACAAATTTCTTTTGGTACATCTTGGGCGCCCCTGCCACAAACATAAAGGGCCGGGTCCGAATATCGTCATTTTGCAGAAAGTCCAGATTGACCGCCCCGCTGGTCGGCGTATAGCCAAAGTAGGTCCCGTGCGGGTCCGCTAACTTAGTATGGTTAAACCAGT
>NZ_KQ969394.1:373372-389543 GCF_001578865.1 Streptococcus sp. DD11
GCCGCCGGACAAATCCCGAACCGGCACCGGCTGAGGCTGGCGGTGATTGGGCAGATCTTTCTGCCGCAGCGGCGGAACAAAAGGCGAATGATACTCCAAATCCTGCTCTCCGATAAAGGAGGTCATGGAGAATTTAGGGGCTCCGTTTTTAATCTCGGACATCTTTTCAAACAGCTCTTTTTCGGTATTGCCGGAAGCATAGATGCGGGTCCAGATGCCCTTGACACCGGAGTTATTGTGGCGGATATCCTGCTCCAGCAGCATCAAATCCTGCACCTCATCCAATTCGGCCTGATTCTTGGTTGCCTTTTGATTTTCATCAATCCGCGAACTCTTTTCTTCAACAGCCTTGGAGGCTTTTTCCTGAACCAACTTATTATCCAGGTGAGTGACGTGCATAAAGGCACGTGTCCCCTGCACCTGCATCAGCTCTGTCCCCCAGTAGTCATTCAGACCGCCGGTCGGATAGCCTGTGACAAAGAGAGTGGCATGATAGCCATCGCCTGATTTCCAATAGCGATCGTCTGACTTGAAGTCAACATTGCCCTGAGGCTGAATCCGGCTGATAAAGGGCAGATCATAGCCGCGGGCCATTAATTTTTTTACTTTGCGTTTTTTCAAATACATGCGCACTACACCTTTTCATTTTGATTGTTGTACTGTTTGAGAATTTGCTCCTTCTTGTTTGCCGAGACGATGACGGGAACAAAATCACCGTTTCCGCTGGTCTGAGCCTTGCGCACCTGTCTGTGCAGCTCTTCAATGGTATCTCCGTACAGCCAGATCAGAAATTCTGCATTGTACAGCTCTTGCTCAACTGCTTCTTCAGACAGGATATTCTGCATAAGGATACTCTCTCTGTCCTTGAGCTGCTCCATTCTGTTTTCGCTGATACCGGTCTTGCTCATCTCACGCCGCACTTCATTTAAAATCCGTCTGGACTCGATGATCTGCTCAGAAGTGTCCGTCGGAAGCGTTGTGGATTCAAACAGATAGTCAAAGGTGATTTCTGAATTCCATTTCCGGAAATTCTGAATGGTCCGCTGCCGTTCATTGTCCGACAGAGAATTCAGGTCCTTTCCCCTCACTTCCATAATCTGCAGATAGCCCGAATAGCCATTTTCCAGAGCAATGGGCTGACCCTTGACATTGCTCAGAATCGCCTTCGTATCCAGCAGCTCCACCGTTGACAGAAAATCCCGATTCTCAAACTCTTTGGTATCATAGGTGAACTGATTCTCCGCCATCTTGCCGATTCGGCTGCTGCCGTTGCCGGCTGTCTCTTTTTTCTTGTTTTTCCCCATTTTTTTGGAAGAACTTGGTTTTTTTAAGGCCATAAATCCTATCCTTTTCTCTAATTTTCCTACTCTTCAAACAGCAAAACCAACCGCCGTTAAGCCTGAAAGGCTGTTGGAGACGGCAGATAAGGAGCCTGAGGCTGGGACAAAAATCCTTCAGCCTCGCTTGTTTTGGTAAAAAACTCTTGACGCAGCAGCTGACTGCCCAGTCTGATTCCGATGTACATTGAGTATAGGTATTATAGTCTTTTAGTTTGCTTTTAGCAGGGAAACAGTCCGGGGGACCGTTTCAGCCTATCGGTAACATACAGGACGATAGGGCAGCAAGCCGCTCAAAACCTCTAGTGGGGGTTTTGAGGCGGTGGCTGGAGCTTCTGTGAGGAAGGCTCAAAAGTAGGTAGGTTCGGGCTGAACGAAAGACGAGGCTGAGACAAAAGTCCTTCAGTTTCGCTTTGTTTTGGCAAAAAACTCTTGACGCGGTAGCTGATTGCTCAAAGCACTGCTTTGAGGTTGCAGATAGGACTTGCGAAGCAAGTCTCAACTTTGTTCGTCTTTTAGACTCCAAAAAGCTCCTACATTGAGGAAAACTCTGTTTTCCCCATCCCCAACCTCTCACAGTCCCCCGGACTGTTTTGACACAAACTGCGTTTGTTTTATCTCCAACCTCCAACAGTCCTTCTGAACTGTTGGAGCAAGGCGAGCTGACAACGTAGTAAAAGATAAACTAAATGACGATATAAAATCATTATACTGCATCCAACCTCCATAAGGCTTTATGATAAAGCAGAAGGCAACTTTTCTCTTGCTTATGGTTCGTAATTAGGATAAAATAAGGGCAAAATCTATCAGAGAGGTGAGGCCTTGATTTCCAATGCAATACACCGCCACCCCTTTTTAAGTTTGCTCCTTTTATTGATATGGCAGCTTCTGGTCATGCGCAGCTATGCCAGCCTAGCTGACAGCAGAGCCAAACGCACCTTCATTCTCATCATGACCGCTCTCTGCGGCGGCTTGGGCGGGAGTCTGGGCGTTGTCTTTAACGACCTGAAAAATCCACGGTTTCAGCTGGCGCCTTATACATTTGCCATTTTCATGGGAATGATAACCTTAGGTCTGGCAGTCGCCGATATCCTAATCAGCTGGCTGGGACACTTGCTGACTGGAGCTTAAGAGCAGTAAGCGGCATAAATAACTTGAATATTTTAGCGCAAAAACAGTTGACAAAATGAAATTTTTAAGTTACAATGATATTTCCAATAGTAGTTGTAGACATTGTTTACAGCCCCAAAGCCTTTATCTACGGCAATAGATAAGGGCTTTTTTCTGTTCTGTATAGTGAACCGGGGCTGCAGAATTATTTTCTTCTGCGGTGTGGCAAGAAACGACGGTGATTGGCAGCACTCTCCCTGACTGGAGCTTAGGAGCAATAAGCGGCATAAATAACTTGAATATTTTAGTGCAAAAAACAGTTGACAAAAAAGAAAATTTAGAATATAATAGAGTTTCAGAATTACTTTGTACATTGTACAAACCCCAAAGCCCTTATCTACGGCAATAGATAAGGGCTTTTTTCTGTTCTGTATGGTGAACCGGGGTTGCAGAATTATTTTCTTCTGCGGTGTGATAAGAAACGGCGACAACGAGAATGCCCTTTCTTACTGTACTTCGTACTAGCAAACCAGCAATCTAAACATTTATATAAAAAATAAGTAAGAGCTGTTTTGGTAATATGAAGAATCATTTCCAATAGTACATCCGACATTGTTTCCCCCTCCCTTCCTTAGGATATGTTGATTTTCAATCACCAAATTAAAGATCAACACTCAGGAGGGAGCTTTTTTAGATTGTGCTCACAATCTTTTAGATACATAAAATCACCTCCTTACAGATTCGTTCATAATCTTAATCCAAGCAAAAAAGCTGCACAGCAGCTCTTCGTTTGAACTTCCTCAAAACAGAAACTTCTTCCTAATGGAAGGCAGCTCCATCCCGACAGTCAGGTCAAACCAGCAAAAAAGACCTCTCAGGCAGATGAAGACACACTGAAAAAACCAGTCTTTAGTTGATTTTAAATCAACCTTAGCCGGCTGAGAAATAACTTTCTCAGTGTTCCCCAAGCAGCTGCTTGAAAAGTCATAAGTTTACCAATTTAACACAAGTATTGAAGCTGAAACATAAAAGCTTCAGAATCCCAATCTCACAGCTCCGCAGATTGTTTCTTTGGATTCCTGCACTGCCTATAAGCTTTCATCGCTGAAAGTCAGTCCTTAAAGACAGGCGAAGCCACAGGGCTTCAGGCTCAACTGAAAAGCAGTAAATAAAATTTACACATTCATTATACCGTTTTCTATCCATTTGTCAAGATAAAAAACGAAAAGAGAATTCTTTCCGTTTTCGTGTTTATTCAACTTCTATACCTTTGGTTTTGAGGGTATCTAGTTGGAATTGGCTCTTGCTGCGGGTGATAAAGAGCGGCTGAACATCATCCTCTGTTTCAAAACCATTGTATGTACTGTTATATACCTTGCTAGTGCTCGTTACATGTTTCAGTTTCAAAGTATAGTTCCAGAAATTTCCAAAGTTTCGGTCTGGCTTACTAATATCTAAGAAATCAATCTCAATATCTTCAGTGGCCACACCTTCTCCAGTATCATTGGTTACAAGTTTGACCTGAAAATCAGCCGTCGGCAGCTGACCCTTACCATCGCCGTATGGCTGTAAGGCTTCCGCTAACTCTTTGTATTGACTATCATTAGGAAATTGTTCCGCATTGCTGGCTGTCACATCATAAATGTGTTTTAGAAAAGTTCCTTCCTGCTCCTCATAGTACTCAATGATTTCTTCATCTGTCATTTTAGCCAGATCTCCAAAGGACTTTCCCTCGTCACGATTAAAGGTTGTATAGCCTTTAACCTTCCCTTTATTAAAGACATAGACTGCTAATGGGTAAGAGTCTTTAGAAACTTCATCTGTCAGATACCATATTTTGTCTTTAGCATTTTTCAAATGCTCATAAATACCTTCTTCGGCCTTTTGTGTACCAGAGCTGGAGTCTCCCCCGCCATTGGACGGATTCTTGGCAGCATTACAGGCTGATAAGAATACCAGAGACAAAGCCACTGCGATTGCTATTATGAAAGAAATATACTGTTTTTTCATTAGTCATACCTTTTTCTGTATTGATTGAATGGCGATCTATTGGACTAGGGTTTTTTACCAGAATCTTTTTTCTTAATGCCGCCATTATTTGAAGGAGCTGATGACGTTTTGGTTTTACTGTTGTTACTAGAAATCTGTGAACCAGAGGCACCGCCAATCCCTTGCTTCGTTTGATTAGGTTTGTTGGTATTGGCTGCCGTGCTTCCGACACCAGAAGCTTCATTCTTGGTACTGGTATTCGTCTTACCATTAGCATTGGCACCGGAAGCAAGAGTATTGGCAACTCCTGTTCTGCCGGCATTGTAATTGCTTTTAGCAGCATCGCCCACTTTTTGACCGGCACTCTTAACAGAATCCTTGACTCCACCGGCTGTTGACTGAACAGAACTTTTGACACTTTCATAAGCACTGCCGACACCAGCTTTGGCATGAGATCCTAGATTGGCAGCTGCTCTGCCAACTCCGCCGGCCTGACGGATACCTTCAACTGCTCCTTTGGCCCCTCCGGCAACACGGGCTGCACCGGCACCAATCCCCTTAGCCGCAGTACCCGCTCCGCGGGCCGCGCTTCGAGCACCTTGAGAAGCTTTCTTAGCAACGGTGCCTACACCGCGGGCAGTCCTCTTGGCAACCCCCGGAGCTGATTTAACCATTTTCCTGCCAGCTCTTGAGGCTGCACCGCCAGCCGCCAGACCGGCGCCAGCCATACCAGCCATTTGCCCTCCGCGGCCCTGCGACGGAGAAACACCTAACCAGCGTTCAACAGCATTGTTGCCGCTTATCAGAGACAGGTAAACTCCTATGTAAACAATGATAGAAGCCATGACATTTTCCCAATAGCTGAGATTGGAAGAGAAGCCTCCTGATGATAGCCAGGTAAAACTTGAAGCCACCATGCCAGGGAAGTCTCTCAGAACACTCATAGCAACGCGCAGCAGAATCACTTCAAAGAAGACGCCTGTAATCGTCCCAAAAATCATTTGAAGCAGCTCCTTGAATTTTTCTGAGTTTTCAACAGAGGTATAACCGACAATCGGAGCCACCATCCCTGCCACAATGACCTGAAAAACGGACTGCACAAACCTGATAGACATACTAATCAACAGAGCAATCAGTACGATTTGCTGAACGATTAGACCAATCCAGTTAACGCTGTAGCGAGGGTAAACAGCCGAGAAGACATTTTCCAGTTCACTCCAAGTCCCTGGTTTGACATTATCAATACGGACATTCCCTTCTTCATTTGACCTAAGAACGGAACTCAGAATAGGGGCTACTCCTTTAAAGTTAGCATCACCGCCGTCTCCATCCTTTTCAAACTGCTCTAGTACCGTTTTATCGGTACCTCCGTACCATGCGCTGTAATCGGTCTGCATGACATTGCTGTCATCTATGGTGTTCAGCCTGACTTTATTTTCTGAATCAGATGGCGGATTTAAAAACCCTCTCTTGTCCATCCCTAAGACATTGACATCAAAATTTTTTTGAATAATAACATACAAGTCGACGACGTTGCCTTCATATGGTTTGACAGACAGGGAAGCAAAGCCAGACTCTCCGTCGTCAGACATTTTACTGATGTATTGGCTGTCCTTGGCCAATACATAAGAAAATTCTTTGATTGCCTGAGGCAGAAAAGCCAAGACAGCTGTGACCAAAAGAAAGTGGCCTATAACGTCTTTGTATTTCATTAAGCCGGTTATAAAATTTGCAATAATAAACAGTATCAGCAATAGAACAAAGACAACCACTCCAAGCTTTTGCAGACCATCAAAAATCTGACCAACAAAGGTATCATTTCTATCCAGATAGTCAAAGAAACCAAAGAGTTTGAATAAATTATTATAAACATTCTCCAAGGCCATGCTGATAGAATACAAGGATTTAGTAATCCACCCCGGAAGGTTGAGGAAATAAGCAAAAACCTGCGGAATAGACGATAAATAATTAGACCATTGTTCATAAAAAGCAGCCGTCTCTTTTGTCGGTGACTCATTATAGGGCCAAGTAGGACTAACATCATCTTTAAAATCTTTCGCCTTACTGATTAAGTCTGCAAGACTGCTATAGGTCGGCATTCATATCACTCCCTTCTTAAGAAGGAGCTTGGCTGGACTCAGACTGTTTGTTTTCTTCTGAACCGCTGCTCGTTTCAGTTTGCTTGTCCCCTTGCTCCTCTGACTGCTTGCTTTCGTCGCCATTATTGTTTTCACTGATATAGATGCTGCTGACAGGCTCTGATGTGATCAGGAAACCATACTCGGCCTTATTGTCTTCTTTAATCCCAAAGGACAGGCGTTTGGTTTTCACACCTTCTGCCGTGGAAAATGTAATGACATAGGTCAGGGTGAAAGTATCATCTTTCTCCAGCTTGACATTTTCCAGCAGATTGCTGACGATTTGAGCCTGTTCTGGCTGCGTATACTTGGCATCCCCTGACGACAGGAAGGGGTTGAGCGCTTCCTTATTCCCAGAGTAGTAATTGGGGATAAAGAAACGTCCGAAAACATCTGCTGCATGTTCTTTCTCCTGCAGCTTTTGGATTTTTTGCTGCTCCTGATAGAGAAAGGCAGTCTGGGCTTCCAGCTGAGCCCGCTTGCTATTTCCCATCATACCAATGACAAGGCCCAGAATGCCTATCAGCAGGCCTGCTATGCCCAGCCCCAAAGCAATCTTGCTCAGAAGCAGATTTTGTTCTCCCATTTCCGATACTCCTTTATTTCTGTTCTTTTTAGGATGAGCTCTTTTTATAGCCCCTTGCACATCGGACTCCATAGGAAAATAAGGCAGATCAGCCTGAGACAAATTCAGGCTTTCTGCATAAGTCCTTAAAATGCCGTTTTCCTTGTCGGTAAAATAGAGGGCCAGATCATCATAGGTGTAATCTTTGAAACGGGGATCCCGCAGGGAAGCCTCCATGAGCTTCGTCATAATATTGTCATAGGTATGGTCGATCAAGAAAGGACTGATGCTGGGCTCATCTTCAATCGAAGGCTTGCCGCTTTCATTATTGGCCAGAGATACCTTGGCCAGAGTGAAATCACCAAACTGATCCCGCAGGGCATGAAAAAGGGTCTCCGCCTGCAGAAAGGTGAGGTAGGGCAGGCTGTCTCCCATAGTTCCGCTGTCTAGGAAATACTCCTCGTCCAAGTCCTCAATCAGATCTTTGATGTCGCCATTGCGCTTGGGAGAGTCCTTCCCCGCCCACTCAATATAAATAAATGAGGAGTCTTTGATAACTCCTCCTTTTCCTAAAGCAAATCCTGCCATAGATTAACCACCAAACATGTCTTTAATAAAGGGAACAGCCTGACTGGCAAGGACGATAACAACTACCCCGATGATGACATAGATAATGTGGCCCTTGGCCCACTCACGCATCTTTTGCGACAGCATGAGCCCAATACCGGCTACAATCAGCATCGTCACTGCAATGGCAAAACCAAGAGTAGAGAATTGACCTTGTGCCTGCTCCGCTCCACTAGTAACAGACGAGAAAGGATCTTTTCCTGCTGCAAAGACCGGTGTCGTCAGCAAGAATGATGTCAGTGCAGCTGTCAGCGCTGCCCATATTTGTTTGATTTTAAGATTTTTCAAGATTCTATCTCCTTTTCTTTTTTATCATGATTTATTATAGCCTAAACCATCGCCTGTTTCGCTGTATCATAAAGAGAAATGGGCGTTTTTTCCAAACGATTGTCTTTCTATTCTATTTTAGTGGCTTCAAAGTCCAGCGTCCGCTTGTCAATATGGTGGAAAATGCCGTCCGGCGCCTCACCGATGACCTTGACCAGAACATTGTAGGCAGCGCCGTGCCTCTGCAGGAGGAAGAGCTTTTCGGCAATCGGCCCGGTCACCCGGTCCTGAATCAGCCGTTCCAGCGGCCGGGCACCGTTTTCTACACTGGTTCCTTTGGAGCGCAGAAAATCGTAAAACTCGGTCTTATCCTCATACTGCAGGTAGACCTTCTGCTCAGCCAGTCTTTTTTCTTCCTTGGTCCAAGCCAAATCAACAATGGCTTCAATAATATCCGTCGTCAGCATGTTAAAGACTACCTTATTGCCAAAGCGGTTGATAAACTCCGGCCGAAAGGTCAGGCTCAGCTCCTCAACAATCCGGTTCATAAAGCCGTCGTAGGCCAGATCGGTCATGTCTCCAAAATTGCCTTCGTTGGCATAGGTTTTTTTTATCTCATCTGCACCTGAGTTGGTCGTAGCAATGACAATGGTATTTTTAAAGTTAATCTTACGGCCGGTTCCCGTCGTCAGGTGGCCTTCATCCAGCACCTGCAGCAAGATATCATAGATATCTGGATGGGCTTTTTCCAGCTCGTCCAGCAGCACCACAGAGTAAGGATTGTTTTTGACCGGTTCGGTCAGGAGCCCTTTGGAGCCAACGATATTCTTGCCAATCAGCTTATCCTTATCCCCCTTAGAGGAATACTCTGAGCAGTCGATCCGAATCATGGCCTCCACATTGTCAAAGAGAATCTTGGCCAGCGCCTTGGCCAGCTCGGTCTTGCCGACCCCGGTCGTTCCCAGAAAGAGAAAGCTTCCCAATGGTTTATTGGGCCGCTGAAAGCCTTCTTTTGAGATATAAATCGTATTGGCCACCTGAGAAACGGCAAAATCCTGTCCTTTTACGTATTTCTTGAGCTCATCGGTAAAGTTCATCAGCCGTTCCGAATCGTCCTTGAGAATGGTGGTCACGGGGATTTTCTTCATTTTTTGAATGACTCTGGCGATGTCCTCAATATCCACGACCTTGCGCTTTTCAAAGTAAGCCTGAGCCGTCGCATCGTCCAGCAGGTCAATGGCCTTATCGGGCAGGAAACGCTCAGGGATGTAGCGGACTGCCAGCCGAACGGCCTGCTCTACCGCATCATCCGTAATGGTGATATGGCGTTCCTTTTCAAAACGCTTGCGGATATTGCCCAAGATAAAGATCGCCTGATCTGCGGTCGGCTCTTCCACCGGCACCATCTGCACCCGCCGCTCCAAGGCCTTGTCGGTTTCGATAGAACTTTGGTATTCTTCATAGGTCGTGGCAGAAATCATCTGGATTTCCCCACGCGCCAGAGGCGGCTTGATGACATTGCCGGCATCCAGCATACTGCCGTCGCCGCCAGCTCCGACAATAGTGTGCACCTCGTCAATAAAGAGGATATTCTCCCCCTTGGTAGCCTTGAGCTCCTCGATGATCCGCTTGAGGCGGGACACCATATCTTCTCCATCCGACTTGCTGGAAATACTGGATAATTCCAAGGAGCGGACCGTAACATGCTTAAACTCGTCCGGCACATTGCCCTTGAGAATCTCTACGACCAGACCGTCAACAATAGCTGTCTTACCTGTCCCAGCCTCACCGACCAGAATGGGCGAGTTCTTAGTCTGGCGCAGGAGTGATACGATGACCTGCTCCACTTCCTTTTCCCGGCCAAAAACCGTAAAATGGTCTATTTTCTTGCGGATCTTTTCTGTAACATTTTCAGTATATTTGTCCAGATAGGGAGTTGGGCTTCCTTCCTCCTGCGGTCTCTGCGGCAGCAGGTCCTGAAGCGGACTGTCTGCCTCTAAGAGATTGGCCCCTTCTGCCGCCTCCCGATACTCTTCTCTTTGCTGCAGTTCCTCAGTCTTAATCATGTTTTTCTACCTATCCCTCTTTTTTCGTTCTTAACTGCTTCCTTGTTTCTCATACGGTCAATGGAGTGGTATCGCTTGCGCCGGCGCGTCAGAAAAATCCGAATCGCATGCAGGTTGTTTTTGCCGCCGTTGAAGGGAAACATGAGATAGAGAGCGATGATAAAGGTCAGCACAACAAAACAGATATATTCCAGCGTCTGCTGTCTGGGAAAGACTTTGCCGTTCCCTGTAAACTGCATAGCTAAAAGAGGCGCACCAAATACAAACAGAAGGCTGAACAGACGGATGCCATACAGCTTGACTGATGCAAACAGATCACGCGGAAATCCATAGGGACGATCTTCATAATTGGTACGATTATCTTCTGACATTGTTTACTCCTTCACTTTTTCCTTCGCAGCTCAGTCTAAAAATCCATTTCAACTGAGGTGATTGGTGCATTAAACTGATAAGTGCCGTCGTGTACTTCCTGCATGGAATGCTCCAGCGCCTCTACAGCATTCTGCAGGGTGACAATATTATCCTTGGCCTGATTAATCTTTATCTGCTTGCCGCTGATTTCCTGCTCAACATTTTCGATTTTTTCCTGATTTTCAATCAGATTGCTGCCGACCAAATACTGGCCGGAACGTTCCAAATCGGCCAAGGTTGACTTATTTTCCGCAATCGAACCCTCCAGTCTTTCAATGGCCTTTTGGAGTTTTTCAATCTGCTTGTTTTGGAAATTCTTTTCTTCTTCAAAAGCATTGAGGGCAAAAGTTTCCCGAGACAGGTTCTGCAGGTAGGTGCGTTTGATTTTCTCCCCCTGCTCAGCTACCATAAACTGCACTTCATTGCTCAGCTCAGAGACATCTTTCTTTTTCTTTTCCTTGGTTGCATATTCCGATTCGCTGGAGGTTACATCATTGTACTCCTCAATACCGACATCAACATCGTCATTGACGACTGTTTTATTGGTGATATTGATAGCAATCGCCTCGAAATTTTTGGGAACCCCCTTGACAATGACATCAATCTTGTGATTAGCCAGGGGAATGACCTCCATTTTGGTATCGGGGCTTTGATTTTTGGCAAAGAGGATCCATTCCAGATTTTTGGCACTGATTCCCTTGGCAATAGAGGAAGTGTAGTCTGACGTTTCAAATTCCAAGAGCAGAATGCCGTTCTTTTCTGAGTAAATCTGCTTGGTCAGCATGATGCGGCCCGACTCGTTTTCAAAATCTCTGGTAGTTGCCAGCTGTGCTTCTGTGTAAGCAACCCGCTGCGGTGACAGATAGGCATTGACTAAAAGAAAAAGCCAGACAGAAATCAGCACAAGAAAAGTCAGGAATTTCCGCAGAATCGCCCGGCGTTTAAGAGTCTGAACGACCTTATTCCCCACGATATGCTTCTCAACGAATACATCTAAAACATCATTGTTTTTCTGATTATTATCCATGTCTGTATTATAGCCGAAAAAGTCGCTAAAAAAGTTTATCATAAAAAGAAAAGCGGGCCGAAAGACTATCAGAATACCTGATACTCTCCGCCCGCTATCACAGACATAAATCCAATCAGAAGAGCGCTGCTCTTCAAAAATCAAAACCAAGCTTCGTTGGCTCTGACAGTCCTCCGGACTTGACGAAAATTGGGAACTGCATTTCCCTTATCTCCAGCCTCAAATAGTACCTCGAACTGTTTGAGCCCCGCAGGCTGTACCGGAGTAAGGCAGGGCGACGCTAGCGTGAATGGAAGAGATTGTCGAAAAGTATCAGTTCGTCGTCCCACTCTCATTGACGGTATCGACGATTCGCTTCATTTCCGCTTCCTGAATAGTCACCAGGCCGTCATCTTCCTTGGTGGCCAGACTGTAAACCTGATAGGCCCCCTTCTCCCAGACAAGGGCTGTGGATACTTGATCAATACCATAGTGCTGGGTCAGTTTTTGACCGGCCTCTGAAGCACCGTCTACAAAGAGGATTTTCCGCTTATCCCGCACTCGGGACAGAAGCGCTGGCACGGAGCGCTGGCATTTTCTGCAGCTCAGCTTATAAAAGAAAACCACCTGTCTGTCCTGCCCCTCTATCCGCTCCAGCAGCTCTTCATAGCTGCCGGAAGCTGGCTGAAAGACCTGCTGGGCCTGTCGGGAGTCTTTCTCGATAAACATCGTTTTGTCGTAAGTGACCTGATTAGAGAAAAAACTCATAGCTACACCAATCAATGTCAGCAGCAAGAGGGAAAAGGAGAGAAGGATCAGGGCATCCGCGACAGGACCGAGTGCTCGCTCCTGCTGTTCCTCAGACGGAGCGTCTCTGAGCGAAAGCCTTACCCGCAGATAATAACAGACAAAAATCAGGTACAGGATCGGAAAAGAGAGGGAAAGCGATGAAGACCAGATCAGCCTATGGCCTATATTGATCTGGTAACGCCATAAGAACCAAGACAGCAGACAGAGACAGATAAATCCCAGCAGCACATAGCTGTCATGCTTGCGGGAAAAAACAGAACGGCTTTCAGCAGACATAAGACCTCCTTTGTTCAGTAGCGGTTAATCATCCATGAGTGGATTGTATTTTTTGGAAGGTTTGGCTTTGGCTGAGGATGGAGCAGCCAGCTTCTCTTCCGCGGGCTTTTCGCCCTGCGGCTCCGCCGGGGGTTCCAAGCCCGACACAGCAGGGTCAGCTGCCGAAGACTCTGCAGCCTGAGCAAACGGAGAAGCCATCCCTTCCTCATGACTAGCCGCGGCACTTTCGCTGACTGCTGCCGCTTTATCGGGCTCTGCCCGCTTGGCTGCTGCTGCCAGGACAGCCGGCTGTTCCTTCTTTGCAGCCTTTCTCCTGCCGCTTTTTCGAGGTTTTTCCAGCGGCTGCCTTTCTTCATCCAAACCCAGAATGATGCGCTGCTCTTCCGGAGTAAAGCGCTCAAAGGGGATCACTCCCTCTGAATGCCGCTCAACATAGTAGCGCTCCACCTGCTCTTTCCAGATATCGTAAGCCTGCCGGTCCTCTTCATTTTGCTCCACATCAAAGGGAGGCTTATAGTGCGGATCCTTGAAAATAGGCAGATCAAACGAAGGTGTCGGAGTCACCTTGACCAGCTCGCTCTCTTCGTCATCAATAACATGAACGCCTGCAAACTGAAATTTTTCCAAACGGAAGAGTTCAGAGCTGCTGGTCACTTCTTCCTCGGCAATTTCCTCCCGGTAAGAGGAAGCATTATTGTCATTTCCAGCTAACATATCCACGCTGCCCTTATTGGTCATGCGGCTGACTTTTTTCTCTGTCCCTGCCCGCTCAACAATGGTCTCAGCAGACTTATTGGAACTGCCCTGAAAGACAAAGATATTCCGATAAGAATTAAGCAGGGCAGCCGTATCAGAAGCCCCCAGACTGGCTTCAATCTGCTCATAGTTCTGATACAGTCCCAGCACCGCCGTATTGTACTTGCGGCACTGGTTGAGAAAACGCTCCGTATTGGGGGTTGTCACCCAGCCGTATTCATCTTCGATGATGGAAAAGAAAGGATCCATGGTGCTGGAATTCCTCCTGAGCACACCCTTTTGGACAATCATATCCGTAATCTGGCCGATCATTCTGGAACTGTCGTCATCGACCGGTCCCCGGGCTGTATTGACCAAGAGAAAGCCGCCGGTTTTAAGGAGAATGTCGATGTCTTTGGTAGACTGAGAAAAGAAAATCCGCCGCACCAGGTCCGAAGAAGCCAGCTTGCGGATGGTATTTTTCATGCCCTCAATATTGGCATCGTGGGTAATGTATTCAATACCGGTCCGCGGGTCCTCCTTATAGGCATCTGCGAAGTAATGATAGGTCGTGTTGATGATCTTATTTCTAGACTCGGCATCCCGCTTTTGATTGAAAGCCCTGCGCAGCTGAGGGGACATATGCGAGTCAAAGCGGGAAGGAAGCCCGCCCTTGCGGACAAAAGCTTCTTTTTCCTGACGGTAGAGCTCCTGATAAGGTTCCTCATAAAGCCGCTTAAACTCCCGCTCACTGGCATCTCTATAGACCTTAAAGAGCTTCAGCCGTTTGATAACCAAGGAAGGAATTTCCAGCAAGTCATAAAACTCACTCAGAGTTGGAGAGCCGCCGTTGAGATTGACGTCCAAATAGCTCTTTTCAATCCGGGCTGTTGATTTGAGCATAAAGACCAGATTGCGCACATAAGCCTGCTCGGCATTTTTAAAGAATGTATTCCCGCCGCCGCTGCCGCCTTCATCAGCAAAGTTGCGGATCAAGTCCGAAGTCAGCCCGGCAGCTGTATGGGTCTCCGCATCAAAAATATTGATTCCGTCCGTATCTTCCTTGGTCGGATCCACCAGCCAGATCATATCTTCTGGAAAGCCCGTCCGCCTGATAATATCCACCGCATCATGGATTAAATCTCCCGAAGGCTCATTGACATAGAAACCGTTAATCAGTCTTTTCCCCAGCCCTTTCTCATACCATTCTTCATAGTAATCGTGCTGGGTTTCCAAGAGCTGCTGTTCATCTGTAATATGCAGGGCCTCGATCTTTTTGTCCTGCTCCCTGATAAACTTGGCATATTCTTTCAGATACACCGTCACATTGCGGGCATCCTGCACAATGGCCGGCTTGGCAATGGCCACAGACTTACCAGAGCCGATCGGTCCAAAACCAGCTGTATGCAGCCGCCTGACATCTGTTTTCAGGATAACATCATCGCCGATGTCAGAATTGCGCCCCAACCGCAGGAAAGCATCACCAGCATTGTCCAAATCATTAAACAGTTGCGTCACTTTCTTGTGCTTAAAGAAACGCTTTTTCAGCCACAGCTTCATCAGGTCATCATAAACGACAATCTCGCTGCTGTAAGAATTATAGAGCAGGTAGACAAAGAGAAAGACCGGCGCGATTAAGAGCAGGGTGTTCCAAAACTGATTGCCAATCAGAGGCGATAAGGTCTTATAATCAAAGTAGGCCCCTCCCTTTTTGAGGAAGTCGCTGACTGATACATAAAGCTGATTAAAGACCGCAATGATGTAATTATTAAGAGTCAGAACAATGATGTCAACACTGGAAATCAGCGCAGAAAGGAAGGACAGATAGATGTAGCGCTTAATGGCCTGACCGCGGTCCCTCTCTCTAAAGTCCCCTCTCTCTTTAAAGAGCTGATAGCGCTGGCGGCTGGTCAGATTTGTATGCCAAAAACCCAGATAAAGAGACAGAAAGACAGACAAAAAAAGAACCAAAAACAGGCAGATAAAGAGACCAAAGCCAATCTGCTGTCTGATAATGGACAGAATAAGAACAGCAGCCAGACTGGCAGCCCCAAAGAGAAAGAGGAGCCAGATCAGTTTTCTCAGCACAAAAATTACATAATCAATGCTTCGGTGTCCCTTGAGTTTATAAGGTAATTTTGAAAGCAAAAACAGCATGATAACCTCACTTTACCAATCCAATCATCAGTTCCAGCAGACCGACAATGCAGGCCGTCAGCACAAAAGCAATATAAAAATAGAGCCGCTGCCGCTGCCGGCTTTCTTCTCTTTCGATAATCAAATACTGATACCTGTAAATATAATGCTGAATAATGGAAAAAGTCGGCACCAGCGCCAAGACCAGAACCTGAGCAATCCGCAGCAGGTAGAGCAGATTTTTCTCCTCCACTCCCTGAACAGCGCCCTTAGAAAATAAAAGCGCCATGATGGCAATGGAACCAAAACGGAAAAGATAAAAGAAAGAGACCGAAACCAAAAAAATCAAACCGGATTTGCGCTTTCGCTCCACATTATTTGTTTGGTCGCCGATAACCCAGATAATGCCCGAACCAATAATAGACAGACCAAGAAAGATTTCTGCAAAAACAATCAGATAATAGATGACTGTATTAAAAAAAGCTGTATCCAACTGCGCTCCTCTCTAAAAAAACTGGCAGAACCACTCAAGTCAGACTTGGCGAATCCCAAATACAAAAACAGCAAGAAAATCCAACCAGCCGCACTGCATGCTCAAACGAGTTCCCCTTTGGAGCAGACCGCCCGCCGCCTTATACTCAATGAAAATCATCAGCAGACTAAGCAGGAGCAGACAGGGTGGCAGCTGGCGGCTCCTG
>NZ_KQ969394.1:389660-392160 GCF_001578865.1 Streptococcus sp. DD11
CCACGAGAAATCCCGCAGGACTTTCTCCCACTCCTGCACTAATCTAGCAGTAGGGAAAATAATCGTTTCAATACTGCCCATGTCGGAGCTGGCTGTTGGAGCTAAGATAAACTAAGGGACGATAGGAGCGCAAAGCAGCCGGCTTTTCCTATCTGTCAAAAAAATCCTCTAAACCGGCCTGCTCATTGTAGGTCGAATTGTAGACAACCGTCGCCCGGACTTTGAGATAAGGCTTACCTGTCTTATCCGTAGCAAACTCATAGCTGCCCTGACGCAGCACCACTGAAATTTTCTGCCGATTCTGAAAAAGCTTGGGCCTGATGCGCTCACTGGCAACCAGGCGGACAGGATAGCCGTAGGCTCCGTCTATTTCAAAATAATGGCCCTTAATAGCGTTGAAATCCGTGATATAGCCGGAAGCAACGGTTCCCGGGCCGGCATCAATGAAAGTCTGAATGACCTCCTGAGGATTTTTTTCCAGCGAAAGCCGCTCGCCGACAATATTGGGTGAAGCCCCCTCAATGCCCAAACGTTTACGCTTGTCATCTGCCTGCTCATAGCGGCCGCGGACAAATCTGAAATCAATCAGCTCACCAACTGCCACATAATCCTGAGGCTGCAGAACCCGTGAATAATACTTATAGCTAAAGGCCTTGTTGGGGATAAAGACCCGTTCCAGATTGGCGGTCAGCACAAACACACCATTGTCCGAAATATAATTGACCATCCCCTTTTGCACATCATGAATAGGCGACCGCTCACTGCCGTCTTCCAGCTCCTGCAAAACCTGACTGTTCAGCAGGTACTCAGCAATATTGATGTCTCCCAAGGCTACATATTCATTTTCCAGCTGCTGCTCCTCCCCTTTTTTAAAAGAGTTGTAGCGTTTGGCAAAGACCACCTGCTTCAAATCAATCACCTTGACCGGAAAAACCTGTCCAATCATTCTGCGCAGCTCCGCAGGCTGATAAAAGCCGGCAATATGCTGGGGGACATAGATACGCAGGCTCTCATATTCCTTCTTGGTCGGCTGGCAGATGACAATATCCTCAAAAAAGACCTGTCCCGTGCTTTCCGATACCTGCTTGGCGGCATCTATCATCCCGACAGCCCGGCAGGAAATCACCGATGCCAAAGCCGCCGTTTCCTTAGCCTTGTTGCCAATATCATGGCGGTTAAAGTTTCTGCCAATCGCATTGGCATAGCTCTCCAAACTGCGCGGAATCCGCTCTGCCGTCTCCAGCCAGTCGGAATCCCCCTCCTGCAGGCTGGCCACATATTTGGAGTCAAGACTGACCCCATTTTTGACTACTTTTTTACATCTGGGTGGGTGGAAGCAATGTCCTGAATTCTTTTCATAACAGCCTTTCTATCAGACCTGTTCGCAAACTGATTTTCCTTAAAATGGCGATGCCGCATCTGAACTCGGCAGGCAAATCCAATCGTTTTACACAGTATAGTCTTTCAGCAGTGACATAGTCTGGGAGAGTAAAAAGGTTCGGGGAACCTTTTAGTTCCTGCCTCGTTTGCTGATGATTTTCATTGAGAAGGAAAGCCAGCCAAAAGACTATATAAAAACAAGAGTTAATTCTATTATATAGAAAAAGCCGGCCATTAATGTTTACGATAAAAAGAAAAGGCGGTGGAGCCTGTCTCACCGCCTGATATGCCATAAAAATCAGCAGAAAATCCTGCAGAACCCGCCATCTTGGCCAGATTTCCGCATTTATGCTGTCAAAAACTCCAAAGGATTCCCTTCACTCCTGCTGGAACTACTTCTATAAAAATCTCTGTTTCAAGGCCGACAGGAAGACCTGCTTTTGCTCTTATCCACAGACTTCTATATCTTTGAAAAAGTGAACGAAGATGCCAATCAACTACTGTGTCCATCTGTTTTTTCTCATGCAGATGCAAAAGACTGGACTTTTGCCCAGCCTCTCCTTGATGAAATCCCGCTGACAAAAACTCCGTTTTTTAGCGGACAGCTCGTCTGCCTCGTTTCTGATTTTTTGACTCAGACTGTTGGAGCAAGACGATGGCCATACGGCTTGATTTCGCAGAGGAAGAAGGGATTTTCCCAGAAGGCTACCAAAGAATCTGCCAAAGTTGATAGCCTAAAAAGAGCGCTATCGTTGGAACAAACAGTGCCCCGTAGGAAAAATGCCGCTTGCGGGCACCCATCCATACAAAGCCGGTAAAAACAAGATCCAATATCAGCAAGCGAACGAAATCGTTACCAAGCAGTGCATACCAAGAGGTATTCATCAGCGTCTCCTTTTTTACAAAAGCAGAACAGACGGATTGCTGGCACTCAAAGAAAATCAAAGATGACAAGGGGTGCAAGTCAAGTCAGTGACCATACATCGCCTCACTGACTTTCGGAGCTGAAACACTTTTGCCTCAGCCTCATCTTAGATTTTCAAAGAGTATGAGATAATAACATAACTATCTGCCAATCTGCTGCCCTAAATAACTATATATCAGTTGCCATCGGCCTCAG
>NZ_KQ969394.1:393011-406898 GCF_001578865.1 Streptococcus sp. DD11
AAATCCTCCACCGAATAGTGCTCGCTGTTGGGATATTTTTTGTAAATGTTTTTCAGATTTAGTTCGACCATAAGTTCCCCTTTTCTTTTTATGAGATTTTCTCTCCTAAAGCCCTATGTCCAAGTCAAAGCGCTTTCACAATCATCATTATATCTTTTTTTAACAACTTTTTCAAGCATTAATTCAAACGTTTGCATAACTTTTTTATCTGGAAGCAGCAAACGGCAGCTTTATAATCTTTTAGTCTGCTTTTAGCAGTGAAACTGTCCCCAGACAGCTTCAGCCTATCATTTTGAAAGAATAAAATGACAGGCTGCGGGCTGGACGGTGGGACAGAACTAAATTTTTAAAAATTTAGTTCCCTTCGCTCTTTTGTTTCTAAGCTCAGGCTGAAAAGGTTCCCCAAACCTTTTCACTCCCAGCCCGCGAGGCTCTCACAGTCCGGGGGACTGTGAGAGGTTGGGGATAAAACAAACGCAGTTTGTGTCAAAACAGTCCGGGGGACTAGGAGAGGTTGGGGATAAGGAAAACAGAGTTTTCCTCAATGTAGGAGCTTTTTGGAGTCTAAAAGACGAACAAAGTTGAGACTTGCTTCGCAAGTCCTATCCGCAACCTCAAAGCAGTGCTTTTGTTGCTTCCTCTCAGAAGCTTTATCTATAACCTCAAAACCTCCACTGGAGCTTTTGAGCAATCAGCTACCGCGTCAAGAGTTTTTTACCAAAACAAAGCGAAACTGAAGGACTTTTGTCTCAGCCTCGTGGCAGATAAAGCTTCCGTGAGGAAGTCTCAAAAGCGTACGGCTGATAGCGGTGGAGCAGCCTCATCATCCCTGTTCCTGACTAGTCTGCTGATGGTTTTCATTGAGAAGAAATGAAAGACACCTATAAAAAAAGAGGCCTCCTTGACCTCTTTTTCTGCATATTTTATCCGACATCTTTCTTATTACGGGCAAGCAAAGCAAGGCCGCTTAAAGCACTGACGGCTGCTAGGGCAGCAAGCGGAAGCTGGGAGAGTTCACCAGTTCTTGGTAAAACAGCAGCAGAAGACGTTTGCTTTTCTATCCTGCCAGACTCTTCCGTGGCTGTCGCAGCTAAAGCGGATTGTGGCTTCTGATTAGACTGACTGACAATTGATACATTCTCTGCAGCTAGGTGATAAACAGGCAGAGCTTCGGCTGTCACAGGATCAGAATCACTGACACCGCCCTGAAATTCTGGCAAAGCATCTGCCTGCGGTGCATCACTTGGAAGCTGAGCAATCGGACTCTGAACCGCTGTTAAGATAAACTCTGGCAGCTCAGTTGTCACAGGTTCGGAATCACTGACACCGCCCTGAAATTCTGGCAAAGCATCTGTTTGCGGTGCATCACTTGGAAGCTGAGCAGTCGGACTCTGAACCGCTGTTAAGATAAACTCTGGCAGCTCAGCCGTCACAGGTTCGGAATCACTGACACCGCCCTGAAATTCTGGCAAAGCATCTGTTTGCGGTGCGTCGCTTGGAAGCTGAGCAGTCGGACTCTGAACCGCTGTTAAGATAAACTCTGGCAGCTCAGCCGTCACAGGATCAGAATCACTGACACCGCCCTGAAATTCTGGCAAAGCATCTGCCTGCGGTGCATCACTTGGAAGCTGGCTGACAAGCGGCGGAATCCCTGTTAAATCATAGGATTCAGACTCAGCCGTCACAGGTTCGGAATCGCTGACGCCGCCCTGAAATTCTGGCAAAGCATCTGCCTGCGGTGCGTCGCTTGGAAGCTGAGCAGTCGGACTCTGAACCGCTGTTAAGATAAACACTGGCAGCTCAGTTGTCACAGGTTCGGAATCACTGACACCGCCCTGAAATTCTGGCAAAGCATCTGCCTGCGGTGCGTCGCTTGGTATGGAGCTGCTTTCCGTATTTTTTTCTGCTGCTTCGACAATCGCCTCAAGAATTTCAAAGGCTTTGGTCTCTTCATCGGCAATCTGCTCTTGGATCTTTTCAGCAGCCGCTGCGCTGTCAGCATTTGAAGCCAGCAGATTGACAGCCTCATGGGCTGCTTTCAGAGCTTCCACTATTTTATTCTGAGCCTTCCTCTTATCAGCAGATGACAGGCTTTGGCTCTTCTCAATCGCTTGGAACTGTTTATCCGCCTCTTCTTCTATTTCTTCCAAAATCAGCTCTTTGCCGACTGGGTGAATCGTATCAAAAACTGCAATGCCGCTGGCTTGGTTCTGCTCCGCTTCGGAAAGGCTTGCGGACTGCTCAATGACTTCTTTGGCAGCAGCTGCAGCCGCTTCTATTTTTTCCTGAGCTTCGTCCAACTCTGCCTCTGAAAGATTTGGATTGGTCTTTAGATCCGCCGCTTTATCTGCAGCAGCAAGGTCCACTCTCACAGCTGCCAACACTTTAAGAAAGCCCAGCTCCTCGGCAGCTATCTGCTCTTGGATTTTTTCCGCAGCTGCTGCATTGTCCGCCTGTTCGTCATAGGCCAGAACAGCCTCCTGGGCCCGCTTAGCAGCATCCCCGACTTGCTTTTCAGCAGCTGCTCTGCCTTCAGCAGAAAGACTGTCGCTGCTCTCAATTGCCTTGAAAATCTCGGTCCTGTCTTCCTCGATTTCCTCTAAAATCAGTTCTTTGCCGACTGGATGAATCGCGGCTATAGCTGCAAGTCCAGCAGCCTTAGCCTGATCAAATACTTCCGAATCTTCTGCATCCTCAATCTCTCTCTTAGCCAAACCCGCTGCTTTCTCAGCTTCAGCCTTGAAGTACTGCTGCTCTGCCTCTGACAAATTCGGATTTTCCTTCAAATCCGCCAGCTTCGCTGCAAGGGTCAGATCCAGCTCTGAAGCCGCGGCAAATTTCAGAAAGTGATTTGCCTCTGCAGCCACCTTGCTCTGAATCGCTTCAGCTTCTGCAGCCGTGGCGGCATTAGCGGCCAGCTTTTGAATCGCAGCTGCTGCACGGGCAGCTTCAGCTGCCAGACCTTCTCTAAAAGCTGCCTTGTCAGCCTCTGACAAAGCTTCGCTGCCAGATAGCAGCTCTTCAAAGTCTTCCTTTTCGTCCTCAATTTCGTCTAAAAACAAATCTTGGCCGACTGGATTGATGCCGGCAATTCCTGTCAGACCTCCTTCTTTGCCTTGATGAATCCTATCTTGGCTCTCCGCCGCCTCAATAACCTTTTTGGCATCTTCAACCGTTTTGCGGGCTTCTTCTCCGGCAAAATGTTTTTCCTCATCAGAAAGATTGACATTTTCTTCTAAATCAGCCAGTTTTTCAGCCAAAGATGCACTGACTTCCTCATTGGCACTGTCCTTGAGCTGATTCAGATCCTCAGCAGCCGCAGGACTGTCTGCCGGCGGCTGGACAGCTTCAAGAACTGCTGGCTCTGCCGCTGCAACCGCCTCATCTGCCGCTGCACTCCCATGCCCCCAAAACAGAGCTAAGGCACAAATCACAACCGATCCCACTCCCAGAAGGGACTTCCGAATGGAGTAGCGTAAAACTTTTTCACTTCTTTTCATCTTTTTCTCCTTGTTTGCATCATGTTTCAAAAGCATTCCTCTTGGTGCAGTTTTTCCATTTGCTTTTATAGTCTTTGAAAATCTCTTCAACCTTCGTCAGCTCTAACAATCTGGGCAGGGAGGTTGCAGATGAAGAGTCCGGAACAAAAAGGGTTTCAAAAGAGCAACGACTATACTATAAAACCAAGCTTCTCCGCCGCTTCTGTCTTATTTAGCAAGAGAACTTTCTTTTGTTATTTTATCATATTAATCATACAATACAAGCATTTTATCTTAAAATATATGCACAATCAGGACATTTTGTCCAATTCTGAGCCGCTTCCGTTTGAAGAAGCTGGCTGGAAGCTCCATAAAGAGGACAGAATGCCGCTTTCCTAAGGCTTTCCCTTTGTTTCCAGAGGACACTTTTACACTATGTAAACTTTTTTAGTGAAAAATGAGTCCTATTTTCTAGCATATTTAAGTTTTAAACAGTAAAATGGAATAGGAGGGATAAATTTATGACTCTTAATACCCGAGAAAGGATACTGGATGCTTTTTTTGCATTAGCAGAGCAGCACCCGGCCAGATCTCGTTTCACATTTACCGAAATAGCAAAAGAAGCCGGCTTGTCCAGACAGGCTATTTACAAGCGGCATTTTAACAGCGCCGATGAAATCATCGACTATATCCGAAAGGAGCTGACCAGCGAGTTCAGCCCTCTCTACGACAGCTACGATGCGGCCTTGGAGCCCGATCCTTTCATCTTTTTCGCTCAAACCGTTATTCCGGCTATTTACAAACAGCACAAACGCATTAGAATCCTCTACACAGCAGCTATTGACCCTTTCTGGCGCGAATTCATTACCTCGATTTACAGGGAGTGGGTCGCACAAAATCTCCAGCTCAACCATCAGAAACTGGGAATCCCCCCGGAAATGGCGGATACACTGCTGGCTCAATGGCTCAATTCTCTTATCGAAAATTGGATTATAGAGGAAGAACCGATTCCATCCCAACAGTTCTCAGAAATATTTCTCAATCTCGTATCTTCACCGCTAACCAGCTTTGCTATCTATGACAGCAAAGTCCGTTCTTCCAACAAAATTGTTATCGCTAAGCCCATCAGAAGAAATCCAGAGAAATAAGAGAACCAGTTTCTGCACTTTGAGACTGGTTTTTAATTTTTAGCTTAAATTCACAGAAATAATTGGACATTTAAACAAGAAAGTGCTATCATTTTGATTGACAGGTCGTTAACCTTCCTGCCGGATGATTCCATTCTTCCAGCAGGACAAACAAACAAAAACAGCAAAAGAAAGAAGGTCCTTATGCCTCAAGATACCAGAGACAAAATTGTTAATGCATTGATTGAACTCGCCGAGCAGAACCCAGAAAAGTCCTACTTCACTTTCTCTGAAATTGCCAAACAAGCCGGCTTATCCAGACAGGCTATCTACAAAAAGCATTTCAGCAATGTGGAAGAAATCATCGAATACATCCGGGAAACCATCATGAGTCCCTTCCTGCCGCTGTATGAAAGCTATAAGGGAGAGGAGAAAACAAATCCCATCGTCTTCTTCTCCCAGCATATGATCCCCGCTATCTACAGACACCGTCAATGGATGAAGGTCCTCTATACCACTGCTATTGATCCTTTTTGGAGGGATTATCTGACTGGGTTCTTTACCCAGTGGGCAGAGCAAAATCTGGATATTGATGCTCAAAAACTGGGAATCCCGCAGGAGATGGGGACCGAGATCATTGTCAAATGGATTAACTCTCTGATTGAGATTTGGATTGTCAAAGATGAGCCCCTGCCTGCAGAAGAGTTTGCTCAGCTTTTTCTCAAAGTCACCTCAACACCTATTGAGAATTTTGTGGTCTCTGACTGATATAGCCTCTTAGTTTTCAGAACGAAGCAGCAAGCTGCTCAAAAGCTCCAGCGGAGATTTTGAGGCGGTGGACGGAGCTTCCGTTAGAAAGTGTCATCTCCTCAAAGCACTGCTTTAAGGCTGCAGATGAAAGACCGCTGGGAAGTGTCAGCTTACTGGCCTACAGCAAGGCTGAAAGATTACTACACTTTCTATGTTAACCCCACAGGCCATTCCACTCTTCGAAAATCGAAAGCCAACCGGCCCTGCGTTTTGCCTTGCTTCAGTCATCTCCCAGACTGCTGAAGGGGCAGATAAAAGGACAGCCGTTCCCAACTTTCGTCAAGCCCGAAGGGCTGTCAGATAGATTTGCTATATAAAAAAAGGCAAAGGTGATTCATCTCCCTTGTCTTTTTTTGCTTCAGTCAAGCCGATAATAAAAAGTTCCCTGCTCATCAAACGTATTCAGACCGACTCCGGTCCAAATCCGGTCACGCGCTGCATCAGAATCATCTTTGAAGTTTGCCTTAGCCGCTACTGTGATTCCCTTCGGTATGAATTCCAACAGAAAACCACCCGTTTCGCCGCCATAGACACCGCTGGAAGCCGTCCCATAGTCCGTCAGGGAAGCCCCGTAAAACTCATAAGCGTCTGAAACCAAGCCCTTGTCGTCAAATACCAGCTGGTTGCCGGAAGCATCCTGCCAGGTCCCCTTCACGCTGCTGTAATCACCCTGCGCCAGTGCCGCAATATCCATAGCAGCCTCCTTTTCATTGTCTTTTTCTGTACCGGAAGCCTCTGAGCTTTGGCTGCTGGCCGCAGAGGAAGACGCTGTTTCCTGACTGGAAACCTGCTCAACACTGCTGGCTGCTGTACTGGAGGTGCTGGCAGACTGACTGGAATTTGTCTGACTGCCTCCCGAACAGGCTGTCAGCACCAGCAAGACTGCTCCTCCGACAAGTCCCGTCCACAAAGGCTGGATTATTTTCTTTTCCATGCTTTTCTCCTTTTGATGCAGATAGAATCAATCAAATGATTAGTAATATTATAGACTTTTTTAAATGAATTTACAAGAAAATTCCCGCAGAATAAATTCAATCCTCCCCAATGAAATGCATCCGCAAACCAGACAGGACAGCGACTAATGCTCTTTCCCGCCGCACTCTCGTGCTTCTGGGATCCGGCTGTTGAAGCAGAGCAAACCGAATGACATAGGAATAAAAAAGAAAAACTCTCAGCCGGAGGAGACTCCAGCCAGTCTGTCTAGCCTTCTTTGACAGCTGAAACCTGATAAATGGTTTTCGCCAAAGCAGCCTGGTAATCCGCTGCAGAATATACTGTATCCGTTGTGACAGCAGCTGTCTGGCTGTTCAGATCAACGGCCACCTCGGTAACACCGTCCATGCTCAGAAAATGCTCCGTGACATGCTTGACGCAGTTTTGACAGGATAAATTTTTCAATGTGACAATTTGTTTCATGTTCTGTCCTCCTTTATTGGACTTTAAAGCGCCCCAGGCGCAGGGCATTGGCTACAACTGAAACCGAACTGAGGCTCATGGCCAGTCCGGCCAGCATAGGATTGAGCAGAGGCCCTCCAAAAAGATGCAGCAACCCCATGGCAACGGGTATGCCCAGAGTATTGTAGGCAAAAGCCCAAAAAAGATTTTCTTTGATATTGCGAATGGTGGCCCGACTGAGCTGAATAGCCGCTGCTACATCCATCAAATCGCTGTGCATCAGGACAATATCAGCGGATTCAATAGCCACGTCTGTCCCAGAGCCAATCGCAATACCGACTTCTGCCTGCACCAAAGCCGGTGCATCATTCATGCCGTCGCCGACCATAGCGACCTTTCTGCCCTCCTGCTGCAGTTTCTGAACAGCAGCTGCCTTGCCGTCTGGCAAAACACCGGCGATGACTTGCTGGATACCGACTTGCCGGGCAATGGCATCCGCAGTTTCTCTGCGGTCCCCCGTCAGCATCATCACTTCCAAACCCAAAGCCTGCAGTTTCTGCACAGCAGCCGGACTGCTTTCCTTCAGTCTATCTGCAACAGCCAAAAGACCAGCCAGTTCGCCGTCAACAACCAGCAGCATGACCGTCTTGCCCTCCGCAGCGAGAGCCAGCAGCTGTTCTTTAGCAGACCGGCTGTCCACACCGGCTTCTGCCAGCAAAGCTTCATTGCCCAAGAGCAGACTCCTGCCCTCCACCTGAGCTGACAGGCCCCGGCCGGACAAAGCTTTAAAATCACTGACCGGGCTGAGGACAAGCCCTTCCGCTTCAGCCGCCTGTACAATAGCCTGAGCCAGCGGATGCTCCGAATGCTGCTCACTGCTGGCTGCAAGGCTCAGCAAGTCCTGACGGGAGAAGGCTCCCACAGGCCGCAAATCCGTCAGACTGGGCCGGCCCTCTGTAATCGTTCCGGTCTTATCCAAAATGATCGTATCCAGTTGATAAGCAGCTTCCAAAGCCTGACCAGACTTAATCAGCACTCCATTTTCAGCCCCTTTTCCTGTCCCCACCATAATGGCAGTCGGTGTTGCCAAACCCAGAGCACAGGGGCAGGCAATAACCAGAACTGCGATGAAAATCGACAGGGAGAAAGACAGGTTTTCCCCGGCCAAGAAATACCAGCCCAAGGCTGCCAAAAAGGCCAGGCCTAAAACGATGGGAACAAAATAAAGAGAAATCTTATCTGCCAAAGCTGCAATCGGAGCCTTAGAACCTTGCGCCTCCTCGACCAGACGGATAATCTGCGCCAGAGTTGTATCTGCCCCGACTTTGGTCGCTTCATAGTCAATGCTGCCCGACTGGTTGATGGTCGCACTGGTGATGCTGTCACCGACTGTCTTGGCTACCGGCAGGCTTTCCCCTGTCATCATAGACTCATCGACATAGGTCTGCCCCTGAATCACAATCCCGTCAGCTGGCATTCGCTCTCCTGGCTTGATGCGGATGCGATCCCCAACCCGAATCTCCTCTGTATCGACCAGTACCGGCTGTCCACGGCGGATGACTGTAGCCCGACTAGGCAGGAGCTTTATCAGGCTCTGAACCGCCTGCGAAGTCCGGCCCTTGGCGCTGCCTTCCAGATATTTCCCCAGCAGAACCAAACTAATAATCACCGCCACCGACTCAAAATAAAGCTGGTGGACAAAGGCATGCTGCCCCTGAAAAACCTGTCCGACTGAATAGAGACTATAAATAAAAGCAGCGCTGGTTCCTACAGCAATCAGGCTATCCATATTGGGATGCTTTTTGATGAGATTGCGAAAGCCCCGCTGATAAAAACCACGGCCAATCCAAATGGCCGGCAGTGTCAGAAGCAGCTGGGCCAAAACAAAAACCTGCGGAGCCCGCATATGATCCAGAAAGGCCGGCAGAGGAAATCCAATCATGCTGCCCATGGAAATATAAAGCAGGGGCAGGGTCACCGCTGCAAGAAGCAGCAGCTGCCCTTTTTTTCTTTTCAGATCCGCTTCCTTAGCCGCTGCAAGATCTGCATAGTCTGACTGCTTTCCTGCAGCTTTTTCCTCCGCTTGATAGCCGGCCTCAGCTACAGCATCCACTACCTGCTGACTCTCAAAACCAGCCTTGGGCGTCAGAGTCAGTTTTTCCGTCGCCAGATTCACACTGGCTTCTGCTACCGTATCTAAGTCTCTGACCGCCATTTCAATGCTCATCGCACAGGCTGCACAGGTCATGCCAGACAGTTTGTATTCTTTTCGTTCTTCCATGGCAGACCTCATTTCCAACGGCGGGCATGGGCGCCGCAAGTGCACTGTCCCTGCGGGCAGCGACAGACAAGCTGAACTGGAGCCGTAGCTTTTTTCTTGTCAATAGCCTGAGACAGCCGTTCCAAATCTCCTTGGCTGAACTGACTTCTCTCGATCATGGAAACCAGCAGTTCTCCATGCTTGGTATTGCACATATTGTCAAAAAGCTCCTGCCAGGTATTTTCTAAATGCTGCTCTTCTAAAATCAGGGCATCGTAGTAAAATTTTCCCTCAATTTTTTCCATCGCGATAAATTCTTTTGTCTTGAGCCGATTCAAAAGGGTCTTAACCGTGGCCGGCTTCCAAGAAAAATCCGCTTCCAGCCGTTCGATAATCTCCGTACTGCGGCTGTGAGGATAGGCCCAAAGCACACGCATGACCTGCCACTCAGCCTGACTGATATTCTGCTGTTCCATACACATTCCTTCTTTCTTTGATTACAATCGTAATCAACACCTTCTATCAGTTTACACTTGTAATCGAAAAATGTCAAGCTTTTTTCTTATTTTTCCAAAAAAATTGAGATGATTCCAAGCTAAAATCTATAGTCTTTTAGTTTGCTTTTAGCAGTGAAACTGTCCCCCGGACAGTTTCAGCCTATCGCTTAACGTACAGGGCAATAGGGCAGCTAGCTGCTCAAAACCTCCAGTGGAGGTTTTGAGCAGCAGATAAAGTTTCCGATAAGAGATGCCAGCTATACTGGCGTACGACCTGCGGCTAGCTTTCTAGTTTGCTTTTTGATTTGCATTGGGGAGTATAAAATAAAAGGCAACAGAAAAAGCAAGCAGACTCGGAGCCATTCCCTCCAGCCTGCTTGCTTGTCATTCTTCAGTGATTGTGCTGCATCTTAGTGCGCCAGCATTTCCTGCGCGATTTCCTGACCGGACAAATCGCTTGGGTAGTAAGTCGGCCAGTTTTCCAGCTCATCAAAGAGCGCTTCCTGGCTTTCGCCGCCATAAAAGATATGGAAATGTTCCGCTTTAGTCGGTGCGATATTATGGTCGCTGAACTGAACATATTTATACTGACCGGCATCCGCATCTGTCGCTTCAAACATAAAGCGGACACCGCGGTTTCCCTTAGAATAGGTCAGCGTGTGCTTGCCAACGTATTTATAGGTATATTTCTTGGATTGCCCATCTACCACAAATTCCATAGTCTTGTCTGTGATATTGATATGAGAGACATCCGTTTTATAGCCCTTATTGTAGTAGTCTTTATACTCCGCAGCTGTCTTATCTCCTTTTAATTTAGCCTTGTAGTCAAAGACCTGATCCAGAGTGCCGTCCTGCAGATAAGGATAAACAGACTGCCATTCGCCTGCATAGTCAGACAGCTCACGGTCCTTGACAGCACTGTCCTCAAAATAGCCGTTCTGGACCGTCTGACTGTCTTCTTCCTTCTCCGCTGCAATCTCTGCTCCTTCTTGGTCTGTCGTCTGCTGAAGGGCCTTGAGATTCGCCTGCATAATGGAAATATAGTCCGCTCCGTCTTTGGTCTGCTCTTCCGTCAGACTCTCCAGCGGATTGAGCACATCCAAGGTCACACCCGTTTCCTTGGCCAAGGTAGAAGCCAGAGCCTGAGACGCATTTTCTTCAAAGTAGATGTATTTGATTTTATTTTTCTTGATATACTCCGTCAATTCTGCCAGGCGGGAAGCAGAGGGCTCGCTGTCCGGAGAGAGACCGGAAATCGGTACTTGCTTCAAGCCATAGTCCAAAGCCAGATAGTTGAAAGCTGCATGCTGGGTCACAAAGCTCTTTTGCTTGGCCTTGCCCAACCCCTCTTCATACTCCTTATCCAGGACTTGCAGTTTCTTGATATAGGCCGCTGCGTTCTTGTCAAAAGCAGCTTTCTGATCAGGATAAGCCTTGCTCAGACTGTCTCGGATATGCTCCACCATTTTAATAGCTCGCTTTGGAGACAGCCAAACATGCGGATCGTATTCATGGTGATGCCCCTCTTCGCCGTGGTCGTGTTCTTCCTCTTCCTCACCGCCCGGCAAAAGCAGCATATCCCCCGTCGCCTTGATAACCGTTTCTTTCTTATTTGTCAATGATTTAAGCAGATCCGGCACCCAGGTCTCCATATTTTCATTTTCATAGACAAAGGCATCTGCATCCTGAATCGCAGCTACAGCCTTGGCCGAAGGCTCATAGTCATGAGGCTCTGTTCCCGCTCCGATAAGCAGTTCAACATTGGCTGTATCCCCAGCCACCTGCTTGGTAAATTCATAGACCGGATAAAAGGTCGTTACGATATTGAGCTTGCCGTCCGCATTGTTCTGATTAGAGCAGGCCGCCAAGAAAAGGCTGAGCAGACCGGCTAGCAATAAAGCAATTTTTTTCATTTACAGCTCCTATTTCATAAATTTTTTCAAAAGATTGACCAGCAAAAAAAGACCGACAAAAATAATGGTGATGCTTGCGCTCGCTGGTGTTTCCGCATAGTAAGAAATATACAGGCCGGCAATCATGCCGAAAAATCCAATAAAATTAGCCAACAGAATGACTGACCTGAAGTTCTTCCCGATCCGCAGCGCAATGCTGGCCGGTAAAACCATGATGGTCGAGACCAGAAGTGCCCCCGCTGCCGGAATCATCAAAGCAATAGCAACGCCGGTCACAATATTAAAGAGAATAGACATCGTCCGTACCGGCAGCCCATCCACAAAGGCTGTATCCTCATCAAAAGTCAGGATATACATAGGGCGAATAAAAAGGAAGGTCAAAATCAGCACCGCGGCTGCAATAGCAAAAAGCCAAATGACCTGCTCCCCGCTGATGGTCACAATAGAGCCAAACAAATACTGGTCCAGACTCATTGAGCTGGAACTCTTCCCCTTGCTCATGACAATCAGAGAAATAGCCAGCCCAGTAGACATGAGAATGGCTGTGCCGATTTCCATAAAATTCTTGTAAATCGTCCGCAGATACTCCAAAAAGACTGCTGCAATCATGACGACAATCACCGTTGAAAGAGTTGGGGAAACCCCCAGAACCAGACCGAAGGCAACCCCAGCCAGCGAAACGTGGCTGAGCGTGTCACTCATCAGACTCTGCCGCCGCAAAATCAGAAAAGTTCCCAAAACCGGCGCAAAGAGGCTCATGGCAATCACAGCCAGAAAGGCCCGCTGCATAAAATCATAAGAGAAGAGATTAAGCATGGCTCACCTCCTGTTCCTGATCGCTCTCGTGAATATTAAAACAGCGCCAAGGTGAGTCCTGATTGCGCACCAGATGGATATTGCGGTCAGCATATGCTCGGACTTCCTCCGGATCATGCGTAATCATCAGCACTCCTTTTCCATGCTGATGGGCATTGTGATGCATCAGCTTGTAAAATTCATCCTTGCTGCCCGCATCCATGCCTGTCGTCGGCTCATCCAGCACAAAAATATCCGGATCCGATGCAAACATGCGAGCAATGACCGCCCGCTGCTTCTGCCCGCCGGAAAGTGAACCAATCCGCTTATCCCGATGCTCCCACATCCCGACCGACTCCAGACTGGCCTTGATATGCTCCTCATCGTGGGCATTTATCCTGCGAAACCAGCCCTTTCGGGGGTAACGCCCAGATTTGACAAATTCATAAACTGTGCTGGGAAAGCCCGCATTAAAACTAGCAATCTGCTGCGGCAGATAAGCAATACGCAGTTTCTTGCCCTGCACATTGGACTTGGCAATCGACACCTGACCGTGCTTGGGCTGCAAAATCCCCAGGCTAGCCTTGATCAGCGTCGTCTTAGCAGCCCCATTCTCACCAGTCAGGGTGACAAACTCCCCACTGTCCAGATGGTAGTTAATATGCTCTAAGACAGGCTCCTTATCATAGTAAAAGGAAAGATTTTCTACCGTAATATATCTCATTTCCCCATCTCTCCTGCCAAAGCATCTAAGAATTTTTCAATCGTTTCCTGCTCTGTCTCTGAAAACTGTCCAGCTATATTTTCATAAGCGGCCAAGGTGTGGGCATGATGATGCTGATGCTCATCCGCAATCGGCTTAGCCAAATCCGTCAGCCGGTAAAAGGTCACCCGGGCATCATTCTTATCTTTAGACGCTGCCAGCATCTCCTGCTTGATTAAGGATTTAACCGCCTTAGTAACGGCTGCCTGACTGACACTTAATCTTTTGGCCAAGTCTGAATTGGTCAGACTTTCCTCCGCCAGCAGCATTAAAATATGCTCTTGAGTATTGGTCAAAGCAACATTGCTGGTGCAAGAACCAATGAGAATTTCATGCTGATTCTCTGCCTTCAAAACCACTTCATTCAAAAAAGAATCTATCTTCTGTGCTAAATAAACCATTATCCCTCCATTTCTTAACCAGTTAAAACTTTACTAGTTAAGTATACCACAAAGAAAAAAAGAGTCAAGCTTTTTCTGAAAATAAGAATACAGATCATACAGCCTTTTAGTATGCTTTTAGTAGTGAAACTGCCCGGGGGACAGTCTCAGCCTATCGCTTAACATACAGGCAGCGAGCTGCTCAAAACCTTCAGTGGAGGTTTTGAGGTGGCAGATGGAGCTTCCGAAAAGAAGTGTCAGCTGCTCTCAAAGCACTGCTTTGAGGTTGCGGATAAAAGACCGCGAGGAAGTACGGCTGATGAGGCTGGGACAGACTCCCATGATGGCTGTGTCCTCACCCACAGAGGGATGCATCTTTTGGAAGATACCGTATAAGAACTAAATTTTTAAAAATTTAGTTCCCTTCGCTCTTTTGTTTCTAAGCTCAGGCTGAAAAGGAATCCCAGG
>NZ_KQ969395.1:0-1438 GCF_001578865.1 Streptococcus sp. DD11
TAATCTTGACCTCTGTGGATGAATAGATACTGTTAAATATTTGGTCGAGCATAGCGGTCCTCCCTCTTAGGATTTAACGGTCTGGGCAAGTCTTTCCTTGGTCTTCAGGTAAGCATTGCCGTATTTAGAGAAGGACTGATCCTCTAGGCCGTACTTGTCCAAAATAGCGGACAGCCAAGCAGGATAGTGGCCCGGAACCTTAATTTCCATAATCACCTTATCCTCTTCCAGAAGCGGCAGGCCATAGCGGCCGGAAGTCAAATCCACGTCGTAATCGCGGTAGCGGATATTGGAGTCGACCGTCACACGCACCTTCTTGTCTTCCCGCCCTTTCATGGAGTAACGATCATAGCTGATCACCATTTTAGGCTTCAGATCCAGATAGCGATCCTGCAGCTGCTCCACCTCTGCTTTGACCCGGTCATCGGAAATGGTATGGTCTTCCAGACCATTGGTGATATAGTTGACCACAGACAGAGGATTGGAGACCAAACGGTATTTAAAGCCGACTTCTTCTGATTTCTTTTTAATCTCCAGAAAGACCTGACTCTCCTCGGTCGGCTGGGCGGCATAGGTCCGCATCCGCATCTTTTCTCGCCCGCCCCGCCGGGCAATCGAATCCTGAATCATCTGGAAATCATCATTATCAAAGTAAACATTGGAAATCGTCGAGGTCGCATAGTCGTCCTCCATCAGATAGGGCTTCATTTCAGCCTCCAGCCGGGCTAAGCTGGCTCTGTCAAGGACATACTTGGTTTCGATGCGTTGAAAATTGGTCTGGATTTGCTTTTGTTTCATGAGATTTCTCCTTTTTATTCTACAAGTGTAGTTTTATAATCTAAAATAAAGAGAGCCGCCGCTCTGCACTGACTGCTCGGTGAAAATCAGCTGCCTCTGCCACTGTCAGGGTAAAGGAGAGCAGACTGGGGAAGCAGACAGAAAAGCTTGAAGAATACTTTGGCCAGCCTGTACACTTAGGAGTCTGTTTTGATTTTCAAAGAGGATGACAAGCGTCTGAATGGTCGTTGCTTCTGCCCCTCTGCACTTAAATTCGGACATTTTCGACAAATGTAGTTTATAGATATATTCTACACTTGTCGTTTCTCTATGTCAAGAAAAAAGCTTGGTGAGGATCTGTTTATTCTCAGCACCTTCTCTAAGAATATAAAAACATTCTATCAGCCAAAGCTTTTAAGAAGCTTAAACTGACAGAATGCTGATTTAATCCTCATCCTGGTCCTCGCTGTCCTGCTCGTCATCATCTGCATCCTGAGCTGCGCTTTTCTGAGCAGGTGCCTGAGAACTGGAGCTTGCTCCTCCGGAAGGATTGGCACTTTCTGCCTGAGTGGCAGAGCTGCCGTCTGACTGGGCTGTTTCCCCTGCGGCAGAAGAGGCCGGCACTTCTTTTTCTACTGTCACCGTTTTTTCAACCACTGTA
>NZ_KQ969395.1:1746-9091 GCF_001578865.1 Streptococcus sp. DD11
ACTTCTTTTTCTACTGTCACCGTTTTTTCAACCACTGTATGCTGCTTGCTGCGCAGCAATTTCCCGTCCTTGGCACTGACCAGATTCTCATAGGCTGTCTGGCCATGGGAAAAGCTGATGTGGTAGGTGTCTTTCTCACGAACCACCTGAAGATCGGCAATGTCTTTCTCAGACAGGGACAGTTCCTTTAAAAGGGCTGCCACTGCTGCTTGCTGGCTGACGTCGGAGCTCGAGCCTTTCTGCGAAGCCGGCAGAGAGGCTGCCGTCTGGCTGCTCCTGTCCTCCAAGGCAAACACGGACCCCGACAGGAGCAATAGAAAAGCAGCAGCCAAGGCCAGAAAGGCTGACAGGAATTTCCGGGGCAGACGATTGTCCATGATACCGACAATGCGGCGCTTCAGATTGAACTTATTCGAATAAAAGCAGGTCGTCAGGGCCAGCGGACTCTTTCTGCTGCGGTTAATCATGGTCAGAATGGTTTCCCCATAGAAGGTACGGTAATCGCTGTCCTTGCTGAACAGCACATCATGGTCGCAGTACATCTCTCCTGCTTCCTGACTTTCCTTACAGGCAAAAGCGATAATAGGATTAAACCAATACAGGCTCTTCACAGCCAGTCCCAGCAGATTGACCCAGACATCCCGGTGCCGGTAGTGGGTCAGCTCGTGCTTGAAAATCAGGCTGAGCTCTTCCTCGGTATAGTCCAGCTCCGGCAGGACAATAACTGCTTTTTTCAGACCGACCAGCAAGGGACTGTGGGCCATAGGATAATGAAGCAGGCCGATGCTGCCCTTCATCCTCATATCCTGCTGGACAGCCTGCAGCTGCTCCAGCATATCGGCATCTGTCACGGGCTCCCCCCAGCGTTTCAGCAGCTTTTGAAAGCGGATATAAGAGTAGGCATATTTGCCCAAGCTAAAGAGAAAGCCCAGCAGCCAGAGGGCAAAGAATATCTCAAACCACGGCAGGGCCAAAAACTGCTCTAAAAGGCCGGACTGACTGGCTGTTTGAGCGCTCTGGACGGCAGGCTGGGCCGCTCCCGAACTGCTGACAGCTGTCTGACGGATCGGCTCCGGACTGAAGCGGATCAGCCCCAGACCAAACTGAGGCCGGAAGGGAATCAGCAGGCTGGCAAGGACCAAAGACCAAGTGAAATACTGTGTCCTGATCGAAATCCGGCTCTTAAAAACCGCAAAAGTCAGACTCAGCAGCAGAATGATAAAGGAGGTAGCAAAACTAGTCAGCAGGAAAGAGAATAGCAAATCTTTCATATCCAACCCCCAATCTTTAGCTTTCCTTGTTTAAAAGACTGCGCAGTTCATCTAGTTCATGTTCCGAAAGGGAATTGGAAGAGAAAAGCGTCTTGACCAGACCGCCCATGGAATGGCCGCTGCAGCGTTTCAGAAAGTCTGACGTCTCGACCTCTAAATATTCCTCCTCAGAAATCAAGGCAGTATACTGGCGCTCGCGGCCCTTGCGGACACTTTCCAAGAAGCCCTTTTCTGTCAAACGGGCCAAAACCGTCAGCAGAGTCTGCGGTTTCCAGTGATTGCTTTGGCCCAGCTTGGCCATAATCTGCGCAGAGGTTGTCGGAGCCGGCAGCTGCCAGATGGTTTTCAAAATAGCAAACTCGCCGTCCGGTAAACGTTTGATTGATTTATTCATATTTCAGTGTACTTTCTATAGACTGCTTCTTCTTTTATTCTACACTTGTCTAATGAAAAAGTCAACCATTATGCTAGGAAGTTGGCGGCGGCTGGGCGATTCTCAAAAAAGACCAGACAGTTGATTCCGCAAAAATAAAAAGCGGGAAAGCACCTTTCCTCCGCTCTTTTAGAAAAATAGACTGATCAAGGTCAGGATAGCCAGACCGCCCTGCTTGAGCAAGATTTTGGGATCACTGGTCACAGCGCCATAGCCTGCCACCAAAATGATGTAGACCATCAAAATCCCCAGCCAAACGGAGCTCGGCTGGATAAAGACCGCAATCAGCACCAAGATTCCGATTAAACCATTGTACACTCCCTGATTCTTAAAAAGAGTATTGAGCGACTGTTGCTGCAGCTCCTCCTGGGACATGCCGAAAACCCGTGAAGTAGCGGCTGAGCTGGTCGCAAAAGTTTCCAGATACAGGATGTAGAAAAATTCCAAGGCAACCATGGTCGCCAAAATCATTGTAAAAATAGACATTCTGTCTTCCTCCTAAAATAAACAATGGAATCAGTATAGCATAGTTCGGCTTCTTCGTCGAAACATCTGCTTGAGAAATAGACACCGCGTCCAGAAATGTCCTTTCATAAGGAAGGCAATTTTTCAAAGTCAGTTCCACCGCTGCCGCTAGCGGAAGTTAAGCTGCTAAAAACGCATAAAAGCAGCGAAAATCCGTCTCAGACTAAGTTCCGCTGCTCTTGATTTTGCCTGCCAGAAGCGGGTTTTTCTCCGCCGTTCTCCAAAAAAAGAGCACAAAAGGCTCCTCATCTGAAAGCCTTTCGGATCACATTCCGCTCTGCTGGAAGTTAGTGTGAGACGTCTCCCGCCATAAAAACCATTTCAGCTAAGACCAGCTCAGAGAGCAAAGCGGAACTTACTTTGAAAAGTTACGCCGTCATATGGAACAGCTGCATACCGTAGCAAAAACCAGCATTTCTCACACAGATATGATACAATGCTTAGTGGAAAAGTGAGGTATATCATGTTAACATACGATTTAATAGTCATTGGTTTCGGCAAAGCCGGAAAAACTCTGGCAGCTAAAATGGCAGCCCAAGGCAAGAAAACAGCGCTGATTGAGCAGAGCAAGGCCATGTATGGCGGCACCTGCATCAATATCGCCTGCATTCCGACCAAGACCCTGCTCGTCGCTGCTGAAAAAGGCCTGCCTTTCGATCAGGTACTGGCTCAGAAAGATGCTGTCACCAGCCGTCTCAATGCTAAAAACTATGCCGCAGTAAGCGGAGCCGGAGTTGAAGTCATCGACGCCCAAGCGCACTTTGTCTCTAATAAAGTGATTGAAATCCAAGCAGGCAGCGAGACAGAGCAGCTGACCGCAGAGACCATTGTCATCAATACCGGCGCAGTTTCTAATATCCTGCCAATCCCGGGCCTGACGACAGCCAAACACGTCTATGACTCCACTGGTATTCAGAATTTGGACAGGCTGCCTGAGCGGCTGGGCATTCTGGGCGGTGGCAATATCGGTCTGGAATTTGCCGGACTCTACAATAAACTGGGCAGCAAGGTCACCGTGCTGGATGCCGGCTCTGTCTTTCTCCCGCGGGCAGAGCCCTCTATCGCCGCTCTTGCCAAACAGTATATGGAAGAGGACGGCATTGACATCCTGCAGAATATCCACACGCAGGAAGTGAAAAATGACGGCGAGGAAGTGCTGGTCCTGACAGAAGGGGAAACTTTCCGCTTTGATGCCCTGCTCTATGCGACCGGCCGCAAGCCAAACATCGAGCCTCTGCAGCTGGAAAATACAGATATTGCAGTGACCGAACGCGGCGCTGTCAAGGTAGACCAGCATCTGCAGACTTCCGTTCCCGGCGTCTTTGCTGTCGGAGATGTCAACGGCGGGCCGCAGTTTACCTATATTTCTCTGGACGACTTCCGTATTGTCTACAGCTATCTGGCAGGGGACGGCAGCTATACGCTCGCGGATCGCCAGCATGTGCCAACCAGTATGTTTATCAGTCCGACTTTGGCACAAATCGGTCTGACAGAAGCCCAAGCCAAGGAGCAGGGACTGCCTGTTGCGACGAAAGAAATTCCGGTTGCAGCTATGCCGCGCGGCCATGTCAATGACGACCTGCGCGGAGCCTTCAAAGCCATCGTCAATACGGAGACCAAGGAAATCATCGGGGCGACCATCTTCTCCCAAGGCGCTCAGGAAATCATCAACATCATCACAGTAGCCATGGACAACAAGATCCCTTATACTTATTTCACCAAGCAGATCTTTACCCATCCGACTCTGGCGGAAAATCTCAATGATTTGTTTGCTATTTAATCCGAAAGCTCCTGCGGGGGCTTTTTATTTTTGACTACATTTTAAACTCATTTTATGGTACAATAATGCTAGTTTATTTTAAAGAGATTGAGGAAGATTATGTCTGAACTGTACGATATTACCATTGTCGGCGGCGGGCCTGTGGGGCTCTTTGCCGCTTTTTATGCCCACCTGCGCCAAGCCAAGGTCAAGTTGATTGATTCCCTGCCCCAGCTTGGAGGGCAGCCGGCCATTCTCTATCCGGAAAAGAAAATCCTGGATGTCCCGGGCTTTCCCAATCTGACCGGAGAAGAGCTGACCCAGCGGCTGATAGAGCAGCTGGACAGCTTCCAGACAGACATCTGCCTGAATGAGACGGTCCTGGAGATTGTCAAGGAAGAGGGGAATTTTCGCATCACCACTTCTAAAGCCCAGCACCTCAGCAAGACCATCATCATTGCCATGGGCGGCGGTGCCTTTAAGCCGCGTGCTCTGGAGCTGGACGGCGCTGAGCACTACAGCAACCTTCACTATCATGTATCCAACATCCATCAGTATGCCGGCCAAGAAGTCGTCGTGCTGGGCGGCGGCGATTCAGCCGTTGACTGGGCGCTGGCTTTTGAGAAGATTGCCAAGACCAGCCTGATTCATCGGCGGGACAATTTCCGGGCCTTGGAACACAGCGTTGAGGAACTCAAGGCTTCCACTGCCGTTATCAAAACGCCTTTTGTGCCGAGCAGGCTCATCGGCGAGGGCGACCGCATTACTCAGCTGGAAATCACCCGGGTCAAGGGAGAGGAAAGCCAGCTGCTGCCGGTCGATCAGCTCTTTGTCAACTATGGTTTTAAGTCTTCTGTCGGCAATCTGAAAAACTGGGGTCTGGAGCTCCAGCGCCATAAAATTATAGTCAACAGCAAGCAGGAAACTTCCCTGCCCGGCATCTATGCAGCCGGCGACTGCTGCTTCTACGAAGGCAAGGTGGATCTGATTGCGACCGGTCTGGGCGAGGCGCCGACAGCGGTCAACAATGCTATCAACTCTATCTATCCTGAACGGAAAGTCCAGCCAAAACATTCGACCAGTTTATAAAAGATGGACTAAATGACAATAAAGCTGCTGAGCATCATGTACTCAGCAGCTTTTATGATGGATTCAAAACTTGGAACTGTAAACTCTGAAAGACTATAATTCATCCGCAATTTTATTGATTTTCCGCAGGCGGTGGTTGACCCCGCTCTTGGTCAGGGGCTTGGTCAGGCTGTCAGCCAGCTGCTGAATGGAATAATCCGGGTGGCTGATCCGCAGCTGGGCCACTTCTTGCAGGTCCAGCGGCAGCTGCTCAATCCCGATGCTTTCATTGATTTTGATGATATTATTGATGGTCTTCATGCTGGCTGTAACGGTACGGGCAATGTTGGCAGTCTCGGCGTTAGTGGCCCGGTTGAGGTCATTGCGGGCCTCGCGCAGCAGCTTGACGGACTCAAATTCCTTCATGGCCTCCATGGCCCCAATGACGATGAGAAAATCCATGATATCCTCTGCCCGCTGCAGATAGGTCACCACCCCTTTTTTGCGCTCAATGGTCTTGGCATCCAGCAAAAAACGACGCATGAGCGCAGCCAAATCTTCGGCATGGTCCAGGTAAACCGACAGGATTTCCAGCTGGTACTTGCCCGATTCCGGCTCCCGCATACTGCCATTGGCAAGAAATGCCCCCCGCAGATAGGACCGGCTGGCTTCATCATCTGACAAAATAGCCTGATCAATTCCGGCCTCAATACCGAAAAAGGCATCTGCCAGATGCAGATCAGCCAGTATCTCCTCCACTCCCCGATCCAGAAAAACAGTGTAGACACGGTTCTTGCGCAGGTTGGTCTTTTGGTGGTGGCGAATATCTGACTTGGCCTGATACAGAGCCAGCAGCAGCTCATAGATATGCCGGGCGATTTTAGCATTTTCTGTCGTGAGCGACAGGGTCAAACCTTGTCCGGTCAGACCCAGACTGCCCGACATTTTGATGATAGCTGCCAGCTCATTCTTGTCCCGGCTGACCAGACTGAGCAGTTCTTCCTTGACTTTGACTGTAAAGCTCATTTGCGCACCTGTATAATCTGCATCAGCTCATCAACAACCAGCTCCCCGTCATGAAAAGCTCCGCCATTTTCCAAACGAAGGAAATTGGAGGAAATAACCCGCGGAACCTGCTCCTGAAGCCCTTGAAAATCATGGTCTACCTGTACCAGGTATTCGTCAAATTTATTGCTGTTCATATAGTCGTGGGGGACATTCTCGATATTGACCAGCACTGTATCAATGAACTTCCGGCCCAAGTGGCGGTGCAGCACCTCCACATGGTCGCTGTCTGAGAAATGCTCTGTTTCGCCGCGCTGGGTCATGATATTGCAGACATAGGCCACTTCTGCCTTGGTCTCCAGCAGCGCCTGACCGATTTCTTCAATCATCAGATTGGGCAGAATGGAGGTAAACAGAGAGCCTGGCCCCAGCACTACCATATCGCTGTCTAAAATCGCCTGAACCACCCGGCGGCTGGCAACCGGCTTTTCTTCATCATAGGTATTGGTCACATAGACCCGCTCGATCATGCCTGCATGGTCGGCGATGCGGCTTTCGCCTGCCACCTGACTGCCGTCTGCAAAGACCGCATGCAGGGTCAGCGGATTGTCACTGGAGGGATAGATTTTCCCGGTCGTATGGAAAAACTTGGTCAAGAGCTGCATGGCATTGTAGGTCGAACCCTGCATCTCTGAAATACCGGCAATGATGAGATTGCCCAAGGGATGACCGGCCAGAGCGCCGTCTTCATCGGCAAAGCGGTACTGGAAAACCTTCTCATAAAACTTGGGCATGTCCGACAGGGCCACCAGCACATTGCGCAAATCCCCCGGAGGAGTCAGCTGCTGAATGTTCTTGCGCAGCTCGCCTGAACTGCCGCCGTCATCTGCTACCGTTACAATCGCTGTAATATCTGCCTCTTTTTTGCGCAGGCTGTTCAAAATGACCGAAATCCCTGTTCCCCCGCCGATCACCGCAATTCTTGGCTTTCTCATGAGCGGTTCACCGTTTCCTTTCGGCGGTTTTTGTCCCGATGGCTGGCATTGACCGGCCAAGCCTTGGCCAAATCATCCGCCAATCGCTGGGCAAAGGCTACTGAGCGGTGCTGACCGCCCGTACAGCCAACCGCAATAGTCAGGACAGACTTGCCTTCCTTTTGATAACCCGGCAGAATCGGCTCAATCAGCCCCAGCAGGTGCTTGTAAAACTCCTCTGACTCCGCATGGTTCATGACATAATCAAAGACATCCTGATCCAGGCCTGTCTGATTGCGCAGCTCTGGCT
>NZ_KQ969395.1:9111-12611 GCF_001578865.1 Streptococcus sp. DD11
TCCGCGATTGTCTTTCTCAGCTCCCGCGGTGTCAGCTCAGTGGTATCCACCACGTTTTGGCTGAGGTTTTTCAGAGGGGCCAGGAGCTCCCGTTCCAATTTAATGCCATCCAAAATCCGGCCGTCAGCAGCCAGCGGATGGCTGCGGCGGGTCTCCTTATAGCGGGCCACCAATTCCTTGTCAGCCGCATCCAGAAAGAGAATCTTAAAGTCAATCTCCTGATTGGCTTCCAGCTCATCCAAAATCCCCTGAATTTCCAGAAAGAAAGACCGGCTCCGCATATCCACTACCAGGGCCAGCTTATCATTGTCCGTCGTCCCCTCCACCAGCTGCAGAAATTTGGGCACCAGAGTCGGCGGCATATTATCAATGGTAAAATAGCCCAAGTCTTCAAAGGACTGGATTGCCACAGTTTTCCCCGCTCCGCTCATCCCTGTCACAATCACCAGTTGAATTTTATTCTCTGACATACATCATACTCCTTTTCTTAAAAAAGAAGAGGGGCTTCCTCCTCATTTTTTATTTAGACGATTTCGGCAATGACCTCAATCTCAACCTTGACATCGCGCGGCAGACGGGCTACTTCCACTGCTGAGCGAGCAGGAAACTCGCTGCTGAAAGCGGTCTTGTAGACTTCGTTGAAAGGAACAAAGTCATTCATATCGCTGAGGAAGCAGGTCGTTTTGACAACATGGTCAAAGTCAGTTCCCGCTGCTTCTAAAATCGCATGGATATTGGCCAGAACCTGTCTGGTCTGCTCTTCAATGGTGCTGCCGATGATTTCTCCTGTTTCCGGAGATAGGGGCACCTGACCGCTGGCAAAGAGAAGATTGCCGACGACCTTCCCCTGAACATAAGGGCCGATTGCTGCAGGTGCCTTGTCTGTGTGAATTGTTTTTGCCATAATCTCATTTCTCCTCATCGTTTTCCCCCATTATACCATAAAAGCAGGCAGCTGACCACGGCAGGCCTCTCCCCATTGACTTTTGGGCAAAATTTCTTTATGATAGAACAATATAGAAATCAAAACACTGTTTTGGACTGGTTCGAGAACTTCCCAGAATAAAAAACTAAGTCGCTTCGATTGCTGCAGCGGTGTACATGCGCTTGTTTTTTATTGTGGTTTTGTTGAAACAAAGCCATTTTTTCTTTGTTTAGAAAGGTTTACCGCAAGTGAAAAAGAGAAAAATCATCATTGACTGCGACCCCGGCATCGACGACAGCCTGGCCCTGCTCTATGCTATCCAGCATCCGGGCTTGGAGGTGGCTGCCCTGACGGTCACTGCAGGCAATGTTCCAGTTGAGCTGGGAGCAGACAATGCTTTTAAGATTCTGGAAAGACTGAACAGGCTGGATATTCCGGTCTATGCAGGTGCTGACAGACCCTTGGTCCGCGATTTTGTCTCGGCTCAGGACACCCACGGCATGGATGGTTTGGGCGACAGCAGCATTAAACGCCGCAGTACTGCTACCCTTCAGCCAGAGACAGCAAGCGATTTTCTGGCTGCCTATTTCCGGGAGCAGCAGGATACTTCCCTAATCGCTCTGGGACCTTTGACCAATATTGCTCTGGCTCTGAGAAAAAATCCTCTGCTGGGCCAGCATATGGAGCGCTTTGTCTGCATGGGAGGCAGCTACAAATCTCACGGCAACTGCTCACCCGTCGCAGAGTATAACTACTGGTGCGATCCGCATGCAGCTCAGGAGGTCTACCAAAAGCTGGGGAGAAAGATTGAAATGATTGGTCTGGATGTCACGCGCCAAATTGTCCTCACCCCCAACCTTCTGGAGTATATGCACTTCATCCAGCCGGAGGTCGCTGCCTTTGTCCGCACCATCACCCGCTTCTACTGGGATTTCCACTGGAAGTATGAGCATATCATCGGCTGTGTCATCAACGACCCGCTGGCTGTCGCTCATTTTCTCCACGAAGACCTCTGCCAGGGCTTTGATGCTTTTGTTGACCTTGCGACTGAAGGCCCTGCACTAGGGCAGACAGTGGTGGATGCTTATGATTTTTACCACCGCCCGGCCAACGCTTTTATCGCCCAAGAGGTCAGCTCTCAGCTCTTTTTCCAGGATTTTCTAGCTGTCATTTTAGAGGCACCTCAAGAAATGATTGCCCAAGACCTGCGCACACTACAGTTAGGATAGAAACATGAAAAAATTTTCACCTTATATCATCTCATTTGCTGCCATCTGCATCGCCCTCAACTATGTCGGCAGCACGCTGGCCCTGCTGCTCAAACTGCCCATCTATCTGGATACCTTTGGGACCGTCTTGGCCAGTCTGGTCCTGGGGCCTCTGGCCGGTGTGAGTATCGCTGTTCTAAGTGCTCTCATCAGCGCCTTTACGGCTGATATATCAGCCATCTACTTCTCACCAGTAGCCATATTGCTGGCTCTCTTGGTTTCCATTTTTTTCAAGAATCAGTCCAGGCCCAGCCTAAGCCTGCTGTGGAAATCCTTCCTTGTCTCCCTGCCGGCAACCATTCTGGCCTCACTGATTACCGTTCTGGTCTTTAAAGGCATCACCCCCAGCGGCTCCAGCCTTCTAGTGCAGGGCTTGCACGGCTTGGGGCTCGATCTCGTCAGCAGCACCGTCCTAGTGCAGGCTCTGACCGACTATGCCGACCGCCTCATCGTTATCGGAGTCAGTCTGCTGGTCCTGCCTCAGCTGAAAAAAATCAGCCCCCAGTTTTCTGCCAAGACCGGCAGAGTCTGAGCACTGCTAACCCGCTCTTATCTTTCTTTTCATTTTATAGTCTTTTAGTTTGCTGATAATTTCCCTTGAGTATCACTCTCCTGAATTGGGAAATAATACAGAGCAGCTGGCAAAAAATTCCCACAAATTTATCAGAAAAAGGAGCAGCCCTGAACATTTTTACAATTTGTTCAGGGCTGCTCTTTTTTATTCTTCTGATTGCTGCTCCAACTTTTCCCTTTCCAAACGCAGCTGACGCTTAGGATTGAGCTTGTTGAAGAGTTCTTCTAATTTCTCTGCATTCCAGACATCAGCTGCAGAGACAAAATTTCCGTTTTCATCGCGGAAAGATATTGGTTTATCACCCATGGACAATCCCCTTTTTTAAAATATCGTCATTTCGTTTATCTTGTATGACTTTGTTAGCTCGCCTTGCCCTGCTATTGACACTTCCTAGCGGTCTTTTTTTGGCAAGAGGCTGAGACAGACGCCCATTCAGCACCGACTGATCAAAGAAAATCAAAGCCTATAATCACTTAAGCTGGATGGACTGCAGCCTTAATCTACAAACTCAAACTCAAAACTGCCGATACGAACTACATCGCCGTCCTTGGCACCGCGGGCGCGGAGTGCTTCGTCAACTCCCATCCCCCGCAGTTGGCGGGCGAATTTCATAACCGCTTCGTCCCGGTCGAAGTTGGTCATGGTAAAGAGTTTTTCCAGCTTATCACCAGACAGTACCCAGGCTGCATCGTCATCGCGGGAAATGTCAAAGGCCGGCGCAGTTTCATCAAAG
>NZ_KQ969395.1:12631-21135 GCF_001578865.1 Streptococcus sp. DD11
TTCCATCTCTGTCTCATCGTAGAGCAGAAACTCCGGTGTTCGATCCAGCAATTCTGCTGTCGCATCCAAAAGGGTCGCAAGTCCCTGTTTGGTCAGACTGGAGATTGGAAAGATTGGCGGCAGGTCCTCAAACTCATCATAATTCTCAGCCAGTTTCTTTTTGAATTCCCTGAGATTCTCTGCACTTTCAGGCATATCCATCTTATTGGCCACGATGATCTGCGGCCGCTCCATGAGGCGGAGATTGTAGGATTCCAGCTCTTTATTGATAGCCAGATAATCTTCATAAGGATCCCGGCCCTCGCTGGCAGACATGTCAACCACATGGAGAATGACCCGGGTCCGCTCGATATGGCGGAGAAACTGGGTTCCCAGACCCACACCCTGGCTGGCTCCCTCAATCAGCCCCGGCAGATCCGCCACGGCAAAGGACTCACCTGAGTGAGTGCGGACCATACCCAGATTGGGCACGATAGTGGTAAAGTGGTAGGCCCCAATCTTGGGCTTGGCTGAGGTGATAACACTGAGCAGGGTTGACTTTCCGACAGAGGGAAAGCCGACCAGTCCGACATCTGCCAGCACTTTTAATTCCAGCAGCAGCTCCCGCTCCTGTCCCGGCTCTCCATTTTCAGAGATTTCGGGGGCAGGATTTTTAGGAGTGGCAAAGCGGATATTGCCGCGGCCGCCGCGGCCGCCATGGGCCACGATGAACTGCTGGCCGTTCTCTATCAGGTCCGTCAGAATCTTGCCGGTTTCCGCATCGCGGACAGTCGTTCCCTGCGGTACGCGGACCAGCAAGTCCTCTGCTCCCCGGCCATGCATCCCTTTTGTCATGCCTTTTTCGCCCGACGGTGCCTTAAAGTGGCGGTTGTAACGAAAGTCCATAAGGGTGCGCAGCCCTTCATCAACGACAAAAATCACATCGCCGCCACGGCCGCCGTCGCCGCCCCAAGGACCGCCGTTAGGAACATACTTCTCCCGTCGGAAAGCCACCATGCCATCGCCGCCCTTGCCAGCCTTGACCTGAATCTTGGCTGTATCTAAAAACATACTCATATTCTTTCTCGCTTCTTTTTACTCTAAAAAAACGCCCTAAAGCGTTTGGGATTAGAAGATGGCACTGAGAGCGGAAGCAAAGATTGCTCCGACTGTCACGATCAGCATGATAATCACGACGATCATCGTCAGTTTTTCAAATCCTGTTTTCTTGCGTTGTCCATTATCTCCAAAAGCCACAATAGCACCTCTATTCAAAATTACTAGGTCTATTCTAACACGATTGCAGCTATTTTTCAAATGGAAGGCTAAGGCAGAATCCAGACTGCACTTTCTTAATGAACATTCTATTCAGCTCAACTAATAAAAATCCACACGAAAGCAGGAATAGACAGGATGAGAGCAGACAGCCTCTGAAACGATTCCTTGCCATGGCCAGCAGGGTCTGAACAGCTCTAAAAAAGGCTTTAAGAGCTGCCTCTTAAAACCTTATCTTTTTAGCCTTTTTTCTTGCGCAGCAAGACAAGACTTCCCACGGCTGCCAAAACAGCCAGACCTGCTGCTGTCAGCCAGAGAGCATTCTGCTCACCGGTTTTAGGCAGAACTTTTTTAGACTGGGCTGTTGGAGACACAGTGTTATTCGCCTTTGAACCATCAGCAGGGTTATTTCCTGGATCAAAACCTCTGTAGGTATTGGTAAAGGTTGCGTCTACATCATAGCTGACAGAGCCCAGATACTCACCGTTGACATCAGTCACCGTTACAGTCAGCTTCGCTTCCTTATCGTCATAGATATAGTCTGGACTGTTGCCAGGGATTTCTTTGATGCTGTAGCTGTAAGTACCCGCAGCATCAAAATTCAATGCTTTAAACTGAACGGAGCCGTCCGCTTCATTGCTGGCCGTCTGCAGCAGATTGCCGTTTGCATCGTAAAGACCGAAGCTAAACTGACCTTGCTCCAAGTCCTTGCCAATCAGCACCTTCTTTGCCTGAATCTGAACATCTTTTGACTGCTCAGCACTTCCTTTACCGGAACCATCTTCCAAACGAACGGACCGTGTAATTGAGCGCTCACCCGGGAAGTTGGAAGCTGTCCAAGTCAGCTTGTTGTTGACAACACTGCCTACATCTGTGCCTTCCGGTACACGGGTTGAGTATTCGATATACATAGGCCAGTTGTAGTTGGTGCCAAAGTTAATGGTAAAGCCATTTGCTTCGCCCTTGTCATTGGTGGACAGCTCCGCTTTATTGGTAAAGTTGTCCAAGACCGGCAGGGTCAGCAGATGGGCTTCATTGCGGATTCCGCCGTCCACCGGAGCATAGCGGACTGCCCGCAGGGTGCCGGGAACCAAGGTCAGGCCGTCTCCAAAATTGTCAGAAATGACCATATCGCGAAGGAGATCCTGTCTGGCATTGAGGATGATGCGCCATTTGACAATGTTCGGATCGCTTTTATCCTGATAGCCGTATTTCATCTCATAGTCACCGGCAGCGCCGTCTTCCTTTTGAAATTGGAAGGCAAAGTCTGTCTGCCCAAACCTGAAGGAGACAGGACCAGTTCCATGGACAGCATCATTGTTCACCCTCACATTAAAGTTTAGAGAGATTTCCTTATGCTCCGTATATTGGGTAAAGTAATCGCTGAAGGTGACTGTAATCGTCTGCGTTGCTGGGTTGGCCTGAGCCTTGCCGACCACTTCTCCCTTGTGATTGACCACATCAAAGACGTCAAAGTTTAAGGGGGTAATCAGGGTTAGCTGCTGAGGCAGCGTGAAAGACAGGGTGTCGCCTTCATTGATAGCCTGAGAATCGGAGAAGGTAAAATTGGTTGTGACAGCCAAAACCTCATTGGTCAGGACAGTCGTATCACTGGTCAACGGATTCCCGTTTTTGGTAATGCTGGTATTTTGGGTATATTCCGTGATTTCAGCAGCCTGCGCTTGAGCCGTGAAGCCAAGTCCTGCAATAACAGCAGACAGCAAGATTAAAATCTTGATAAATATATTATTTTTTTCTTTCATTTTGGACTCCTTTCTCATTTATTATAACAGGAGTATTTCATTTTAGCAACATTTTATACTAAATTGTTTTAATATTCAAATGAGCTGTATAAAGATAAAAAAAGCACAGATAAACAAAGCGGCCGGCTCAATGAATGCCGACATCAAAGAAGGCAGTGAGCTGCTCACAAAGCTCCAGCCACCGCCTCAAAACCTCCACTGGACTATTTGAGCAGCTCGCTGCCCTATCGTCCTGTACGTTAAGCGATAGGCTGAAACTGTCCCCCCGGACAGTTTCGCTGCTAAAAGCAAACTAAAAAGCTATAAATAAAAAAACGAATGATGAGCGCAGGAGACAAACTCCAGCTGCCGTTCATTCGTTTTCTGTCTATTGTGAATCGTTCTCACTGAAACATGCCGGTTCGCTGTTTGAGGAACTCTGCTGTTTCAGCCATTTCATGACTAGCAGATTCTGATTTATTCCAGTCCGATTTCTGCCCGGACGACATTGGCAATGGTATCGACATAATAATTTACTTCTTCGTCAGTCGGTGCCTCAGCCATGACCCGCAAAAGCGGCTCAGTCCCGCTCGGACGGACCAGGATTCGGCCGTTTCCGGCCATTTCGGCTTCCATCTTTTCAATGACAGCCTGAATAGCCGGAACTTCCATAGCCTTGTCCTTCATGCTGTTTTCCACGCGGATATTGACAAGTTTTTGCGGGTAGATAGTGACCTCAGCAGCCAGCTGAGACAGGCTCTTGCCGCTTTCCTGCATGATTTTGGTCAGCTGCACCGCTGACAGCTGGCCGTCTCCGGTCGTATTGTAGTCCATGATAATGACATGGCCGGACTGCTCACCGCCCAGATTGTAGCCTGATTTGCGCATCTCTTCTACCACATAGCGATCGCCGACGGCTGTGATAGCCTTTTGGATCCCTTCCCGGTCTAAGGCCTTGTGGAAGCCAAGATTGGACATGACGGTTGTCACGATAGTATTTTGAGCCAGTTCCCCTTTTTCAGACAGGTACTTGCCGATGATATACATGATCTTGTCGCCGTCTACCAGCTCACCGGTTTCATCTACGGCAATCAGGCGGTCGCTGTCACCGTCAAAAGCCAGGCCGATAGCGGCGCCGGATTCGCGGACCGTTTCCTGCAGGGCTTCGGGATGAGTTGAGCCGACATGGAGATTGATGTTGAGGCCGTCAGGATTTTCACCGATGACTGTCAGCTGAGCTCCCAGATCCGCAAAGACTTGCCGGGCACTGGTCGATGCTGCTCCATTTGCTGTATCAAGCGCCACATGCATGCCTTCCAGATCCAGACCGGTTGATACCAGGTACTGCTGGTACTTGCGCAGACCTTCCGGATAGTCCACCAAGTCGCCCAAACCTTCTGCACTGGGACGGGGCAGATGGTCCTCTGCCGCATCCAGCAGCGCTTCAATTTCCAGTTCACGCTCATCATCCAGCTTGTAGCCGTCACCGCCGAAGAATTTGATACCGTTGTCCAGAGCCGGATTATGGCTGGCTGAAATCATGACACCGGCGCTGGCCTTTTCTGACTTGACCAGATAGGCCACTCCCGGCGTTGCAATAACGCCCAGCTTGTAGACATGAATACCGACCGACAGCAGTCCTGCAATCAGGGCGCTTTCCAGCATCTCTCCCGAAATACGGGTGTCGCGGCCGACAAAGACCCGAGGAACCTCGCTTTCGTGCTGGCTCAGAACATAGCCGCCAAAACGGCCGAGTTTGAAAGCCAATTCCGGCGTCAGTTCTACATTTGCTTCTCCTCGAACACCATCGGTTCCAAAGTATTTACCCATTGTTTCTAATTTTCCTTTCAATTTGAAAACTTATTTATCTTTTGAGCTAGACGAATTTGCCTCCGAACTGCTGCCGGAGCCGGATGAGCCAGAGCTCGTTGTTTTGGTTGTCACTTTCATCGTTGTTTCAAACGGTGTCACTACACTCGGCAGGATATTGCCGCTTGCATCAACAGCCTGCAGCGGCACCGTACCGCTGTAGCTGCCGGTCAGCGTGACATTGGCCGGCAGAATCGCTACGACATAGTCGATTCTGGATAAGGTATCCTGATCACTGGTGACCGTTACTTCCTTATCTTCCAGCGTTACGCCGCTGACAGAAATATTTTCAGCGAGCTGACTGTCGGCAATCAGGGAGCGGACTTCTACTTTCTTGCTGGCTTTTTTGCCGATTTTTACTGAAATCTTCTGCGGTGTCACTGTCGCTGTCAGACCGCTGGGCAGATTTTCCACTTTCAGCTGGGCCTCTACAGTGCCTTCGGTCGCCTTGGACAGGTCTGCCACTACCTTAAATTTCCGGGTGCTTTCCTGCGTCTCGCTGGCCAGACTGACCCGATTGGAGCCGGTCAGAGCGACAGAGACTTCGGAGGTAAAGCCGCTGATAAAGTAATTGTCACTGTCGTATTTGATGTCAATCGGCACATTTGAAACGGTATTGGTATAGGTTTCTGATGTAGTCTGGCGCACGCTGATACTGTTCTGGTAGCTGCTGGAGGTCGCATAGACAAAGAGGACGACAGCAAAGAAAAGCGAGGAAATAATATAGAGAATTCTTTTTCTTTTACTTTGTTTCATTTCTTCAGCCCTCCCAACAAGCGATTTTTCAGCCCTGAGGGCTTCTGCTGCTCCGGCAGAAAGACTTTTTTCAGCTCCGCTTCAAAATCTTCTAAGCTCAGATCATGCTTGAAAATCCCATTGTGTGTGGTGGAAATACCGCCTGTCTCCTCGGAAACGATAAAGGTAAAGGCGTCGGAAACCTCTGACAGGCCGATGGCTGCACGGTGCCGGGTCCCAAACTCCTTGGAAATGGCGGTGCTTTCTGTCAGGGGCAGATAAGCACAGGATACGGCAATTTTATTATCCTTGATAATCACAGCTCCGTCATGCAGCGGTGTATTGGGGATAAAGATGTTGATCAGCAGCTCCCCTGACACATCCGCATCCAGCGGGATGCCTGTCGCCATATACTCCTGCAGGGTCCGGGTCCTCTGAACAGCTACCAGAGCACCGATTTTCCGCGGGCTCATGTAGGCCACAGCCTTGACAAAGGCCTGGATCATTTTTTCCTCGCTGCTGACCGGAGCCGCAGAGAAGATTTCCGTCGCCCGACCCAGCTTTTCCAGACCGGCCCGTATTTCAGGCGAGAAGATGACCACGGCAGCAATGACCCCGTAAGTGATGACCTGATTGATCAGCCAGGAAATGGTAGTCAGTCCGATTAGATTGGCCAAAAACTGAGCCAAGATAAAAAAGAGCACCCCCCGGACCAGAATCATAATCTTGGTTCCGGCAATGGCCTTGGTCAGATAGTATAATATCCACGTAACAATGAGAATATCAATAATATTGATAAGAATATTCCGCGGGTCAGAAAACAGACTGGACCAATACTGGAGATTGGTTAATTGTTGAAAATTCATACCTAGACTTCCTGCTTATCTCTTTTAAAATCCATATTCATAAAGACTTGTCAATCCATTATATCACGTTTGACGATATTTTTCTGTAACCTTCTTTACTTTTTTATGATAAAATATTTCTTATGAAGATAAATACCCATTTGGCAGCCCTTGCAGGCAAGTCCTCCCACTTTGTCCTCAGCAAATTGGGCCGGGGCTCCACCCTGCCGGGAAAAATTGCCCTCAAATTTGATAAAAACCTGCTGCAGAGTCTGGCCCGCGATTATGAAATTGTGGTCGTCACCGGCACCAACGGCAAAACCCTGACCACTGCTCTGACAGTCGGCATTCTCAGAGAAGCCTTTGGCCCGGTCGTGACCAATCCCAGCGGAGCCAATATGATTTCCGGCATTGCCACTACTTTTCTGACAGCCAAAAAAAACAAGTCCGGCAAGAATATCGCTGTCCTGGAAATCGACGAAGCCAGCCTGTCTCGCATCTGCGACTATATCAAGCCCAGTCTCTTTGTCTTTACCAATATCTTCCGCGACCAGATGGACCGCTACGGGGAGATTTACACCACCTACCAGATGATTCTGGATGCGGCAGCCAAAGTACCGGAGGCGACGGTGCTCATGAATGGTGACAGCCCGCTGTTCAACTCGGTCACCCTGAAAAATCCAGTCCGCTACTATGGCTTTGATACCGAAAAAGGTCCGGCCCAGCTGGCCCACTATAATACCGAAGGGATTCTCTGCCCTAACTGCCAGCATATTCTCAAGTATAGGCTCAATAGCTATGCCAATCTGGGAGACTATATCTGTCAGGACTGCGGCTTTAAGCGGCCGGAGCTGGACTGCCGGCTGACCGCCCTCAAAGAGCTGCGGCATAACAGCTCTGCCTTTGTCATTGACGGCCAAGACTACCATATCAATATCGGCGGCCTCTACAATATCTACAATGCTCTGACGGCGGTAGCAGTCGCCCAGTTCTTTGGTGTCGAGCCTGCGACTATCAAGGCCGGCTTTGACAAGAGCCGGGCCGTTTTTGGCCGGCAGGAAACCTTTACGATCGGCGGCAAAGAGTGCACGCTGGTCCTGATTAAAAATCCTGTCGGAGCGACTCAGGCTCTGGAGATGATTAAGCTGGCGCCTTTTCCCTTCACTCTCTCCGTCCTGCTCAATGCCAACTACGCCGACGGCATCGATACCAGCTGGATCTGGGATGCGGACTTTGAGCAGATCCTGAAGATGGACATCCCCCATATCACAGCCGGCGGTGTCCGCCACTCCGAGATTGCCCGCCGTCTGCGGGTGACCGGCTATGATGCCAGCCGCATCAGCGAAGTCAGGGACTTAGAAGCTGTCTTCAAAGGGATTGAAAGTCAGGAAACACCGCACGCTTATATCCTGGCTACCTATACCGCCATGCTGGAATTCCGCGAGCTCTTAGCCTCCCGCCAAGTCGTCAGAAAGGAGATGGACTAATGGTTTACACTTCTCTTGCTTCTCCTGAACATGGTACTTATCCTTATGAGCTCAAGATTGCCCACCTCTACGGCAATCTCATGAATACCTACGGCGACAACGGCAATGTTCTCATGCTCAAGTATGTGGCCGAAAAACTGGGCGCCAAGGTTCAGGTAGACATTGTCTCTCTGGAAGATGACTTCGACAAGGACTTTTATGACCTGGTCTTTTTCGGCGGCGGTCAGGACTATGAGCAGACCATCGTAGCCCGTGATTTGCCGGCCAAAAAAGAGGCTTTGGAAAGTTTTATCAATGAAAACGGCGTCGTCCTTGCTATCTGCGGCGGCTTCCAACTGCTGGGCCAATACTATATCGAAGCATCCGGACGGCGGATTGAGGGCCTGGGCATCATGGGCCACTATACCCTCAACCAAACCAAGAACCGCTATATCGGTGACATCAAGATTCACAATGAAGAATTTAACGAGACTTACTACGGCTTTGAAAATCATCAAGGCCGCACCTTCCTCTCTGACGATGAAAAACCGCTGGGCAAGGTAGTCTACGGCAAGGGCAATAACCAAGAAGAC
>NZ_KQ969395.1:21557-24175 GCF_001578865.1 Streptococcus sp. DD11
GGCCCTATCCTTTCCCGCAATGCCAATCTGGCCTACCGGCTGGTCACCACTGCCCTGCAGAAGAAATACGGGCCAAATATCAGCCTAGCCGCCTATGATGACATCCTAGCTCAGGAAGTCCCAGAAGAATACGGCGATGTTAAGAGCAAGGCTGATTTTGAATAAAGATACTCTTTGAAAATCGAATTCAAACTACGTCACCTCAACAGTCTGGAAGACTGTTGAGGTGGTAGATGACGAAAGCTCCGCTTTCGTCAACGATCCGTACTTTTGATACTTCCTGACGGAAGCTCTATTCACAACCTCAAAACCTCCACTGAGATTTTTGAGCAGCCTGCGGCTTGCACCGATACCATCTGTCTTGAAACGATAATTTTCAAGACAGATGGTTAGTGCGGAAATTAGAGAAAGTCCCTTGGGATTTCTCGTGCTAAGACGAGCAGGTTCCTGCCGTCCTAGCTACTCCTGCCTAGTTTGCTCTTCGATTTTCTTTGAGTATCAACAGAACCTAGACTGGCAATCCGGTCTAGGTTTTTTGTGTGCTCGTGAACTTTTACAGAAATCGTCAGCTTTTCTCCTCAGACAGTCCCTCCTGCCCGCCTGTCTGATCCTTGTCATCGCCTATAAAATAGCAGGCAATACTGAGGAAATAATCTGTGATGACTTCCGGCGGCTCCGGCTCCTCCTGCTGCAGCCAGCTCCAGATGGAATTACTAAAACCGCCGATTAAAAAGTGAATTCTAAATAAATTTCCATCCATCTGGTCCTCACCGAAAAACCTTTCGATAACCGCAGGACCATGGACATTCCAGGCAAAAACAAAAGGTGAAAAAAGCTTGCTCCTGATAATACCTCTCAGCTCTTGGCGCTTGCCATACCAAAAACGAAAAAGATGCAGAAACGCTTCACGATCATCGTATTTCTCCAGCATTTCCAGCTCCATGGCAAAGTATTCCTCCGTCAGCTGCTGGAAATAGTAGTCCAGCAAATCAGATTTATTGCGGAAGTGCCGATAAAAGGTCCGGCGGGAAGTCTGGGAAACCTCGATGATATCCTTGACCGATATAGCTGTAAAATCCTGGCTCTGGAGCAGGGTCAGCAGGGCCCTCACCAGCATGTCCTTGGTCTCCTGCACCTGTAATTTCTTACCGTCCATCTCTTCCTCCTCTGCATGTGAAACACTTGTCACCGAAAAGTATCTCTTGTCGGCAAAAGGCTGTTTTGCCTTGAATCTGCCTATGGGCTTGGTTATAATCTTAGTGACAATTCGCTATCAGTATAGCTTATTCTGTCTGATTTTTCAACAAAGGGATCAGTCCTACATTTTATAAGTTGAGCAAATAGAAAGGAAATCTCATGACACAAGAAACAACTCTTAAACCTGAACCAGAACTCATCTGGCCTTTTCTGGCCTGGAACTTTGGCTGGACTTGAGGCTTTTGGCTGTTGGCTATTCTTCTCAAAAATCTCTGGCCGGGCAACCCGCCCGCTGCCTCTCTGATTCTTGAAGTCTCACTGAATATCCTTGGTTTTTTCGGACCGCTGCTGGCCAGTCTGATTGTTCTAAAAAAGAGAAGCTTCAAGGCTATCCTTTCCTTTATCATCTCAGGCAGGAAGGGGACCTGGCTCTATTTTCTGATCTTTAGCGGAGGTCTGACAATGACTTTTGTTTTGGCCTCTGGAGGCAGACTGATGGACGGTGCCTTAGTTACATTCCCATCATATTTTACCTTCTCTACTATCCTGGGCGGCGGCATTGAAGAATTTGGCTGGCGGGGCTTTCTGCAGCCAGCTATGGAGAAAAAATTTTCCTTTCCTCTAGCTACTTTGATGACTGGTATCATCTGGGCTTGCCGGCATATCCCTCTCTGGTTTTATGACCGATTTCAGGATCGAAGCCAGGATCCTTTCCTGCTCTTTATTATCACCACTATCATCCTCGCTATTTGGCTCGCCGGACTTCGTAAGAGGACCCAGTCTGTTCTGGCCTGCAATTTCTTCCATGCCCTGTTCAATACTCTTGCTGTGACTGTTATTGGCATCATTCAAGCTATAGGAACTCTGAATTTCTCACAAATCAATCCCTTCTTTTTCCTTGGCGGGCTTGCTATTCTGACCCTTTACAGTATCTATCTCTGGTATTGGACGGATAAGGAAGAGAACATTTTCAAGAAAAATAGAAAGGAAAGCTGATGAAAAGAATTATCTTGCTAACGATTTTCGCCATCCTAACGCTGGGCCTCTTCCAGCCACTGACTGGGCTGGCAGAGGAGCCGCAAAAGCTGCCTTCCGGCACAGACCGCAGCAAGATTGGCCAGAAAATCCAGGACTTTGTCAAGGAACATGAAAAGACAATGGCCGGCATGGAAACAGCTGTCTTTGACGCCCAGAGCACCATTTACCGGGGCAACTTCGGCTACATAGACAAGGAAAACAAGGTCAAGGCCGATGACTCCAGCGTCTTTGAATGGGGAGCAATTACCAAGCTGACCGTCTGGGTCTCGGTCATGCAGCTCTGGGAGGAAGGAAAAATCAACCTTGAAGAAGACATCCGAACCTATCTGCCGGAAGGCTTTCTGCGGAACCTCCGCTACGACAAGGCCATCACCATGCTGGAC
>NZ_KQ969395.1:24217-29987 GCF_001578865.1 Streptococcus sp. DD11
GCCATCACCATGCTGGACCTCATGAATCATCAGACAGGTTTTGATACTAGCCCCATTATCTGAAGGGCGACAAGAGCCTGAAAGAGATTTTAACCATCTACCAGCCCATTCAGTCCTTTGAGCCGGGCACCGTCACAGCTTATTCCAACTATGGGACAGGGCTGGCCGCCTACATGGTGGAGCGGCTTTCTGGCCAAGGCTTCGCCGATTATGTCCATGAGCATATCTTCCAGCCGCTGGGCATGGACCGGACTGCCATCCTGCCGGACCTGTCTGACAATGCCTATGTGCAGGCCAAACGCAGGGAAGCTATAGGTTATGATAGCCAAGGCCAGCTCTTGGGCAGCACCAACTTGGAATTTGGACTCTATCCAGCCAGCAGAGCGACCGGTACACTGGAGGATTTGCAAAAGTTTGCTCAGGCGCTTCTCAAAAGGGAAACACTTTTCCAGCGGCTGGAGACTTGGACGACCTTCTATACCGGCACTTCTACCTATCCGGGCACAGACATGGTCCGAAACGCCCACGGCTTCTGGACCAGTGAGTATGGCCTTTCTGTCCTGAGCCAAGGAGGCCACACGGTCGGCTTTTCTGCCAATCTCTTGCTAGACCTTGAGTCGGGGGTCGGCATGATTGTCATGACCAATCAATCCATTGAAGAGCGCTATAATTTCGCTATGCCAGAACTGGTCTTCGGCCAGCGAAAAACAGCCAGTCCAGCCACCCAAAAGAATTTTGAGCCCGGCTATTATCGATCTTTCAGGATTTTTAACAGCGGGCCCCTGTCTATTGCGAAAATCGTCCCTCCCTTCCTTGATCGGTTCAGCAGTCCAGATGCACTCAAAGATGAATTTTGGACCCTTGATGACAGCAGCGGACGGACGATATTGTCTCTGTCTTCCTCTGACTTTGAGAAGGTCTCTGACACGGAGCTCTTTACAGACTATGCCCTTACAGGTTTGGGACTTCTGGCCAGTCTTTTTGCTCTGGGAAATCTCTTGTATAGCCTTTTGAAAGACAGTATCCGTCTCATTTCAGGCAGGCAGAACAAAGGTTTTTCCAAAGCTTGGAAGATTTGGAATTATGTGGCTTCTCTGGCTACCATAGCTGTTCCGCTTCAGCTCTTATTGGTTTTCCAGGCAGTTTTGAAGAACGATTTCAGCGGCGTCAGCCCTTGGCGCTATATGGTCTTTGCGGGACTAGGCCTGGTCTTGGCTGTCTGTTCCGTCTATCCGCTCCTGCACAAATTCCAGCTCAGCCGAGGCGGGAAAATCCTAACCGTCCTGACCAGTCTGTCTGCTCTAGCTATCGTCGCCAACATCCTCTACTGGTCCCTCTATCAGTGGTGGGTCTTCTAACAATGAAAGGAACATCCTATGAAAAAATCAAGTATTCTAATTATTTTCATCATCCTAATCCTCGCCCTCTTAGTTTACTGCTGCAATAGCTAAATCTGAAATAGTTTAAAAAGGAGTACGATATGATAACAAAACGAGTATTTTTATGGCTTCTGACTATCCTCAGTCTGGGACTTTTCCAGCCAAGCACCGCGCTGGCCGAAGAATCACAAAAGCTACCGTCTGGCACAGACCGCAATCAGATTGGCCAGAAGATTCAGGACTTTGTCAAGGAACATGAAAAAACGACCGCCGGTATGGAAATGTCTGTCTTTGATACAAACGGCACTATCTACCGGGGTAACTTTGGCTACATGGATAAGGAAAAAGGCGTCAAGGCCGATGACGACAGCGTTTTTGAATGGGGCTCTGTCACTAAACTAACCGTTTGGGTGTCAGTCATGCAGCTCTGGGAGGAAGGTGAGATTGACCTTGAAGAAGACATCCGCACCTATCTGCCCAAGGATTTTCTAAAAACTCTCCGCTTTGACAAGCCCATCACCATGCTGGACCTGATGAACCATCAGGCAGGCTTTGAGGAATCATCAGCAGCCATGAACTCTGAGCAAAAGAGTATGGAGGAACTCCTGGCCACGAAACAGCCGGCGCAAATTTTTGAGCCCGGCAGCAAGACTGCCTATTCTAATTACGGGACAGGCTTAGCCGCCTATATCGTCGAACGAATCAGCAAGCAGAGCTTTTCAGACTATGCCCACCAGCATATCTTTCAGCCGCTGGGCATGGACCGGACTGCCCTCTTGCCAGACTTATCTGACAATGCCTATGTCCGTGACAAACGCAAGGAAGGTCAGGCCTACAATGCCAACGGCCAAGCTCAGGGCCCATCCATCTTTTACCTCAGCTTATACCCAGTAGGGCAGGCGACCAGCACTTTTGAAGATTTTCAGAAATTTGCCCAGGCCCTTCTCAAGCAGGATAAACTCTTTCAGCGGCCGGAGACTTGGGACACTCTATACTCCGCCAGCTCCACCTATCCCGGCACAGACCTGCCGCTCAATATGCACGGCTTCTGGACTGTGGAATACGGCACAAGTGTGGTTGGCCATGGAGGCAATACCGACGGTTTCTCCTCTAAAATCCTGCTGGATCTGAAAAACGGAGTCGGCTATGCTGTTATGACCAATCAAGCCCAAGAACTTATCTATAACGAAACGATGCCGGAGCTGATTTTTGGACTCAAGAAAAAAACGGACAAATCTACTTTTGAAGCCTTCCAACCCGGCTTCTACCGCCGGGCGCGCTACTTTGCGACTGGCCCCATGTCTATTACCAGAGGATTTTTGTACACCAGTTATGCCTCTAAAGGTAGGGACAATTCCCTCCTCAGTCAGGACTATGCTGTCCTCAGCAGGAAAGACGGTCAGGAGATGGTAACGGCTGCCTATGGGGATAGCTACAAGATTACAGACATGGAGGCCTATATGGACTACACCATGTATCTCCTCTTCTTTATCGGCCTAGTCTATGCCTTCATCAACCTTATCATCAGCGGAGCAGCTGATCTCATCCGTCTAGTCAGAAAGACTCCCGCCAAGGCACCGACAGACTTAAAAATCTGGAATTACCTAACCACGCTGACCAGTCTTGGCGCAGGTTTCAACTCCTATCTCATCTTTGCCACCATGGCCGTCAGCAAGACTGCTATCATGCAGCCTTGGCGCTATATGGTCTTTGCAGGGCTGGGAATTTTACTGATTGCTAGTCTGGTCTACCCTTTGATAACTAAGATTAAAAACCGACTGAGCAGAGGCCGGCTGGCCCTAACTATCCTAACCAGCCTATCCGCCCTAGCCATCGTGGTCAACATCCTCTACTGGTCCCTCTATCAGTGGTGGGTGGTCTAATGATGAAAGGAAATCGGATGAAAAATCTCTGATGGTTAAAAAAGGGCGATAGACTGGTCTGAAAGGTCAAAAAGGTCTTTAGAAGCCTTACTTTTACTATAATTGAGTAGGGAAAATGCTGTAGAAGCCTTGCTTTTGCTATAAAAGATTAGTGAAAAAGAAAATAGAAAGGAAATCTGATGAAAAAATATTTATTCTCACACTTTTAATCATCTTAACGCTGGGATTGTTTCGGCCAGTCACTGCCTTGGCCGAGGATCAGAAGCTGCCTTCGGGCACAGACCGCAGTCAGATTGGCCAGAAAATCGAGAATTTTGTCAAGGAACATGAAAAAACGACTGCCGGAATGGAAACAGCAATCTTCGACACCAACGGTACCATTTACCGAGGCAACTTCGGCTACATGGACAAGGAAAACAAGGTCAAGGCTGATGATGACAGCGTCTTTGAATGGGGTTCGGTCACCAAACTGACTGTCTGGGTTTCCGTCATGCAGCTCTGGGAAGAAGGAAAAAATTGACCTAGAGGAAGACGTTCGCACCTATCTGCCGGAGGGTTTTCTGCGCAATCTCCGCTACGACAAGCCCATCACCATGCTGGACCTCATGAACCATCAGGCCGGTTTTGATGATACACCACTTTACTTAAAAGGCGATAAGAGCAACCTAAAAGAACTGCTCAGCGACTATCAGCCTATCCAGTCCTTCGAGCCGGGCACGACAACCATTTATTCCAACTACGGCACAAGTCTGGCCGCTTATATCGTCGAGCGGATTTCCGGTCAGACCTATGTAGACTATGTACATGAGCACATCTTCCGGCCGCTGGACATGGACCGGACAGCAATCCTGCCTAATCTATCTGACAATGCCTATGTGCAGAAGAAGCGCAAGGAAGACAAAGGCTACACCAGTGAAGGGGAACTCATAGGTGATGCCCCCTACGAAGTCGGCCTCTATCCAGCCGGGCGGGCTACAGGGACCCTGGATGACCTGCAGAAATTTGCCCAAGCCTTGCTATCTCACAGAACTCTCTTTAACCGGCCTGAGACCTGGACGACTCTGTACACTACTAGCCTGACCTATCCCGGCACAGACACTGTTCGCAATGCCCATGGATTTTGGGCCAATGAATACGGCGTCACAGTTCTGGGTCATGGCGGTAATACAAATGGATTTTCCAGCTATCTTCGTCTGGACCTCAAGAAGGGCGTCGGTCAGGTGATTATGACCAATCAATTTAATGAGCAGATTTACAATTACCAAATGCCTGAATTAATCTTTGGCAAGCTGCAGACGGCCAGTGCTGAGACTAAGAAAGAGTTTGAACCAGGTTATTACCGAGTGCTTCGCAATTACAATCAAGGGCCAGCGACCTGGACCCAACTCCTTCCAAATGTTACATTTGAGCTAAAGGATTCATCCTCTGAGCAACTAGATGGCACTTTTTGGACCCTTTATAAATATAAGGGAAAAACCCGAATCGCTACCTCGGTCAGTGATTTGGAGAAAGTCCCTGACTGGGAAATCTGGACCCAGTATGGTCTGGCTGCCTTGGCCGGTCTCAGTGTTCTTTATGCCTTGGGCAGTCTGCTAGTCCGTCTCCTGCTGGGACTTTATCGGCTAATCCTTGGCAAAAAGAAAAGCAGTCAAGCACGTGCCCTGAAAATCTGGCAAATCCTGACAGCGGCAGGCATAACCGCATTTGCCGGTAATTTCCTGCTCCTCCTTCAAAGCGCTATGGATGCTTCGGACTATAGTGTAGTTAGTCAGTGGCGTTACATGGTCTTTGCCGGACTGGGCTTGTTGCTGGCTGGCTGTGCGATCTATCCGTTTTTGACGAAAGCCAAGTCCCAGCTCAGCCGTAGCGGGAAAGTCCTGACTGTTCTGACCAGCCTCTCGGCCCTAGCCATCGTGGTCAACATCCTCTACTGGTCCCTCTATCAGTGGTGGGTGGTCTAATCATGAAAAAGCTCTGCTTTATCAAGAAAGGAAAAAATAACATGACTCTAGCAAATTTTCAAGAAAACCTAGCAAAATACGCCAAGATTTTGGTGACCAACGGCATCAATGTTCAGCCGGGCCAAACCGTCTTCCTAAATATTGATGTTGAGCAGGCTGCCTTGGCCCGCTTGATTGTCAAAGAAGCCTATGCCGCAGATGCACAAGAAGTGATCGTCCAGTGGACAGATGAGCCAGTCCAGCAGCAACAGCTCCTGCACACTTGGCCGGAGCGCTTGGAAAGTGTGCCAGACTACAAGCTGGCCGAAATGGACTATTTCTTGGACCAAAAGGTCAGCTATCTCCATATCCTGTCCTCCAATCCTGACGCTCTCATGAATATCCCAGCAGATCGGCTGGCAAAATTTGTCCAGACCACTGCTAAGATCTCCCAGCCCCTCATGGCCGCTGCCCAGTCTAAGAAAATCTGCTGGACTATGGCCGCTGCAGCCGGCCAAGCCTGGGCCCAGAAAGTCTTCCCCCAAGCCAAGGACGAGGAAGAAGCGAC
>NZ_KQ969395.1:30007-32811 GCF_001578865.1 Streptococcus sp. DD11
TTTTAAGGCCAGCAAGGTCTATGAGGAGGACCCGACCGCTGCCTGGCTGGCCCATAGGGAAACATTGACAAGGAAGGCCCAAGTCCTCAACCAAGCCCAGTTTGCTGCCCTGCATTATCAGGCGCCGGGAACGGACCTGACCCTCAGCATGCCTCAGAATCACCACTGGGATTTTGTCGGAGGGGATATGGAAAACGGGGATTATTGCATCGCCAATATGCCGACTGAGGAGATTTATTCGGCACCTGACTTTCGCAGCGCAGACGGCTATGTGACCAGCACCAAGCCCCTCAGCTACATGGGGCAGATGATTGAAGGTATGAAGCTGACCTTTAAAGACGGGCGGATTATTGACATTTACGCGGACCAGGGCCTGCAGCTGCTCAAGGAGGTGATTGCGCAAGATGACGGGGCCCAGTATCTGGGGGAAATCGCCCTCGTCCCAGATAAAACTCCCATCTCCCAGTCCGGCCTGACCTTCTTCAATACTCTTTTTGACGAAAATGCCTCCTGCCATCTGGCTATCGGGGCAGCCTATCCTATCAGCGTAGTCGGCGGTGAGCACTTGTCCGCAAAAGAGCAAAAAGCGGCCGGCCTCAACCAATCCGCTGTCCACCTAGACTTTATGATTGGCTCCGACCAGCTGGACATCGACGGCATTCGCTCAGACGGTAGCCGTGTGCCCATCTTTCGCAAGGGTGATTGGGCTATTTAAACAATACAAAAAACTAGGTGAGGCCTAGTTTTTAAAGTTTTATTTTAGCAAGCAGTGGCCATTCAGCCGAAAATCCCGAAAAATAGGTCCTAAATTGTCCATCTGCTCACCACTTAAATTCTTTCAGCTGCTTTTCCAGCTTCTGTAAATAAACTTCAGTCAAGCCATTTCGCTTTTTTGCTGGATCATTTAGACTCCTCAGATAAATCAAAAACTGGTCCGCCAGTATCTCATACTGATTAAAAGACAGGCGCTTCATCTGAGCCTGAACGAAATCAGCAGCCTCCTCAAAGCGCTCGCTTTCCAGCAGTTCTTGAAAATAGTCAGCTCTATCCAGCTGCCGGCTTTCCTCGTCTTCAAACTGCCCCAGATCCAAGTGACGAATCTTCAGACGCAATGCCGAATCAATCATATTGGCCGCCCTCTTGATCTGCCGCATAAACCAATCATTTTCTGTCGTCATAAGCAGCTCCTTTCAAAAGCAAGCGGACTGACTATCCATAAAAACCCTACACCCTCTCCGCCAATTCTTCCCACTCCTGCATAGCAGCTTCCTGGGCGGCGGTCAGGTCGTCCAGTTCAGCCTGTAGTTTGATTAGCTCACTGGCTTCATTCGTGGCCTGCATGCTTTCGCTCAGCTGGCTGATCTGGCTGTCCAAGTCTTCGATTCTCGCTTCCAGCTGGTCCAGCCGGCGGGCTAGTTTGCGGGCCTCTTTCTGGTTTTCCTTTTGCTGCTGGTAGTCGCTGGCCGGGGCTGGAGCTGCTGTTTGGGCCGGCTGATGTTGCTCAGCCTCAGCTGCAGCCAAGGCTTCCTGCTCAGCCTTTTTCTCCAGATAGTAGTCATAGTCACCCAGATAGAGGGTGGAGCCGGTCTCGGACAGCTCGATGATCTGAGTAGCCACCCGGTTGATAAAGTAACGGTCGTGGCTGACAAAGAGCAGGGTGCCGTCAAAGTCAATCAGGGCATTCTCCAAGACCTCCTTGCTGTCAATATCCAAATGGTTGGTCGGCTCGTCCAGGATGAGAAAGTTGTTGTTTTCCATAGACAGCTTGGCCAGGAGCAGGCGAGCCCGCTCCCCGCCCGACAGCATGCCGACGGACTTTTTGACATCATCACCCGAGAAGAGAAAGGCGCCCAAGCGATTGCGAATCTCCACTTCCGGTGTCAGCTTGAAGTCGTTCCAGAGCTCGTCCAGGACCGTATTGCTCGGGGTCAGCTTGCTCTGGGTCTGGTCATAGTAGCCCAGCTCCACATTGGCTCCCAGCCGCTCCTGCCCTCGGATAAAGGGCAGCTGGCCGACCAGAGACTTAATCAGCGTGGTCTTGCCAATGCCGTTGGGACCGACAATGGCCGTTGCACTGAGCTTGCGAAGATCCAGATTGACCGGTTCAGACAGGACCTGTCCCTCATAGCCAATGGCAGCATCTTCCAGCGTCAGAACGACATTGCCGGAGACCTTGGCCGACTGGAAGGTCATATTGGCCGAGCGGCCCCCGGTTTCCGGCTTGTCCAAGCGCTCCATCTTTTCCAGCTGCTTACGGCGGGATTGGGCCCGCTTGGTCGTCGAAGCCCGGACCAGATTGCGGCTGACAAAGTCTTCCAGCGCTGCGATTTCCTTCTGCTGCTTTTCATAGTTCTTGGCCTCAGTCGCCAGCTTCTGCTCCTTTTGAGCCACAAAGCTGGAGTAATTGCCCACATAGCGGTCCAGCGCATGCCGGGTCAGGTCCAGCGTAACGGTCGCCACCTTGTCCAGGAAATAACGGTCATGGCTGACGATGATCAGGGCGCCCCGGTAGTTGACCAGGTAATTCTCCAGCCAAGCGATGGTTTCGATGTCTAGGTGGTTGGTCGGCTCATCCAGCACCAGCAGTTCGGGCTTTTCCAAGAGCATCTTGGCCAGAGCCAGCCGGGTATTCTGCCCGCCCGACAGCTCGGAGATTTTCATCCCCCACATGGTTTCGTCAAATTTGAAGCCATTGAGAATGGCCTTTATGTCCGCCTCGTAGCTGAAGCCGCCCTTCTGGCGAAAATCCTCGGACAGCTGGTCATACTGGCTCATCAGACTGTCCAGCTGGTCACCAGCCAACT
>NZ_KQ969395.1:33062-41005 GCF_001578865.1 Streptococcus sp. DD11
ATCTCAGCATATATGGTATTTTCCGACTCAAAACGGCTGTCCTGAGCCAGATAGGACAGGGACAGGTCCCGTTTTTTATGAATCTGGCCGGAGCTGGGCTCTTCCTCGCCCACCAGCATCTTCAAAAGAGTGGACTTGCCGGCGCCGTTCTTTCCCACCAGAGCAATCCGATCGCCCTCGTCCACCTGCAGGCTGATATTGTCAAAGAGCAGCTCCCCTGCAAAAGAGCGCTCAATCTTGCTTGCTTGTAAAATAATCATAAAACCATTATAGCAGATTTGACGGCCGGCTGCTATGCCTCCAGCTAAAAAGGCAGCCAAATCTGACTGCCTTTCTATCTTTCTTTACATAAAACTATTGAGAATAGACTGATTTTGCTTAATGAGGTAAATTCCCAGCAAGATCAAAATCAGCAAAAGGACAAACTTAATGACGCCCTTGACCAGCCGAATCACAATCAGGATAATCATGGAACCGACCAGCCACATAAAGGCTGAGTTATGGAAAAATCCCTGAACGGCTCGGATATTCTGTCCGAAAAAAGTCTGAATGGGAGCAGGCACATGATTTTCCCAGGCCGCTGTCACTCCCAGCTGATTGGCAATATCGTTGCCGCTTTTCCAGAGCCAAGCAAAGATACCTGAATTAAAGACAAATAGGAAAACCTGCTCAGGAAAGCGTCTGATGAAATAAAAAATAGCTTTTAACATAGGCTTACGTTTGATACAAGTCTTTTACAGCTTGGATATCTGCAGGCTGAATACTGTAGAATGAGCCAGCCGACTGCATCACTGAATCCTCCTCATTATGATCTAATCCAATCGCATGGCCCAGCTCATGCTCGGCCGTATTGACAATCCGCTCATAGGAATAACCATAGCGATTATTCAGAAGGTAATAGCCATTGAGCCGGACGGTCACATTGGTAAAACGATTGGTCAGCAGATTGGTCTGTGATTCCGCTTCACCAGCAGCACTGACACTGCCGTCATTCATTTCGGTAGCAATAATATCCGCCTTGTCCTTATCGGTGACAATGTGAAAAGTAAAGGCGCCTGTCTGATTCCAAGAGCCAATGGCATCCTGATAGGCAGAACGGAAGGTCTCATTATCCGTATCAATATAAATGGCAGCCTCAGCCTGATCCCAGCGAGCCCCTGTTGTTGTATGCTCGTCTGTCAGCTGATCCGTCTGCGTCTCAACATTGGTATGAAGTCCTGTTGCAATGCCCTGATGGTCCAAAAACTGGCCCACTCGGACAACGGCTGTCTGAACAGCCTGAGATAGACCGGCACTTCCGCTTTCCGTCGACGTCGTGAAATAAAAGATGCCGACAATGATGAGGAAACTGAGGGCAAAAGACCAGACCAGTCCCCAAAGTACGCGCCAAACCAGACGCAACAGAAAACGAATGCTGTTAAAAATAAGTCTCATAGCAACCTCCTTTACTAGATTGTAGAGAAGACTGATTATACCGCTGCTTGCTTAAAGAAAACTGAAAAAATCAGCCTTCTTTTTATTTATTACTATAAAAGAAAATGACTACAGATCTGCAACCATTTCTTTTCATTCTAATGAATAATCTTTGCAAAGCCATTTTTGACTATAAAATCAGGAACCTCTATCCAGACTGGCCCTGCCACTGCTGTAGTCCAGGCGAATCCCCTTTTGCACATTGGGAATAAAGACATTGAATTCCAGACTGCCGTCGCTGGATTTGGCCTCTAAATGTGACCCAACCGGTACTAAATCGGTTTCCCTAGCATAAATCAAGGTCACCCGGTAGCGGACCCGCTTGTTCTTGTCCAGAGCCTTACGGATTTTTGTCTCAAAGTAATTCTGACCAGTCGAGTCAGCTTCGTTGGCCTGATTGGACCAAGCCGTCTGCACAGCGATATTGGCCGGATTGCTGGTCGAGGCATCGAACCCTTTCAGGCCGCCGGCCAGCGAATAGGCCAATAGATGGCCGCGGTCTACGGCATGATTGTACTCACCGGGAAGATTTTTAAGCTGGTGCCAGCCGGCCGGGACCCAGGAAGTGCTGCCATTCCCCGTCTCTTCCCGCTTCTTATACTGCCGTGTGGACTTGGCCAGCAGGGCATTGGCTGCTGTCGGCACAGTTTGTCCCTGGACAGTCTTGGTCTGATTGTCCGCATAGGGCACACTGGCCACGCTGGCATCTAAGTTTGTCTGATTGCCATTAACGACAAAGGCGCCGGCGCCGTTCCATTCGACGCTGCCTTTGAGCTGGGCTCGGACAGCATCTGTCAAAACGCTCTCAGACAGTGCCTGACTGGGAGTGCTTTCATCCTGCCCCTGCTGACGGACCGCCGTCTGTGAGGATGGTGAAGGCTGTTTTTCATTGCCCAAGTAATAGCCGCCCAGAGCCAGGGCTAAAGCAAGCAGTAAACCAACCAGTCCCTGAAGGGAGCGGGCTGCTGTTTTTTGGCTTTTCTTTCTTCTTGTCATGATTTCCTTATGATACTCAAACAGTGTCAAAATGCGATGGGACGGACTCCCACTCTCTCCTTAGGCCGGCGAAGCAGTCAGCTATCCAGCTGCAAAAGCTCACTCTCCGGTAAACTTCCTGAGTATCTCCTGCCAGGTATCGGCTGACAGGATGGAGCCCTTGCCGCTGCCAATCACCCCGTAGCCAATCATCAGGCCGACTGCAAAGATGACAGCTGCCAGCAGCAGGACCAGCAGGACAATGCCTATCTGCCTGCCCAAGTATTTTACATTCTCACTCATCGTCCTCTTCCTTTACGCGTTTTACCTTGGCTCCCAAGGCGGCCAATTTTTCATGGAATTGATAATAACCGCGGTCCAAATGAACCAGCTTGCTGACCTTGGTTTCTCCCTCAGCCACCAATCCCATGAGAATCAGGGTTGCGCTGGCCCGCAGGTCTGTCGACATGACTTCGGCTCCCTGCAGGCTGCCGCCGCCCCAAATCCGGGCCGTGTCCCGCATAATATCGGAATGCAGGCCCATACGGCGCATTTCTTCCAAATGCTGGAAACGGTTTTCAAAGACAGTCTCAACCATGGTAGATTCACCCTTGGCCATGGCCATCAGCGCTGTAAACTGCGCCTGCATATCGGTCGGAAAGCCTGGATAAGGGAGGGTTTTGACCGAAACCGGCCTGAGTTTAGACACGTCAGAGCGAATCCGGATGCCGGCATCTTCCTCCCTTACTTCCACCCCCATCTCCTGCATCTTGGACAGCAGCGGGCGGTTGTGCTCCCAGATGGCATCCTCGATCAGCAAGTCGCCGCCGGTCATGGCAGCTGCCACCATAAAGGTCCCGGCTTCGATACGGTCCTGCACCACATTGTGCTCCGTTCCCCGCAGCTTCTCCACTCCAAGGATGGTCAAGGTTTCCGTCCCGGCTCCTCTGACCTTGGCTCCCATTTTGTTCAGAAGCAGAGCCAGATCGACGATTTCAGGCTCCCGGGCAGCATTTTCAATGACCGTTGTGCCAGCAGCCAAGGTGGCTGCCATCATGATATTCTGGGTTGCACCGACGCTGGGGAAGTCCATGTAAATATGTGCCCCTTTGAGCCGCTCTGCCTTGGCTTCGATATAGCCGGCAGTCTGGGTAATCTCAGCTCCCATGGCCTCCAAACCTTTCAAATGCAGGTCAATCGGCCGGCTGCCAATCGTGCAGCCTCCCGGCATGGATACTTTAGCATGACCATTGCGGGCCAAAACAGGTCCCAGAACCACGATAGAAGCCCGCATTTTGCTGACATATTTATAGGGGGCTTCTTCGGTCAGAGGCTGCGTGGCATCGACCACTACTGTATTGGCTGCTTGATCAAAGTCCACCTGCGTATTGAGTCCACGCACCACATTGTTCATGGTAAAGACATCCGACAGGACCGGAACATTGCTTAAAACGGTCTTTCCTTCACTGGCCAAGACAGTGGCTGCCAGCAAGGGGAGGACGGCATTCTTTGCCCCCTCAATCTGAACTGTTCCGACCAGACGATTGTCCCCGCCTTGAATAATAATTTTTTCCATACCGATTCCTTACACTAAATTTTTAAAATCATCCATACTATCATACCATAAAATCGAAAATATGGCCTTATAAACCGCCATTGAAAATCGAACGGCTCATATCATAAATGCCGATAAAGAAGAGACTGACCAGATAACCCAGGGCAATGCTGAGCAGCAGAATCAGAAAACGAATCTTGATGGCATTATCCGCATTGACCTTTAGAAATCGTTCCCAGTCAACCACGGTTGACAGCAGATGAAAAGCAAAAAAGATGAAGAGCAGATGACTGCCTAATTGAAATATAATTTCTATCATAGTTTTTATTATACCACAAGACCGAAGCTGAGGTCTCTCAGAAAAATCGTCCGCTTCATCAAAAAATGAGAACGGATGTCCCGCTCTCATTTTGATTATATTCTTGTCCCGACATTGATGCGGTTGATGGCCCGCTGCAAGGCAATCTTGGCCCGGCGTTCCTGATCGATCAGATGCTTGTCATGTGCTTCTTCGATTTCACGCTCGGCACGGAGTTTGGCCCTTTCCGCACGGCTGATGTCAATATCCCGCTCGCGCTCAGCCGAATCGGCCACGATGGTAATGACATTATCGGCGATTTCAATGATGCCGCCGTTGACAGCAATCCAGTCGATGTGCTTGTCGTCATCTACCCGGCGTACCTTGACCTGATCCACTTCTAAAACAGCAATGGTATTGATGTGGCGGGGCAGAATCCCCAGCTCACCGTCAATGGTCTTTACGGAAACAAATGCAGCATGGTGGTCATAAATCAGACCGTCCGGCGTCACGATTTGTACTGTCATTTGAGCCATGGTTCACCTCTTAAAATCCCATTTTCTCTGCCTTGGCAATCACGTCTTCGATAGAGCCGACGCCGCGGAAGGCATCTTCTGGAAGTTTGTCATGCTTGCCGTCCAGAATTTCCTTGAAACCGCGAACGGTCTCAGCCACCGGCACATAAGAACCGGGCTGGCCGGTGAACTGCTCGGCCACGTGGAAATTCTGTGACAGGAAGAACTGAATCCGGCGCGCACGCGCAACCAGAGTCTTTTCCTCATCAGACAGTTCATCCATACCAAGGATGGCAATGATGTCCTGCAGCTCATGATAGCGCTGCAGCACTCGTTTGACTTCTGCTGCTACAGCATAGTGCTCTTCACCAACGATGTTGGGAGACAGGGCACGGGAGCTGGAAGCCAGCGGATCAACAGCTGGATAAATTCCCAGCTGCACCAGTTTCCGCTCCAAATTGGTCGTGGAGTCCAGATGGGCAAAAGCCGTAGCCGGTGCCGGATCCGTATAGTCATCAGCCGGCACATAAATAGCCTGAATGGAGGTTACAGAGCCCTTCTTGGTCGATGTGATCCGCTCCTGCAGCTGGCCCATTTCCGTTGCCAGCGTCGGCTGGTAGCCAACGGCTGACGGCATGCGGCCTAAGAGGGCTGAAACCTCAGAACCTGCCTGAGTAAAGCGGAAGATATTGTCAATAAAGAGCAGCACATCCTGACCTTCCACATCGCGGAAATATTCGGCAATGGTCAGACCGGTCAGGGCAACCCGCATCCGAGCACCCGGCGGCTCATTCATCTGGCCAAAGACCATGGCTGTCTTTTCGATAACGCCGGATTCTTTCATTTCCCAGTAGAGGTCGTTCCCCTCGCGGGTCCGCTCGCCGACACCGGTAAAGACGGAGATGCCGCCGTGTTCCTGAGCAATATTGTGAATCAGCTCCTGAATCAGCACGGTTTTTCCAACTCCGGCACCGCCAAAGAGACCGACCTTCCCGCCTTTCAGATAGGGAGCCAGCAGGTCAATGACCTTGATGCCGGTTTCCAGAATTTCTGATGACGTAGACAATTCATCAAAAGTCGGTGCTTTTTTGTGAATCGGCTCCCGCAGAGCATCTTCTGCAAAAGGAGCCTCCAAATCAATGGTGTCGCCCAAGACATTAAAGACACGGCCCAGCGTTTTCTGGCCGACCGGCACAGAAATCGGCCGTCCTGTGTCCAGGACCTCTAAGCCCCGTGTCAGGCCGTCGGTAGATTCCATAGCGATGGTCCGCACTACTCCGTCACCAAGCTCAAGAGCTACTTCAAGGACGATTTTTCGATTTTTTTCTCATCATTTTTTATAGACTACAAGTGCATTATTTATCTCAGGTAGCTTATCTCCGGCCGCAAACGCCACGTCTACAACCGGTCCAATGACCTGAGCAATTTTGCCTGAGCTCATGTTTTTTCCCTCGTTTAATTTCTAATTGATTTGCGGCCTATTCCAGGGCACTTGCACCCCCCACAATTTCAGTAATTTCCTGGGTAATCGCTGCCTGTCTGGCACGATTGTACTGAATGGTCAAATCACTGATGACCTTCTTGGCATTGTCCGTCGCGGTCTGCATGGCCGTCATGCCGGCCGCGTTTTCAGCTGTCTTGGCATCGATAATCGCTCCGTAAATCATGCTCTCAGCAAACTGAGGCAGGAGCTGATCCAAGATGGCTTCCCGGCTGGATTCCAATTCCAGATTTAAGATATAATCCTCATCTGCTTCATTGGGATCCAGATCAATGATGGGCAGCATCTGCTCGACCCGCATCTGGCTGGTCAGGCTGTTGACATGGTGGTTGTAGCAGACATAGAGCTCATCAAAGAGCTCATTCTCATACATTTCAATAGCCTTGTTGATGATTTTGCGGACTTCATCGAAACTCGGCTGGTCGGCCAAGCCCCGCAGTTCATAGACTGGCTGAACGCCGCGGGCCCGGAAAAAATCCGCCCCGACACCGCCGATACAGATGACCTCAAAGTCCTTGCCGTCCGGGTGATACTCTGCTTTCAGCTCCAAAAGAGCTTTGAGAATGGTGGCATTATAGCCGCCGACCAGACCGCGGTCTGAGGTGATGACGATATAGCCTGATTTTTTGACCGGCCGGCTGATCAGCATCGGGTGATGCTTGACATTCTCATTTTCATGCCCATGCAGCAGATCCGTCAGAAGCTTCCGAACTTTTTGGGCATAGATTTGAAAGTTCTTGGCTGCTTCTTCAGATTTTCCCAGCTTAGCCGCTGATACCATCTGCATGGCATTGGTGATTTGACTGGTGTTTTTTGTGGATGCAATCTTATTTTTAATATCATTTAATGAAACTGCCATCTGCCACCTCTATTCTTATTTAAAGCTAGACTGATTGATAAATTCAGTAATAGCAGCATCCAGGACTTCCTCGCTGGGAAGGTCCTTGGTGGTGCGAATGGTTTCATAAATCCCTGCTTGGTGGGCATCAAAGTAATCAAAGAGCTCCGCTTCAAAGCGCAGGATATTGTCGACCGGCACGCTGTCCAAAAAACCATGAGTCAAAGCATAGAGGATGACCACTTGTTTTTCAACCGGCAGCGGCTCATGGATGGGCTGTTTCAGCACTTCCACTGTCCGGCGGCCGCGGTTGAGCTTGGCCTGGGTCGCAGCATCCAAATCACTGCCAAACTTGGTAAAGGCTTCCAGCTCCCGATAGGATGCCAAATCAATCCGCAGGGTTCCTGCGACCTTCTTCATGGCCTTGATCTGTGCAGAACCGCCGACCCGCGATACAGAAGAGCCGGCATCAATAGCCGGACGGATACCGGCATTGAAGAGGCTGTCGCTCAAAAAGATCTGGCCGTCTGTAATGGAAATGACATTGGTCGCGATATAAGCTGAAATGTCACCGGCCTGTGTCTCGATAAAGGGCAGAGCCGTGATAGAGCCGCCGCCCAGTTCATCGGATACCTTAGCCGAGCGCTCCAAGAGACGGCTGTGCAGGTAGAATACATCCCCCGGAAAGGCTTCCCGTCCCGGCGGCCGGCGCAGCAAGAGCGACAGCTCGCGGTAGGCAACAGCCTGCTTGGACAGATCATCATAGACAATGAGGACATGCTTGCCCT
>NZ_KQ969395.1:41380-60361 GCF_001578865.1 Streptococcus sp. DD11
GACTCCAGATTCTGCGTCATCCCGTAGGAGCCGTTCTCAAAAATCAAGAGCTCCCCGCTCATGGCATTGTCCAGACCGTGGGCACGCGCAATCCCATCACCAATATAAGTGACGATCCCTGTTTCTGTGACGTCAAAATTTGGCTGGAAATTTTCAATTTGTTGCTTAATTAAAGCGCTGATTTCTTGTGCGTTAATCGCCAAAATTCACACCACTTTCTATTTCAAATTTTCTTTTATGACTTGTAGTTGACTTCTGATGCTGGCATCAATCATCTTGTTGTCCGCAGAGATGACAAAGCCGCCAATCAGGCTGCTGTCCAGCTCCTGCCGAATCGAGCGGACCTTGAGGCCCATTTTCTGCTCAATCATCGGGCGGAGCTTTGCCTTCTGGCTGTCCGTCAGGGGCTGAACAGACTTGACCGTTACTTCAAAGACATGGCTGATTTTCTCAATCCGCTGCTGCACTTCCAGCAGGATAGCATAGAAGAGGCCTTCCCGATGATTGAGAATGACCACCTCGATCAGATTGTCAATCAGCTCGGAGCCAGACTTCTGAAAAAGCCGCAGGCTCTTTTCTTTCTCGCTGCTGTCAACTCCGATATGTGCTAAAAAGTCAGCAAGGCCTGTCTCTTCGAAAACAGCCTTTATCTGACTCAATTTCTCAAAAACATCTTCTTGCTGACCCTTTTCAAAGACGACCTGAACAAAAGGCAAGGCATATTTTTCAACCAGTGCATACTGCTTTTTGTCCATTAGGCATCTCCTAACTGTTCGATATAGCGGTCAATCAGTTCGCTCTGAGCTTCTTTGTCCAATTCCTGGCTCAAAATCTTGCCGGCCAGACTGACGGTTAAGTCAGCCACATCGCCCTTAATGCTCTGAAGAGCGTCAGCCTTGCTCTGTGCAATCTCCTGATTGGCCTTTTCTTTCAGGCGTCCCGCTTCTGCTGCTGCATCTGCCAAAATCCCGGCCTTGTTTTTCTCAGCTGTTTCTTTGGCTGTTTCGATGATGGAAGCGGCTTCCGCCCGGCTGCCTGCCAGCGCTTCTTCCCTTTCCTGAGCCAGCTTCTCCGCCTTCTTGCGGGCAGTTTCTGCACCGTCAATATCATCGGCAATCTTCTGGGCCCTCTGGTCCAGCATACTGGTGATATTGCCCCAGGCAAACTTCTTGATGAGAACAATCAAAAGAAGAAAGGAACCGGCAACAAGGATGAAATTTCCAAGCACTTCACCTAATGTAATATTCATTCTATTTTCTTCCCTTTCTATTCTTCGCCGTTAATCTTCTTTCCCAGATACATGGAGGTCAGCATGGTAAATACATAGGCCTGAATGCATGAAATAAAGATTGAGAAGGCAGTCCATACCATATTCATGACAAAAGCCAGCGGATAAGTAAAGATAGCTTGCTGGGACAGAGTGACCAGCATGCCAGCCAGCACTTCCCCGGCAAAGATATTTCCGTAGAGCCGCAGAGCCAAAGAGGCCAAATTGGTAAATTCTTCCAGAATATTCATGGGAGTCATGATGCCCGGAGTGATAAAGCCTTTCAGATAGCCCTTAATGCCGCGGCGTCGGATCCCTTCCACATGGCAAATCAGCGTAATCATCACTGCAAAGCCCAAGTCATAGGCCAGATTGGCAGTCGGCGATGTCCACAGATTGAAGCCATTGGTCGTCTGTAATTTGGCCATCAGACCCAGATTATTAGCCACCAGCACAAACAGAAATAAGGAGAATAAAAAGAGTGAATAATTCTTCATATAATGCTGGCCGATATTGCCCTTGGTGAAATCAATGACAAAATCATAGAGATACTCAAGCGCATTCTGCTTTCCTGTCGGTTTGAGCTTCATTTTGCGGCTGGCCCAGTAAACCAGGGCAAAAACAAGCAGCACCGTCAGCAAAGACATGGCAAGCAGGGTCAAATCAAAGGTTACAGGACCTAGATGAATCGTTGGATTTTTACTCTCTTCCAAATAAACGACACCTCCTTTTATTTCTGAAGCCAGGTACAGTCCGTCTTCGCATCTGCTGAAGATGCTGGTGCATACCTCGCTTCACACATCAGTATCTGATTATTTGATAAAGAAGGCCATTGCCAGCGTTACAAAGAAAGTACCTTCAATAAAGGCAATCCCCAAGATTAAAAGACTTCTCAGCTGACCGATGATTTCCGGCTGGCGGGAAGCAGCTTTGAACAAATTACTCATCAGCAGACCTTCAGCAATGGAAACACCAAAGCAGGCAAAACAAAGTCCCAAAAATGATAAATTCATGATGAATTCTCCTTTATGTTTTAAAATTTACTTACTTAGTTTAGTCCTAAAAAGACCATTTGTCAAATGTTTTTAGACAATGTAAGCGATTTTATTTCGACTTTTCCTTCAGGAAAAAAAGAGATGCCGCTGACCTTTCCTGATTAAAAACAAAAAAGTATAAACAGAGCAGCAAAAGCAGGAGGACCAGCTCAGCCCAGTCCTCCTCTTAGTCCTTCTACTTTTCCAGATTCCAAATTTCCTTGGCATACTGCTCAATGGTATCATCGGATGTAAACTTATCGGATGTTGCGATATTGACCAGACTCATGCGGGCCCACTTTTCTTTGTCGCGGTAAAGACGGTCAATCTTTTCCTGTGCTTGGACATAAGCTTCAAAGTCCTCCAGCAGGAAGTACTCATCATTGTGGGTAATCAGGGCTTCATAGATTTCAGAGCCTTCCTCCCGGACATTTGGAATGGTGCCGTTGACAAAGGTATCCACCACCCGGCGGATAAGCGGATTGCTTTCATACAGACCGCGTGAATAGTAATCGTGGCGGGCATAGTGCTCATAGACTGCATCCTTATCCATACCAAAGATAACGATATTGTCATCGCCGACTTCGTCCTTGATTTCGATATTGGCACCATCCAGCGTCGCCAGAGTAATAGCACCGGTCATCATGAACTTCATATTGGAAGTGCCGGAAGCCTCCTTAGAAGCCAGAGAAATCTGCTCAGACACATCGGCCGCTGGGATAATGAGCTCAGCCAGACTGACCCGGTAATTTTCCAGAAAGACCACCTTGAGCTTGCCTTGGAGACTCTCGTCCTGATTGACCAGATTGGCCACTTCATTGATAAGCTTGATGACCGATTTGGCAAAATGATAGCCCGGTGCAGCCTTGGCACCGAAGATAAAGACGCGGGGAACCATATCCTTGTCCGGATTGTCCTTCAAATCCCAGTAAAGCTTGATGATGTGAAGGAGATTGAGCAGCTGCCGCTTATAGGCATGAAGGCGCTTGACCTGCACATCAAAGATCGCTTCTGTGGAGACTTCCACTCCTGTCGACTCCTTGATAAAGTCAGCCAGACGGGCCTTGGCCTCCTGCTTAACCCGATAGAAATCAGCCAAGACCTGCTTGTCATCCTTGTAGTCCAAGAGACGGCGCAGTTGGTGAATGTCACTTCGCCAGTCCTTGCCGATGAGCTGATCGATGGCATCCGACAGCGGCTCGTCTGCAATCTGCAGCCAGCGGCGCTGGATAATGCCGTTGGTCTTGTTGTTGAACTTTTCAGGATAGATTTGATAGAAATCACGCAGGGTATCCTCTTTGAGCAGCTCGGTATGGAGTTTGGCCACCCCATTGACCGAATGGCCGCCGATAATGGCCAAGTGCGCCATGTGGATCTGATTGTCCTTGACAATCCGCGTATTTTCGATGACTTCCGGCTCAATGCCGCGCTGGGCCATTTCTGCCACATAGCGGTTGTCAATCTCAAGGATAATCTGGTAAACCCGCGGCAGGACATTCTTGAAGAGCTCCGCATCCCATTTTTCCAAGGCTTCGGAGAGAATGGTGTGGTTGGTGTAACTCATGGTTTTGACGGTCGCCTCCCAGGCATCGGCCCATTCCAGACCGTAAACATCCAAGAGCAGGCGCATAAATTCAGCCGGAGCAACGGCCGGGTGGGTGTCATTGATATGGACAGAAACCTTGTCATGAATCTTTTCCAGCGGCAGCCCCTGCTTGAGATAGGACTGGATGATGGTCTGCAGGCCGGCACTGGTCATGAAGTATTCCTGAATCAGGCGCAGTTCTTTTCCTTCATAGCTGGAATCATCCGGATAAAGGATGGCTGTAATATCCTGTACCCGGCGGCGGGCTTCAATGGTTGGATAGTCCAGTTCGTACTCCTCAGGGATTTCAACATCCCAGAGACGGAGATTATTGACATTGTCGTTGCCAAAGCCGATTTGCGGCACATCATAAGGCACCGCACGCAGGGTCCGGGAATTTTCATAGACCGGCACGATCCGTCCTTCCTCATTGGCCCGCAGATAGACATTTCCGAAGAGCTTCACATCGACAATATCATGGTCCTTGCGGGTTTCCCAGACATTGCCCAGACTGCCAAACCAGTCATCCGGAATCTCAACCTGATAGCCGTCTACAATCCTTTGTTTGAACAGACCGTAGCGGTAGCGAATGCCATTCCCAAAACCGGGATAGCCGGTCGTTGCCAGCGAATCCATAAAGGCTGCGGCCAGACGGCCCAGACCGCCATTTCCCAGAGCCATATCATGCTCGGCATTTTTGACATCGGCAAAATCAACTCCCAGCTCCGCAAAGCCTTCTTTCACTGTATCCAGAATGCCCAGATTGAGCAGGTTGGTTTCCAGCATGCGGCCGGGCAGAAATTCGATTGAAAAGTAATAAGCCGTTTTCTGCTGGTGCTCAACCAATTTATTGCGGCGGTCCAGCCAGAGGGGGGTAATATACTTGCGCACGGTGCTGGCCAAGGCCTGAAACAGCTCAGCAGAAGTCGCATCTGCCACTTTGATTAACTGTCGTTCGTGCAGTGTATCTTTAAAATCACGGATAAATTGTTCTTTTGTAAGTTCCATTGTGAATGGACATCTCCCTTTCTAAAATGAGGGAATCAGTTCTGCCGCCGGCAAAAAACAGTATAATAATATATAAAAATGCTTTTTTCGCGGAAATCCTCTCTTATTGCTGCAATAAGAGAGGATTTTATACATATGATTCCAAAGTGAATGTTACAAAAGTGACTGGTACAAGTCACTGTAGGCCTGACTGGCTGTATCCCATGAAAAGTCTCTTTCCATGGCCTGTTCCTGCAAGGCATGCCAGGCTTCCTTGTCATGAACATAGAGATTGAGGGCTTCCTTGAAAGTCCATCTCAGCCAGTAGCCGGAAAAGTTATTGAAGCTAAAGCCTGTCCCCTGTCCAGTATAGACATTGAAAGGCTCTACAGTATCACGCAGGCCGCCCACTTCATGGACCAGCGGCAGGGTGCCGTAGCGCATGGCCATCATCTGAGACAGACCGCAGGGTTCAAAGCGGCTCGGCATGAGGAAGATGTCACTGGCAGCATAGATTTCCTGCGCCAGCGTCACGTCAAAGAGAATATTGGCGGACAGCTTTTCAGGATAAGCCTGGCCAAACCAAGCAAAGGCCTGTTCAAAAGCCGGGTCTCCGGTCCCCAGAAGAATGATCTGCACATCTTCCTGCAGGAGGTTATGCAGTTCTTCCACTACCAGATCAAAGCCTTTCTGACGGGTCAGACGGGAAACAATCCCTACGACCGGTACATCATCGCGGACAGGCAGTCCCACTCTCTCTTGCAGAGCACGCTTATTTTCTAGTTTACCAGATAAATCATTTTTGTCAAAGTGATGTGCCAGCAGCTTGTCTGTTTCCGGATTATAGATATCCGTATCAATCCCATTGACAATGCCGACCAGCTTTCCAGACTCCATGCGCAGGACCTGATCCAGCTGGCAGCCGAATTCCGGCGTGCGGATTTCATGGGCATAGCTCGGTGACACCGTCGTTACCCGATCCGCATAGAGAATACCGGCCTTCATCCAGTTGAGGCAGTCATTCCAGCGCAGCGTACCGTCCGCATACCGCTCATAGCCGACGCCAAAGAGCTCCCACAGCATGCTGTCAGGAAACTGGCCCTGAAATTCCAGATTGTGGATAGTCAGCACCGTCCGAATCCCCTGATAAGCCTGAATCCAGTGGTATTTTTCCTTGACCAGGAAAGGAATCATGGCCGTATGGTAATCATGAACATGGAGAATATCCGGAACAAAGTCAATCCGCTCCATCAGCTCCACTGCTGCCAGCTGGAAATAAGCAAAGCGTTCGCCGTCATCAAAATCACCGTAAATATGGCCGCGGAAGAAATAGTGCTGGTTATCAATAAAGTAAAACTGCACACCGTCCAATACAATCCGCTTGACTCCGACATACTGCCGGCGCCAGCCGACACTGACCTCAAAAGAGAAGAGATCTTCAGCCTGATCGCCAAATTTAGCTTCTGTCGCATCATAGTAAGGCAGAACGACACCGACTTCATGTCCAGCTTTCACCAGCGATTTGGGGAGAGCGCCAATCACGTCTCCCAAACCGCCCGTTTTAGAAAAAGGGGCGCCTTCTGCTGCTGCAAATAAAATTTTCATGAGATGATATCCTCTATAACCTTCTCGCCCTTCCTGACAACAACCGGATGTTCAGCCGTTCCGCGAATGACCACTCCCTCAGCAATCTCAACGCTCTTGTCCACGATGGCATACTCTACTACAGCGTTTTTGCCGACTTTGACACGCGGAAAGAGAATGCTGTCCTTGACACTGCTGCCTTCGGAAATATCGGTATTCCGCGAAACAACGGAATTAAACACCTGTCCTCTGACAATGCTTCCTGAAGCGAACTGTGAGCGCGACACTTTTGAAGACGGAGCATAATAGGTCGGTTCCTCATTTTTCACCTTGGTGTAAATCTTTTGGTTAGGAGTAAAGAGGGAGTAGAATTTTTGACTCTCCAGCATGTCTTTATTGGCCTGATAGTAGGACTCGACAGAGTAGATATTGGCCAGATAGCCTGTGTATTCATAGGCAAAAGCGCCTTCCTGAGCCGCCAAATCACGCAGCACATAGCGCAGTTTCTGCGGATGTTCCTTCTGAGCTTCCTCTTCCAGTCTTTCAATCAGCCAAGGAGTGTCGGCTACAAAAATATCTGTCGACATATTGAAGAGCTCGCCGTCAGACTTGGGATCAAAGAGCTTGTGGCTCTTGACATGGTCTGATTCATCAATTTCCAAGATAGAATTCACATCTGAAATATTTTCTTTGTGCAATTTCTTATAGACCACCGTAATCGGCTGCTCTGTCGTATTGTGCAGATGGAAGACCTGGTTCAGATCAATGTTAATCAGCACATCGCAGTTGAGGGCAACGGTCTGATTGGAGCCGGAGCGTCTGAGATAGGTCAGGAGCTGGTCATAGTATTCGTCCCCCACCGTAGAGCTTTCTACACGGGTATTGTAAATCCCCAGATAATAGTGGCTGAGCAGGGTAGACAGGCCCCATTCGCGGCCGGAGCGGATATGGTCAAAGACAGAGCTGATATTGTCCTGCTGGAAAATACCAAATACGCTGCGGATACCAGCATTGGCCAGACTGGAAAGCGGGAAGTCAATCAGACGGTATTTCCCCCCAAAAGGCAGACTGGCTACGGGACGGTGATTTGTCAGGCTTGACATATCATGAAAGCCGACTGTATTTCCTAAAATCGCTGAATATTTATCAATCTTCATCTGTTGGTACCCCCACTTTCTCGTTGTATCCGATAACATGCACTTCATCCGTTCCATCAATCTCGACACCTTCAGAAATGATGGCACCTTCGCCGATAATGGCCCGCTTAATCTTAGCACCCTGACCGATGACAGCCCCGCTCATAATCACGGAGTCTTCAATGACAGCGTCCTTTCTGACCTGAGCTCCGGTAGAGAGGATAGAGTGCTTGACAGTCCCATCCACAAAGCATCCGTCAACGACCAGCGAGTCTTCCACATGGGCATGTTCGCCCAAGAAGTTAGGCGGGGAAATCAGATTGCGGGAGTAGATCTTCCAGCGGCGGTTGCGGCTGTCCAGAGCGTTGTTGGGGTCGATATATTCCATATTGGCTTCCCAGAGGGATTCCACTGTCCCCACATCTTTCCAGTAGCCGGCAAACTCATAAGCATAGACGCTTTCGCCGGATTCCAGATAATTTGGAATGACATTTTTACCAAAGTCTGACATGTCCACACTGCTCTTTTCAGCAGCCACCAGCATATTGCGCAGGCGCTGCCAGTCAAAGATGTAAATCCCCATGGATGCCTTGGTAGACTTCGGCTCTGCCGGTTTTTCTTCAAATTCAACAATCCGGTTGTTGGCATCTGTATTCATGATTCCAAAACGGCTGGCTTCCTTGAGCGGCACATCCAGAACGGCCACGGTCAGGCTGGCATTATTGTCCTTATGGGACTGAAGCATGTCATCATAGTCCATCTTGTAGATATGGTCTCCAGACAGAATCAGGACATATTCGGGATTGATGCTGTCGATATAGTCAATATTTTGAAAAATAGCATGGCTGGTCCCTTCAAACCAGCGGTTTCCTTCACTGGCTGAATAAGGCTGAAGAATGGATACGCCTGAGTTGATACCGTCCAGCCCCCAGCTGGAACCATTGCCGATATGGCTGTTCAGGGCCAGTGGCTGGTACTGAGTGATGACACCGACATTGTGAATGCCGGAGTTGGCGCAGTTTGACAGGGCAAAATCAATAATCCGATAGCGGCCGCCAAACTGTACTGCCGGTTTTGCAATACTCTGTGTGAGCTTTCCAAGACGAGTCCCCTGCCCTCCGGCAAGGATTAAAGCTAGCATTTCATTCTTCATATCCTACTCCTTTGTGGATTTTTTATTAGCTTGAGTGGTTTTCACGCGACGCTTAACCTTCCAGATACTTGCCCCCAGAGCCGGCAGCGTAAAGGTCAAGGTCTGCGGATAATCTTTCCAAAGTCCTTCTTGGGACTGAACGGTTGCATTATGTTCCTTCCAAACACCTCCCCATTCTTCTAGTTCGGTGTTCCATACTTCTTCATAAATGGCCGCCACAGGAACACCAATGGTAAAGTTCTTCCGCTCTACCGGCGCCATATTGAAGACACAAATTAACATTTCTCCCTTAGCCGTCTTTCTGATAAAGGAGAGGACACTCTGGTCTGTATTATCGGCATCGATGATTTCAATGCCTTCATAGCTTAAGTCAATTTCCCAGAGAGGACGGTTTTCCTTGTAGAAAGCATTGAGAGCGGAGGTAAAGCCCTGCATCTGCTTGTTGAGCCGGTCGTCCAGATTGGACCATTCCAGCTGTTCTTCGGATTTCCATTCTAGGAATTGGCCAAACTCAGAGCCCATAAAGAGCAGCTTCTTGCCCGGATGGCAGATCTGATACGTGTAGAGGTTGCGCAGACCTGCAAACTGATTGTAGCGGTCGCCCCACATCTTGTGCATGAGACTCTTCTTGCCGTGGACCACCTCATCATGGGAGAAGGGCAGCAGGAAATTTTCCGAGAAAGCATACATGAAGCTGAAAGTCACCAGATTAAAATCATACTTGCGGTAAATCGGATCTTCCTCATAGAAGCGGAGAATATCATTCATCCAGCCCATATTCCACTTGTAGTCAAAGCCCAGACCGCCCAGCTCCTTCATGCCGGTAATCTTGGTTCCCGAAGAGCTTTCTTCAGCAATCATCATCACATCCGGATGGGCCAGCTTGATGACGGTATTGAGCCGCTGCAGGAAGTAATAGCCCTCATAGTTGCGGTTGCCTCCGTCTTTATTGGGCTGCCAAGGACCGCTGTCATAGTCCAGATAGAGCATATTGCTGACAGCATCCACACGGATACCGTCCAGATGGTAAAAATCAATCCAAAATTTAATGCTGGAAATCAGGAAGGACTGAACCTGATTCTTGCCCAAATCAAAATTGAGCGCACCCCAGCCGTAGTTATGAGCCCGGTCATGGTCCTGGTATTCAAAGGTCGGTGTCCCGTCATAGTAGGCCAAGGCATCGTCATTGATGGTAAAATGCCCCGGAACCCAGTCCACAATGACCCCGATATTGTTCAAGTGGCATTCTTCAACAAAGTCCTGAAATTCCTCCGGCGTGCCGTAAGTATGCTCAAAAGCAAAGTAACCCATGAGCTGATAGCCCCAGCTGAGTCCCAGCGGATGCGCCATGAGCGGCATGAACTCCACATGGGTGTAATTCATCTCTACCAGATAGGGAATCAGCTCCTCTTTCAGCTGTGCAAAAGTGTAGGGGCTGCCGTCTTCATTGCGTTTCCAAGACCCGGCATGGACCTCATAGATAGAGACCGGCCGGGAAAAGAAGCCCCAGCGCTTTCTGCGGGCCAGCCAGAGACCGTCCTTCCATTTCTTTTCAGGAATGGTGCGGATGACTGCTCCGGTGCCCGGCCGCTCTTCCAGATAGACAGCCAGCGGATCCAGCTTGAGAATCTCCTGACCGCTGCTGCGTTTGATATTGTATTTGTAAATGTCTCCTTCCTTGGGCAGTTCGGTAAAGACCTCCCAGACACCGGCTTCATTGCGGGTCATGGGAATCTGATGCTCATACCAGCCGGTGAAATCTCCGATTAAGTGAACATTCTGAGCATTAGGCGCCCAGACACGGAAGGTATAGCCGGACCGGCCGTCCACTACCTCCTGATGCGCCCCCAGATAATGCTGCAGATGAAAGTTTTCACCCGTTGTAAAGGTTCTTAATGCTTCGTTTTTATCCATGCAATCACCTTTCTATTTTGTAAGCGTTTTCTATAATACTATTCTACATTATTTTTAGCTCTTTTTCAAGTAAATTTCAAAAATCATTACGGAAAATTACAAAAACCGAACGTTATCCGAAATGGCCTTCTGACCAGCTCTAAAAGACTGAGATTTGCTATTTTCTAAAGGTTTTTATTCATTCTTAGCTGTCTGACAGCCTCGGACCGGAAAGAAGGAAAGATGAAAATCTCCCTACCGCTCTATACCAAAATGTAAATTTACATTTTGAAAGTATAAGCGCTTAATCTATCTTTTGCTCCCTCTCCTTCAATTGGACCTGCTGGGGGAAATCTTCTCATTTTTTCATTTTCGCCGGCCGCCTTTCTGCTCTTCGACTACTCAAGCACTGACCGAACATCGAAGATGGTGCCTCCTGACGGAAGTTTTATTTGCAGGTTCAAAGCAGCGCTTTTGCTGCTGCCTGTTGGAAGCTTCATCTGCCATCTCACTCCCCTTCCCGAAGCTGCTGAGCGTCATCAGCTGTATGAAAAAAGGCCGCACAAAGCCGCCTTTCTTATTTATTTCACGTCAAACACGATTGATTTCACTTGTGTCATCGCTTCGATACTGTAACGGATCCCCTGCACACCTGCTCCGGATCCTTTGACCCCCAAGAATGGGAAGTTGTCCGGACCGCGCTGTGTTTTATTATTGATGTGTACAGTGCCCACTTCTAATTTTTCAGCAATTTCAAATGCTTTAGGGAAATCATTTGTAAAGACTGAAGATTGCAGACCGAATTCAGACTGATTGCAGATTTCGACAGCTTCTTCCACAGAAGCAACACGAATAATCGGAAGAGCGGGACCGAACGGCTCCTCCCAAGCTAATTTCATATCCAATGTGACATTGTCAAACAAGGCAGGCCAGATGAGATTTGCTTCACGTTTGATTTCCGTCAGGGCAGTCGCTCCCTTAGCCTGAGCGTCCTCAATCAAGCCCCAGATGAAATCTGCCGACGCATTGTCGATAACCGGTGTAATATCTGCGTTATCAAAAGGATCGCCGACCGTTAATTTGCTGACCTCTGCCTGCAGCAGCGCAGCCAGTTTATCCGCTACACTTTCCATGACAAGGACACGCTTAATAGCCGTACAGCGCTGGCCGGAGTAGCTGAAAGCCCCGCCGACAATCTGCTTGGCAGCATGCTCCAAGTCCGCATCTTCCAAAACAACCGCTGCATCTTTTCCGCCCAGCTCCAGCATCACCGGACGCATGCCAGCTAACTTGCCGATCCGCTCACCGATAGGAGTTGAGCCCGTAAAGTTAATGTAGTTGACTTCCTGATGCTCAATGATGTAGTCACCGATTTCAGACCCACGCCCGGTAATGGTGTTGAAGACACCTGCAGGGAGGCCCGCCTCTGCAAAGGCCTGCGCCAGCAGCAGCCCTGAAATAGAGCCTTGAGTCGGCGGTTTGAACATGACAACATTTCCGCCAATCAAAGCCGGTGCAATCTTGGAGCCAGATAGGTTGACTGGATAGTTAAAAGGCGCTACAGCCAGCACAACGCCCATAGGCTCACGGCGCACAACAGCCAGCTTCTTCTTGCTGGCAGCTTCAAAACCGCCGCCTTCCAGTACCTGGCCGTGAACACGGATGCCTTCTTCAGCTGCATAGCGGATCAAATCGGCTGTCCGGACAACCTCGCCAACCGCTGCCTTGATCCCCTTGGCCACTTCCTTAGCCAGAATTTGGCCGATTTTCTCCTGATCGCGCTCCAAAATATCTGCCGCCTTATGCAGATAAGCCGCACGCTCAACTGCCGAAAGAGCACGCCAAGCAGGCAAAGCCGCGCGGGCGCTCTTCATAGCAGCATCCACTTCTGCCTGACTCATGGCAGGAACGGTTCCTAAAATTTCGCCGTTAATCGGAGATGAGATGGTAATTTCATTTGCAGAAGACTTCCATTCTCCATTGATGTAGTTTTTATATTGTGTCAAATTCGCCCCTCCAAAATGTTGGTAAGTATTATTTTACCAAATTTTCTGAAAACTTCAACCAAAAACCGTAAATTTAAAGAAAATTTTCACAAATTAGATGATTACAGCCAATTTGTTCAAATTTCACTTGCAAAAAAAGAGCGCACAAACGCTCTTTAAAAGATTATTCAAAATCCAGATACTCTTTTTCCAGTTCCAGAACTTCTTCCATGGTTGCACATTCTGTCAGAGCACGGTTAGCCAGTTCTTCCATTTTCTTCGTATCCAATTTCTTCATGAGGCTGCGGGTACGCAGAACAGAGGTGGCACTCATAGAGAACTCATCCAAGCCCATCCCTACAAGCAATGGTACAGCTGTTTGATCTCCAGCCATTTCTCCGCACATACCTGCCCACTTGCCTTCTGCATGCGCTGCCTTGATAACATTGTTAATCAGGCGCAGGATAGAGGGGTTATAAGGCTGGTACAGATAGGAAACCTGCTCATTCATCCGGTCAGCTGCCATGGTGTATTGGATCAAGTCGTTGGTACCAATAGAGAAGAAGTCTACTTCCTTGGCAAACTGATCTGCCAGCATTGCTGCTGCTGGGATTTCAATCATGATGCCGACTTGGATATTGTCCGCTACAGCAAGGCCTTCTGCCTGCAGCTTGGCTTTTTCTTCCTCATAGACAGCTTTAGCCTTGCGGAATTCTGTCAGAAGAGCTACCATTGGGAACATGATGCGCAACTGTCCATGCACAGATGCACGCAGAAGCGCACGAATCTGAGTGCGGAACATGGCATCACCCGTCTCAGAGATAGAGATACGCAGGGCACGGAAGCCGAGGAATGGGTTCATTTCATGCGGCATGTCAAAGTAAGGAAGTTCCTTGTCCCCACCGATGTCCATGGTACGAACCACGACCGGCTTGCCGTTCATCCCTTCCAGCACTGCTTTGTAAGCTTCGTACTGTTCGTCTTCTGTTGGGAAGTCTTGAGAATCCATGTACAAGAATTCTGTACGATAAAGACCGACTGCTTCTGCACCGTTGGCATTGACACCTTCGACATCTTTCGGTGTACCGATGTTCGCTGCCAGCTCAAAGTGTTTGCCGTCAGCCGTCACAGTCTGAGCATCTTTGAGCAGTTCCCACTCAGCCTTTTGCTTGGCATAAGCTTCGCCGGCCGCCTTGAATTCGGCAATCTGCTCTTCGGTCGGGTTGATGATGACTTGGCCGGTAATACCGTTAGCTGCAATCACATCACCGTCTTTGACTAACTCAGTAATATTATTTGTACCGAGCACAGCAGCAATTTCCAGCGTACGGGCCATGATAGCTGAGTGGCTGGTACGTCCGCCAATGTTGGTCACAAAGGCTTTTACAAAGTTTTTATCTAACTGTGCTGTATCAGAAGGAGTCAGGTCATGGGCAATGACGACTACTTCTTCATCGATAGAAGCAGGATTTGGCAATTTCTTGCCCAAAAGATTTGCCAGCACGCGCTTGGTCACGTCGCGGATGTCTGCTGCACGCTCCTGCATATATGGGTTGTCTTCCATATTTTCAAAGAGGGTGATAAACATGTCCGTTACTTCTTTGAGACCAGCTTCTGCATTGGTCTTTTTGGCACGAATGGTTTCTTTGATTTGCCCAACCATTTCAGGGTCAGCCAGTACCATCAAGTGCGCATCAAATACTTGAGCTGCTTCTTCGCCTAGGCTATCTACTGCTTTCTCACGGATAACAGAAAGCTCGTTCTGGGAAGCTTCAAGAGCTGCATCCAAACGAGCCTCTTCTGCATTCGTATCTTCGACTGAAACAGTCTCAAATGACAAATCCGGTTGAACTAATAGATATGCCTTAGCAACGGCAACACCGTCAGATGCTGCAATTCCTTTTAGCATTTCTGTCATATTAAGCCAATCCTTCTTTTTCCATTGTTTCTGTGATCGCTGCGATAGCGTCATCCGCATCTGCACCTTCAGCTGAGATAACTACGTCTGCACCTTGACCTACACCAAGACTCATGACACCCATAATTGATTTGAGGTTTACTGATTTACCTTTGTATTCAAGCGTAATGTCTGAAGCAAATTTGCTGGCAGTTTGCACCAATAAAGTTGCTGGACGTGCGTGAATACCTGTTTCTGCCACAATGTGGAAATCTTTAGAAGCCATAGTTAGACTCTCCTTTAAATATTTCTATTTGGATTATTTGTGATAACCCTTACAAATTGATATTATATCACCTTTTGAAATCTTTTTCAAGAATTTTATGTGGCGCTTACAAAATATTTCTCAATCGTTGCAAACTGTTCTTATTATATTGAAGAAGGTTTTCTTTGAGTCTTTCCTTCAGCAAGGACGGCAGCAAATGCCTTGGAAATTCCATACCTAAGCTTTGAATTTGTCTTTTGTTTTGAAGGCTCATTCAAACATGGCATCCACTAAGTTTTCAATCATAAAGCTGAAAACTTCTTCAATATCAGCGGGCAGCTGGTTCTTATGGGTAATGGTTGCCATGGTTGCCGATAAGACTGAAATAGCCAGATTCTTTTCAATTTTTAAACTTAAAAAGGATTGGGAAAAGATTTCATCGTTCAAGCGAGAGGTTTTAGAAGTAATCTCCTGCCGCTGTTCTAAGCTCAGCTTATTCTCAAAACTTAAAAAGTCTGGATTTTTTGTATCAAAGACAAAGGTGCTCTTTTCATACTCCTTAAATACAGCCTTGAGAGCCGCCGCAAAACCAGCTTTTGAGGGGTTAGCCTTTAAAGTCTCTTCAAAAACAGCGAAAATCTCATCCTGGGTATCGCAGTAGACTTGGAAGAAAAGCTCCTCCTTGTTTTTAAAAAAAGTATAGAAAGAGCCTTTGGCAATCCCAGCCTCCTGACAGAGCAGATCGACACTGGTCTTCTTATAGCCAAAGGTCATCCAGCTTCGGCTGCAGGCCTCTTTAAATTTTTTTATCAATATCTTCTTTTCTTCTATTGTAAATCCTTTAGGCATTTTTTCTCCTTTTTTGTTCAAAAATTATATATGACTATTTACACAGTTTTAGTCATATGTTATAATTAGCTTGTAGCTACTTCTTAAATATATCTTACTTTACCCCTAATTGCAATCTTTTTTATAGAAGAGATTGGTCCATTTTTTCATTGAAGGCGCGCTTGATTCAATGAAGATGGAGGCGGTTAGGGTTAAAGGCTCCGTTCTGCTATCTTAAGAAAGGAATATGCCATGAAGAAACGATTATTGCTTGCCTGCTTTCTGCTCTTGGGCTTTGCCAGTCCTGGACTGGCTTTAGCTGAAAGCCAAAAGCTGCCAGAAGGGACCAGCTATGACCAAATAGGTCAGAAAATTCAAGATTTTTATCAAAAAAATGAAAAAACATCTGCTGCTATGGAGACTGCCATTTTCGATACCGAGGGAACCATTTATCGGGGAAATTTCGGCTACAGTGACAAGGAAAACCAAGTCAAGGCTGACGACGACACCGTTTTTGAATGGGGCTCCATCACCAAACTAACCGTCTGGATCTCTGTCATGCAGCTCTGGGAAGAAGGAAAAATCAACCTCGAAGAGGACATCAAAACCTATCTGCCGGACGATTTTCTGAAAAATCTGCATTTTGACAAGCCCATCACCATGCTGGACCTGATGAACCATCAGGCTGGCTTTGACGAGCAGAATACCTACCTCAAAGGAGACCTGAGCATCGAAGAACTGCTCAGAACCAGACAGCCCAATCAGGTTTTTGAGCCGGGGACTGTCAGTGCCTACTCCAACTATGGCACCGGCCTAGCCTCCTATATCGTTGAAATCCTCAGCGGTCAGTCCTTTGCTGACTATGTCCATGAGCACATTTTCCAGCCGCTCAAGATGGACAAAACAGCTCTGCTGCCCGATTTATCCGATAATCAGTATGTCCAGGAAAAACGCCAAGAAATCAACAGCTACGACGCTAATGGAAATAAAAAAAATGCTGATTTTGAACTGAGCCTTTATCCGGTCGGCAGGGCGACGGGCACACTGGATGACCTGCAAAAGTTCGCCCAAGGGCTCTTGAAGAAAGAAGCACTCTTCAAGCGGCCTGAGACTTGGACTAGGCTTTATACTGCGACTTCGACCTATCCGGATACTGACATCCCCCTGAATGCCCACGGCTTTTGGTACCAAGAGTACGGAGTGAGACTGCTCGGCCACGGCGGCAATTCTGCTGGATTCTCCTCTATGCTCTTGCTGGACTTAGAATCCGGCCTGGGCCAAGTCATTATGACCAACCAGTATCAGGAAAGAATTTATAACTATCAAATGCCTGAGCTGGTATTTGGCCCTAAAAAACAGCGGATAAGCAATCCTATGAAACATTCAGTCCCGGCTACTACCGCAGCGCCCGGACCTTCAACAGCGGCCCCTTCTCCTTTTTAAAAACCATTCCGGGATATACTTACTATCTTAATGAAAAAGCAGACGCCCCGCAAACCAAGGGCGAATTCTGGGTAGCGGGAGAAAGCAATGGACAGTCCAAAATCACACGCACCTACGGTGATGCCCTAAAACTGTCTGATTGGGACCTGATTAAAGACTACGGAATGGTACTTCTCTTTGTATTTGCGGTTATTTTCAGTCTGCTCAGCCTTCTGATTCATGCCGGTCTTGACTGTTGGCGGCTGATTTTCAGAAAAAACAAGGACAGCTATCCTCTGGCAAGGAAGTTATGGATCTATCTGACTGCTGTCGTCATTTTAGCAGTGCCCATTAATTTATTCAATGTCTTTAACAAGCTGATGACCGCATCGGCCAATGTTGACTATACTTGGAATTTTGTCCTCTTAGCCGTGACCGGTCTGCTTTTAACCGTCTCTGCTCTCTATCCTTTCTATCTGAAAAAGAAAGAAAGATGGACCAAGGGGCAGCTTTTCTTCGCTGCCATGATCAGTCTCTCTTCCCTGATGATTGTGGCCAACATCCTCTACTGGTCGCTTTACCAATGGTGGGCAGCTTACTAAGATAACCCTATCCATCTCCCTTGCAAAAATGGACTGCCAAAGCTCTCCTTCTGCAGGGGAGTTTTTCTTTGCACAAAAAGCCTCGGAATGCTTCTGCAGCTTTTTTGCAATTTTATAAAAGCATGCAAAATACTGTGAAAAATTAGCTAATTCTAAAATATTTCTAAAGTTTTTAAAAAACATACAGGACTTTTGGGCCAATATGCTCTGGATAGCTGATTTTCTTGACTTTTTATAGCTATAATTTTTTAATATAAAAATTTGACATACATAGATTGTTTATATATAATTAATTTGTATATAATGCATTCTATATAAGAATTACATAAAAGGCCGGCTTATGTAAGAAGACGCAATCATATTTGCAAAGGAGTCTAACATGTTTAAAATTTTTATCCGAGTGGTCTGCAGAAGCATTTCCTATGCTATCCAAGGTTTTGACTAGAAAGGAAAACTCATGAAAAAATCAATTTTATTCATTATTTTAACCGTTTTGACGCTGGGAATTTTTCGCCCAGTCCATGCTCAAGCAGCGTCGCAGAAGCTGCCTTCGGGCATCGACCGCAGCCAAATCGGCCAGAAAATTGAGGACTATGTCAAGGAGCACGAAAAGACAACCGCCGGTATGGAAACGGCAGTCTTCGACGAGAACGGCACCATCTACCAAGGAAACTTTGGCTATATGGACAAGGAAAAAGGCATTAAAGCCGATGATTCCAGCGTCTTTGAGTGGGGCTCAGTTACTAAGCTGACTGTCTGGGTATCGGTCATGCAGCTCTGGGAAGAAGGAAAAATCAACCTTGAAGAAGACATCCGTACCTATCTGCCGGAGGGCTTTCTCAAGAATCTCCGCTTTGACAAGCCCATCACCATGCTAGACCTCATGAATCATCAGGCCGGCTTTGACGAAGCACCCCTGTATATGCAGGGCGGCAAAAGCCTGGAGGAACTGCTCAGTGACTACCAGCCCATCCAGTCCTTTGAGCCGGGCACGACAACAGCCTATTCCAACTATGGAGCAGGCTTGGCCTCCTACATCGTCGAGCGCGTCTCTGGCCAGTCCTATGTCGACTATATCCATGAGCATATATTTCAGCCGCTGAGCATGGACAAAACGGCTATCCTGCCGGACTTGTCTGATAATGCTTACGTACAGAAGAAACGCAAGGAAGACAAGGGCTACGATGCCCAAGGCAAGCTATTGGGAGAGGCGATTTTTGAGGTCGGACTCTATCCAGTAGGCCGAGCTACCGGAACCTTGGACGATATGCAAAAATTTGCCCAGGCCCTGCTGTCTCGCAAGACCCTCTTTAGCCGGCCAGAGACTTGGACCACTCTTTACA
>NZ_KQ969395.1:60516-62126 GCF_001578865.1 Streptococcus sp. DD11
CGGCTTCTGGACCAATGAATATGGCGTTACTGTTCTGGGCCACGGCGGCAACACAGCAGGCTTTACATCCCGCATCATGCTGGATTTGGAAAATGGCATCGGCTATGTGGTCATGGCCAACCAAGCTAGGGAAGAGAACTATAATTTTGAGCTTCCGGAGTTGGTCTTCGGCAAACGGAAAACAGCCAGCGCTGAGACTCAAAAAGAATTCAGCCCAGGCTACTACCATACTCTTCGTACCTTCAACCAGGGACCGCTATCTATTTTCCAAATGTTAGTCAGTCCCACTACATATCTAAAGAGACCAGCTGATGACCAGCACTTACCCAGCAACTTCTGGACCATAGACCAAAGTCAAGACCAGACCCGGATTGCCGTTGCAGTTGCGGACTATGAAAAAGTTCCTGACCTTGACGTCTTTAAAAACTATATTGTGCTGGGTCTGGGGGCGCTGGGAATCCTTTACGCCCTAATCCTGCTCTTGACCAACCTGCTCTTGGGAGCCTATCGGCTCATCTTCCGTAAAAAACAGAAAGCACCAGCCCGGACTTGGAAGGTCTGGAATCTCCTGACAGCTGCCGCTATTCTGGCGGTTCCCGGCCATCTCTTTCTGACCTTGCTAGCCACAGATGCTACAGACTTAAGCGGTTATGCCCCTTGGCGCTACATGGTCTTTGCCGGCTTGGGCATCCTGCTGACCGTAGCTGCCATCCTGCCCCTTTTCAGAAAATCCAAAGAAAAGCTGGGCAAGGGCCGCGTCGCCCTGACCGTCCTGACCAGTCTCTCGGCCCTGGCCATCGTAGCAAATATTCTCTACTGGTCCCTCTATCAGTGGTGGGTGCTGTAGGAATCTTGCCTGTCTTCCCTGAAGAAGGCAGGCTTGATTCATACTACCATCATCTCCGACTAGAAAGGAAAACTCATGAAAAAATCAATTTTATTCATTATTTTAACCGTTTTGACGCTGGGAATTTTTCGCCCAGTCCATGCTCAAGCAGCGTCGAAGAAGCTGCCATCGGGCACTGACCGCAGCCAGATTGGCCAGAAGATTCAGGACTATGTCAAGGAACACGAAAAGACAACCGCCGGCATGGAAACGGCAGTCTTTGACACCGATGGAACCATTTACCGAGGAAATTTCGGCTATATGGACAAGGAAAAAGGCATTAAAACCGATGATTCCAGCGTTTTTGAATGGGGCTCGGTCACCAAGCTGACCGTCTGGGTCTCTGTCATGCAGCTCTGGGAGGAAGGAAAAATCAACCTTGAAGAAGACATCCGCACCTACCTGCCGGAGGGATTTCTGAGAAACCTCCGCTATGACAAGCCTATCACTATGCTGGACCTCATGAATCATCAGGCCGGCTTTGAAGAAGCTTCCCATGCTGGCTACCTGGAAAATAAGGGCCAGACCATCGAGGAAATTCTGGCTGTCAATCAGCCAGCTCAGATTTTTGAGCCGGGCACGACAACAGCCTATTCCAACTACGGGGCAGGCTTGGCCTCCTACATCGTGGAGCGGCTTTCCGGTCAGAACTTTGCCGACTATGCCCATGAGCATATCTTCCAGCCGCTGGGGATGGATAAAACAAGCATTTTGTCCCGGTTTC
>NZ_KQ969395.1:62915-66939 GCF_001578865.1 Streptococcus sp. DD11
AGCAGCACCGGGGACACGCTTAAGATACCAGATGCAGAAATCCAAAAGGACCAGGCCATGTATCTCTTAGCAGCTGTAGGACTGGTCTATGCTGTTATCAATCTGATTATCAGCGGCGGCATAGACATGATCCGCCTGCTGAAAAAGACAGCTGCCAAAACGCCGAAAAAGCTGCGAATCTGGAACTATGTAACCTCACTGGCAGTATTGGCTGCAGGCCTGAATTTTGCTTTGTTTTTCCTTGCAATGACCAGCGGGGACATCAGCTTTCTGGCTAGCTGGCGCTACATGATTTATGCTGGTTTAGGCCTGATACTGGCGGCCTGTGCGGTTTATCCACTGGTGGCCAAGGCTTGGAAAGAACTGAGCAAGAGCTGCATTGCTCTGACCGTCCTGACCAGTCTGTCTGCTCTGGCTATCCTTGCCAACATCCTCTACTGGTCCCTCTATCAGTGGTGGGTGATATAAGACACAAACTCAACAATTCAGCCAGTCTTCGGATTGGCTGAAGTTTATTCAATCATTCTTTAGAAATATTTTAGAATGACTTGATAAATATTTGAAATTTAGCCTGTAAACTAAAAGAAAATAAAAAAAGAAACGGAGTATTCCCATGCAAAACATCCTCGAGGTCAAAAACCTCAGCAAGCAATACGGCCAGCAGTACGCCCTCCGTGATGTCAGCCTGTCTATCAAAAAAGGCGAGATTTACGGCCTGATCGGCAAGAACGGGGCCGGTAAATCAACACTGATTAAGATCGTCACTCGAATCATCCACGCCAGCAGCGGCCGCGTGTCACTCTTTGGCTCCAGCAATTCTCAGGAGTGGACGGAGGCCCTGAGTCGGGTCGGCGCTGTCATTGAGACCCCGGTAGCCCATGCCCATCTGACCGCCTTTGACAACCTACTTTATTACTGCATTGAGCGGAAGATTGACAATCCCAGCAAAGTCATCCAGGAATGCCTGACCTATGTCGGCCTGACCAAGACCGGTAAGAAAAAATTCAGCGAGTTTTCTCTGGGCATGAAGCAGCGGCTGGGCATTGCCATCACCCTTTTGGCCAAGCCTGACCTGCTCATCCTGGACGAGCCCATCAACGGTCTAGACCCGGTCGGTATCAAGGAATTTCGCGGGATGATCCGCCGGCTCAATCAAGAACTGGGCATAACTATCATCATCTCCAGCCATATCCTGTCTGAGCTCTATCTGGTTGCTAATAAATTTGGCATTATCAACCAAGGCCGGTTGGTGACGGAATTTACCAAGGAGGAATTTGACCGGGAAAGCGAGGACTATGTCGTCCTCAAGACCGACCGCATCCAGCAAGCTGGTCAGCTAGTCCAGGACAAGCTCCACTATCAACTCAAGCCCTCTGGCAAGGACGATGAACTCCACATCCTGGCCCAGCCTCATGAGATTAGGAACATCACGAGGGAATTAGTTCTATCCGATATTGCCATCGATGAGATCTATGCCCCTCATAGAGATTTAGAGAAATACTTTACAAACTTAGTTGAATAAGGAGAAGACCTATGTTACAAACTTTTCGAGCCGATTTTTTCCGACTCTTTCGCTCCAAGGGCTTTTGGGGAACTGAACTTTTCTTTCTGCTCATCAGCGCCATTATTGCAGTTCTCGCTGTGACAACTGCTCAGCCAGGAGACTTTTCCACTGCCCTTCCTGCCTTTGAGGCTATATCAAAGGATATGCCAATGATGTTCATCTTTATGGTGATCATCATCAGCCTGCTGCTAGGGGTTGAATTGAATAATAAACTTTATCATAATACCTTAACCAGTGGCACATCCCTGAACAAATATTACCTTGCCAAATTCATGACCTTCGCCCTGATTGCACTCCTGCATTTCTTTCTGGCTTACAGCACTGCCTTCATGGCTTCCGCCTTCTCCACAGGATTTAGCAGTCTTCCCGCTGCTTATTGGGGACAGCTGGGGCTGAGCATCTTGGTCCAGTATGTTTGTGCTCTGGCTTGGATCGGTAGCATCACCTTTGTCCTCTATCGGACCAAATCCATCGCGGTTCTCATGATTACTTTTCTCTTGGGCGATTCCATACTGAGTTTGCCTATGACCATATTTCCAAAAGTTGACTTATTCCAATATCTCCCCTTGAGATTTAATATCACCATGGTTACAGAACAAGGCGCTGCAAGTCTGACCCTTCTCTCTGCCCTGATAGCTGCTGCCGCCTTCACCGCAGCCGGCATCTACACGCTTCAGACCCGGGATTTGTAAAAGGAAGACTCAGCCAGTCTTCGGATTGGCTGCTTTTTCATTCTTTAAAAACATTTGAGAATGTCTTGATAAGCATTCGAAATTTAGTCTGTAAACTGGAAATAAAAAAGAAACGGAGTATTCCCATGCAAAACATCCTCGAGGTCAAGAACCTCAGCAAGCAATACGGCCAGCAGTACGCCCTGCGTGATGTCAGCCTGTCCATCCAAAAAGGTGAGATTTACGGCCTAATCGGCAAAAACGGGACCGGCAAGACCACCTTGATTAAGGTGATTACCCAGCTCATCCATGCCAGCAGCGGCAGCGTGTCTGTCTTTGGCTCCCAGACCTCTAAGGAATGGACCGAGGCTCTGAGAAAGACCGGCTCTGTCATCGAAACACCGGTGGCCTACAATCAGATGACCGCCTATGAAAATCTCAGCTACTGCTGCAAGGTTCACCAGATTGCCCAGCCTGACCAGCTTATCAAGGAAACCCTGGCCTATGTCGGTCTGACCGATACCGGCAAGAAGAAATTTCGGAACTTCTCTCTGGGCATGAAGCAGCGGCTAGGCATTGCCATCGCGCTGATCCATAAACCAGAGCTGATGATACTGGATGAACCCATCAATGGCCTAGACCCGCTCGGCATCAAGGAATTCCGGAATATGATCCAGCGGCTCAATCAAGAGCTAGGCATTACCTTTATCATTTCCAGTCACATCCTGTCCGAGCTCTATCTGGTCGCCAGCAAGTTTGGCATCATTGACCAGGGGCAGCTGGTGACGGAATTTACCAAGGAAGACTTTGACCAAGCCAGCGAAGACTATATCGTCCTCAAGGCCTCTGAGCCAGAGCAGGCTGCCAGTCTCATCCAAGAAAAGCTTCACTACCAGCTCAAGGATGCGGACAAGGCCGGCGAACTGCATATCATGGCGCAGGAGCAGGAGCTCAATGCCATCGTCAGGGAGCTGGTCCTGGCCAATATTTCTATCAGCGGCATCTATGCAGCCCACAAAGACCTCGAAAAATATTTCACAGATTTAGTCCAATAATTAAGGAGAATACCCCATGTTACATACTTTTCAAGCAGATTTTTACCGTTTCTTTCGTTCCAAAGCCGTTTGGATTACCGAAGCTATCTTTCTACTGCTCACCCTTTTCTCAGCCGTTGGCAAGGCAAACGCGGTCCAGACTATACAGGGCGTTTCCAGCGGTCACGGTAATAATACTTTTATCATCATTATCCTCTCCATGATCGTCATCGGGACGGATATGGCCCAGCAGCTCTACAAAAATACGCTGACCAGCGGTGTCTCCCGTACCAGCTTCTTCATCTCCAAAGGCCTGGTCATGGCCTGTGTCATAGCCCTGCAGATGGCTATCTTTTATGCCTTCAGCTTTATGGTGGCGGCTGTCCTGAATGGCATCGGCCCTCTGTCAGCCAGCTTCCTGTTTCAGTTTATCCTTGTATTTTGCGTACAGTTTCTGGCTACCATGGCTTGGACTGCCATGACTACCTTCGTCCTTTATCTGAGCAAGTCCATGATTGCTGCTTTGGGAGCCCACCTTTTCTGCGCATCTTTGACCGGTGCCCTCGCTCAATTTTACCCCAAATCCCAATGGCTGCAGCACCTGACTATGAGCTTTGACTTTGAATTGGTCCAAAGCAGCGGCGTGACCATGAGAATTGTCCTGATTGCCTTGCTAACAGGCGCCGCCCTCACAGCTGCTGGCCTCTATACTCTTCATAAAAAGGATTTATAGAAGAAACAAGGCGGTCAAACAG
>NZ_KQ969395.1:68147-72382 GCF_001578865.1 Streptococcus sp. DD11
CAAACAGAAGCTCATCTTGACCCCAAGCGATTCTTGCAACACAAGATATAGTTTTCCATTTTTCATCTCCTGTCTGAGAGATTTCTGCATGGTTTTAGGTGTCCTGTCTAAGCAAGTCAGGGGCTGGATTGGACCTGTTTCTCTGGCTTTCAGCAAGGTTTTCATCTTTTATACATGCACTATATATAGTATTGCATGTATCTTATAACAAAAATTAACACAATATTTAGTTCAAAACTATTGACATCCCCCTGGCTTTTAGATATACTAGATTCGTATTTAATTTTAAGAAAAAAAGAAAGTTTAGAGGAATCTTCTATGGTAACTATTTACTCCAAAAACGACTGTGTTCAGTGCAAAATGACCAAGCGTTTCTTAGATACCAATCATGTGGAATATCGCGAGATTAATCTTGATGAACAGCCAGAATTTATCGACCATGTTAAAAACCTTGGCTTCAATGCTGCTCCTGTCATTCAGACAGCAACGGAGGCATTTTCTGGTTTCCAGCCTGGTAAACTGAAAAAATTATCATAAGCCGCGATGGCATGAGCTGGATGGCTGCTCCTATAGACATAGGAGCCTTTCTTTTGTATCGGGCAGAGTTACTGCCTGCCAAATCTTATATTATTTTATATAGAAAAGGAACACCATGGGACTTAAACAACTCGAAGACGTGACTTACTTCCGTCTCAACAATGAAATCAACCGTCCGATTAACGGACAGATTATGCTCCACAAGGACAAGGAAGCTTTGGAGGCTTTCTTTAAGGAAAATGTTAATCCCAATACCAAGCAGTTTGCTTCCATCACTGAGAAAATCAGTTATTTAATAGAAGAAAACTATCTGGAAAAAGAGTTTATCGAGCACTATTCTCCAGCCTATATTGAGGAATTGGCAGCCTTTATCCATGCGCAGGACTTCCAGTTCAAGTCCTTCATGGCCGCCTACAAATTCTACAACCAGTATGCCCTCAAGACCAACGACGGCGAATATTATCTGGAAAGCATGGAGGACCGGGTGCTCTTCAATGCCCTCTACTTTGCCAATGGTGACGAAGCCATCGCCAAAGATATTGCCAACGAAATCATCCATCAGCGCTACCAGCCTGCGACGCCGAGCTTTCTCAATGCCGGCCGGGCCAGACGCGGTGAGCTGGTCTCCTGCTTCCTGATCCAAGTGACGGACGACATGAACTCTATCGGCCGCTCTATCAACTCCGCCCTGCAGCTTTCCCGTATCGGCGGGGGCGTGGGCATTTCCCTCAGCAATCTGCGGGAAGCCGGCGCACCGATCAAGGGCTATGAAGGGGCTGCTTCTGGGGTCGTGCCGGTTATGAAACTTTTCGAGGACAGCTTCTCCTACTCCAACCAGCTAGGGCAGCGCCAAGGGGCCGGTGTGGTCTACCTCAATGTCTTCCACCCCGACATCATCTCCTTCCTGTCTACCAAGAAAGAAAATGCGGATGAAAAAGTTCGGGTCAAGACCCTGTCTCTGGGGGTGGTCATTCCGGATAAATTCTACGAACTGGCCCGCAAAAATGAGGATATGTACCTCTTCAGTCCATACTCTGTCGAGCGGGAGTATGGTGTTCCCTTTGCTTATCTGGATATTACTGAAAAGTATGATGAATTGGTGGCCAATCCTAAGATTACCAAGACCAAGATCCGGGCCCGCGATTTGGAAACGGAAATTTCCAAACTGCAGCAGGAGTCTGGCTATCCTTATGTCGTCAACATTGACACCGCCAACCGCTCCAATCCGATTGACGGCAAGATTATCATGAGCAATCTCTGCTCTGAAATCCTGCAGGTACAAGAACCTAGCCTTTTGAATGATGCGCAAGAATATCTCCGTCTGGGAACAGATGTATCATGTAACTTAGGCTCTACTAATGTTGTAAACATGATGGCATCGCCGGACTTTGGCAAGTCGATCCGGACCATGACACGCGCTCTGACCTTTGTCACAGACAGCTCTCACATCACTGCAGTGCCTTCTATCGACAATGGTAATAGTCTGGCTCATACCTTTGGACTCGGTGCCATGGGCCTGCACAGCTATCTGGCTCAGCAGCTGATTGACTACGGGTCTGCCGAAGCGGTTGAATTTACCAGCATCTACTTCATGCTCATGAACTACTGGACCCTAGTCGAGTCTAACAATATCGCCCGCGAACGCGGTGTCACTTTCCATAACTTTGACAAGTCCGACTATGCCAGCGGCACTTACTTTGACAAATACCTGACGGGTGAATTTGTACCGAAGTCCAACCGCATCAAGGAGCTCTTTGCCGGTATCTTTATCCCGACAGCCAAGGACTGGGCAGCTCTGCGGGATAAGGTCAAAGCAGACGGTCTCTACCATCAAAACCGTCTGGCTGTCGCACCAAACGGCTCTATCAGCTACATCAATGACGTTTCTGCTTCGATCCACCCGATTACCCAGCGGATTGAAGAGCGTCAGGAAAAGAAAATCGGCAAGATTTACTACCCTGCTGCCGGTCTGTCCACTGAGACCATTCCTTACTATACCAGCGCCTATGACATGGATATGCGCAAGGTCATCGATGTCTACGCTGCTGCTACCGAGCATGTGGACCAAGGGCTGTCACTGACCCTCTTTATGCGCAGCGACATTCCTCAGGGCCTCTACGAGTGGAAACGCGAAAGCAAGCAGACCACCCGCGACCTCTCCATCCTGCGCAACTATGCCTTTAACAAGGGCATCAAGTCCATCTACTATGTCCGTACCTTTACCGATGACGGCGGCGAAGTGGGGGCTAACCAGTGTGAAAGCTGCGTAATATAATTTTTAACAGGGGGAGATACTTCGTTAAGTCGTCTTGTTGTACCACAAGTACAAACTGCGACTCCTTGCCTAGTCTCTCCCGCCTGTAAAAATTATATTCGACAATTCTAGCATTATCAAAGAAATTGTATTCGTATTTCATCAATCTATTTATTTCAGTGATTGGTGAGAATAAGATTGCTTACATATAATTGGAATTTTTTCTCTGTGGTAAAAGCTGGCTTGTTCATTATGATGGTGAACAAGCCAGCTCGGAAGTTTTGAGACTATAGGCTCAAAACTTAGTCCTAAAATCCCAAAGGGATTGTGGACGTCCGAACCACTTAGAAAAAGGACCAAATGAACTGATTATCTATACTGTATTAAAAAGTTAAAAGCGAGATCATCATGAAAACTTACTACAAAGCCATCAACTGGAATGCCATCGAAGATGTCATTGACAAGTCTACTTGGGAAAAGCTGACCGAGCAATTCTGGCTGGATACCCGCATCCCTCTGTCCAACGACCTGGACGACTGGAGAAAACTCTCTCATAAAGAGAAAGATTTGGTCGGCAAGGTCTTTGGCGGTCTGACCCTGCTGGATACGCTCCAGTCTGAGTCCGGTGTCGAAGCCCTGCGCAAGGACGTCCGCACAGCCCATGAGGAAGCGGTCTTTAACAACATCCAATTCATGGAGTCGGTCCATGCCAAGTCCTACTCCTCCATCTTCTCCACTCTCAATACCAAGTCGGAAATTGACGAAATTTTTGAGTGGACCAATACCAACCCTTACCTGCAGAAAAAGGCGGAAATTATCAACGAAATCTACCTCAACGGCAATGCTCTGGAAAAGAAGGTTGCCAGTGTTTTCCTTGAAACCTTCCTCTTCTACTCCGGCTTCTTCACCCCGCTCTACTATCTGGGCAACAACAAGCTGGCCAATGTGGCGGAGATTATCAAGCTGATTATCCGCGACGAGTCTGTGCACGGCACCTATATCGGCTATAAGTTCCAGCTGGGCTTTAACCAGCTCCCAAAAGACGAGCAGGAAAAGCTGAAAGAATGGATGTACGACCTGCTCTACACCCTCTATGAAAATGAAGAAGGCTATACGGAAAGCCTCTACGATACGGTCGGCTGGACCGAGGAGGTCAAGACCTTCCTGCGCTACAATGCCAACAAGGCCCTGATGAATCTGGGACAGGATCCGCTCTTCCCAGACTCAGCGGACGATGTCAACCCGATTGTCATGAACGGCATCTCAACCGGTACTTCCAACCATGACTTTTTCTCCCAAGTCGGCAACGGCTACCTGCTGGGCGAAGTTGAAGCCATGCAGGATGATGACTATAATTACGGACTGTAAGACCAAACAAAACCTGCTCTTTCCCAATACGGAAAGAGCAGGTTTTGCATATCAGTCTATGTGACTCCCATAGATA
>NZ_KQ969395.1:72950-75685 GCF_001578865.1 Streptococcus sp. DD11
GGGATGAGCTTCTACGAATGCTGTGAGTTCATCTAAGGGGATTTTCCTGCTTTTAGCTACTCGTTTTTTCCGCTCTAAGTGTCCCTGCTCACGCTGCTGCTTTCCCAGGTATATAAAGTATTTGTACTGATATTAAATATTTTTGCAGTTTCTTGACGGGTATGACCTTTCTGGACATAGGCAAGAACTCATTTTCGAAAATCAATTCCATATGACATATAACTAGTATAACATATACTGGTTATAAACTAAAGGACTATATCAAGCAAGAAAGAGAATCTGCAGAAAGGCAATCAGGTTATTGGCCATGTGAAGGGCAATCGGATAGCGCAGGTCCTTCTTGGTCACATAGGCTAGGGCAAAGATAGCGCCCATGACAAAATAAAGCAGAAACTGCGGCAGGGTCCCCGGCTGATGCAAGAGAGAAAAGAAGGTTCCCGATACAGCCAGATAGAGCAGAATCTGCGGCAGGCTCTTTTGCTCAGGGAAAAGGTAGTTGGCCAGCAAACCGCGGGTCATAAACTCCTCGACAATCGGTCCGACAATCACCACAAAAAAGAAAGAAAAGAGGGGCTGACTGTGAATCAAACTGACGACAATCGTTTGATTGTCCGAAGCTTCGATAGGCACAAAGTTCTGAAAAAGGATATAGGCAGCCAGCAAGACAAGGGGCAGCCAGACAAATCCGGTCAGTTTGCTGTTGATAACTTCCAATCTGAAATCCAGCTGGTACCATTTCCATAAGCCAAAGCAGTAGAGAAATGACAGAACTGCAAAGAGGAGGGTGATCATCACTGCAGAAAATCCGGCGTTTAAGAAACTGAAACTATAGGCAGCGATTGTCATAAACACTAAAAAGTAAGAGAGAACAACTAAGATATACATGCCTATATTGGCACAGAAAGATTTGAAATTCATAGAGAAACCTTATAAATTGATTTACTGAAACATGGCTAGCAGGAGTAATATAGCCATGGGGAGATTGTTAAGGATATGAACGAACATGGAATCTTTAAGATTGCCCCGACGAGCATAGGATAGATAAAGAATCAGTCCAATAGCAAAGTAGGTTGGGAACTCTGTTAATTGAGTGATATGAGGCAGAGTGAAGACCACAGAAGTCACAATGGCAGCCAATACTTTTTGATTCTTTTTGAAAAAGAAGGCAGTACCAAAACCCCGGAAAATTAATTCTTCCATGATAGGACCGATAAAAGCAAGCGTTGCAACAAAGAGCAAGGCAAAGAAGATATGCTGCGAAGACATCATTTCCCCTAGCCCTTGTATGGCGCTGTCATTACTGGTCTGGGAATTGCCACTCAGGATAAGATTAAGATAGACACCGGCAATAGCTGCCACTCTGGCAAATAAAAAAAACAGAAAAGCAAAGCCAATATCCTTACCAGATTGTTTAAATTTCTTCTTTTCTTCAGGCAGATGCTTCTGATAATGCTGCCATAGGCTGCGGAAAATCAGGAAGGCCAAAATCAGATACAAGGCTACCAATAATATTTCCACATAAATAGGCGCATTCTTCCCGTGCATCAATAATAGCATCGGAGTAGTATTTATAAGGAGGCTAAGAGCAATAAGGCCTATCCACTTTACGATTCCTAGAGCAAGTGATTTGAAGTTCTTCATTTTGTATTCTCCTTTTGATAAATAGTGATACCGACTGCTGTATCCTCGACAGCGATAGCGCCCTTCTGCCTAAGGATCACTGCCGTCATGTAAAAATCTCCTATGCAGCCGGCCGCATGGATGCTGCTAAGGGCGATATAGGAGAGAGGCTTGAGCCAGTGCAGGCTATAGAGCAGGCTCAGCGCCAGACTGATTAGGACAAAGGGCGCCAGCAGAATAATCAGCATCCTGCCGCGGCTGTATAAGCTGCCAGGGCTTCCAGCATAAGCCATACCGTTCTGAAAGCCAAACCTGACCTTGGTTTCAGCATTTCCCAAAATCTTGAAGAAGAAACCATGGATCAGTTCGTGAATCAGGATGAGAGGAAAGAGGTAAATCAGGTCACCGAGGGGAATACTGCCATCTTGACTGCCGCTGCCCCAGAGCAGAATGGCCAGACCGCCAAAGACCGCCCCAAAAGGAAGAATCAGCAGAACGGACGCAATATTGATAATCAAAGCAGTCTTTTTATTATTCAGCACATCAATTGTTTTAAGAATTTTCATGTCAGGCTCCTTTTTTATACAGGTTTGTGGTCCCTATCTAGGACATCAGAAGCATGAGAAGGGCTGCAACGCCATTTCTCAGCATGTGAGCCAAAACAGCCATTTCCAAGCGCTTGCTGATATAGACTACGAAAGCCAGAACCCCGCCTATACCGGCGTAGAGGACAAAACTTCCGATATTGGTCGGACCGTGAAAAAGTCCGAAAAGAATGGAACTGACAAGCAGCCCCCAGATGGAATGCTTGGCAAAGATCTTCTCAGCAATGAGACCGCGAAAGGCCACTTCCTCCAGAATGGGCGCCTGAATCACAGCTCCCATGACCAGCAATATGGAGGGGACATTTTTAAACATCTGCTTCAGGGCCTCCTGATTGGCCGTGTCAATCCCCTGCCCTTCCATCATCATGATGACGATCCCCAGTATACTGACTCCAAACATCATGACATAAGAAAGAGCCAGCCAGCCGACCGAGGACCAGCCAAAGAAGCTGAAATCCAAGCTCAGCAGCCCTTCCTGCTTGGCCATCCGCAGGACAAAAAAGACAATCA
>NZ_KQ969395.1:75705-83607 GCF_001578865.1 Streptococcus sp. DD11
TCTGGCTCAGCAGCAGAATAAAGAGCGTCAGTAAGCTGTAGTCAGCTTTTTTCAGAAATATTTTCATATTTCTCCTTACTTAGATAATAGGATATTTTCTATTTTATTCAATACGCACCGGATAGTGCGGATCCGCCCTTTCCAAAAGACTAATAATCTCTTGAATCCCCGGTCCGTTTGGTCTGATTGAAACTGGCGCAGACTCTCAGGCTCAATGACCGTCAGAGCAAACGAAGCAGGAGCGGATAGGATTTAAAGAGTGAGTCTGATACAGTATCTTCAAAAGCTGCATCGCTTTGCAGGCGACGGCCCAGCCACCATAGAAATCCGTCTCACTGCCTTTTGGGCTTCATGGCGCTGCTTCTTTGTCTTCTCTCAGTTCGACAGACTTAATATCGTCGATGCGCACAGTCTTGGTGAAAACCTGTCCCTGTCTATTGAGGCGCCGTATCTTCATCCAGTCTCCGTCTACTGCTATGATTTCATAGCCTGACAGTCCAAAATCATTTTCAAAATGGATAGTCGGTTTTTTCCCGATAAACTCATTGAGCAATTCTGACATCTCACTTTTTCCTTTCATCTTTCTCTCCAATCTGTGTATCCGGTTTTGCGCTCTTTTGACCCTGCCAGCAGAGTCCGACCAGATGAGAAAGACAAGGGGCAGCACCAATCCAACCAACCATATCATCTTCATCTCTGCCTCCTGTCCTTTTTAAATTGACTATATTGTAACAGATTATTTTCTTTTTGACAAGTATATTAGTCAAAAAAATAAAGATTATTGTCAAAAACCTCCATTCCAAAGCAGCGCTTCTATTGCTTCCTGTCGGAAGCTTCATCAGCCTCAAAAGGTTCCCCAAGCCTTCTCTGCAGGAATGAGGAGGCTGAGCAGCTGCTGCCAATCCGTCTGCTCCTGCCTCATCTGATGTCGATTTTCTTTGAGGATTAGAGGGCACAAAAACCCAGTCAAAAACTGGGTTTTTAGAGTATGATTCATAAAAACGGCCCCTTCTTCTGTCAATACAGTTTGTCAATCTGCTTCTGCAAATACTTCTTTGAGAATCGCAGCTCCCTGCTGGATTTCCTCCCTGCTGACAGTCAGGGGCGGCAGGAGGCGGATGACATTGCTGCCTGCTGTCAGAATGATCAAGCCTTTCCGGCGGGCAGCTTCGACAATCTTTGGTAGACTGGCACTTGTTTCAATCCCAATCATCATCCCGAGACCGCGAACGGCAGAAATCTTTGGATGGTCTTCAAAAGCCTGCTGCAGCTGTTCCAGCAGAGCAGTGCCTCTGGCCGCTGCATCCGGGAGAAAGCCAGGAGCCTGCTGGACCTTCAGGGTTGCCAAAGCAGCAGCCATTGCCAGTTTATTGCCGCCGAAGGTAGACCCGTGGCTGCCATAGCTAAAGGCGGGCGAGAGACTGCTCCTGCCCAGCATGGCACCGACCGGCAGGCCATTGGCCAATCCTTTCGCCAGAGTGACAATATCCGGTACAAGGCCATAGTGCTCAAAGGCATAGAGCTTTCCTGTCCGCCCCATGCCCGTCTGCACCTCGTCTACAATGAGGAGCAGACCCTGCTCCTGACAGAAAGCAGCCAGCTCCCTGACAAACTGCGGTTCAGCAGGCAATACACCGGACTCGCCCTGTATCAGCTCCAGCATGACAGCTGCCGTATCTTCATGGACCAGACTTTTCACGCTGTCCAAGTCATTATAAACAGCAAAGCTGAAGTGGGGCAGGCCATCGCCGAATCCTTCCTTGATCTTATCCTGTCCTGTTGCGGCCATAGCGCCAAAGGTCCGACCGTGAAAGGAATTCTGAAAGCTGATAATCCCCTGCTTGCCGCTGGCTTTGCGCGCCAGTTTGATAGCAGCTTCATTGGCTTCCGCCCCGCTGTTGCAGAAAAATGCCAGATAATCATAGCCGCCAATCAGCCTCTGGGCCACTTCTTCCTGCAGGGCATTCCGATAGAGATTGGGACTGTGCCAGATTTGCTCCGCCTGCTCCAGCAGCGCCTGCTTGACCTGCGGATGAAAGCCCAGATTGGTCACACCAATCCCCGATGAAAAATCCAGATAAGCCTGTCCCTCGCTGTCTATCAGGCAGTTGCCTTCAGCCCGGACAAATTCAATAGGGGCCCGCTTATAATTTTGAAATAAAAAACTCATATCTATCCTTCCGCTATCAGGGTGCCTGTCAAGAGATTGTCGCCAATCAAGACTTGATTGACACCGGACAGAACCGTCTGGACGGCACTTTCAATCTTGGGAATCATGCCGCCCTGAATGACTCCGGTCTGGATTTTCGTGGAGACCTGACTGGTCAGGAGCTGGGGCAGCACTTTTTTGTCCTCCAAAACCCCCTCTGTGTCGGTCATCAGAATTAATTTTTCAGCCTGCAGTTTGCTGGCAACTGCAGCAGCCAGATAGTCCGCATTGATATTGAGCAGCTCTCCGTCAGCATTCGACCCCAGAGAGGCCAGAACCGGAACCAGGCCCTCAGCCAGCAGCTGTTCCAGATAAGCAGTCTCGATATCTGTCACATAGCCGACATAGCCATAGAGGGATTGATTGATAAAATCAGCCGAAACCGTTGAGCCTAGATGGGAAAGCAGCTGCAGACTGTCCAGGCCCGCCTGATTGAACTGCTTGGTCAGCTTCAGACCGACAATGTCCAGCAGAGCCTGCTGGATGACCGGCAGGTCAGACTTGGCTGTTACCCGAAGCCCCTTGACCTTCTGAGTCTCCAGCTGGCGCTCCCGCATCAGCTGATTGATGACCAGGCCGCCGCCATGTACGATGATGATGTGCTTGCCAGCTGCGGCCCAGCTTTTGACCTGCTGGATGAAAGCCGCTGAAAGTTCCTGTGCGGCTGCGCCGCCGATTTTGATAACAATGATATTCTTCATGATGATTCTCCTTAGGTTCTGTAGAGGGCATTGATCTTCACATAGTCATAGGACAGGTCGCAGCCCCAGGCCCGTCCCTCAGCCTCGCCGTCATGGAGGTCAATCTCAATGACCAGATCATCTCTGGTCATGATCTCGCTCATTTCCTCCGAATCAAAGGAAACCGGGCTGGAAGCTTTCATGACCGGCAGACCCTCGATGGCAATGTCAATATTGGCGACCGATACCCGAGGGCCGGCATAGCCAATAGCAGCCAGAATGCGGCCCCAATTAGGATCCTCACCAAAAATAGCTGTCTTAACCAAGCTGGAACCGACCACACTTTTCGCAACCATGCGGGCTGTCAGCTCATCCTTGGCATGGAGAACCCTGGCTTCAATCAATTTGGTCGCACCTTCGCCGTCTTTGGCAATTTTCTTGGCCAAATCAGCCATGACAAACTGCAGCATGTCGGCAAAGCGGTCAAATGCTTCTGTATCCGGCAGAATTTCCTCATTCTGCGTGCAGCCGTTAGCCATGACCAGCACCATATCATTGGTAGAGGTGTCGCCGTCTACAGTAATCTGATTGAAGGTCGTCTCAACATTGCGGCTGAGCGCCTGTTGCAGGGCAGCGCTGGAAATATTGGCATCGCAGGTGATAAATGCCAGCATGGTGGCCATATTGGGATGGATCATGCCCGATCCCTTGGCCACACCAGCCATGGTCACCACATCCTGACCGAAGAGCTCCGTCACAACACAGGTCTTGGTGCAGGTGTCCGTCGTCAAAATGGCCTGGGCAAAATCATCGGCATTGCCGTTAATGACAATCTTGGACAGACCGGTTTTGAGAGCTTCCATGGGCAGACGCTCACCGATGACCCCAGTGGAAGCCAGAGCCACCAAGTCCGGTGCTATTTTCAGCTTATCGGCTGTCCACTGCTGCATCCTATAGGCATCCTCCATCCCTTCCAGACCCGTGCAGGAATTGGCCACACCCGAATTGACCACTACAGCCTGCAGCTGCTGGGTCTTTTGGATTGACTCTTTCGTCACAAGGAGCGGGGCAGCAATGACCTGATTGGTCGTGTAAACCCCGGCAACGCTGGCCGGAACCTCCGAAACAATCCAGCCAAAATCGTGTTTTTTCTTTTTAAATCCCGCATGCAGGCCGTCCGCTGAAAAGCCCAAGGGACTGGCAATATTGCCTTCCATTATCTTCATTTTTGCTCCAATCTTCTATACATAAGCCGGCTGGCTGAGCAGCCCGGCTCTTTCGTCCCAGCCCAGCATCAGATTCATATTTTGGACAGCCTGTCCGGCAGCTCCCTTGACCAGATTGTCAATGACAGCCACCACTGTCAGCACATTGGTAGCCGGATTGTAGTCAAAGCCAATATCTGTGTAATTGCTGCCGATGACCTGATGCAGACTGGGCAGGCTGGCCTGCAGCCGGACAAAAGGCTTGCCCTTATAACTTCGTCGGTAAATACTGCTGATTTCAGCAGCAGACAGCGGCTTTTTCAGTCTGCTGTAAACCGTGGCTACGATACCGCGGTTGAGCGGCAGCAGGGAGGTTGAAAACTGGATCTGCTGGATCCTATCATCAAAGAGCTGCAGCTCCTGCAAAATTTCAGGAATATGCTGGTGGCGGTTCAGCTTGTAGGTCACATAATTATCATGAACCTGCACAAAATGACTGGAAGCGGCTGGTTTTTTGCCGGCACCGGTCAGACCGCTTTTGGCATCAATGATGATAGAGTCTGGCTCAAGAATCTGGGCCTGCAGCAGGGGAATCAGGGCCAGCTCCGCAGCTGTGGCATAGCAGCCGGGATTGGCAATGAATTTCTTGCCTGCCACATCCGCAAACTCAGCCAATCCATAAGTGAAGCGCTCCTGCACAGCCGCCTCTCCTGCTTCTTTCTGATACCATTCTTTATAAATATCCGCTGGCAGACGGTGATCGCCCGACAGGTCAATGACAGGAAAGTCTGCCTCAACAAAATCTTTGACCAAATCCTTTGCAACTCCGCTCGGTGCTGCAAAGAAAACCAAATCAGACTGCTGCATGATTTTTCGGCTGTTAAATTCCTCTATTTTCAACTCGCAGCTGCCTCTCAAGTGCGGATAAAGAGCAGACAGAGGACGGCCGATACTGCTGCTGGCATGGATAGAAACAACCTCAGCCTGCGGATGGCCCTGCAGGATGCGAAGGAGTTCCAGCCCTGAATAACCTGTAATGCCGACAATCGAAACTTGCATATTCCAAAACTCCTTGCGTATAAATATGCGTTTTATTTTACTAGCATCATTTCTCTTTGTCAAGTGTTTTCTGTATTTTTATGCAATATTTTTGGAAAAATACATCTTTTTGCAAAAACAGCTGCTTTTCCAAAGAAAAAACCTGCCCCAAAACAGGTGCAGACTTCTAATCTAATATCGTCATTTCGTTTATCTTTCAGTATGTCTATTCCGTCGTCGTTATAGTCTTTTCGTTTGCTTTTAGTACGAGGCAGCGAGCCGCAGACAGTACTGGCGTACGGCAAAGCGAGCTAACAAAGTAATAAAAGATAAACTAAATGACGATAACTCGTCTTGTCGCACGCCTTTTACTGACTTCGTCAGTCCTGTCTACAGCCTCAAAGTCGGGTGGGACAGACTCTTTTGACACTTCCCAGCGGAAGCTTTATCTGCCACCTCAAAACCTCCGCTGGAGGTTTTGAGCAGCTCACTGCCTCGTATTAAAAATCTATAAAGCAGAATTTGCGGCAGCTTTCTTTGTTGGGGAAAGAAAAATGTTGCCCTAAACCCTCTAAACATCAATTCCTCCACAATAGGGGCAAGGAGGACAGCATCTAGGAAAACAAAAACCGCCTGACTTTTCACTAGTTCCACAACCGCACTCTGATTGTCAGAAGCTTTAATCGGGACAAATTCCTGAAAAATCAGCAGAAAAATCCAGAAAAGAAGAGGCAGCCAGATTGAACTGGCTAGCTTGGTGCTTCTCATCTCCAGCTTCAAGTCTTTTTGATACCACTTCCACCAAGCAAAACAGTAACGAAAAGCAAAAAGAAGGTTAATCAAAAAGCAGAGATACCAGCTTTTAATAAGCGAAGACTGATCAGAATTTCCCCCAAACCTGTATTTATGGATAACTTTATAAATACAAATCTTCGATCGGCCCTTGCCATCTCTGATATTCTTTGACTGCTACTTGAAATATTTTCTCACCATCGGATAATACATAAGATTGATATAGATATGGATCACCATCAGGACAACAAAGCCAGAAACGACATTAAGAGGTGTGAAGGCTCCCAGTATTCCTAAAATAATATAGAGGGCTGGCAGAAGTCTCTGATTTAGATTGAAGAGAATGAGATAGCACTGTTCATAATTGGCTTGCAGCTCTGACTCATCATAAGAAAGCACAAATTCTTTTATTTCCTCAGTAGTCGGAAAGGCTGATAGCTTATAATGCCGCACCTTCTGAACTGTCTTTAAAAAAACAGCTTGCAAAAAAATATAAAGAAAGGCAATCGCATAATCTATAAGACTCAACTGAAGAGGGCTCTTATGATTAGTGATATTCCCGATAAAAACGACTCCAACAAAAATTGTAAAAAGAATGATAGCACTGCTGATATTAAATACAATAGCCGCGTATTCCAAATTTTTAAAGGTTAGGCGGTACCATTCATAATTCTGCTCCTCATCTGCTTCTTTTTCATAGGCTTCATGGTATTTACGAGTCCGATAAATCAAGAAAAAGACCAATGGATAGAGGATAACAAGACTGGCCCTACCGAACTGGCGCAGCAATCCAACATTTAAAGCTGACGACCAGCTGAAGTTTTCAAATACACCAAGACCAGAAAAGAAACCAGACAGACCGCCTATTAAGGCTCCAACCAGCAATAAAAAGATATTATATAAAACTCTTTTCTGTGTAGATATACGTTTTTGCTCTTTCACGACTTCTTCTCCTTTAATTTTTACAATAGATGATACAAGAATGATGAGGCTGAAGGACTATTTTAGCTCCTGTTGAAATGAATCTTAATGGGTTCTTCATTCTGCTTCCTCCACCAACCGAAAAACATTCTCGACATTTTCATTGAAAATATGGGCAATCTTGAAGGCAATCACGACAGAGGGAGTGTACTCGCCCCGCTCTAAGAGGCTGATTGTCTGCCTGGAAACACCGGCCAGCCTAGCCAGTTCTGTCTGGTTGAGCCCGTCACGCGCCCTCAACTCCTTGAGGCGATTTTTTAGCTGCATCATAAACTCCTTATTTCCCTTCTCCCTTAGATAATTCCATTGTAACAGATTCTTTTCTTTTTGACAAATATATTTGTCAAAAAACTGTTTTGGTCCAAAATACTATGATTCTATTCAAAAAAAGAGACTGGAACTCAGTCCAATCTCTTGTGTTTATTACAATTTCTCAGCCACTGCTGCCAGCAGGTCTGGAATAGCTGTTTGCTTACTGCCGCCGGCCATAGCCATATCCGGCTTACCGCCGCCGCGGCCGTCCACAATCGGCGCCAATTCCTTAATCAGATTGCCGGCATGGACTTCCTTAGTCCTGCTGGCTGCCAGCACATTGACCTTGTCTCCAATGGCTGCGGCCAGGACCAGAACGTCTGAGTAGTCCTTCTGCTTCCAGCTGTCTGCAAAAGCCCGCAGGGCACCGGCATCAGAGACAGAGACTTGACTGGCGATGAAGCTGCGGCCGTTTGCTTCCTGAACATTCTGGAAGATTTCACCAGAAGCTGCAGCGGCTGCCTTTTCCTTAAGCTCCGCATTTTCCTTTTGGAGCTGGCGGAGCTGCTCCTGCAGACCTGCAACCTTGTGGGGCACTTCCTTGATTTGCGGTACTTTGAGGGTCGCAGCAATCGCCTTGAGCGCTTCTTCCTCTTCGCGATAGGCTTCAAAGGCTTCCTTGCTGGTCACGGCCAGAATCCGTCGGGTGCCGGAGCCGATACCCTCTTCCTTGACAATCTTGAAA
>NZ_KQ969395.1:84114-85230 GCF_001578865.1 Streptococcus sp. DD11
AGAGCCAGCGGCGCCAAAACTTCCACGGTGTGAAGGGCCTGACCGTTGGGCGCCTTTTGGACATCGGTCACGGTCGCGACTAAGCTGCCGGCCTGATCAAAGATCTGTCCATGGTCGGCTACCTGTCCGCCCATTTCCGCATAGAAGGGCGTTTGGGCAAAGATGAGGGCTGCTGAGCCTGCTTCTACAGACTCGACTGCGGCGTCATTTGCCACAATAGCCACTAGCTCCGCTTCCAGCTCTTCTTTTTCATAGTTAAAGATACTCTGAACAGTGATGGCCTGCAGGGTTTCATTCTGCATGCCCATAGAGCCGCCCTTGACGACAGAAGCACGCGCCCGCTCCTGCTGCTCCTTCATCGCCGCTTCAAAACCATCACGGTCCACGGTCATACCGGCTTCTTCGGCAATTTCCTCGGTCAATTCCAGCGGGAAACCATAGGTGTCATAGAGCTTGAAAACATCTTGGCCTGCGATGACAGACTGGCCCTTGGCCTTGAGGTCATCCACGATGCCTTGGGCAAAGTGCTGACCAGCATGCAGGGTCCGGGCAAAGGATTCTTCCTCGCTCTTGATAATTTTTTTCAATAAAAGCTTCTTTTTCCACTACTTCTGGATAGTAGCTTTCCATAATCCTGCCGACTGTCGGCACCAGCTTGTAAAGGAAGGGCTCATTGATACCCAGCTTTTGACCGTGCATAGAGGCCCGGCGCAGCAAACGGCGCAGGACATAGCCCCGGCCTTCATTGCCCGGCAGCGCTCCGTCGCCAATGGCAAAGGACAGCGAGCGGATATGGTCGGCAATGACCTTGAAGCTCATGTTGTCACCGTCCTGGTCGTAGACCTTGCCGGACAGCTTTTCCACCTCCCGGATAATGGGCATAAAGAGGTCGGTTTCAAAGTTGGTCTTAGCCCCTTGGATAACCGCCACCAGCCGCTCCAGACCTGCGCCCGTATCAATATTTTTGTGAGGCAGCTCCTTGTACTCGCTCCTTGGCAGCGCTGGGTCAGCGTTAAACTGGGACAGCACAATGTTCCAAATCTCAATGTAGCGGTCATTTTCGATGTCTTCAGCCAGCAGGCGGACACCGATATTTTCCGGATCAAAGCTTTCGCC
>NZ_KQ969395.1:85250-86071 GCF_001578865.1 Streptococcus sp. DD11
TGTAGAGCTTGTCCTTGGGAAAATCAAACCAGTCCGGACTGGTCAGGAGCTCATAGGCCCACTCGATGGCCTCATCACGGAAATAATCACCGATAGAGAAGTTGCCCAGCATTTCAAACATAGTGTGGTGGCGGGCTGTCTTTCCGACGTTCTCGATGTCGTTGGTCCGGATGGCCTTCTGTGCATTGGTAATCCGCGGATTTTCCGGGATGATGGTCCCGTCAAAGTATTTTTTGAGCGTGGCAACTCCGGAGTTAATCCAGAGCAGGGTCGGATCATTGACCGGTACCAGACTGACAGAGGGCTCAACAGCATGGCCTTTGCTTGCCCAAAAATCCAGCCACATCTGACGAATCTGTGCACTTGACATTTGTTTCATTGTTTTTTATTCTCCTATAATTTTGTTTGTTTACGATGAGGAAGATTCCAGCATCTCGACGTAATCAATGGCTACGCAGAGGGAAATGACCAGATCGGCATACTGGTCATCATAGACAGCTACTTGGTAGGTCGAGGTGAGATGAAAGAGCTCTTTGGAAATCTCTGCCACGGTCTGGCCGCGGTCATCCAGCAGCCGGAAATCCAAATCCCAGATATTGCCTTCCACCCGCAGACCGAGATTGTCAAACTGGTACTTGTCCCGCCAAAAGGTCCATTTTTTGCGGATGTAAAAGCTGGAGCCGTTGGCCAGCTGGATTTCAAAGTGGGGCAGCAGGGTCAGGACAGGCTTGGTAATCCGACTGACCGTCCGTCCCTGACTGTCGTATATCGTAAAGGTCTTGGGAATCTGAAAGAAAGAGCCCTCGACCTGATACTCCACA
>NZ_KQ969395.1:86161-102712 GCF_001578865.1 Streptococcus sp. DD11
AGATAGGTTTTCATGTTACTGCCTCCTTGAAATATGATTCTGCTGGCATGCAGCTAGTGAAATCAAAAGACAAGCTCCTTGACTGAAGGGCGAAAAACCGCGGTACCACCTTCATTCAATGAACTTGTCATTCTCATTTGCTATGCAGTTGTTTGACATGAGCAGCATGACCTTCACTCTTACATGGCTTGCAGCACCGCCAATTCTCTGGGCTAAGAGGGTTGAACATCATTTCTCACTAATCCTATTATACTTGCTGAAGGGCGTTTCGTCAACTTATTCTGCAGCTGAAGAAGAACTTTCTTCTGAACTGCTGCTTTCCGCTGCTGAACTAGACTCAGAGCTGGATGAGCTGCTGGCCGCACTGGAGGAAGCTGAGGTTGAGGATGCATCTGTTGTTTCGATATACTGTGCAAAGACATTTTGGAACGCGGCATCTTTGACTTTGATGTTGGCATCTTTCAGCTCAGCGGCAACGACCGTACGGATAAAGCTGGCATCATTTTCTTTTTGCGCAACGATAATATCCTTGAGCTTGTCCTTGTATTCTTTCCAGTCAGCTGCTTTTTCTGTCTTCTTGGTCAGCTTGACGATATAGAAGCTGGTCGTGTAGGTTTGCGCATCCTGCACGGTCACAACATCTGAAATGCCGTTTTCTGACAGGGCAAAGGCTGCTTTTTTCACCGCATCCGGAACATCGGTTGAAGCAGAATCAAACTTCACTTCGCCGCCTTTTTCCTTGGTTGCCGTATCCGTTGAGTTGTCCTTAGCGATTTGGCTGAAGTCTGCGCCGTCAGCTTTGACCTGCTCCAAGACTTCCTTGGCCTTGTCTTCGCTGTCCAGCTTGATGATTTGCGCTGTTACTTCCGGTGTGTAGTTTTCATAGGCAGTTTTGTAATTTTCATCCGTCAGCTCTTTTTCAGCTGCTTTTTTGACAGCATATTCTACCAGCTTGTTGGTCCGGATTTGGTCCTTGTAGGTGTCCTCTGTCATGCCATTTTGGGCCAAAATCTGAGCAAAGGAGGTTCCGTAGGCAGCTTTCATTTGGTCAAAAGCTTCGTTCACTTCCTTATCCGTGACATTCTTGCCGTATTTTTCGCCAAAAACATCCTTGATGGTCATCTGCAGCAGCACCTGCTGGGCAGCGCTGTTGTTTTTACTTCGTCGTAAAATTCATTAACGGTAATGGTATTGCCTTTCATGGTCACAATATCTTTGCCGTCTGAGTTGGAACACGCTGCTAAAACAGCAAGGGACAAGAGGGTCACTGCTCCTGTAAAAATTTTTTTCTTCATTTGATTTTCTACTCCTTTATCTTAAATAAATTCACTTTTTCTATTGTAACACAAATTGAATTTCATATCTTAAATTTTGCTAAAAATATGACTGCTGTAGGAAAAAAACAGATGGGTCACTGCTTCCGAACCATGAGCAGTCCGTCACCTAAGGGCAGCAGGCTGGCTGTCAGACCAGGCTGATCCAGAGTCGCTTCAAACAGACCGTGCAGTCCCCGGTAAATGGCCCGCTGGCCGCGGCGGATTTCCTCTGCGGGCTTGGCTATATCCCCGCCTTGGAAAACATCATCGATGAGAATGAGACCGCCTGGATTCAGCCGTTTCAGGACTTGGGGCAGAAAGACCACATACTTGGATTTGGCTGAGTCCATAAAGGCCAAGTCATAAGAGCCCTTCAGGGTCTGCAGCAGATCGACTGCCTCCCCCTCCAAAAGCTCAATCTGCCGGCGGCTGTCATATCTGGCAAAATTTTCCTTAGCCAGCGCAATCATTTCCGGATTGCGGTCAATGGTGGTAATCTGAGCAGCCGGGGCAGCATCTGCCATTAGAAGCGCCGAAAATCCGATAGCCGTTCCGATTTCTAAAATCCTCTCCGGCTGCAGGGTTTCCAGCAAGAGGCGAAAATAAGCTGCCGTTTCCCGGGGGATAATCGGAATATTTTCCCGATGGGCAAACTCTTCTAACGCTTTGAGTCCGCCAGTAACCGGCTGGAGATGCTGCCGCATAAAGTCAACGATTTCCTGCTTGACCACTGGACGGCGCATATTGGGATTGGAGTTTTGTTTGTAAGTCTCAACCATCTTATAGCAGTCCCAACTTTTCTACCAGAGTTTCAAATTCATCCAGCCGGCGCTCAAAGACAGCAAAGGCATCATTGAGATAGTCTTCTTTTTCCATATCCACACCTGCTTTTTTGATGACATTGAGCGGATAGTCAGAATTACCGGCTTTCAGATAGTCCAGATACCTGTCCCTGTCTTCCTGGCTTCCGTGAACAATCTTCTCCGCCAAGGCCGAGGCTGCGGAAAATCCTGTCGAATACTGAAAAACATAGTAGTCATAGTAGAAATGCGGAATCCGGGCCCACTCGTACTGAATCTGCGGATTGTCCTCTTTTTTCAGGCCGTAGTATTTCTCATTGAGGTCAGCATAAAGGTCATTGAGAAACTCGCTGGTCAGGACCTGCCCTTCCTGGTCAGCCTTGTGAATCGCATGCTCAAACTCCGCAAACTGGGTCTGACGGAAGACCGTGCCGCGGAAGCCGTCTAGGAAGTGATTGAGAATGGCAAAGCGGGTCGCGTCGTCTTCGACTTCTTCCAAGAGCTTTTCTGTCAGAATATTTTCGTTGGTTGTTGAAGCAATCTCAGCTAGGAAGATAGAGTAATCACCATAGACATAAGGCTGGGTCTCACGGGTATAGCTGGAGTGCATACTGTGGCCGGTCTCATGCACCAGGGTAAAGAGATTGTCCAGCGTGTCCTGCCAGTTGAGCAGCATGAAGGCATTGGTGTCGTAAGAACCTCCTGAGTAAGCCCCTGAGCGCTTGCCTTGGTTTTCATGAACGTCAATCCAGCGCTCTGAAAAGGCGCGCTTGACACGGCTGAGATAATCTTCACCTAAAATAGCCAGAACTTCCTCCGACTTAGCTAAAGCTTCCTCATAGCTGAATTTGTAATCAGCCTGTGACAGGGGGGTGTAGAGGTCGTACATCTTTAGGTCATCAATCCCTAAAATCTTAGCCCGCAGGGCAATATAGCGCTGCAGGAGAGGCAGGTGCTTATTGACCGCAGATACCAAGCTGTCATAGACACTTTCCGGGATAAAGTTGGCGGACAGAGCCGCCTCACGGGCAGAGGAGAACTTGCGGACCTTGGCATTGTAGTTGTGCACCTTGACATTGGTCTGCAGGGTCTTGGCATAAGTATGCTGATACTGCTCGTAAATGCTGTAGAGCGCTTCATAAGCTTCCTTGCGCACAGCACGGTTCTTAGACTCGACCAGAGAGATATAGTTGCCATGGGTCAGCTGGACTTCCTTGCCTTCCTCATCGTGGACCGTCGGAAAGACGATATCAGCATTGTCCAAAATCGCAAAGGTCTCGCCTGCCGCTCCAAAGATTTCGCCGGCACCGGCCAGCAGCTCCTCCTCACGCTGGGTCAGGATATGCTCTTTTCTCTGCAGGAGCTTGTCAAAAAAGTGCTGATAGGCTGTCAGCTCGGGCTTTTCAGCCAAGAAAGCCTGATACTGCTCCTCCGTGATGGCCATAAATTCCGGTTCATAGAAAGCAAAGGCCTGACCAAACTCGCTGTAAACGGTCATGCCCTTGGCTTGGTATTCTTGGTACTTGGCGACCCGTGTATCCTGATCATTCTTCATATGGGCATAAGAATAAAGCTTCTCAATGCGGCGCATAAGGTCCAGCTGGATTTCAGTTGCAGTCAGCAAGCTGTCTGCTGAGTCCAAGAGGTGGCCCGCCAGATTTTCTGCTTTTTTCAGTTCCTCAGAAACCTGAGCCAATTCTGCTTCAAAGGCCTCATCTGTTGGGAAAATCGTGCTCAAATCCCACTGGTATTTTTCTTCAATTTCATTTCGTTGTTTTGCCATAAAAATTCCTCCGTGCTTTCTATTTTACCACAAAGAAGGAGCTTTTATAAGGAAGAAGCCCTAAAAGAGCCTGCAATCCCATTAAAAAAATCAGACAAAACAAAAAAGCTCCCCGTCCAAGCCGGTGAAAGACACCCCAGCGACCAAGAAGGATTGCTGTCTTATAGGAGACTGGTTCAGAAACTTCGCCTTGAGTCAGTTCGCCTTAGGCGGCCGGCGCATCATACTCTTTGAAAACCGGCTTTTTGCTGTGTTCTTTTGACTGTGTGAAAGCACTTTGCTGAACACCAGTTCTGCCTGCAAACCCTTGCCCTGTCAAAATGGGATTTTCATGAAGCATAAGCAAGCCGCTCTTGGCATAGCAATACAAAGAGTCCCTGCAGGGGGAGAATAATTTCTCCTGACCTGATGGGCAGTTTCCCGCCTGATATGAATGCTCGTCCTTTGACTATCGCTCTCCCAAGCTTTGCAATCAGTCAAAGAAAGGAGCCCGCTTTCTGAACAGACCTGTTAGATTGCTTCATATTTTTGACTGTTTTCTTTTAGAGCAGCTACTACTTTCTTAGAAAACTGTCCCTTGATAGAGCTGTCTAGCTGGTCCGCAGCTGTCTGCACGCTTTCCTCAATCGTTTTGGCGATATCCGTAAAAAGTGTATCATACTGACTTTGCAGATCACTCTTTTGAGACAGCAGGATGGGGGCCAAAATATTGGTAATAATCTGCCGCTCTATCGTTTTTTTGATTTCTGTCAGATCGGCGGTCTTGGACGATGAAAAGTACTCTTTCACCGGCGGTATAGCTGATTGCGTTATAAACATCTCTATTTCCTCGCATTCTTGTATGATTCAAAGTGTCCTGCTTCAGATAGAGCAGCAAGCTAGTTTTAATGCAGCAGAAGCCTTATGATTCAGACTCGCGGAGACGGCGGCAGTCATCCTCAATTTCCCATTCTAAATGCCGTCTTTTTTTGAAAAATTCTTCCAAGAGTTCTTCATCTTCACGATCCAATTTCTTTAGCTCCTCACTGCTGGCTTCGTCCGCTTCAATAGCATAAGACTCGATGTACTGATTGAGAGACTGCCATTCTGTACTGCTATCTTGTTCCTTATGGCGCAAAATATTCGCTGCCATTTCATACTCTTCCTGAAGCATGCTGGCTCCATTGTGCAAAATCTCCCGCTAATTCTTGGTCTGCAGCCGTCAGCTGCTGAATACCGGCTTGAATCTGACCTTTCAGGTCAGAAAAGGTTTCATGAAGTGCTTTAGCCTTGGCCAAGCGATTGTCAAAATGCTCCTGCAGAGAGGTGACGAGCGAATCCTGATCTGCTCCTCCAGCCTGATAGGCTGCAGCTACCTCATCCGGACTAAGGCTGAACCCCCAGGGAACTTGCCGCAGCTGCTCTGCCAGCTTTTCGGCTTCCTCAACGACCTTATTTCTAGCCTGCTGCAAAGTCTCACAGCCCAGCTTCGTCGCATTTACTAAGCTTTGGGCTGTAATCTCGGCCTGAAGGCTGTCCAGATAAATCTTTTCTTTGCTGCTAAGGCCTCCGTCAGATTGGCTCAGCTGCTTCTTGATGGTACGATAAGGAATCATGTCCGCTTCAATGGTATCCTTGAGAGTAATCTTCCCTGTCCCATCCATGAGCACAAAGTTTTTATGTTTATCGTAAAGGTAGCCCTCCATCATATGCTGATCGCCGATCTCTTTTTCGACAGTCGCAATATGGCGTACAATACCGGCAGCGTTTTCACTGCCAGATAAGTCATATCCGAGGCTGACGATGTCCTTATGGTCAATATGATTAAAAATCTTATACTTAGCACTATCCAGTCGTGCCTGCTGTTCCTTGGTTAAGAGAGGATAGATATTGGGACCATTGTAGATATGGACCGTTTCGATATGACGCATCTCCTCCTCTGTCAGGGTGGATAAAGCATACTGGATATCCATAGAGCCTAAAGAGTGTCCGTAAAGATCAATCTTGGCATTGGGATATTTGTGAATCGTTTCCTTAAGATGCTTGGCCGCATCCTTAAACTGAGCCGGCGGAAACTTTTGGGTCACTTTAAGACCGCCAGCAGCAAACATAATCGGCGTTGAGGTGATTCCTGTCGTTAAAGCTCCGCCAAAGACACCTGCACTATTTGACAGGACATACTTCCTCAGCTCATTAAAGGGATTTTTATTGAAAGAATTAAGGCTCTGCTTCACAGCTTGACCAGCATCTTTATTAAAGATTCCTACTGCATTTCCTATGTTATTACTAACATCCCGATCCGCCTTATCTAGTATTTCTCGGCTTTTTTGAGTGATAATACTTTTTGAATGACGATAAACAAAAGGAGTAGCATATTCTACTGCACCTGCAGGTCCCAGACGGTGAGACGCTGTCACAAAGTCTGTAGGCAGCCAATCCGTAACAGTATCGTGGATCAACTTAGGAGTGTCCGTCTTGGTCTGAGAACCCTGCATCATGACTGTCACATCCTGCACCTGAGCACGCTCAGCATCCGAAGCCGAGTAGGGGACAGGTGATTGTTTAGGCCCTTGACCGTTGTTGGTAAAGACAAACACTTGTTCCTCATGGCCATTTACATTGTCGTAAATTTGGGAGACTGTGCCGATATAACCAACACTTTCAACTATTCCAGCTCCCCCAAAATGTATATTTTCATCATATTCAAACAATGAAATATCAACATGCTGTCTATCAGTATACTTCGTACCATCAATCGGATTTATATAATCTTCCATACTCACACCTACTCAACTATTTTATTTAGGTCTTCTGATATAAAATAACTAGCAACCCTATAATTACCTGGCTCTTCCTCCTGCACAGTCATACTTATGTTCAATTTTTCATCTTCGTTAATGATAATCTTAATTATCAATCCTCCCATTGGATTATACTTTAACTTATTCTTTTGAATTTCATAGGATTTAATCTTTCCTTCTGGTGTCAAAGCTTTGGGATCCAATTCCCTAAGAAGAAATTTCAAGGCTTTCTTCATCTTTTTACTCTCCGCAATCTGAATCATTTCTTCTTGTTCTGAACGACTGTTTATCATACTGCAACCTCCTAAAAACATGGCTGAACTGAGCGTGATGATAGTCAGAAAAATGACAAAAATTTTCTTCATGATAGCTCCTTTCACTTCTCATCTTTGTTAAAGCTATCGCCTTAACGAAATGGGAAACTGGATTTGAATCAATGTTTTATATTATCATTGTTATACTATTTTTTAAAAGTTTCAAGGACTACGCTACGTATAAAGAGTTGTAAAGACAAAAACTCATTCTCTCTCACCCTTAATATTGTCGTAAATTTGGGAGACCGTGCCAACTTAGGTTTCGCTCCCCTCTTCCCTAATTACCACATCTTTAGTTTTCGAATCAATATGCTATTTTTTTATGTAAAATCCACATGTTGCTTATCATTTAATTTTTCGTCATCTATTAGTACCATGCCAAACTCCTATTTTTCCAATGCTTGAGATAACTTATCAGAATAAGTGGCACTTGTGCTTTCTATCTTTCCATCATTATTTTTATTTATATTGCAGCTAATAATAAAATCAGAATCTCCATTTATTATAATATCGAAATCTATCCCGCTCATTGGATTTTTTGAAATTGAGTTTCTATCTATTTCATAACTTTGTATAAAGCCTTCTTTTTTAAATGCTTGAGGATCAACATAAGTGAACCAATGATAAAATGCTTTTTCAGCCTCTTTACTTTCTACAAGTTTAATCATTTGCTTATTTTCATTTTCTTTTTCTGAACGACTGTTTAGCATACTGCATCCTCCTAACAACATAGCTGAACCGAGCGTGATGATAGTCAGAAAGATGACGAAAATTTTCTTCATGATAGCTCCTTTCACTTCTCATCTTGGTTAAAGCTATCGCCTTAACGAAAACGGGAAATCTGAACCTCAACCGCATTTATACTATTATACTATCTTTTATCTTTTTTGAAAGTGCTATTATACAGCTTGCACGCTGTACGCATGTACCTGAGCACGCTCAGCATCCGAAGCCGAGTAGGGGACTGCCGCACGATTATTTCCATTATTTGTCAGTACATCAACCTGCTCTTCATGGCCATGTACATTATCGTAAATTTGAGAGACGGTGCCGATATACGTTTTATCATCATTTATTGTTAGTCCAGACCCAACTTTAATCCCATCCTTATATTCCAGCATCGCCACATCAACATTCTCTTTATCTGTAAAATCTTTATTTTGTGCCATGCTCATTTTCTCCGTCCATTAGTTCAGCAAGCTTCGGTGACCATACAGTCCCATCTCTGTGAAATTCCCCATTTTCGTCCTCTGTAATGACATAACCTAGTGTTACTTCTTCGTCACCATTAATGATTAAATCGAACATTAATCCTCCCATTGGGTTCTGAGCCAGTGACTTCTTATCAATTTCATAACTGTTAATTTTCCCTTCAGGTGTTAAAGCTTGAGGATCTATCTTTTTCAGCCCTTCCTCAATTACATTCTTCATCTTTTTACTCTCCGCAATCTCAATCATTTTTGCTGTTTTAGCTTCTCTTTCTGACCGACTGTTTAGCATACTGCACCCTCCTAACAACATAGCTGAACCGAGCGTGACGATAGACAGAAAGATGACAAAAATTTTCTTCATGATGGCTCCTTTCGCTTCTCATATTTTCTAAAGCTAGCTGAATTAGCAAGATTTAGAATTTTTAAATATCTAACTTATTACTTTATTATATTATACAGGATTCTCAAATATTCTAAAACTGAAAGGATAGCTAAAAATTTATGGATTCGTCAAAGGGAAACTAACGATACTTAGCAATTTTCTCTTGTCATCTCATAAAAAGCCGGCGGATAGAGAATTTGCAGAGTTTTGGTCTGCTGATTGGCATAATAGTCCTCAAACTGTTGATAGTAGCTCGTCAGATCTGCAGTGATTTGGCAGAAGGAAGAGGCCTGAACCGGCCGAACCTGCGGGTAGAAATCCTCCGCAGACTTGGTCAGGAGATTATCACCAGCCTGATAGAGCTGAGCCTGCAGCCGCATCCATCTGGGCTGCTGGTAATAGAGCTGACGGCGAATATAGGTGCAGATATGCGGATCCGGCTGGGCCACAAAGCTCGTCATCTCCTGCTTTTGAAAAGGCAGACGCAGAATATCCAACAGTCGGTCTTGACCAAAAGGAAAGTTTCTGGTCTTGTGCTGCACCTTGCCATGCAAGTCTTCATGGATTAGGTATTTCAGCCGCAGCAGCCGCTCCTTTTCATCTAATTCCCAAAGATGAAAGCCCATATTTTGGCTGAAGCAGAGAAGATTTTTCTGCAGCTGAGTCAGAGAATCCCTGAGCCAGAGTTTTTGGCCCAAAAGCCAGAGAACCTGATAACCATGCTGGCGGTAGGAAATCGTCCGCTCCTGCAGTCGCTCCATGCTGAGAGGGCTGCACTGGACTTCCAGCGCCAGCTGATCATTCACCAGCAGGTCCGCCATCTGCTGCAGCTGAGGCAGAAAGGCCTCTACCTGCATTTTCTGACTTTCAGCTCCCCAGCGAAAAAGCGCAGCCTTGAGATTCAGGTGCTCAGCGCTCTCATTTTCGCTGTAAAATTGGCACTGCCGGAGGGAAACGTGAGCAAAATGCGGCCGCATGATTTTTCCCTTTTTAAAACGGACAGCCCCAGCGCAAGCCGGACAAGACAAGTTCTCAGACTTCTTTGGCGTCTCTTCCAGCGCGTTGACTAAACGCGCTCTCTCATTTCTCGCAAGCAGCATAATCCTTTCCTCCCTGTCCTCGTTTTCTCTTTTACTTATCTATTCGTAATTTAGCAGCAAAAAAAGAGAAACTTCCGCAGAAATTTCTCTTTTTATAAATCCGGACTTCAGAGGAATAATCAGCTGATTGCTGTTTCTTCTGCTAGCTGCATTTCTTCTTTGTAGAGTTTGGAATCATACATTCTGATAAAGGGATACCAGATTAGAAAGGCTGCAAGGGCACAGACCAAGGAAGTCAGCAGGGCCCCAAAGGCACCCGCACCGGAAGCCCCCACATAGGCACCTAAGCCAACAGGTGTCGGCCACGGAGTCTGCGCAATAGCCTTGCCGGCAAAGCCAAGCTGAACCGACCAGTAACCAACAGAAGCCGAAACGACAGGCGCCAGAATAAATGGAATGGTTAAAGCAGGATTATAAACAATCGGCAGACCAAAAATCAGCGGTTCATTGATATTGAAGACAGCCGGTCCCATAGAGGCCTTGCCTAGCATGCGCAGCTGTTCTGACTTGGCACGGTAAGCAATATAGAAGCAGAGCAGCAAGGTCGCACCAGATCCGCCAATGGTGACATATGAATTGGTAAACTCGCCGGCAAAGGCAATAAACTGTCCGTTTTTATTGGCTGCCATGTTGGCTAGCAGAATCGGATTGACCAAGCCCATAACGATATTGGCACCGTGGATTCCGACAATCCAGAGCGCATGAACCAGCAGGTAAATCACAACGATTCCCAGCCAAGTATTGGTGATATGGGTTACAAAGGCAAATGGAATCGCAATAACCTTATAAATATCGGTTCCAAAGAGAATGAAGACTCCATTAATCAGCAAGACCACAAAGGCGATGACAAAGCCTGGGATCAAGGCAGTGAATGAGCGAGATACCCCTTCCGGAACAGCTTCGGGCATCTTAATAATCCAGTTTTTCTTGACACAGAGACGGTACAGCTGGACAGCCAAAATAGACATGAGAATGGCTGTAAACATACCAGAGGTGGAAAGGCGGTCCAGACTGTCATTGCCGATTTTCCAGCCAGTAACAGTGGTCTCATTGCTGACGGCGCTGATCGCACCTTTGGCCAGCTCAAGCTCGGGAATGGTCAGGAAGAAGGCAAAAACTGACAGCAGGCCGCCGTTTAGAGGGTTTAGATTCAACCCTTCTTCTTCTGCGTAAATTTTAGTGTATTCATAGCCGATGACGACCGCAAAATAGAGGGAAAGAATGCCCATTGTACACTTATAAGCCAGCAGATACAGGGCCTGAATCTTGTCAAAAGAGCCGGCCCACAAGTCAATGATAAAATCCAGCTTAAAGGCCTGCGGAATAACGCTGAGAACCAAGAAGGCTGAGCCGACAATAGTGAAGGGAATGCTGGCCATGCCGGCAGCGACAATGGCCCGAACCGGCCGCCAGGTCGAAACTTTTCCCATGGGGCCCATGAGATATTTTTCTAGGAACTCAAATACTTTATTCATTATGTATCCTCCTCTTGAATATATGAGTTTGTTTCATGATTAAAGGTTGGCAAGATAGCGCTGAATGCGCTGATACTGCTGATCAGTCTTGTGGGCAATGCGGTGTAATTTAGTCAGCATCAGAAAGGACAGGAGCAGGCCTGCCGCAAGAAGCACCGTTAGAAACAGAACGGTGGTGGAACTGACAGAAAAGAAAGGGTAGAACCCGTGATACTGTCCCAAAAGAAGCAAGAAGAGCAGGAGCAGATTGACAGCCAAAGACAGATAATAAAAATATCTGGTAAACCTAGCTTCTCTCTGCTCAGTCGTAAACATCCGAGACTGCTCCCACATGGCCACCGCAGCTGCGGCAGCCAGTGACAGGGGCAGGAGCAAGATCAGTCCGGCCTCTGACAGATAGAGCATGAGCAGCCAGTAAAGATTGGCAAAGAAGAAGAAAGCAGTCGCATAACGGACCGAAAAATAGCGTGTATAATACATGTTTTTTATGGCCGCTTCTTTTCTTCTAGCTTCCAGTTCCCGTTTTTCCTTATCTGTCATCTTCCTTCTCCTAGCTTTCTGATTGGTCCACCTTGCGATAAAGGCTGAGCATTTCCAATGCCACCTCACGCAGGGTCATGGTTGTCATAAGGTGGTCCTGAGCATGCACCATGATGATTTCGATTTTGATTTCAGCTCCGCCGGCATAATCCTGCAGGAGCTTGGTTTGGGCATGGTGGGCTTCCAGCAGGGAGGCATTGGAGGCCTCCAGCTTATCAGCCGCTTCCTCATAAAGCCCTTGGCGCATGTCTGCAAAGGCTTCGTGAACAATCGTTCGGGCAGTTCCGCTGTGGAGAATAATCTCAAACGCAGCAACCTGCAGTTCTTCTTGATTCATAGGCACTGTTTCCTTTCTTTTCCGTTGAAGGGCGGTGGGTCAGACCCTCTCCATCTACAGCTTTCCAGCCCGCTTTCGAGTTTTGATACTGAAAGAAAATCAGGATGAAGCTGAAAAGCTCCCCTGAACTCCCTTCGCCTTCGTATTTCCAGGCTCTGGCTCTTGAAGGCGGGAGGCGGAGATGCTCGAAGAGTCTGAAACCGCCCGACAGCAAAGCCTTTCTTGCTTGAGCCGGCTTTTTCTAAATGCTTAAAAATAGTTCTTTGAAAGCTGCAAAATTTTTGCAGTTTACAATCTGATCCTCTAAGTCTGGCTGCTCCAGCAGATCTACAATTTTTGCTGTCAGCTGGGCCATGCCGTTATTGCCGTAAATAGACGGCGACACCAGAAAAACCAGACGAATATGCGGATGGTTCTGCGACCAAGCGAGACCGGAAGGAATCAAGGCTGCAGCGATTCGATGTCTTTTCGCACAGGCCTGTATAGGATGAGGCACTGCTATGCTGTCAGAAAAGATGATAGAGCTCATGCGCTCGCGCTGCTCCATCAGGCTGCAGATCCGACCCGGAAAATCCTGCCCCTCTCCAACTGCCATTCTGCCCAGCAAGTCTGTCAAGACGGCTTCCTTATCCGTCTGCTCATAGACTGCAAAGCAAGCTTCTGAAAAATAATCATCAAACAGCTTTTCCATCTCCGCAGACGATTGAGGCGGCTGCCGGTCTATTTCACAGCCGCTGATTGGCTTTAAACAAGCAATCTTATGCTTGATGTCCCTGACTTCATCAGCCTTGAGGAAAATACTGACGGTAAAGACCGGCAGACTGAACAGCAGATTGGACAGGTCGATAGAAGAAATAATGAAATCAATATGCTGCAGCCGCTCATCATTCAGCTCATAATAGCCGATGACATCAACGATATGGACCAGATTGCCCAGCTCATTAGCTATCCGATTGCGCAGCATCTGGGCCGAACCGTAACCGGTCGCGCAGATGACCAAAATATTAAACTTCTGCTTCTCTCTGAGCCGCTCCAGAGCCGCCATAAAATGCAGAGCTACATAGGCAATTTCATCCTCGGACAAGCCTTCCTGCTTGGAAAAGAGAGGCATAGCTGTCAGAATTGCTCTGGTCATTTCTAATACTCCGGCATCATGCTCCCGAATGTCCGCCAAGAGCGGATTGGTCATTTTGACATGATTTTTCAGACGGATCAGCAGGGTCGAGAGGTGGGCCAGCAGCCCTTCCACCAGCTGAAAATCACTGGCAAAGGGCTGACCGCCGAATCTCTCCTGCTCCTCCAAGGCAGCTGTCAGCTGAGAGCGCAGCTGCTCTGCCACATCACTTTCTTTCTGACTGCTGACCTGCTGCAGACTGGCCTTGGAAATCAGATGCAGGGTGATATAGTCCACTTCTTCTGCAGGAAAGACCATTCCAGTCGCTAAGTGGACCCGCTCTAAAATCTTCTGAGCAATCTGTCTTTCCCGAACACAGCCTGAGCAATTCCAGCTGTCCAGCCGATTGATGTGAAACCCTTCGCCAATCCTCTTGAGAGAAAGAGCGATGTGGATGACCAAATTCTGAATCGCAAAGTCCGACAGGCGCAGCTGTCCCTCACGGCACTCATCCAGAACGATAATCGTCAGTTCCTCCAGACCAATTGGCCGGCCGGGAAGCTCAATATTGATATAATGCTGCAAAACCTGAAAGAAATTGTCGCGGAAAAAATAGTCCATGATAAAGCGGCGGATATTGCGCTCGCTGCCCTTGACATAGACCCCGCGCTTGGCCTTGCTTTCAATCAGCAAATCATATTTGGCCAAATCCTGCCTGATTTTCTTAAAATCAGAAGACAGGGTAGAGCGGCTGACATACAGCTCGCCCACCAAATCGTCAAAAAAGATTTCCTGCTGCTCAAAGAGGAGTTTATTCAGGATGTAATTATAGCGGTCCTCCCTACCTTCAAAACTGGTCGGTGCCGCTTCCAGCAATACTTCCGCTTTGAGAAAGTCCTGGTACACTTCTTTATCGCTGATGGTCAGCTGATAGCCATAGCCCTGCTTTGCTTCAATAGCCCAGCCGGTCTGCTCAGGGTCTGCCTCCATTAAATTTTTAAGGTAGTTTCTGATGGTTCTGTCTGAACAGGATAGATGTGCAGCCAATTCCATGCTGGTGATGAATTGGTCCGGATTGTCCAGCAAATACTGGAGAATCTGCTTTTCTTTTTGATGCAGCACTCCTCTTCCTCCTTTGGTCCATAAAATAACCACCCTATTATACTATCCAATGTTCTCCTTGATCAAGCTGGCCATTTTTTCAATCCCCATCGGAATCGGAATATAAGCCTGCGGAGGGATTTGCGCGATTGGCTTGCCAACCTTTGCTGCTGCTTCTTCAAACTGTTTATAGTACATCTTGGTCTGCGGGCTGATGAGATACAGATCAAAGTCTGCTGCTGCAATAGCCTTGCCGCCTTCCGTTGCGCTGATGGCATCTACTTCGATATCTTCCCCTTTATTCTTCAGGAATTCTGTGGTTTTCTTAGCCATAAGGGAAGATGACATTCCTGCTGCACAGATAATTAATGCTTTTGCCATAAGATTTTTCTCCTTATAAAATAAATTGACACTTTTATTATAAATGAAAACGTTACCAAAGGCCATCTTGTCTTTTTCCGGATTGAAACGGAAAACCATTCTCATTGCTAAAGCTTTTTTCTCAAATGATAGCGGCTATTCGCCCCAACAGTCTCCGGGCTTAACGAAAATCGGGAACCGCATTCCCTTATCCGTCACCTTCAACAGCTTCTCAGGCTTAACGAATCTCGCTTTTGATTATCAAAGACTATTCATCCACCGAAGCCCCATTTGTCGCAATCACTTCCTTGTACCAAGCAAAGGACTTCTTCGCTGAGCGTTCATAAGTGCCCTGACCCTCATCGTCCTTATCCACATAGATGAAACCGTAACGCTTGCGCATTTCACCCGTACCAGCCGACACCAAGTCAATACAGCCCCAAGGAGTGTAGCCCATAAGGTCCACGCCGTCTTCGACCACAGCTTTTTTCATCTCGCGGATGTGGGCGCCCAGATAGTCGATCCGATAGTCGTCATGCACCATACCGTCTGCTTCCACTTGGTCAATAGCGCCAAAGCCATTTTCCACGATAAAGAGAGGCAGGTGGTAATGGTCAGTGAACCAGTTGAGGGCATAACGCAGCCCCTCAGGGTCAATCTGCCAGTCCCATTCTGAAGCCCTGACATAGTTATTTTTCACTAAATCTTCCGTTTCAACATAGTCAAAGTAAGGATTGTTCTCCCGATGGGAGTCGATGGCAAAGGACATGTAGTAGCTAAAGCCGATGTAGTCAACCGGACCTGCCAGCAGATCTTCTTGGTCCTGCTCAGTAAAGTCAATCTGGATGCCTTTTCTTTCCCAATATTTGAGAATGTGCTCCGGATACTTGCCAAAAACGTGAACATCAGTGAAGTAGTAGCGCTTCTGCATAGCCTTCATAGCCATAAGCACGTCCTTAGGATTGCAGGTTGCTGGGTAAATCGGACACATGGCAATCATACAGCCGATTTGGAAATCCGGATTGATTTGATACCCGATGCTGACTGCACGCGCAGAAGCTACCAACTCGTAGTGAGCTGCCTGATACATGATAGCCTCGCGGTCGTCACCCTCCTGATAGACAATGCCCGAGTTGGTGAAAGGTGCAAAATCTTCCTGATAATTGGCCTGATTATTGATTTCATTGAAAGTCATCCAGTATTTGACCTTATTCTTGTAACGCTCAAAGACCACTTGGGCAAAGCGAACAAAGAAATCAATAACCTTGCGGTTCTTCCAGCCGCCGTAGTCAGTTACCAGATGATAAGGCATTTCAAAGTGGGACAGGGTAATGACTGGCTCAATGCCGTATTTGAGGCATTCATCGAAGAGATCATCATAGAACCGCAGCCCTGCTTCATTAGGCTCCGTCTCATCGCCCTTAGGAAAAATCCGGGTCCAGGCAATGGATGTCCGGAAGCACTTAAAGCCCATCTCCGCAAAGAGGGCAATATCACCCTTATAACGATGATAAAAATCAATGGCTTCATGGTTGGGATAATACTTGCCGGGCTGGACGCCGGGAGTAATCTCGCGGGGCACTCCATGGCGGGCCGCTGTCATGACATCTGCCACGCTGATGCCTTTTCCGCCTTCCTGCCAGCCGCCTTCCAGCTGGTGGGCTGCAACGGCACCGCCCCAGAGAAATCCGTCTTTAAAAGTTGACATAGATACAGTCCTCCTGATTTTTGATACTATTATTATAGAATAAGAAAACGCTTTTTTGAATGGCAAGAATTTCCGTATTAAAACGGAAACATTCAGCTCTGAATTTCTTTGCAAAAACAAAAGACTCTTCGAAAACTTCTTCAGCCCATATCAGCTCCAGTAGTCTGGGCAGAGAAGATTCAGGAGAACTTTTCAGCCCCTGCCCAGAAATTGAAAAGCAGGGAAGGGTA
>NZ_KQ969395.1:102988-125688 GCF_001578865.1 Streptococcus sp. DD11
CCCCGGACTGTTAAGCAAGGCGAGTTAACGACGGAATAAAAGATAAACGAAATAACGATAATCTTAAGAAATGAAGCAAAAAATCTCAACACAAGAAAAAAGATAAGCTCTTCATCAGAACTTATCTTTTTCTGTAGGCCGGAAACATAGTCCCTTAGCTTTGATTCTTATCATTCCTCTTCCCAGTCGATGCGTCTGCGGCGCGCCTGCTTCATAGCCTCGCGTTTCTTGCGGCTGCGGTATTCAAAGTAAAGAATCAGAAGCAAAATACCGACCGGCAGGAGAATCAGCAGCTTGTCGCTGATCAAAAGCGTATACCAGGCCTTGCCCTCATTCTTACCGCTGGCAACATCTTGGATGGCCTTGGTGATGGACTGTTCGACCTTTTCCACCTGCATGCCATCGGAAACATGGTCCGACAGGGTTGTCAGCTCATTTTCAGATCGGAGCACATCATTTTCAACTTTCAGCTTGGGCTTGCTGCCCTTTTTAACGGTCGCATAGAAATCTTCGGGCAGCTTGTACTTCTGTCCATTGATTTCCTGCTCTCCCTTAGGAAGCATCTTCTTGTACTCATAGTCCGCATAAGCCTTCTCAATCAAGGCATTGCCGAAAGGATGGCGGTAATACTCGCCGTCCTGATCTGACCAGTCACCGACCCCCATAATCACCGCAATCATGCGCTGATTGCCACGCTTGATTGTCGCGATGTAGTTAAAGGCACCATTAGGGCTAGAGCCCGTTTTCAGACCGTCTACCCCTTCGATGCCGTATTTTGCACCCGGCAGAGAGTAGTTATAGGTCTCAAAGGTTTCTTCATTTGCAGTGCCTTCCTTGACAGTGACCTTGGCTTTATTGGTATAATTGAGGATCCCCGGATAATTTTTGACAAAGTTGTAAGCCAAAATCCCTAAATCACGGGCAGTCGTCTGATTGCTGGCGAAGTTGTCATAGTTCTGTGGATTGTAGTAGCCCTTAAAGGAAACGGCTGCCGCACCGCTGGCATTGAACCACAGGGTATTGGTCATGCCCAGTTCCTGAGCTTTGGCATTCATCCTGTCCAAAAAGGCATCCGGATCATTGTCAGAGAGATAGTTGGCCAGCATGACAGTCGTCGCATTGGAGGAAGGCACCGCCGTCATGGTAATGAGCTCCGCCACCGTATAGTCTACTCCGGCCCTGATTTTATTATTGGAGATCTCATAGATGCTGGCAATGGCCTGATCCTGAGGAGTCGCTGTGATAACTGTATCTTCGCTGATTTTCCCTTCTTTAATGGCTTCAAAAACCAGATACAGCGTCATGAGCTTGCTCATGCTGGCCGGATCGCGAATTTCATCAATGTTATCCTGCCAAAGAACATCGCCCGTATTGCCATCGATAATCAAGGATGACTTAGGGCGGTTAATAGCCTGAACATTGTCGTTGGGATACAGTTTCTGCGCCATGTCTACCAATTCGTCTGCCGCAGCAGTCACAGGTGCCATCAGGCTTAAACCTAGTAATCCTAGGAGTAAAAGAGCTTTTTTCACAAGTTCCTCCAAAGAAAAATTCTACCTTCTAAGTATAACATATTTTTGACAGAATTCAGCATAAATGTCAAAATTCCTACCTAAAAATAGATAGGAAATCAAAACTTATGCTTCTACCAAACTCAGCGCTTCCTTATCTGCTATAATCACGACATCATCGTGCCGCTGCAGAACACTGCCCGGCAGCATTTCTGTCACTTCTCCATTAACCGTTCCGGCAATCGCTCGAGCTTTGGCCGCACCGTAGGCAAAGAGGATGATGGACTTGGCATTGAGAATGTTGCGGATCCCCATTGAATAAGCCTGCGTCGGCACATCTTCAATTTTATCAAAGAAGCGGGCATTGGCCTCAATCGTTGACGGATCCAAGTCCACCACATGGGCCAAACTGTCAAAGCTGGTGCCCGGCTCATTGAAACCGATATGGCCATTGGTACCAATTCCCAAAATCTGCAGGTCAGCCGGATGCTCTGCCAAGATACGATTGTAGCGCTGTACTTCTGCCTCTGTATCGGCTGCAACGCCGTTAGGCAGGAAGCTTTCCTTGAAAGGCTTTTGCAAAAAGAGATGCTGGTCCATGAAATAGCGGTAAGACTGAGGATTGTCTGCTTCCAGACCGACATATTCATCTAGATTGACACTGGTCATCTCCGAAAAGTCCACATCACTTGCTACAATCTGTTTGTAAAATTCTACCGGACTGCTGCCTGTGGCCAGCCCCAATGTTTTTGCTCCCTGAGCCAGCTTATCTTTTAGCAGCTCAAAAGCGACTTTTCCGCCTTCTGCCTGATGTTCAACTTGAATAATTTTCATCGTATTCCTCCTGATTGTTTCTTAATTCCATTATATGGTATAGACCAATTTTTGTCAAGAAAAAATTGCAGTAAAACGAACAGATTTTTTCATTTTCCTAACTATTTTACAGCGAAATCATGATATAATAGAATCATATTTGCAAAAACTATGTTCTTGTTTTAAACAGGCCTTTATTGCTCTTTCTATGTAAATACACACATCGTCAGCAGCAACAGTCTGAAGAGGAGAACTCTCATCGTTGGAGTATGAGCAAGCCCTCTAGGGCCGCCTCTGACAAGACCATAGCAAGGTTCAGACCGGGAGCTTTATGAGCAAACAGCCCCCTTTTTGCTTGCTGCCTTGCTGAGCCTGACTGCCAAGGAGAAATGATGAATACCGCAGATTTTGACTTTGACCTGCCTGAGGAATTGATTGCCCAGACCCCCTTAGAGAAACGCGATGCCTCGCGTCTCCTGATTGTAGACCGTGCCAGCGGTGAGTTTTCTGACCAGCATTTTGACAGCATTATCGACCAGCTCCATCCCGGCGATGCACTGGTCATGAACAATACACGGGTCCTGCCGGCCCGCCTCTATGGCACTAAGCCTGAAACCGGCGGCCATGCTGAGCTGCTGCTGCTGAAAAATAGAGAGGGCGACGACTGGGAGGTCCTGGCCAAGCCAGCCAAACGCCTGAGAGCTGGCGCCAAGATAAGCTTTGGCGACGGCCGCCTGACAGCCACTATTATCGAAGAACTGGAGCATGGCGGCCGCATCGTGCGCTTTGACTATCAAGGAATTTTTTTGGAAGTTCTGGAAAGCCTGGGAGAGATGCCCCTGCCGCCCTATATCCATGAAAAACTAGAGGACCGCGAACGCTACCAGACCGTTTATGCCAGGGAAAATGGCTCCGCTGCTGCCCCGACGGCTGGCCTTCATTTCACAGAAGAGCTGCTGGAGAAAATTGCTGCCAAGGGTGTAAAGCTGATCTATCTGACCCTGCATGTGGGGCTGGGAACCTTCCGGCCGGTATCTGCAGACAATCTGGAGGAGCATGAGATGCACTCGGAATTCTACAGCCTGTCTGAGGAAGCCGCCGAAAGCCTGCGGCAGGTCAAGGCTCAGGGCGGACGCATCATTGCGGTAGGGACCACCTCGATCCGTACTCTGGAAAGCATCGGCAGCAAGTTTGGCGGAGAAATCCGGGCCGATTCGGGCTGGACCAATATCTTTATCAAGCCGGGCTATGACTGGAAAATTGTTGATGCCTTTTCGACCAACTTCCACCTGCCCAAGTCTACTCTGGTCATGCTGGTCTCCGCCTTTGCCGGACGCTCCTTAACGCTTGAAGCTTATGAGCATGCCATTGCTGAGCACTATCGCTTCTTCAGTTTTGGCGATGCCATGTTTATCAAATAATAAAAAGGTGAATGTTATGAATAAAATCGAAAGCAGACATCGTCTGATCCGCTCCCTGATCATGGAGAAGAAGGTCCATACCCAGCAGGAACTGCAGGAGCTCCTGGAAGCCAACGGCGTCATCGTCACTCAGTCCACCCTGTCCCGCGATATGAAATCCCTCAATCTGGTCAAGGTCAATGAAAACGATACATCCTACTACGTCATCAACAGCATCGCTCCCTCCCGCTGGGAAAAGCGGCTGCGCTTCTATATGGAAGATGCTCTGGTCATGCTGCGGCCGGTTCAAAATCAGGTCGTCATGAAAACCCTGCCCGGTCTGGCCCAATCCTTCGGTGCCATTCTGGACGCGCTGGAGCTGCCGCAAATCGTCGCCACCGTCTGCGGGGATGATGTCTGCCTCATCATCTGCGAGGACAAGCAGGGAGCTCTGGACTGCTTTGAAAAACTCAAAGAATTTACGCCCCCATTTTTCTTTAGCAAATGAAAACTGAGACAACATCTTGCCTCAGTTTTTTCTATAGCAGACTTGTTCGGAAACCGTATGCTGAGTCAGTTGACCTTAAGCGGTGGGCACACAGGCAAACGGCTCTGTTGTTGCTTTTTGAACCCCTTTTGTCCAAGGCTCGTTATCCCCAGCCTCCTCACCTCGCTTTTCTATTTCTAGGCTCGGACTGCTTCAGCTAACAAAGCAAGAAAAGATAAAGGAAATGACACCTTCAGCGCCAGCAGGTTTTGCAACCCTGACAGATAGATCCAATTTCCCGGTAAGGGGATTCTGACTGTCTCTCAGGTCTTTAGCGGCCTGCCAAGCGCCAGACAGCTTCAGCATAAATATCCATAGCCCGATACAGATCTTCTAGAGAAGCACGCTCATTGGCCTGATGCTCTGTCTGCTCAGCGCCCGGGAAGAGAGCACCGAAAGCGACACAGTTGGGCATCGTGCGGGCAAAGGTCGCTCCGCCTGAAGACATGGCCGGACTCTGATCTCCGGTCTTTTCCTGATAAATGGACATCAAGGTGCTGACCAGCTCACTGTCTTTTGGCACATATAAGGGTGCTAGATAATCAAACTCCTCATAAACCAAACGATAATCTGACGCCTTGTTTGTCAGTGTTTGAACTAATTTTTCTTTATCTGCTAAAACAGGAATGCGAATATCAATTCGGATTTCTGATTCTTCAGGACTGACTGTCAATCCCGCAATATTAAAAGATAAATTTCCTGACGGCTCATCTGAAACCGGACCAAACAAGTGGGCTCCTGTTGCATCTTCTCCTACAGCTTCAGCAATAAAAGCTAAAGCAGGGTGGGGAGCGAGAACTTGGAGGACTTTAGCCAGTCGAACAATTGCATTAACCCCTTCAGCAGCATCTTTAGCATGTTTTGGAACCCCAAGAACCGTCACCTGATTAGCTGATACTTCGTATTCAAAGCCTGTTGCTCTTAGTCCTGCAATCACTTTCTCCAAGAAAGGCCCCTGATAGCTAGCTTTTGCTGGTACGACATTAAAAGCAGCACCAGCCTCAAGCTTGGTAAGATCAGAACCTGGTCCATGCAGCTTGACCTGTAAAAGACCTTTTTCAGCGTAGGTCAAAGGGAAGGAAGAGTCTGGAGCGAAACCAAGCGTTGCTTTTTCTTCCAATTCATTGTATCTCCCCATACAGCGCCAGAGCGTCTCTTCGTCCGTCCCAAAGATAAAGCGGACCCGCTTTTTAAACTCCACTCCGGCATCCACCAGAGCTTTCACCGCATAAAGAGCAGCCAGCGACGGTCCCTTGTCATCCTGAACACCGCGGCCAAAAATCCAGCCATCCTTGACGGTGGCTTCAAAGGGCGGTGTCCGCCAGTCTGCCTCATCACCTGATGGAACAACATCCAAATGACAGAGAACGGCCAGGAGCTGAGCTCCCTGACCGATTTCTGCATATCCGTAATAACCTTTAGGGTCGAGATAAGTGGTAAATCCCAACTCTCGGCAAATCTCTAAAGTTTTTTCCAGGACATCTTGGATTGCCTGTCCAAAAGGTGTTCCATTTTGACCTTCATTCAGTACAGAAGGATAGGAAATGAGGGTTTTCAAAGATTCAAGAAAATCTTCTTTCATCTTTTCTGTCACAACATTTTTCATGGAATCACCTCACTGTCGGCTTATAAGAATGGCAGGAAAGTGCCCAAAAGCAGGAGCAGGATACTGATAACAATGATTCCAACAACCAGCTTGCCGACAAATTTCCACCAAGTGCCGATATTAATGCGGCCAAGAGCCAGCGCTCCCATCACGATACCGGAGGTCGGAGCCACCAGATTGAGCACGCCTGAAGCGGATTGGTAAGCCGTGATAATCAAACTTGGCTTAACATTGACAAACTCTCCCAGCGGCGCCATAATCCCCATCGTCGCACTGGCCAGACCAGATGATGATGGAATAAGGAAGGACATTGGCAGGTAGAAGATATAAGTCAGAACGATAAAGACTTGTGATGACAGACCGCTCAGGCCTTGTTTGCCCCAGTTGAGGATGGTATCGGTAATCATACCGTCATTCATGATGACTTGGATACCGCGGGCAATGGCTACAATCAGCGCCACACTGAGCAGGTCAGCTGCACCGTTCATAAAGGCAGAGATAATCTTGTCTTCCTTGAGACCATAGACGATACCAATCAGCACGCCCATGAAGGCAAAGAGCATCGCACCTTCTGGGAAGTACCAGGTGCCAAGCGCTGAGGTAGAGGATCCGATAATCTTGCCCAGAACAGGAAGACCGGTCAGCCAAGTATTAAAGTCTTTAAAAATCGTAATGCCAAGGTCTGTCCAAGGAATGAAACTCAAGACCATAAGGACAAAGGTCAAAATGAAGAGCACCAAGACGATTCTTTGTTTTTTGCTCAGCGTTGACTCCACAGCTGAAGAAGTTTCAACGTTAAAGTGCTTCAAATCTTCCTCACGGGTGCTGTAAACCAGTGACTTGGTCGGATCTTTCTGAATCTTATCCGCATAGCGGTAGACAAACCATGTGCTGAGAACGGTCATGACAAACCAGAAAATCAAGCGCAGGATAATCCCATCACCCGTACCGACTCCGGCTGTTGCGGATGCGATACCGGTCGCAAACGGATTGAGGGTAGAGGCCAAGCAGCCGATTTGCGATCCAAGCAGGATAATGGCTACCCCGGTCAGGCTGTCAAAACCAACTGCCATCATCACCGGTACCAAAAGCGGGTAGAAGGCCATGGTTTCCTCACCCATACCATAGGTGGTACCGCCAAGGGCAAAGAGCGGCATCAGGACGATGATCAGCATCTTTTCACGGCCCTTGTATTTCTTCACGATAGAGGCGATTCCTACATCAAGAGCGCCTGTTTCATTGACAACGCCCAGGAAACCGCCGACCATGAGAATGAAGAAGGATACATCAATCGCTGCGCTGGTCGCTTTGATCAGCGAACCTTCTTCTGGGTTGGTCCCCAGCATGGCCCGAATAGGCGCCATGAGTACATCCCAAATCCCCTGCGGATTCTGCGCTTGTTTTTGGTAAACACCTTCTACAAAGGCACCCGCTGGGATAATCCAAGTCAAGATTGCCATTATGGCAATGATGAGAATCAAGACGGTATAAGATGAAGGCATCTTAAACCCTTTTTTTGCTTTTTCACTCATTTGTTTTTTCCTCCTAAATGTTTTCACGAGGTCTAAAACCTACTGTCTCCCTGCATGAGCAAACAGGAAAACGTTTTCTTCTTATACTTATTTTACCATATTAATATTCAAAAAACTACTGTTTTTTGAAAATAAAGAAAAATTTTCAGGAAAAGCTTTCCATCTTAGGTAGGATAGAAGGAAAACGAATGGTTTGGCCATTTAGTTTGTCTTTTTTTGCGCCGTTAGCTTGGTCTGCTCTAACAGTCCAGAGGAATAAGGCAAACTCTTTGATTTGTTTGGAGTTCTTTCCCACTCCCGCTATTAAAAGCAAACTAAATGACTATAATAGGACAGAGGCTTTCCCTGAAAATACAGAAACAGATAAACAGTGGCCAGGGAGCAAAAAAATCTGCTTCTAGCCTTTTTCAATAATCGTTCCGCTTTCGGACTCAATGAGAGCGCCCAGATTTTCCAGCGATGTGATGACCGCTTTGCCTTCCGGACGGCCGTTGACAAAGGCAATCGCTGCTTCTACTTTTGGAAGCATGCTGCCTGGAGCGAATTGATCTTGCTTGATATATTCTTCCAATTGAGCAACATTGACATGCTCCAGTTTTTCCTGATTCGGCTTATTGTAGTTGACAAAGACATAGTCTACACCGGTCAGGACGATAAAGAGGTCAGCCTCGACCAGTTCAGCCAGACGCTGAGAAGCAAAGTCCTTGTCAATAACTGCTTCTACACCAGTCAGATGGCCATTTTCTTCTTTGATGACAGGGATACCGCCGCCGCCTGCTGCTACGACCACTTGGCCGGCATGGAGCAGGGTACGGATGGTTTCAATTTCCTTGATGTCCACTGGTTTTGGTGAAGCAACGACTTTTCTCCAGCCGCGGCCGGCATCTTCCTTGAAAGTAGCACCGCTCTTTTCAGCTTCTGCTTTGGCTTCTTCTTCTGAATAGAAAGGACCGATTGGCTTGCTGAGATTGGTGAAAGCTGGGTCATTTTTATCCACCACTACTTGTGTCACAACAGAAGCTACATCCTTGTCAATGCCTTCTTCCAGCAGGGCATTTTGCAGGGCATTTTGCAGCCAGAAGCCAATGCTGCCTTCTGTCATGGCAACGAGTGAGTCCAGCGGAAAGGCAGGGTTCTTCTCAGAATCTGCTGCCAAGTGCTGCAGCAGGAGATTGCCGACCTGCGGGCCGTTGCCGTGGGTGATAATCAAATCATCACCGTTTTTGATTAATTTCACAAGGTGTTTAGCAGTTTCGACCAAGGCCTCTTGCTGAGCCTTAGCTGACGGATCTGATGAAAGGATGGCATTTCCTCCCAATGCTACTACGATTTTACGATTTGACATATATTCTCCTTTGGTGCCAATTGATGGCTTCTGCTTTTGAAAATCAAAGACGGCGCTTTTGACATAGCCTAAGGGATGTCGTATCTGCAGCCTAAGAGACTGGGACAGACTCCCCCGCTTTGCTGGCCAGCGGCCCTGCTCTTGTCTCTTTCTTAGCCCTTGATTTTCAATGAGTACCATCTCTATTTCTAAATAAAAATGAGGACTGGACTAAGCTATAGTCGCAGCCCTCATAGCTGTTGGTAGACGGTTTCTTATATTGGTAGTGCTCTTAGGAATTTAGTTCCTTTGAGCAGCAGGTTACACTTTTGGAATGTAAAGGTTGCCTAAGGTTGCTGCCATTACCGCTTTGATGGTGTGCATGCGGTTTTCAGCTTGGTCAAAGTGACGAGCATATTTGCTGCGGAAGACTTCGTCAGTCACTTCCATTTCTTCTACGCCGAATTTTTCAGCAACATCTTTCCCATAGACAGTGTTGGTGTCATGGAAAGCAGGCAGACAGTGCAGGAAGATCAGGTCTTCATTGTCCGCTTTCTTAATCAAATCCATATTGACTTGATAAGGTTTCAAGAGGGCAACGCGTTCTGCAAATTTGTCTTCTTCACCCATGGATACCCAAACGTCTGTGTAGAGTACATCAGCGCCTTTGACTGCTTCGTCAGCGTCTTCTGTAATCAGCACACGAGCACCGCTTTCTTTGGCAAATCCTTGAGCCAATTCAACGATTTCTTTTTCTGGGAAGAGTTCTTTTGGTGAGAAGATATGCACATTGACCCCAAGGATAGCACCTGTTACCAAAAGGCTGTTGGCAACGTTATTGCGTCCATCACCGCAGTAAACCAGTGTCAATCCTTCCAGACGGCCGAAGTTTTCCTGAACAGTCAGGTAGTCAGCCAGCATTTGAGTTGGGTGCCATTCGTCTGTCAGACCGTTCCATACCGGTACACCTGAGAATTCTGCCAATTCTTCTACCATGCGTTGGCTGAAGCCGCGGAATTCGATACCGTCAAACATACGGCCCAATACCTTAGCAGTATCTTCAGTAGATTCTTTTTTACCTAACTGAATGTCGTTTGCGCCCAGATATTCTGGGTGAGCTCCAAGGTCGATGGCTGCTGTTGTGAAGGCTGCACGCGTACGAGTAGAAGTCTTTTCAAACAAAAGAGCAATGTTTTTACCAGCAAGGTAACGGTGCTCAATATTTTCCTTTTTCAGGCGTTTCAAATGAGCTGAAAGGCCAATAAGGTATTCTAACTCTGCACGGCTAAAGTCTTTTTCTGCCAAGAAGCTGCGTCCTTGGAATACTGAATCTGTCATTCTATCATTTCCTCTTTCTAAACATTGGGTTTTATCATGAAGCTGCTAAGTCCCAGTCTGCCCAAAGGCTCAGCCAGATACTCAATCTATCTCAAATACAGACTGGACAATGACCCGCAGGCTGCACTGCAAGAGAGCAAAGCGGGCGAATGGCAGTTGAATTTAAAATAGAAGAGCAGGACAGGATACCTGTCTCAGCTAAGCCTTGACTGCAGGGCAGGCTGTACTGATTAGCAATTAGATTTCTTCACGTTCAAACGGCATAGACATACAACGAGGTCCACCACGACCGCGAACCAATTCACTTCCGCGGATCTTAATCAAGCGAAGCCCGTATTCTTCCAAAATCTTGTTGGTCACAGTGTTGCGGTCATAAACCACTACCACACCCGGTGCGATGGTCAGGGTATTAGATCCATCGTTCCATTGTTCCCGTGCAGCAGCTACGATATTTCCGCCGCCGCAGCGGATGAGGTGAACTTTTTCTACACCAAGGTTTGCTGCCAAGAGTTCAGCCAAATCGCCTTTTTCTTCCACAATCTTCAGTTTTTCGTCTACATAAGTAACAGAGTAGACCCGCAGATCGCCTTCGATTTCTGGGTGAATGGTAAACTTGTCATAGTCAACCATAGTGAAGACAGTGTCCAGATGCATGAATTTGCGGTTATTGGCAAATTCAAAGGCCAATACTTTCTTGAAGCCAACATTTTTCTTGAAGATGTTGACCAAGAGTTTTTCAATAGAAGCGGCATCCGTACGCTGAGAGATACCAACTGCCAAAACATCTTTGGAAAGAACCAGCTCATCTCCGCCTTCGATACGCGTATCTTCTTCACGGTTGTAGACAAGGTCCACATTGCCGCCATATACTGGGTGGTATTTGAAGATGTACTTGCCGTAAAGCGTTTCGCGGTTGCGAGTATCTGCAAACATATGGTTGAGCGATACAGCATTACCAATCGTTGCAAATGGGTCGCGGGTGAAATAAAGGTTTGGCATTGGATCGATCGCAAATGGATAATCTGATTCGACCAAGTCGGTCAGACCTTTTGCTTCTTCCGGAATCTCAGGAAGTTCTACTTTCTGAACGCCGGCCATGGTTTTTTCGACCAATTCAAGATTGTCTTCAATGCCACGGAGCAGTTCGCGAATGGCTTTCTTGGTTTCGCGGCCGCGAATATTGGCTTCATCAAGGTATTCTTCGATGAATTGGTCACGGATTTCCGGTGAAGTCAGTGACTCAGCAGCCAGTTTTTCAAGATAAAGAACTTCTACTCCTTCATCGCGAAGCGCTTGGGCAAAAGCATCGTGTTCTTTTTGGGCATCTTCCAAAAATGGAATATCGTCAAAAAGAAGACGTTCGAGATAGTCCGGCAGCAAGTTTTCCAGCTCTTTGCCGGGACGGTGCAACATAACTTTTTTCAGTTTTCCGATTTCTGAGAAAACATGAATGGGATGTGTAGACATCTACTGTCCTCCTTTTTCTTTGCGGTTCAGGTCTCCCCTTTCCCGTTTACATATATTATTCTAGCATTTGCCGATAACGCTTTCAAGAAAAATCTTACACTATAAATGCCAAATCCTTTGCTTTTTTACGACAAATATTCTATAATATTCTTTTTTAAAGCGGTTTCTTTGGATATTTTATACATTATATTATTTTTATCAATATTTATTTTTTTGAAAAAAGTTGATAAATGGTTAATATTAGAACATTTTGAATTTATCTGTCCAAAAAAAAGAAGCAAATCAGCTTCCTCTGAAATATTTCATGAAAAAATCTTTGTCTTTAAAAGTCAGCAGTTTATGCTCATAATCAATCCGGCCGTCATCCCGCAGTTTTTTCAGGACCTGATTGACCGTTTCCCTAGTCGTAGCTCCTAGCTTAGCCAGCTCCTTCATACTGATCGGAAAAGGCAGGCGGCCGCTCTCTTGGCACAGATCCATGCAGAGAATGGACAGGGACTGAACCACGCGCTCCGTTGCACTGGCCGATACCACATTGCGCAGCCGCAGTTCCTGAAATTCTAAAATCTGCGACAGGCGCTTGGTGATAAAAAGCAGCTGGCTGACACTCTGCTTGGAGTAGGCCTCAAATAAATCGATGGGAAGACTGAAATATTCCACATTGGTCACAGCACTGGCCGTATAATGATAGCGCTCATCAAAAAACATACCGCCATAGGGAAAGACACTGCCTTTTTTGACATAGTCCATATAGGAAAATGTGTCTGTCGAATCATACTGCTCAATCCGCACATAGCCTTGATACAAGAGAAAAAGCCGCTCCCGCCGGTCTCCGGCAAAAAAGATAATCTGCCCCTTTGGAATCCTGCGATACTGAATCTCCACAGCCAACTTATCAAAAAGCTCTACCGGCAGATTGGCAAAGGCCTGGTGCTGCCGAATGTAGTGATAATGCTCCTTATTAATCATAATCATCCTTGTTGTTCTTTTTGTTTGATACTTGATATGATTATATCACAAAAAGACTGACAAGAAAAAGAATTACACTGCATGAAGACTCAAGTAAAAAGCCAGTCCCAGACCAGCCTTTTGATGACGAGACTCTTGGAAAATCAAAAGCAAGCCTCTCTATACTCTTTAGCAATCGAAGAAGCTGAGTCTGTCCCGCCGCTTTCAGCCCTGCTCTCGTACAGCGGACACTTCCTGTTGGAAGTTTTATTCACCGCCTCCAAAGTCCATGGACTATTGGAGCAGCTAGCTCCGACTTTGGCAGTATAGAAACAGTTATTTTCAATACTGCTAGATTAGTGCAGGAGTGAGAGAAAGTCCTGTGGGATTTCTCCTGACAGGATGAATAGCTACTGCCAGCCTGTCTGCTCCTGACGAGTTTGATTGCGATTCATGGCCTAAATTAGATAAAGAGTCCTGCTGCAAAGAGAACCAGCCCCGCTCCCATGACAGCATAGGCCAGCTTGCGGGGCAGGGGCTCTCTGTCTGCCTGGACTTTCTTCGGCAGGTAATTGCCCAGAACCACCAAGAGCAGACCGATGGACAGAAAGGCCAGCTTGGTCATAGGAAAGCCCTGATGGAGATTGCGGTAGATGGTCGCCGGATAAATGATGAGATTGATAAGCGGGATGATCCAGCGGATGAGGAGCTCAAAGTTTTTATTGAGCAAGGGCTTGGCAATACTGGCCCCAAAAACAAGCAGCTGGGCCGCCAGCATAAACAGAGGGATGAGGATCAAAAAGAGATGCTTATCCATGTAGGTCGTCACATTACCAGCCAGATCAAAACGGCTGGACATGACTTGGGGCAGCCGGCTGGAGACCGAAAAGCCATAGAGGGCCGGCAGCAGTAAGAGAGTCAGACTGCAGATAAATTCAATTAGGCTATATTTTTTCATTTCCTTTTCCTCCTCCCAGAGACTGGAACCAGACTAGGATTTCTTCAAAAACGGTGACATCCAGACTGTAGTAAATATAATTCTTCTGCTTTTCTTCGGTCAGCAAACCGGCTTTTTTGAGCTGAGACAGGTGATAGGAGACGGTCGCCGGTGTCAGTTCAAAAGCCTGGGCAATCTCCCCAGCCGACTTAGGACCGTGCTTGAGCATTTCCAGAATCCCCCTTCGAACTGGGTCAGCTAGAGCTTTAAGCGTTTGACTGATGCCCATGATTGAACCTTTCCTTCAGGTAAACTTTCAAAATTTTCTTGGTCAGAAAGACTAGTGCCACTACTTCTACTAAGAGCAGAGCCTCAACAGCCAGTGGCGGAAGAAAGCCTACCTGAGCTAGAGCAGGCGCTAAGTCAATCAGGGCGTGAAGTCCCAGCGCAGCTAAAAAATATACCGGAGCCTTCTCCTTGACCGCCTTCCAAACCCAGAAAGTCAGCAAAATTTGGATGAGAATAGCCAAGATTCGCTCAAAAGCCAAAAGATAGATGCTGCCAGCGCTCATGGAGCGGACATTGTCAATAACTGCTTGAGGAATTTGAGCCAGCGTCTGGGCATTCCCCTGAGTCACTACCTGAGCTATAACCCAAAAGTTTAAGAGACTGACAATACCAACAAACAAAGCCTCAATACCACCATGCCCCAAGCCATAGGCCAGACCATCGCGGAAAGTCAGCGGCCGCTTCTTTTGCAGCCAGTAAAAGATGACCCAGCGGGCTGTTTCTTCAAAGATAGCTGCCGCAGCAATACCATAAAGAACATATAGCCAAGGTTTTTCCGTCTGCAAAGCGATAGTTCCATCAGCCTGAGGCTGTAAAACGATACGATGCAAAATATTTTCCAGAACTTGACTCGATAAATAAAAACCGACTCCCCCTAAAAGAAAGACTAATAGAGAAATGTGCTTGGTCTTTTTAAAATAAACCAAAGGAACAAGGACTGTCCCTAAAATCAGCAGCATAGCAATCAAGATATGAATGGAAATCATCGTTTTTCTCCTAAACTGTTTTGGTTTTTTCTAAATAGATTATACATCTTTCCTTTCTTTCTATCAAATCTATTTCGAATTTTTTTCTAAATAACTTCAATCTAAAAATCATCAAGCTCTACTGCAATAAAAAACGGCTCTAAACAAAAGCGCACAATCTGTGCACTTTGTTTTCACTTAATTTACAAAAGAAAGAGTCCCACTAGTACGGCTGTCAATCCGACCAGGATAAAGAGGTAGGCTAGCCAACGCGGCGCTGGTTTTTCTTCCACCACCATTTTCTTAGGCATATAATTTCCAGAAATTAGAAACATTACCCCCGAAAAAATCGCTGCAATTTTATTAATGTTGAAGTGGGAATCAAGAGCATAGAACAGAATGGAAAGATAGACAGCAATATGGGTCAAAGGAACAATCCAAAGGACGAAGCGGGCAAAAGCGGGCTTGGTGATTTCTCGGTAAGCCGTTGCCCCATAAACAATCAGCTGTATCAAAGTCATAAAGATTGGCAGACCCCAGATAAAGAGAAATTTGGGTGCATACTCAAATGTCGGGCTAATCAGCGACACGAAATTGATCCTAATATTCTCTGGCAAACTAGGATAAATCCATAAGGCATAAGCAAGTGGCAGCCAAATAACCAAGAAAGTCAGCAGCAATTCCCTAAGGTTATTTCTCAGTTTCGTTTTCATTATTTTTCCCTCCTAGCGCGGCAATCCAGACCAAAATTTCCTCAAAAACCGTGGCATCTAAATGGTAGTAAATGTAATTTTTCTGCCGTTCTTCATAGATGAGCCCCGCTTTTTTCAACTGGGACAAATGGTAGGATACCGTCGCTCCCGTCAAATCGAAGACTTGAGCGATTTCACCAGCCGACTTAGGACCTTTTTTTAATATTTCTAATATTTCCCGCCGAACTGGATCAGCTAGGGCTTTCATGGTTTCACTAATTCCCAATTTTGATACCTCTTAAAATTGATTTCTAGCTAAGGACAAACAAAGCAACTAGCTCTAGATAAGTCATGGCTCCTACAAATGTAAGCAAGGCGCTACTCAAACGGACAAGATTTTCTGCCAGCAATCCTCCTAAAACTATTTAGAGAACTTTCAAATTCTTTTCTCCATTATACTGTTTTTGAGGATAAAAGACAAGGAGGGCTTAGCTAAACACTTGCTTTTTCTTGGCTAGATAGGCGGTGAGAAGAGCAGCCAGCGCCATAACGATGACTGCTATCAGCCCGCCTGATAGAGGTTCGCTTGGCGTTCCTGCTAAGAAACTGTTGGCTTGACTGGTCAAAGTCGTCTGTAAGAAACTACCGTGCTGGAGATTGTTGCCCGTCCCAATCACTCCAAAGACACCTAGATAAATCATGTTATTAGCCGCATGCAGCGCTATGACCAGCCAGAGATTGTCCGTCAGTGCAAAAAGGAGGGAAAGGAAAATCCCGGTCAGAAAGACATTGAGGATATAAAGGACGGGCGTTCCACCTTTAAAAATGTGGATAACCGCAAAGAGCAGGGAGTTGAGCAGGACAGCCGGTAGCAAGTCCAGCTTGGTGCGGAGTTTGTTCATGACAAAGCCGCGGTAAATCATCTCTTCAGCCAGCGCCTGAAAGAAGAAATTGACCAGGAAAAAGAGCCAAATTCCTAGATTGAACTGCTTTTCGACTTGAATGTGGAGCTGTCCGCCGAGCAGATTGAAGCCCACAGCCAGAAGGACTAAGAAGAAACCCAGTGCTGTACCAAGCAGCAGATTGAACCCTAATTTTTCCTTCCAAAGTCCAAAACTGGCAAGGCTGCGCCGCTCCCAAAATTTAGCGACGAAGAGAATGATGAGTAAACTGCTACCTAAAAAGACGGATAAAGAAACGATGCCTATCAGTAAGCGATTGGCGTCCGTCATGCTCGGCAGCAAGAGCCATTGGGACAAAGCTCCGCTGATGAGGCTTCCCGCAGCAATCGCAAGAAAAGCCAGTGGCAGGCTCAGCCACCAATTTTTTGCCCCTGCTTCTTCTTGCAAGATTTCCAGACTAGAGCGATGGGCTGTCTTTTGATAAGTATGTGTCATGTGTGACCTCCTTAAGGTGTATTTTCCCCTTCACCCTTATCCTAACAAAAGAAGTACACCAAATCAAGCTCTTTTTGGTAAGTGGTTAGATTGCGCTAGTAAGTGGTAGAAAAATCACCTAAAAAAGATTAAGAAATCCCCTGCTGACTTTCTCTCTCTTCGCGCTTGGTCAGCCAAACGGCAATGACAAGAGCAATGAGAGCGCTAAAAAGTCCAGTTGGACCAGGACCAAGGAATTTAAACGTTTCTACCCCACTAACAGTGGAAACGGTAGTTATCATGGCAACGGCATCAATGACCCCATGTCCAAAGGCTGGCAGCCAAATGGTTTTGCTACGTACATAGTAAATATTAAGGATAATCCCAAAAGAAATAGCCATGATATAATAGGGAATTAAATTTAAGAAACGCTCACCCAGCGTCCCTGCTCCAATCATATTGACAGGAAAATGCCAAATAGCCCAGATGAGACCACCAATGATGCGTCCCTTAGTCCGTCCGTAGCGCTCTTTCAAATAAGGATAGAGAATACCCCGCCAGCCAACTTCCTCGCCCAAGCCAGAAAGACTGATGGCTAGAGTTAAGACCGTAAGAATCATTAAAATTTGAAGGGCGACTTGTGGGTTCAGGGCAAAAGCCAAATGCTGCGGAAAGACAGCAAAATAGACAAGTGCGCCGCCAAGTACAATGCTACAAATGGCTAACCAGCAGGCTAGGTAATCGCGCCATTTACTGGCGAGCTTCAATTTCCAGCCGATAGACTTTACAGGAGCTTTAGCCAAAAAAGCAGCCACCATAGGGGCGAACATTACCACACTTGCGGATAAAATGTTACCGACAAGTTTCTGATTGATCGCATAAAAGTAAGCTATGACTAGCATACCTGGCCAAGCGAGCCCAAACGCCCATGCTAGAAACCTTTTAATGGTTGAAGTTGAAATTGTGTTTTACATATAAAATGCTCCTTTCTGTCATTTGTAAAATTATAAAGTCCACCATTGGTATAGCGACCAATAGAAAATATTAAAAGCGATGATAAAAGCGACGGAGCTAGTTGCTAGCGTGAGGTACTTATTCCCTTGCTTCAACCTCGCTTTGAAGAAGGGCAGATAGGGAAGAAAAGCACTAATCAGCAAGACCACAGCAAGCAAGGCAAACAGTTGGAAATGCCCCGTCAAACCAGCGAGATCGAAAGAATTTTTCGCGAGAATAATTGAGAAAAATGAGAACAAATTACGAAAAGCCCAAAGAATAAGGAAGCCAGTCAGATAATGCCAACTAGACCAGACAACCGAACCTGTTCCCTTGTTTTTCCTAGTGAGCAAACGATACAATTTTGCCAAAATACCGCTGAGATAGCAAAGGGCGACATACAGTGCGGCAAGCCCAGCGAGTAATAAACTACCATAATCTTTGATAACATCCAACAAGGGCAGCTTTGTCCTATCTGAAATAGGCAGGTTCAGAATATAGTGCCCTCCTCTTTCTCCTGCCGTCCAAAAACCAAAATAGTCTTTGATAGCCGCATTTTCAGAAGGGTTAGTTAGATAGCTAGTCGACTTGAAAACCCTAAATATAGATAGGGGACCTCCACTATAAATACGCGCTTCGCGGTAAAACCAGCTTGAAAGTCCTTTTGAGCTGCCTTTGAGGCTTCTTTTTCTTACCGTAAATGAGGTCAGGCATGCTAAGAGCGAAATGAAACTCATTTCTTTGATTGACTGTAACGACTGAGCCAATCCCTGACTTCAAATCAAGCAAGAGGCTGGTCGTAAAGCCTGGTGAGTTTCCCCCGTGCCCAAAAGTTCTGGTGTTTTCAAACTCCGTCACCCAAAGTCCGTGAGCATTGACGGGAATATCTGTACCCGGATAAGTATGGCTAGCGCTGTAAAAATTCTCCCAAGTCTCTGCCCTTTTAAAGAGCTTCTCCTTTTGCAGGAGGGCTTGGGCAAATTTCTTGATGTCGGCAAATGTTCCTGTTGCCCGCCCCGCTGGATATTCTCCAAGAACAAAGGGTTGGTCGCCTTTTAGTAAGTCTCCATTTGTATCATAAGTTTTCTCCTTCTCCCGCTGTTTTTGTACAAATACATTATCTGATAAATCAGGTTTGAGTGCGGTGTGTTTCATACCCAAGGGCTGGAAAATATGCTCGTGGACATAGTCGGCAAAGGATTGCCCGCTAATGCGCTCCACGATATAGCCCGCCAGCGCTGTTCCATAGTTTGAATAGGATGTCACCGTCCCCGGCTCATAAATCTGAGACGGAGTTTTTTTCATCAATGCTCCTAAATCCTTGTCGGAGCCTATATACAAAGGGTAATCTTCAAAGCCCGCTTGGTGGTTCATGAGGTCCAGCATGGTAATGGGCTTGTCGTATTTGAGATTTTTTAGGAGATTTTGGGGCAGATACTCCCTGATGTCCGTTTTCAGGTCAATCTTGCCCTCCTCCCAAAGCTGCATGACGCTGACCCAGACGGTGATTTTGGTGGTTGAACCCCACTCGAAGACCGACTTGTCATCCACCGCTAGCTTCTTTTCCTTGTCCGTATAGCCGAAGTTCTTTTGATAGAGAGTATTGCCGTCTTTGTCAAAGACCGTTGTTGCCAGTCCTGCGCTGGTTTTTTCGTGTTCTTGGTAGTAATTTTCAATCTTCTGACCGATTTGGTCGTAAGACGTGCCTGACGGCAATTTTTGCTGGTCGGCGTAAGCGTGGGCTGCTCCAAAAGCTAGCAAGCCACACGTTACCAGCGCCACAGTGCTTTTCAAAAATGATGATTTCATGATGATCTCCAATCATTATTTTCTATATTTCCTTCACTTAAAAAGGAAAAGAAAGAGTAAACTGAGTAGACCGAGAAGGAGCCAGATCCAGCCAAAGATAAAGAATAAAAGCATTTTAACAAAAGTAAAAATATGAAACATGATTTTCTCCTTTCCTATCAGATTGCTATTTTAAAAGAGGAAGAGGCTGACCAGAAACAGGATTGAGCCAACTCCTCCGAAGATATAAGCTAAAACGCGTGGAGCCGGCTCTTGGTCTGCCACTATTTTTCTCGTGAGGAAGTAGCTGACAGCATTAAGGATGATTGCAGACATAATCCCATTGACCTTAAATACCGGAAAAGCCGGATTGAGCCCATAAAGAAGAACGCTGATATAAACTACGGCATTGATAAAGGGAACCAGCCAGTAAAGGAAATGGACAAATTGCTTGTCGATAATCTCTTTAATAGTCGTCGTGTAGCAAACAATCAGTTGAATTACACTCAAGAGAACTGGCAGAAACCAGATAAAGACTTGCTTGGGCATGCCTAGACCGCTATAGGGCAAATGCCCTCTGATTAGCTGAGGTAGGTCTGCATAGATTGACAAAGCGTAGATAAGCGGTAGCCAAATAACGATTAGGCTTGCCACTAATTCTTTCCATTTTAATTTCATTTTCTTTCCTCCTTTTATAATTCCAGACAGTCATCAAAGCGGTCTAAGAGTGCCCTGCCTTGATTATGAGTAATAACGATAACAATGCGGTCCTTGATGGACAAGATATAGTCCATGACTTCCGCCGCCAAGCTCGGGTCAAGATTACTGGTCGGCTCATCAAAAATCAGCACATCATAATCCTTAACCAAGAAACGCGCCAAATCAATCCGCTGCTTTTCACCATAGGAAACTTCCTGCCGCTCCAAATCCAGCTTCTTGCTCAAGAAAGCCTCATTAAAATGCAGACTTTGGTACAAGAAAGTTTGGTCAGGTGCATTTATATCTCTGTATAGCGCGATATTGTCCGCCACACTTCCCTTGATAAAAAAGTCATTCTTTTGGATAAAGGCGATTTTCTGATAGAGACTGTCGCTTGCTAGCTGGCTGACCGCTTGACCATTGACCATGATTTGACCAGCGTAGTCCTTGCTATCAAAATAATTGAGCAAGAGCTTCATCAAGGTCGACTTGCCCCGACCAGACTCGCCGATAATAGCATAGTGCTTGTCCTTGGCAAACTGATAAGAAAAATCCTGAAAGAGAGCCTTGTCGCCCAACTCCAGACCGAGATGTTCAAAATCAATCCGATCAATCGTTTCGGTCAGATTTTGAGCGGGCTCCGCTTCTTTCTTAGCCAACTTAGCATCAAAATCATTCTCAATATCCTTGACCGTGCTCATGAGATTTTTGTTATTGATAAAAAGCTGCAAAGGAGTGAAGACAAAGTTCAAAAGCTGAACACTGGCAATCAAAGCCCCAATGGTCAGAGACCCTTGGCTGACAAACCAAATCCCCAGAGACATACAAAATATCTGAGACAGAAAGCTAAAGAACATCATCAGAGTCACAGCGCCCTCCTTAGCCGCATTATAGCTTTTTCTGGCTTGCTCAAAGTCGCTGTTGCTGCTAGACAGGTGCTCAACCACCCTTTTTTGGATTTGCAAAAGTTTGATTTGCTCAAAGCCTTCCAAAAAATTGGTGACTTGCTTCAAAAAGTAATTGCTTTTCTGAGTGAAATTCGCTGTCGCCTTGCGCATCAATATCCCTGGAATTTGTGACGCAGCCATGGTCAAAAAAGAAATGAGAATAAAGCCCAGAGCCATGCGCCATTCAATCCAAAAAATAGCCAGTGTACTGATAAAAACTGAAGAAAAGGCAGCCACAATATCACAGCGCGGGGTCAAGTAATTCTCTTGGTAAATATCCATATTCTTGGTCGTTGTGTTGAGATAGCTATTTTCCTGCTCGGAAGCCTTGTCATGCAAATTCTTGTCATAAAAAGAATGGAAAAGCCTCGTTTTGACTTCTTCCAAGACTTGCTTATTATGATTGTTCTTGAACCAAATAGCCAGCAAGCTGCAAAGAGACCAAGCACAAGTGCAAAAAAGGCAGATAAAGAATTGTCCAAGCAAGTTAGAATGAGCCTTCTGCGCACTGTCCACAACAACTCCCAGCTGCAAAGAAAACAAAGTGATAAAAATCGTTGCTCCAATGCTAAAGATAGTCGCACCCAGATAAGAAGCGCGGTATTTCCGTAAAATTTCTTTCAACATTTAATTTTTCCTTCCAATTTTCGTCTATTTTTGAAAACGATCCAAGACGGGATTGCCCAGCAGACGGATAAAACCGTGAGCAAGCCTATAAGCAATAAAAGTAATCCTCTTTTCATCTTTTCTCCTTTATCTATCTATTTAGAAAATTTTCTAAATAAAGAGTACGAAACGAAGCAATCTAATCCTTCTTAGGTATTTCGATTTGTTTCTAAATACTCTGGATTAAAAAATCTAGTCTAGAAAAACTAGATTGCCTATTTTGTATTTAAAAATGTTTTTGATTGGATATTTTTTGCAGGTCGTCCTTATTTTTATAGAGCACCCAGGAAAAAACAGCCAGCCAAATGGATAGACCCGTCACTAGACCTACTACGGTTAGTAGGATTGAGTTTCTTGCTTTCTTCATTTTTCCTCCTTTTTGAGTAGAGAAATTTAGAATTTTTTCTAAATAGCTTTTATAAAAAATTGCTCAGTGACTAATTAAACAGAGCAGAATGAAGTAATTAGAACATCTTCTAAATAGATTGTAACACTTCTCTTTCAAAAAAGCAAGAGGTATTTTGGTTTTTTTCTAAATAGCAATCAAAAAAATAATTAACCTGTTTAAGCAAATAATTTTTCCTTCTTTTACTTCTCGTACACGAGGAGCTGACAAGTATTTAGATTATTTTCTAAATAAAATTATAAACCTCTGTTCCTAAATTGTCAAGTCTATTTTGGAATTTTTCTAAATACTAATCGACTCGATATTACTTGTTCATTTTTCGGTAGAGGTCTGGCTGATTTTGCTTTATAATAATGAAAGAAAAGAAAGGAAAATCGCATGCTGATTCAAGATGAGAACGTTAAAAAGGCCTATTATAGTCTTTTAGTTTATAACCAGTATATGTTATACTAGTTATATGTCATATGGAATTGATTTTCGAAAACGAGTTCTTGCCTATGTCCAGGAAGGCCATACCCGTCAAGAAACTGCAAAAATATTTAATATCAGTACAAATACTCTATATACTTGGGAAAAGCAGCAGCGTGAGCTGGGACACTTAGAGCGGAAAAAACGGGTAGCTAAAAGCAGGAAAATCCCCTTAGATGAACTCACAGCATTCGTAGAAGCTCATCCT
>NZ_KQ969395.1:125962-134300 GCF_001578865.1 Streptococcus sp. DD11
TATCAGGCCCTAATTGAGAAAGATAAAGATTATGATGGCATTTTTTTCGCTGCTATTAAAACTACCGGTATCTTCTGCCACGCTTCCTGCCGGGCCAGAAAACCAAAGTATGAAAACTGCGACTTCTACGACCGGGCGGAGGATGCTCTCTTAGCAGGCTTTCGTCCCTGTAAAATCTGTCAGCCCCTGAGCTTTCCCCAGCAGATTCCTGAGGAAGTAGATCTTTTGGTCCAGGCTGTGGAAGACCAGCCAGCCAAGCGCTGGAAGGAAGCTGATTTCAGAGAGTTAGGGCTTAACTCAGCTGCTGCCCGCCGGAAATTCAAAGAAATATACGGTCTAACCTTTGTCCAGTACGCTCGGGCCCGCCGCATGGGCCTGGCTTTTCATGAAATCCAAAAAGGCAGCAAGGTCATCGACCAACAGCTGAATACCGGCTATCGTTCAGCCAGCGGCTTTCACGACGCCTTTAGTCAAATCATGGGAACTCCAAGCAAGAAAGAAAGCATCAAACTGCTAACCGCTCGATTTCTCTCGACTCCTCTGGGCCGCATGCTGGCCATTGCAGACCAGGACTGGCTCTATCTGCTGGAGTTTGACAACCGCAGAGGCCTGGAAAAAGAAATCGAACGCCTGCGCAATCGATTCAATGCCCGCATCATCCATGGAGACAATCCCCTGATCCAGCAGCTGGAAAGGGAGCTGACAGCCTATTTCGAGGGGAAGTCTGCTGACTTTAGCATTCCGCTCTATCTGGCAGGCTCTGATTTCCAGCGTTCCGTCTGGGACTTGTTGCAAACCATTCCGCTTGGACAAACGGCCAGCTACCAAGATTTGGCAATACTGCTGGGCGATAAAAAGAAGGTCCGAGCTGTCGGCAACGCCAACGGAGCCAATCAAATCGCCATCCTCATCCCCTGCCACCGGGTCATCCAGACCAATGGAGAGCTGGGCGGCTACGGCGGCGGGGCAGAGCGAAAGCAATACCTGCTGGAGCTGGAAAAGAAGATAGCCAGCAATTCCCAATCCAGCTGAAGCACCAGCTGCCGATACGAACCAAAAACACGCCCAGATTCTCATCTGCGGCGTATTCTAGTTAGTCGAATTTCTATTTGAATCAATTCATATTAACCCGATGCCATTCGTTGATGACATAGGCAATCTGTCCCACTTGGTCAATGCCGACACCGCTGATTTCGTCACTGGCTTCGGTGCTGCCGCCCAGATAGGCCGTATAGAGGGCTATAATATAGGGCTTCTCTTCCATAACTAATGCATCCACATTGAGCGCCTCACGAACATATCCAGGCTTTTGGTAGATGGCAATGTCGCGCAGGTAGCGTTTGTAGTATTCTCCGGGGAAAGATTCACCGATATAGTATAGGATATCCTTGTATTTCTCCTGATTTTTAGACAAATACTCCAGCACCTGGATGTAGTAATCCGTCGTCGTTTTATTATTTTCCCGGCTGATGGTCTTGACATCAGCCTTGGACTGGCCGTAGCGGCTGAACATCTCATAGGCCTTATCCATGCCTCCCAAGCGCTCAGCCAGAGCATAGGCCGGCGTGTTTTCCGAATAAACCAGTGAATATTCCTGCATATCAGAAATGCTCATAGCGCCATTAAAGGCTCCGACATAGTTATCATGCTCGCCCCGATACTCAAAGGTCGTATGGGTAATGTCGAAACGCTCATCCATGGATAACTTACCAGCAGCTACCTCGTCAACCACCAGCATATTAAGGGGCAGCTTGTAGGTAGAGCCCGCCGTCATGGGCTGGGTATCATTCATGGCAAAGGTCTGGCCGCTGGTTAAATCCTTATAAGAAAAAGCAATTTGCGATTGGTCAATGCCCATTTCAGCCAAATAAGTCTGAATCACCTGAGGCAGACTCTGATTGGCATAGTCATAGCGCAGCCCCAAAGCATCCATGGTCGGGCCATCTGCTTCCATGACCTTCTGCTTGTCCTCGGGACTTTTGGCAGCTGGTTTGGGCCTTTCTTCAGCCGGTTTGGCTGCATCCGTTTGCTCCTCTTTGGACTTAGGCTCGCTTTGCTTGACAATATCGATCTTTTTGACAGCTTCTTTTTCTCCGGCCTTGTTTTGCTCAGCCCAGAAAAGAAAGGCAAAGCCAAGCAGGCAGAGGGAAGCAAAGACAGCGACGGTAATCATGACAGTTTTTCTACTCAAAACATTTCTCCTAGCACTTATCATTATAAAAAATTATGAGGAAAATGACAAGTATAACTATAAATAAAGAGAATATTCAGAAGCAAAAAACGAACCCTTCTGCTCAAACGATGCAAAGCACTCCAAGCAGCAAGGAGGATACCTGCTCTTTGAAGTTCAACACCAACCTTTAGGAACTTCAACAGTCCGGGGAAGCGAAAGGTTCCCCAAGCCTTCCTTGCTTTTCAATTTCTGGGCAGGGGCTAGCTGCTCAAATAGTCCAGTGGACTATTGGGGCGGTGAATAAAACTTCCGACAGGAAGTGTCAAAAAATTCAAGCGGAGGTTTTGAGGTTGCAGATAAAAGGAACGATGTTCCCGTCAGCCGTGCAGCCTGAGAGACTGTTGGAGCAAGGCGACGCTGACGTGATTTGAAGAGATTTTCGAAGAGTATTAAAAAGCAAAGGAAGATGCCAATCAACCCCTGCGTCAATCTGTTTTTTTCTAACGTCAATTCAAAAGACTGGACTTTTTTGTCCAGCCTCTTCTTATCATTCAATTTATTTCGCTGCTGCGTAGAGCTCGTTGACCTTGTTCCAGTTGATGACGGAGAAAAAGGCTTTGATATAGTCTGGGCGGACATTGCGGTACTTGACATAGTAGGCGTGTTCCCAGACATCCAGTCCCAAGATTGGCGTTTTGCCGTCTGAGATTGGTGTGTCTTGATTAGCTGTTGAAACAACCTCCAGTTTGCCGTCTTGATTGACCACCAGCCAAGCCCAGCCTGAGCCAAAGCGAGTGGTTGCTGCTGCTGTGAAAGCTGCTTTGAAGTCATCAAATGATCCAAATGTTGCATCAAGTTCTGCTGCAAGCTCCGCAGAAGGTTCTGTCTTTTCTGGTGTCATCAATTCCCAGAAAAGAGCGTGATTGAGATGGCCGCCGCCGTTGTTAATCACAGCCTGACGGATGTCTGCCGGAATAGACTCCACATCAGCCAAGAGTTTTTCCAAGTCCTCGCCGATTTCAGGATGTTTTTCCAGAGCTGCGTTGACATTGGTTACATAGGTATTGTGGTGCTTGTCATGGTGCAGGTGCATGGTTTCTTCATCAATGTAAGGCTCCAGCGCATCATAAGCGTAAGGAAGGTCAGGTAAAATAATTGCCATTTGCGAGTCCTCGTTTTCTATAGTTTATATGAGCATGATAACGCAATCATGAGAATTTTTCAACTATTTTGCTTATACACGGCCTGTCGCGATTTTGAGCAGGGCCAGATCAAAAAGGTAATCCTTGTCATAGAGGCCGGACTTGATCTGATAGTCGGTCTCAATCAGGCAGGCCAGTGTTTTCTTGAGAAAGGTCAGACTGAGCTTTTGGGCATCCCTGAGAGCAAACTTGACCTGATAAGGATTGACCTTGCGCCCCAGATAGTCAGACAGATCTGTCACAATCTGACTCTCTGCTCTGCCATTTTCCCAGAGAATCTTGACCTGAGTAAAGATACGGAACTGCCCCAGCATAATGGCCATCAGCTTGATTTCATCCTCGCCTTGAAGCGTCAGATCCCGCACCAGACTGCGGGCCGCGTCAATCTTCTGCTGCAGAATCAGCTGAGTCAGGTCAAAAATATTGTCCTGCAGAGTCTTGGGAATCGCTTCTTCAATGTCTGCCGGTTCAATCTGGCCGGACTCCTTGTAGCCTTTCAGGAAGGCTAGATTCTTGCTGATGTCGCTGAAATGGAAGCCGGACTTTATCAGCAGCTGATCAAAGGCTGTCGGAGCAAAGTGCAGGCCCTGCTCCTGAGCCTGCTGGCTGAAATACCTGCGCAGCTCCTGCTCCTTGGGCTCACTGGCTTCAAAAATCTGACCGTCCCGTTTGAGCAGCTTGACCAGCCGGCGCTTGCTGTCCAGTTTTCCTGGGGCAAAAATAACCAACTTGGTCGTAGCCACCGGATTTTCCAAATAATCCTCAAAAGATTTGAGCTCCTCATCGGTCAGACAGCGTTTCTTGGCAGTCGTCAGGTCCGCAAAGCGGTCTAAGATGATGATTTTTTCATCCGCAAAAAAAGGCAGACTGACCAAATCCAGCTCCACAGCCTGATAATCCGCCTCTTTCATGTCAAAAACGGCGACATTCAAATCAGCCGGATCAAAATGAAGCTGCCGGAGAAACTGCTCCTTGAGCAGTTCAAACTGTCCTGCATCATCTCCTGTCAAAACCGTCAGAGCAGAAAGAGCTGCCGGATTGATGTTTTTAATTTCTTCAATGGCTAGCACAGCACATCTCCCTTCATTCTGTCTATTGCTTGATAACTCTCTGAAAATCTCTTCAAACCATGTCAGCCCCAACAATCTGAGGGAGTAAAAAGGTCCGGGGGACCTTTTTAGCCCGAGCCTGAAAACTGAAAAGCGAGGCAGGTCCGGGGGACCTTTTTAGCCCGAGCCTGAAAACTGAAAAGCGAGGCAGGTCCGGGGGACCTTTTTAGCCCGAGCTCAGAAACGAGCTGGTGAGGAAGGGAGACTGCAGATGAAGAAAGCGAAGCTTTCGTCAAACAGCCGTGCTTTTGACACTTCCTTGCGGTCCTTCATCTACAAGCTCAAAATCTCCGCCGAAGCTTTTGAGCAGAGCAGCTAGCTCCGACACTATTTAGATTGAAACGAACAGTTTTAATTCAAGCAGTTCCTGCAGAGTTCGAGAAAGCCCCTTGGGAATTTTCGTAACAGGATGAGCAGCCAGCTGTCCCTCTGTCTGCTTTTGCCTGATTTGCTGATGATTTTCATTGAGTATGAATTGTTTCCATGTATTGATTGTAACAAAAAACAGCAGGAAAGTCTGCTATTTTTCTTTTTATAGTCTTTTCCTTTGCTTTTAGCAGTCCTCACTATCTTGTTTCTAGGTTCGGGCTGTTAAAGCAAGGACCGGCTGCCCCAAGAGCCATAACACTGCGCGTTTTTACTCCTCTGGGTAGGTCAAACCCCAGTCCTTGCGGAGATCCGTCATGATTTTCATAACATCGCGGGTATAATCCAGGTGCATTTCATTGCCCTGACCGGCTACGGCCCTTTCCATGTCAGTAACTTCATAGACCAGGGCCTGACTGGTTTGTCCGGCTTCTACCACTTCCTGACGGCCGTCCTCAGTGTAGGTAATCACCGCCTTTTGTCCTCTGGGATAGTCGAAGAGCTCGATATAGGCTTTGTCGTAAGCTAGAGTGCCGCGCTTGGGCTGCTTGGCATGAAGCGTCAGGGCCAGAGTCGCCATTTGACCTTCTTCATTCATCAGGAGGATGCCGGCCTGCTCATCCACACCGGTCGGTGCCAGTCGGACCTGAGAGGCCACTTGATGAGGACTGGAAGACATAAACCAGCGGGCAAAGGAAAGAGCATAGACCCCGATATCCAGCAGAGCTCCGCCAGCCAGATTGCGGTTAAAGAAACGATTGTTCATATCGTATTCCTTGTAACTGCCGAAATTCAGCTGAACCATCTTCAGCTCTCCCAGCCTGCCGCTTGCTGCTATCTGACCCAGCTCCCGGTAAATCGGCATGTGATAAATGGTCATGGCCTCAGCCAAAATGACCCCCTGCTGTTCTGCCAGAGCAATGGCTTCCTCCAGCTCAGCCGAGTTCAGCGTGATGGATTTCTCACAGAGCACATGCTTGCCGCTGGCCAGAGCCTTGCGCAGGTAGGAAATATGCGTATTATGAGGCGTAGAGATATAGATAATATCCACCTGTTCATCCTCAAAGAGGTCATCAATCTGCTCATAGACCTTGCCAATGCCGTATTTCTCGGCAAATTCCAGTCCCTTAGCATAGGTCCGATTGGCAACCGAATAAAGCCTGCCTCCCAAGGCTTCCAAAGCCTGTGCCAATTCATTAGCAATGACGCCGGTTCCCAGCGTTGCCCAATTATACCGAAGCTGATTTCCCATCTGATTTCTCCAATCTCTTGTAAAAACTTATAATCTGTATTCAGGAAGGCGGCTTTGCCAGCTGAAGGACGATTGACCGCCAATCCTGGCAAAGCTTTGCAGAACTGCTGGGCCTGTGTGAAACAGCCTTAACGACGTATGGCAGGGAGCTGACGTCAGCTGCAAACACCGGCTTTTATATAGCCTGTTCGTCCTAGGCAGCGAGGTGCTCAAACTGCTGCCGTGGATTTGCCTCGTCAACAATAGAGTTTCTTTGGCACCATCAGCAAACACTGCTCCTGTCTGCTTATGATTATACCATATATGCCCCTCTTTCTGAAAAGGGAAAAAGCATCTCACAGGGAAATGCTTTTTGCTTATCATCATTCTTGTGTTTCAGTTGAATCATCCACCGCATTTTCAGCTGATAAAGGCGCATGTTCCTCTTGAATTGCTGAAACAAAAGGATTATTTTGAACAGTTTCCTCCTGAACGGCTGCAGATTCCGGCTGGCTTTCTGCTGATTCAGCGGCCGGCTCCTGCGTTTCAACTTGCTGCTCAAAAACAGAAGATTGGCTTTGATCCGGTGCCTGCGGTGCAGCTGCAAAAGGATTGGAGCCGTTAGGCTCTTGGCTTGGCTGCTGCTGAGCAGTAGTTGCCGGATTAAAGCCCTGAACCGGTGCCTGCGATTGAGCAAAAGACTGCTCCTGAGCGAATGACTGGTCTTGGAAATAATCGGGATTTGGCTGAGCCTGACCAGAAGATTGATTTTGGGCTGGCTGCTGACCGAACTGCTGGCCTTGGAAGTCTGATTGGCCAAACTGCTGGTTTTGAGCCGGCTGCTGGCCAAATTGCTGGCCTTGGAAACCTGGCTGACCAAACTGCTGGTTTTGAGCCGGCTGCTGGCCAAATTGCTGGCCTTGGAAGCCTGACTGACCAAACTGCTGGTTTTGAGCTGGCTGCTGGCCAAATTGCTGGCCTTGGAAGCCTGAGTGGCCAAACTGCTGGTTTTGAGCTGGCTGCTGGCCAAATTGCTGGCCTTGGAAGCCTGACTGACCAAACTGCTGGTTTTGAGCTGGCTGCTGGCCAAATTGCTGGCCTTGGAAGCCTGACTGACCAAACTGCTGGTTTTGAGCTGGCTGCTGACCAAACTGCTGGCCTTGGAAACCTGAGTGGCCAAATTGCTGACCATAGGCATTCCCAGCCTGCTCAGGTTTTGAAGCTTGACAAAGCAGGACAGTCAAAACAATCATACATGAAATGAACGCCAGAGATCCAATAAGGTTCAAAATAGGAATAAATAACAGCAGGAACGGACCGACATACAGGAAGAGAAAAGCCCAATGGTAGCCAGCATCGCGCAGGCGACGAGCAATGATAGCCAGATTAGGAACGAAGGTAGCCATAAAATAAATAATCATGATAAACCAGAAAATCACAGCAAAACCTGTCCCTGCCAGAACTGTCGCTGGATCTGCCTCTCCTCCATAAGCCATATCTTGGGCTGCAGAAAGCAAGCTTCCCAAAGCAGAGATCCAAATAATAATTAGCAGCGGTACATTAATGATTGTATGGCACAGCATGACCCACCAAAAATCAGACCGGCTTGAGCGGCCCGTAAAATCAACATACTGTGTCCAGAATTTTTTATAAGCAGCAAACATGAGCTTCTCCTCTACAATAATTTTTTTATAAGGACTATCTTATCACAAATACATAGATAAATCAATAAGCGTTTAGGAGCTGTCCTAGCAGCCTCATGGCGCTTCATCCTGATGAACCGTCTCAACCAGCCAGGAATCCCAGCCAGTAAACCGAATTGCTCCCTGCCGGTCTGTCCGATAAATCGAACTTTCAAGTGTCTTAAAACGCTCCAGAGTCTCCTGATGCGGATGCTGATAGCGGTTCTTTTGCCCGGCAGAAATAAGGACTGTCTTGGGCCGAATCTGCTCTAAAAATTCCGGACTGGAGGAGCCTTTGGAGCCATGATGTCCGGCCTTTAAGACATCCACCTGCAGCTGCGGAAACAGCTTTAACAGTTCAGACTCGCCATGAGCTTCTAAATCTCCAGTAAATAAAAACTTGGTCCGGAAAAATTCTCCATAGAGCACAAGGGAATCATCATTGCCGCCATCGCCTGTATCACTGGGATAGAGCACCTGCAGGGCTGAATCAAAAATGGGCAGCTGCTGTCCTAGCTCTGCTGCCTGTACCGGCCGCTGCATCTGTTCCAGCTTCTGGACAAAATCCGGCTGGG
>NZ_KQ969395.1:134320-149016 GCF_001578865.1 Streptococcus sp. DD11
ACTGCCCTTGGACACATAAATCTTCCCGATAGAAAAATGCCTGCCAACTTCCAGCATATCGCCCATATGGTCCGTATCAGTATGGGTCAAAACCAAAACATCCAGCCTGCTGACGCCCCGGCTTTTGAGGTAGGGAATCAGGGTTTTCTCAGCATTGCTGGACACCGTTCGCTGCTGCCAAGGCTCTTTCTTCCCCAGCTCCACCCGGCCGCCAACATCAATCAGGACCGTCCGCCCCCTTAGATCCCGCAGAAAAATGCTGTCCCCCTGACCGACATCTACCACCGTGATTTCGTTTTGCAGGGGATGTTTACTGAGGAAAAAAAGCAGAGCTGCCGTCAGGCCAAGTGCCCAGACCCATTTCTTCTGCCGGCGAAAATCATAGAGCAGGCCCAGAACCAAGAGCAGAGCAGTCAGCAGCCAGAGACTGGGCTGACCGAGGACCAGCGGACGCGGAGAAATCTCAGCCACCCAGCGAATCAGCGTTTCCAGCCAGTCAAAAAGAAATTGACCTGAGTAAGCTTTATCAAAGGTGACAGGAGGAAAACTGCCGTCAGACCCGGCAGCAGAATCCTGTCAAAGAGAACAGAAAAAAGGAAGGTCAGCAGCAAGGACCAAGGCTGAAATTCCGCAAAATAATAAAGCAAAACAGGCAGAATCCCCAGCGAAAGCGTCAGACTTTCAGCCAGAACTTTCCGCATGGGCGGCAGATGATCAAAGTTCAGCATGGCGAGCAGAAAAGCATAAGAACAGGACAGGACGCCGCCCGCTGTCAGCAGGACATTGGGCATCAGGATAAACAGAATCAGCAGGGTCACCGCAACATTATCCGGCCCTTTGAGGCCCAGCTGAGCCAGCAATTTCTGAAGAAGACTTCTGACCACAGACACAGAAAAGCCTGTCAGACCGGCGTAAATCAGAAAAAAAGGCAGCTGCAGAAGATGGACAGTCTCCATCTTCAGACCCAGACGCAGCAGTATTCTTCGAAAACCGTCAGCAAAGTAAGCAACCTGCATGCCAGACAGGGCAAAGAGATGGATGATCCCCAGACTGGAATAGAGTTCATTCATTTCTGCGAAGCCCGTGTCCAGCTGGCCAAATAACAGCCCGCCCATATAGTGACTCATGGGCTTAGGAAAATGAGTCTGAATATACACCAAGGCCTTTCGGCGCCAAAGAGACGGCCAGTCCCAAGGCTGAAAATCGGACACTGGCTGGACTGACTTGATGGCACTGATGGTTAAGGTCCGGTAAATCCCTTCTGTTTTCAGATAAGCCCGATAGTCAAAACCGGCGAAATTCCGCTGTTGCTGAGCCAGACTGAACTCTCCGGCAATTTCCAGCCGGACCTGATCCGACAGCTTCTGAAAGGCTTCTTTTTCCTTTTCAGATTTGAGCTTGTAGAAGACCTGATAGGTCTGCCCATTGCCCCGTCCCCGAAAGGAAAGAGAGTCGCCATTGACCTGGATGGTATCCGGTATGGGCTGCACCCAGCTGACTGGCTTGGGCTCCTGCCGGAAAGCCTGCTCTGCCATTTCCCGGCGAAACAGAAACAGACCGGCAAAGAGACCCAACAGGACCAAGGCGAGGAGAGCTTTTTTCAGCGGATAGGCAGCGAAAAGCCGAACCACAAGCAAGCCCAAGCCCAGATAAGCCAGCAATCCTCCCGTATAGACAGCAAAATAGACCCAGACCAAGATGAGAACCAAGTAAAGGGGCGGCAGGGGCAATTTTTCAATCCACTGTGACATACTCTTTTAGCTTCTCTAGCGTCTTGTCCCCAATACCCGAAACATTCTTCAAATCATCTACCGACTTGAAGCCGCCATTGGACTCCCGATAAGCAATGATATCCTGAGCCCGCTTCTGACCAATACCTGTAATAGTCTGCAGCTCAGCCTCGGTCGCTGTGTTTAAATTAATCAGGTCACTTTGGGCTGACCTGGAAGCCGCTGCCTGAGAACTTGCCTCAGCTGTGCCTGCCGTCACGTCAGCTCCGCCTTCTCCAATTTTTGTCACATAAACCACTGCTTCATCTGCCAACTTCTGGGCCAGATTGACCGACTTTGAATCAGCCTCTGCTGTCATTCCGCCCGCTTTTTGGATGGCATCATAAATACGGCTGCCTGCTTTTAGCTGGTAGACTCCTGGATGTTTGACCTCTCCTTTGACATCAACGGTTAATTCAGAGCTGGACTCGCTATCTCGGACTTCAGACTGCTCAGTTCTATCTATCTGATCCGAACTGGCAGATGACTGGATCACTTCCTGCGCTAGAGCCGATACCTGCTTTTCCGGGGCTGGCTCCCCGCTTCCTCTGACCAGGAAAAAGCCAGCCAGAAGCAAGCCGGCAAGAGCCAGACCAGCAAAGAGCTTATATTCTTTGATTTTTTCAATGATTTCTTCCAACATATTTTTCACCTCTTACCTTATTATTCGTAAAAGCAAGCGGAAAAAATAAAAAGGCGGTGGGACAGACTCCCATGATGACTCCCCCCTCACCCACAAAGGGGAGTATCTTTGAGAAGATACCGTATAAGACTCCAGTTAGAAATTTCAAAAGAGGGCAGTAGCGGCTTCACTTTCCGCCTCCGCCCAAGATGCTGCCCAACATTATGGAAGAAAAAGCTCTTCCCTCATAGGCTGCTGCTTCAGCTGCCATTAACTTGTGAAGGTCTATAACGATTTGGGGAACTTTCAGCTGATGGCCTAAAAGATAAACTGTCAAAGAACGGTTGAACTTGGCGGATATAAGATTGACCGGTCTATCTTTTTTCAGCTCTGCTAAGGGCTCTTCAATCAGAGCCAAGAGTTCTGGATTCTTTTTCACTTCAGGGTCTATTTTGGCCTTGACTAAGGCCAAAGTTAGGTCTTCTTTATTCACATAAGCACCTGCTTTCTATTTTCAGCATACTTTTTTCATATAAGTAAGTCCAGAGGAATTTTCAAGGGCAGCTAGCCCTTATTTTGAGTTCTGGTCAGCCGCAAAATGCAGCTTTGAATATAGCCTGCCTGACTATGAAGAAGGGACAGATTGAGCAAAATAATGACCATCAGAAACGGACTTAAAAGCAAAATCAGGAGCCAGGATACCGGCTGGTAGGCTAAGTAGAAAATAAAGATGAGGATGAGAATGGGAAAGGTTGCCACTGCGGTAAAACCGCCTGGTACCCAGCGGCGAAACCGCAGCACCTGCGTGATATGGCCCAGCAGGTGCAGGGTATGGCAGAAGCCCAGAGCCAAAGCTAATTCTGGAATCTGCCAGACAATGGCCATCAGGAAGATGAGAAAAGCAATCAAAAATTCTTCTGCAATGGCCGCAGCAATCCCTTCTGTGGACGGATAAGCTTTCTTTCCCGCAATAAACATCTCAGTCTGAAAACGGGGATTGTTTTCATTTTGCTGAATCCAAGGCCGAATCAGAATAATTTCGTCAAACTCATGCAGCATAAACAGCGACAAAGTCACAAACGATAAGAGACTAATAGGCATGATACACCCCCCTCAAAAATATTATTCTAAAATTATAGTACAATTCACAAAAAAAGTCCTTGATTTTTTGAAACAAAACGCTCAAAAAACCAAGAACTGTTTATTTTCTGTGCTTGTCCGGATCCCAGACAAAGCTGGCAAAGAAGCTGAAAATAATGGTCAGAATACCAACCAAGGCAGCGGGGACAAAGGCGATGGCCCGCAGAATCCTCATAAAGAAATTGGGCTTTTGACCTGTCTGATACGGTGCCACCTCTGCATCCAGACGGTCAAACTCCGCATGAATACGGCGGGCTACTTCTTCCACTCCTTCATCATTCATCTTTTTAATATCCGAAATGTCGATGGGATTGCCGAAGTTCATGTCCACTCGCTCACCGGCCGCCAGCCCCTTGAGGCTCCTTGGACCTGCATAAACCACTGGCATGATGCGGACCTTGGCCATCTTAGCGATGACGGCTACCCCCCCCTTGACATCAGAAGAGTGGCGGCTGCCGCTGGGAAACATAATCAGAGAGCGATTGCTCTTTTTCAGCATATTGACCGGATACTTGATAGCAGACGGTCCCGGATTTTCCCGGTCGATGGGGAAGGCCCCGCACATCCGAATCCACCAGCCGAAGACCCGATTCTCAAAGAGCTGCTTTTTGGCCATAAAAATAAACTGCTTGGGCTTGGTCGCAAAAGCCATGTATACCGGATCCCACCAGGTCCGGTGAGGGGCAACTAAGATATAATTTTCATCTTGGGAAGGAATCTTTTCCTTATTGTGGTAATGGGCATTGCCGTTTAAGGTCCACAAAATAAAAATGACCAGTCCTCGCAAATAGGTATAAAACATAGACAACCTCATTCTATTTCAAAATTTCGTGCGTTTCTTTTTCAATTATACCCTATCCCCCAAGAGTCTGCAATCTTTTTTATACTTTATCTGTCGCGGCCGATAGCTATTTTGCTAAAAAAATGGTATCATGGATTTCATGAATAAGAAACAATTTAATGGTTTAAGCCAATCTCAAGTAGATGAAAAAATTTCGCAGGGACTGACCAATCACTTCAACAGCAATGCCAGCACCAGTAATTGGGATATTGTCAAGCGGAATGTTTTTACCCTTTTCAATGCCCTCAACTTCGCCATTGCTGTGGCTCTGGTGTCCGTTCAGGCCTGGAGCAATCTGGTCTTTTTTGCTGTTATCAGTTTTAATGCCGTAACCGGGATTATCACCGAGCTCAGAGCCAAGCACATGATTGACAAGCTCAATCTGGTCAGCCGGGAGCTGGTGACGGTTGTCCGCGACGGTCAGGAAAGCCAGATCGAGCCAGAAAACATCGTCTTGGGCGACCTGCTCAAACTATCAGCCGGAGAGCAGATTCCCAGCGATTCTACAGTCATCGAGGGCGTGGCCGAAGCCAATGAAGCCATGCTGACGGGCGAGAGCGATCTAGTCCTCAAAGAAGCCGGCGGCGAGCTCCTGTCCGGCAGCTTTCTGGCCAGCGGACAGGTTTACGCAGAAGTCCATCATGTAGGGGCAGACAACTATGCCAACAAACTGATGACAGAGGCCAAAACCCTCAAACCAATCAACTCCCGCATTCTTTACAATCTGGCCAAGATTTCCCGCTTTACCGGAAAAATCATCATCCCATTCGGCCTGGCTCTCTTCTTTGAAGCCCTGATGATAAAAGGACTGCCCGTCAAAAATTCCGTTATCACCAGCTCGACTGCCCTTCTGGGCATGCTGCCTAAGGGCATTGCCCTCCTGACCGTCACTTCTCTCCTGACCGCTGTCATCAAGCTGGGGATGCGCAAGGTGCTGGTTCAGGAGATGTACTCGGTCGAAACGCTGGCCCGGGTGGACACCCTCTGTTTGGACAAAACCGGAACCATCACACAAGGAAAGATGACTGTTCAGGGCCTGCACAGTTTGACAGACAGATTTTCCGATGACAGCATTGGCCAGCTGCTGGCGGCCTATATCCAGACCAGCGAGGATAACAATCCAACCGCCCAAGCTATCCGCAAGAAATTCGGCCAGCTGGAGCATTCATACAGCAGCAGCAATGTCATTCCATTCTCCAGCGACCGCAAATGGGGGGCCATGGAGCTGTCGGAGGTCGGCACAGTCTTCCTGGGTGCTCCGGAGATGCTCCTAGACAGCAATCCGCCTGCCGTCATCGAAGCCCAAAAACGCGGTTCCCGCGTCCTTGTTCTGGCTCACAGCAGCCAGAGCATAGACAAGCACAGCATCCAGCTGCCTAGCGACACAGCTGCTCTGGCAGTTCTGGAAATCACTGATCCGATCCGAGAAGGCGCTGCTCAGACACTGGACTATCTGCGCTCACAGGATGTTGACCTAAAGATTATCTCCGGTGACAATCCGCTGACCGTTTCTCACATCGCCCATCAGGCCGGCTTTGCTAACTTCGAGAGCTACATTGACTGCTCCAAGATCAGCGATGAAGAACTGGTGGCTCAAGCGGAGGAAACAGCCATTTTCGGCCGGGTATCCCCGCATCAGAAAAAGCTCTTGATTACGACCCTCAAAGCGGCCGGCCGCACAACTGCTATGACCGGTGACGGGGTCAATGATATTCTGGCCCTGCGCGAAGCAGACTGCTCCATCGTCATGGCAGAGGGCGATCCTGCCACCCGCCAGATTGCCAATCTGGTCCTGCTCAATTCCGACTTCAATGATGTTCCCGAAATCCTCTTTGAAGGCCGCCGGGTTGTCAATAATATCGGCCGGATTGCCCCTATCTTCTTTATCAAGACCATTTATTCCTTTATCCTGGCCATCATCTGTATCGCCTCGGTAGCTATGGGCAAGCCTGAGTATCTCTTGATTTTCCCTTTCATTCCGATTCAGATTACCCTTATTGACCAGTTCGTCGAAGGCTTTCCGCCTTTTGTCCTGACCTTTGAGCGTAATATCAAGCCAGTAGAAAAGCATTTCCTCAAACGCTCGCTGCAGCTGGCCCTGCCAAGTGCCCTCATGATTGTCTTCAGCGTTCTCTTTGTCCGCTTCTGGGGCACGGCACAGGGCTGGACCGACATAGAAATGTCTACCCTGTCCTACTATCTGCTAGGCACGATTAGCTTCCTGTCTGTCATTCGGGCCTGCCTGCCGCTCAATCTCTGGCGCAGCCTGCTGATCCTCTTTTCTGTCTTGGGCTTCTATGCCTCAGCCTTCGTCCTCCAGCACCTGCTGGAAATCGCAACCCTGACAGCAGCCACTTTGCCAGTCTATCTGATTCTTATGGTTATTTTTGGACTTGTCTTTGTCGTCTGCACCATCAAGCAGAAATACAGATTTGACTAAGGGCTCGCTGCAAAAAAATATTATTTAAGCTCATAAAAACATGCGATACCCTCGCATGTTTTCATTTTGCTGCTGCAAAATTTCCCTATCCCTTTGGAATCCTTGCTGAATCGTGCTATAATGTTGTTATGACAGAAGCAAGATTAAAAGACGGAGAACGGGTCAACCAGCTCTTTTCAACAGACGTTAAGATTATACAAAACAGTGAGGTTTTCAGCTATTCGGTGGACAGTGTCCTGCTGTCACGCTTCCCTAAACTGCCCAAGCACGGCCTGATAATCGACCTCTGTGCCGGCAATGGAGCTGTCGGCCTCTTTGCCAGCACCCGGACCAAGGCCCGCATCATTGCTGTGGAAATTCAGGAACGCCTGGCCGATATGGCCCAGCGCTCGATTGAGCTCAATGATTTGACCAATCAGATGCAGGTCATTCATGACGATCTGAAACATCTAGGTGCCCATATTTCCGGCAGCAAGGTAGATCTGATTCTCTGCAATCCGCCCTATTTCAAGGTAGACAAACATTCCAATCTCAATGCCAGCCAGCATTACCTTCTGGCCCGCCATGAAATCAGCACCAATCTGGAAGAAATCTGTGCCATATCCCAGCGCCTGCTCAAGTCCAACGGCCGTCTGGCCATGGTCCACCGGCCCGACCGGTTTTTGGACATTATCGAGACCATGCAGGCCCACAATCTGGCACCCAAACGCATCCAGTTTGTCTATCCCAAGCTGGGCAAGGAGGCCAATATGCTGCTGATTGAAGCCATCAAAGACGGCTCACGCGACGGCCTCAAAATCCTGCCGCCCCTTTTTATCCACAATCAGGACGGCAGCTACACACCGGAGATTCATGATATTTACTATGGAAAATAAAGCCTATATGTACGTGCTCGAATGCGGCGACGGCTCGCTCTACACTGGCTATACAACCAATATCGAGCAAAGACTGAAAAAACACCAGGCCGGCAAAGGGGCCAAGTACACCCGCGCCCGCCTGCCTGTAACCCTGATCTACCAAGAAGAACATCCCGACAAGCCGGCCGCTATGTCGGCTGAAGCCCTCTTCAAACAGAAAAGCCGACAGGCCAAACTGGCCTACATCAAAGAAAGGACCCAACATGTCTGAAATCCAATTCAAGGGAAATTTTCATCATATTGACATCTCCCCAGACAGTCAGCTTGACATTGGTCAGGATGTCATCTTCCAATCCTTTGCCAGCCTCAATGTTGCAAGCGGGGCTCAGCTCAAACTAGGAAACCGGGTTTTCTTTAATGACCACTGCACAGTCCGCTGTGAACAATTAATTGAAATCGGCAAGGACACCATGTTTGGCGACGGTGTCCGCATCTTTGACCACAATCATCAGTATTCCAACTACCATATTGAAAAAATAGCTTATTCCTCAGCTCCTGTCAAAATTGGGGCCAACTGCTGGATTGGGGCCAATACTGTCATCCTCAAAGGCGTGACCATCGGCGACAATGTCATTATCGGAGCAGGCAGTCTGGTTTATCAGGATATTCCCAGCGACTCTATCGCTGTCAGCAAGGAAGAGCTGATCATCAAGAAACGGCCGCAGGGCAAGTTCCATGCCTTTACCCTGACAGCGTCAGATACTTTGGAAGAGCTGGCCTATCTGGCCCAAGAGCTGCCTGAGCTGGAGTTTCACATCGCAGCCAAAACCAGCATTTCTCCTTTTCTGGAGAGCTTTGCCTCCTACCCCAATATCAATCTCTATACCAATGTCCACCACGACGATATTATCGAAGACCTGCTGGACCGGGCCGATCTTTACTTGGACATCAACCACTGGGGCGAGGTGGATCACATTCTGCAGAGAGCGCTGGACAAGGGCAAGCCGATTCTGGCCTTTGCCTACACGGCCCACCGGACAGGAAGCGGCATCTACATCTGTCAGGACGGCCAGCCCCAGCAGCTGGCAGACAGAATCAGAGAAATCATAAAAGAAAAAGACAGTTGCTTTTAACCGAATACCTTAAAAATCCATGCAAGATTTGCATGGATTTTTTGACTGTTTTCAGCAGACTGACTCGGAAACCGCCTCTTGAGTCAGCCCCCCCTCTGCCCAATAGAAGCAAGAGAGAGAAGCATCATACCGTTCCAAACAGGTCTAATCAATTTCCTGACTCTGAGCTACTTTTTTATACCAATGCGCTGACTTTTTAGGATAGCGTTCCTGGGTGTCAAAATCTACATAAAAGAGACCGTAGCGTTTTTCGTAGCCATTGGACCAGGAAAAGACATCCATCAGCGACCAGATGAAGTAGCCCTTGACATTGGCCCCGTCGGCAATGGCATCAGACAGGACTTCCAAGTGTTTCTTCACATAGTCAATCCGCCCATCATCATAGACCGTCCCGTCTACAAACTCGTCTTTGTAGCCCAGACCATTTTCTGTGATATAGATTTTCTTGTAGTTTGGATAGTCTTGTTTCACCCGCATGATTTGGTCGTACAAACCTTGCGGGTAGATAATCCAGTCCCAATCCGTTTTCGGGATATGGGAGGGAGCTTCTCTGCGTCCTACGCCCTTAATCTGGTACTTGGAGCTGCCTTTTTCGCCCTTGCCATTATGGACAATCTCTGTCTCGCCGTCAAAATCTCGCATCCAGTCACTCATATAGTAATTGATGCCAAGAAAATCATTGAGATCTTTGGCTGCTTCCAAAGCTGCAAAGTCTTCATCAGGCAGGTCCAACTCTCCGCCATTCTCTTTCAGGATGTGCTTTACACCCGCCATCGTCATTTCTGAATAGTAACCTAGATAAGTAGCATCTAAAATGAACTTGTTATGAATGATGTCTTCTAATTCTGCTGCACGAACATCTGCAGGATTGTCCGGATCATAAGGGTATTTGGTTGGGAGGGCATGAACGACACCGATTTCACCCGGGTAGCCTTTCTCCTTGTAGATCTTTACAGCACGCGCATGTGAAACCATCATATTGTGGTGGGATTGGAACACTTTCGCAAGGTCATATTGGATGCCCGGCGGGAATTTTCCGACTAAGTACTGGCCATCGCCGATTGGGCCGATTTCATTGAAGGTCGTCCAGTAGCGTACTTCTGGAAATTCTTCAAAGCAGAAAGCGGCATAGTCTACGAAGTGGTCCATATTATCCCGGTTGAGGAAGTCGCCCTTGGAGTGCAGAGCTTCCGGCGTATCAAAGTGATGCAGGGTCACGAAGGGTTCCACATGGTGTTTATGGCATTCCGCAAAGAGCTTATGGTAAAAGTCTACACCCTTTGGATTGACCTCCCCATAGCCCTTTGGAAAGATACGCGACCAAGCAATGGAAATCCGAATACCGTTGACACCGTACTCCTCCGCCAGTGCCAAGTCCACTGGATATTTATGGTAAAAGTCACTGGCCGGTTCTGCCGTATACCAATAATTATCTTCTAAATACTTGTCCCAGGCGACTGGGCCTTTGCCGTCTGTGTGGGTGGCTCCTTCAGCCTGATAAGCCGCTGTAGCCCCGCCAAAAATGAAGTCTTTGGGAAGTGTTTTTGTCATTGTATTCACCTCTGGTATTTCTTTATACAATTTGAAGTGAAGCCCTTTATACAAGAGGGAATCATGATTGGCTTCACTCCAAACCATAAGCAACAGTATAGGTTGGTCAAGAAAAGGCACTTGGTCTTCAAAAGCCTGACAGCTTCTCTTGCATCCAAGGCTGGAAGCAAGGCGCAAAGAGCCGATTCTTTAATCAAACTGTTCCTGCACAAACTTCAGAGCCCCCTGACCGTCGCGGGTCAGCTTGATGTATTGGGCCCCTTCTGTTTTCGCCAGTTTGATGCCCAATTTATCTGTTTCCGCCTTCATGTCTTCAAAGTTTGAAGCCACCTGCGGAGCCAGAATGACCAAGTCAAACTCCGGCAGCATCTCCCGGTGAGCACCGTAGCCGCCCGCTGCTGCTTTGACCGGAACCTTGTATTCAGCGGCTGCTTTATTCAGGGCATTGGCCAGCAGACCGCTGGTACCGCCGCCGGCACAAAGCACGAGGACATTGGTTTCTTCAGTGATTGTATGCTGATTCGCTGCTTCTTCGGCGACGCCTTCTGCACCGGCTTTTTCAAGAATGGCATCTGCTTTTGCCGTGTTGAAGTTAGCCGCCACCTTTTCCTTGAGTGCATCGTTGGAGTTGCCGGAGCGCTCTTCTTCCAGAATCTGTTCATCATAAACCTTGACAAATGGATAGTAAATGATGACATCAACAAGCACCAAGAGGGCTGCAAGGACAAAGGACAGCAGCTGGAAGTTGGTCCCCAGCACAATTCCCAGAGGTCCCGGCGTTACCCATGGAAGATTGGCAGAAAAGGAGTTCATATTCAAAGTATCAACAAAGAATTTGAAAATCCAGACATTGGCAATCGGTGCAAAGATAAAGGGAATGAAGAAAATCGGATTCAAAACAATAGGGGCACCGAAGAGGATGGGCTCGTTGACTCCAAAGAAAGTAGGGACAACGGATGCCCGTCCAATGGCACGGTTGCGCTCTGACTTACAGATCCACATGAAGAGGAAAGGTACAATCAAGGTTGCACCAGTACCGCCCATGGTCACGATGAACATCTGCGTACCGGAAGTGATGACCTTATCCGCATGCTGGCCGGCCTGTATCAGAGCCAAGTTGGCATCGACATTGGCATAGGTAATGGCCGCAATGGCCGGCTCCACGATAGAGGGACCATGGATACCCACAAACCAGAAGAAGGCATAGGCACCAAAGATAAGGGTGATACCCAGATAGCCATCTGCCGCTGAGAAGAGCGGAGCCAGAAGCGTTCCGATGGATTCTGCAACGGTTACTCCTAATGTGCCTTTGACAAGCAGCTCAAAGGCATAGAGGATAAGCACTGAAACAGTAAATGGAATCAAGTCTTTGAATACCTGTGAAATATTCGGCGGCACTTCATCTGGCATGCGAATGGTGACATTGTTTTTCACACAGACCTTATAGACATTGACAGTCACAAAGGCTGCAATGAAAGCTGTCAAGAGGCCTTTCGTTCCCATGAAAGCCGTCAGGAAGCCGCCTTCTTGGGCCGGTTCAGCCGCCATGAGGAGAAAGCCGACCATGGAAGCCAGCATGGTAGACAAAAAGTTGATTTGATTGGTCGCCGGAAGGCTGCGGTTGATCGAGTCCGTCAGAGCCTTAGCAGTCGTACCGCCTACAAAGAAGGCCAAAATCCCCATTGAATAGTTATAGGGAGTCATCAGGAAGGTCTCAATGTCCTTAGACCAATGGAAACCCCAGGAATTTGGCACATAGGCAATCAGGATAAAGATCGATGAGAAGAGGATAACCGGCATACCGGCGATAAAGCCGTCCCGAATGGCACGGAGATAGATATTCCGAGAAATCTTCTCAAAGAAAGGTTTGCCTTTCTCAATCAGTCCGATTAGTTTGTTCATCATTTTACTCCTCTTTTGTATAGTTCAATCAAGTGGTGTATGACATCTTTGAGCAAGATAGTGGTCATCAGGTGATCCTGTCCATGCATCATGGTGACGCTGTAGGGAATGTCCTCACCGGCTGCTTCTTTGGCCAGCATAGCAGTCTGAGACTGATGCGCCTCTGCAATGCAGCCTCCCGCTTCCTCCACCAGAGCTTCTGCCTTGGCAAAATCTCCAGCTTCTGCCGCCTTTAAAGCTTCCAGCAATTTTGAACGCGCATCGCCAGCATAGGCCACGATTTCAAAACCAAGCAATTGAATTTCTTCTCTATTCATCTTCCTGTCCTCCTTGAGTTTTTTGTTAGATAGAGCAAATTAAGTGTTTTTATAAAAGACGCTGAATATGTAAAACAATATAGATACGCTCGCTGCGATAAAGATCAATCCCTGTCTCCTTCGCAATCGTATCATAGATACGGCTCCCCATTTCATAGGCATCAGGATAAGAATCTTTAATGTGTTCTTCCATCTGCAAAAGAGAGGTATTGTCATCCCGATTGCGATCAATATAGTCCAGAAAATAGCTCAGATGAATCATAAACCGATCGTAGAAATGACTATTTCCTTCTGTCCGATGAATGCCGCTGTGCTCAAGTTCATCTTGCACCAAACGCAGAATTTCTTTTGTTTTCCCAAGACTGTCCTGACCCCGATTAGCCGACTCACCTTTCGCATTGATGAAATGAAGAGCAATCCGTCCGACCTCATCATCCGGAAACTGATCCAGCAGTTTCTCCCTGAAGACAGCCAGCGCCTCCCTTGACATCGTATATTCTAAAGGATTATCTATCGAGAAATTCGGCAAACTTCCTTTTTGATAGGTTCCTTTGCGAAGAGCCTGATAGGAACAGTAGATATGGTCTGTCAGAGTGACATAAAGATATTCTTGCACAGGATAATCATACTTTTCTGTCAAAGAGCCAATCACCTCATAGGTCACCGTGATAAAGTCCAACGGTACATCCTTTAAAAGAGTTAAGAAATTTTCCTTGGACTCTTCCGTGTTGAGTTTGAAGACCTTATCAACTTTACCAGCAATAACGATGTCCCCTTTTTTCTTGTGAAAAGCAACTCCGCTTCCTGTAATCATCAACTCTTCGTTCTTTTCATTTTTGACAAGTGCGACATTATTATTGATGACATTAAGGATACGATACATCTGGAACCTCCTTATCTTAAAATATTTCATCAGAGTTTATATAAAGCTGATAGCTGACTATTTTGAAAAACAAAAAGAGACCACAAACGAACCCAGGGATTCAGATGTGAAACTAATCCCATGCATTCATTTGTGGTCTCGCCTAATCTTCCTTAGTTACGATCCACCTTATTCAAACTATAAATAGATTATACCACGCCATTTCCCGTTTGTAAACCCTTTAATGATGTTTTTTCCAAAAAAATATCATTTTTTGTTTGTTTCAAACATTGTGCTGAGGTATTCTTCAATCGTCTAATTGGCTTAGAATGACTGCAGTTTAGTTCTAAAAAAGCCATTGATAGAAATAGCATCAGATTTTCTATCAATGACTTACTTTTCTACCCCCGCTCTTTCCAGGAAGTGGCAGTTGTTTGCAGGACTTTGTTCAGTTCGTTAATATTTTCAAAGCCTGTGGTGCGCAGCCATTCACGCGCTGCAGCTTCGCCCTCTTCAATATAGGCCTGCACAGAACCAGCCCAGGTGGCGCGGCCGCAAAGAACGCCATTAAAGTTAGCTCCTGACTCATGAGCAAAGACCAGCGTTTCCTGGAAGAGCTTGGCAGACACACCGGCACTCAGGTAGATATAAGGCAGGCTGGTCGCTTGATCCTGCTCCCTGAAGAAAGCTGCTGCTTCTTCCTTGCTATGAACGATTTCTCCGTCACCAAAGCCTTCAACGTATTTGACATTGACCGGCACTTCAACCTTGAGGACATCAATATGAAAACGTGGGTCAGAAAAGACTTTCATAGCTTCAATGACCTTGCGGGGCTTCACCTTGGCATATTCGGCACTGGAAGCATCCGCAATATTTTCATCATAAGCCAAAATCTCAAGGAAGAAAGGAATATCCTCTGCCACACACTCCGAACCGATCCGTTCAATATAAGCCTGCTTTTCTTGGTTGACTGCTGCATCACCGTCCACATCATAGTAGAGCAGGAATTTCACCGCATCTGCCCCCTGCTCCTTGATGCGCTTGGCTGACCAGAGATTCAGGCAGTCCGGCAGGCGTTTGGTGCTGGAGGTGTCATAGCCGGTTTTTTCATAAGCCAGCAAAAGACCGGCATCTTTATCCAAGACCTTGGTCGCAGGCAGGCCGTATTCGGGATCCAGCAGCATGGAGGAAGCGTATGGGGTCAGCTCTTCTGCCACCAAGACTTTCAACTCCTCCATCTGCGCCACTGTCGGCTCTGCTTC
>NZ_KQ969395.1:149393-151983 GCF_001578865.1 Streptococcus sp. DD11
TAATTTCTCTAAATATTTTCGTTTTTGTGCTGTCAGTACCATATTTATACCTCTTTTACTGTGATTTGCTGATAAAGTGTGTCGTAGTTGGCCAGATTGACATGTCCAGTTATTTTTTCCTGAGCATTGAGCATCCCCAAAACCATGGCTTGCTTGAGCAAGCTCTCATCCTCTTTGGCATGCTGAAGAGCGGAGGAAATGCCAGCAACGGTCGAATCCCCCGAACCGACAGGATTGACCACCTCAATCGTTGGAATCTGAACCTTGTAGAAAGTGCTGCCGTGCTTGGCAAAGGCACCGTCTGCCCCCAAGGAGACGATTAGCCAGTCAATACCAGCAAAAAGGGGATCGCTCAAAACGGATTTCAGCTGCTCCAAATCTGCCGAAACCTCCCGATTTAAGAGCTGAGACAGCTCCTCTCTGTTGGGCTTGATGACCGTCGGCTTGCAGTCGGATTGGAGAACTGCCTCTAAGGCTTTTCCTGAACAGTCCAGCACCACCTTGCGCTTTTCCTCCTTGGCAATACTGATCAAGCGAGCATAGTAGTCCACCGGCAGCCCCGCCGGCAGGCTGCCCGAAAGGGCAATGACCTGAGCTGACTTCATCAGCAGCCTAAAGTGATGCAGAAAGCCATCAGCTTCCGCCGCTGAAACAGTCGGACCGGCTTCTAAAATCTCTGTCTGCTGCCCTTCATGCAGGATTGCAATGCAGTTTCTGGTATCACCCTGAATAGTATAGAAGAAAGGCTGAACGCCGGAAGGTAAATGGTCCAGCAGAAACTGGCCGTTCGTTCCGCCGATAAGGCCGGTTGCGAGCACATTTTCCCCGCATTCGGCCAAAACCCGGGTGACATTGAGCCCTTTGCCGCCAGCCGTTTTTGAAACATCTGCCACCCGATTAACCGTATCCAGCCTGAAATGAGCCAGCGGATAGGAAATATCAATCGAAGGGTTCATCGTAACCGTTAAAATCATAGGCCCATCTCCTTAGTCGTGATAGTCACCGCGTTCCCATTTTTCCAGAAATTCTGCAAAGAAATGTTCATCTGCTTGGCGGTCATTATGGGTCTCCACATGCTCGATTTTGGCTATCCATTTCTTATTTTCTTCGCTTGGCTTATAGTCAGCATGGATAAAAGCCTCGATAATATCGCACATCAGCAGCTCACCAGTGATTTTGCCGCCAAAGCCGATGACATTGGCATTGAGCTCTTCCTTGGCATAGAGGGCCGTCGTCATATCACGGACCAGAGCGGAACGGATACCAGGCACCTTGTTGACGGCATTGTTGATGCCGACTCCCGTTCCGCAGATACAGATTCCCAAATCAGCTTGACCGCTGGCTACTGCTTCGCCCACCTTCTTGCCATAGATAGGATAGTGGGTGCGGACATGGTCGTAAGTCCCAAAGTCCAGCACCTCATAGCCCTTTGACTTTAAGAAATCCACTACCGCCATTTTCTCATTGGTGACAATATGGTCACATCCGATCGCAATTTTCATCTTTGTCCTTCCTTTCTCTTAGCACATCTTGTTCAGCATGTCCACACGGATTTGATGACGTCCGCCGTCGTATTTGCCGTTGACAAAGCCCTTGGCAATGTTCTTGGCCAGCTCATCTCCGACAATTTCAGCTCCCATAGTAATGATGCGTGAATTATTGTGGCCGCGGGTCATATAGGCTGACCGTTCATCTGACACCTGCGCTGCCACCATCCCCTTGATTTTGGTGGCGACCATGAAAGGCCCTGCCCCATAGGCATCAATGACAATGCCCAGATTGCCTTCCTCTTCATTGACCTGACCGGCTACTGCCAGCGTCACATCGACAAAGTCCTGTCCTTCTGCTGTTACATCACGGACTTGGAAACCTTCCTTTTGCAGAAAATCTTTTACAAGATCTTTTAATCTTAAACCAGCAGCGTCTGCTCCAATGATAATTGCCATTCTTCTTCTCCTTTTTTTGATTTATCTGCGCAGAATTTTGTTTATTAGAAACACCATTTGTTTCTTACAATCATAATATACACCTTTTTTATCTCTTTGTCAATGATTTTTGTTTAAAATAATCAATATTTTTGAAATTATGATTACAGCAAACAAAAAAGACTCCTGTGAGCCTTGAAATTCTTTCCAATCCTTATACAAGCTTCATGCGAGACCTCAAAAAGCCCCCGCTCTCTAACTCTTATACTCTTTCGACAATCTCTTCAAACTTCGTCAGCTCCAGGACTGTTTCGGGCCGGCAAATGAAGCAGACCAGAGGAGCTGATGATAGCAGACTTATTCGAAAACGGCCGATTCTTCTTTCTATTGCCTTCCTTGAAAAGCGAGAGACAGCGAACAGAATCGTTTCTTAACAGGGATACAGTCTTCTAGTTTGCTTTTAGCAGTGAGGCTGAGACAGACGCCCATGATGGCTGCGCCCTCATCCACAGAAGGATGGATCTTTTAGAAGATACCGTATAAAAGTCCTTCAGTCTCGCTTTGTTTTGGTAAAAAACTTTTGGCGCGGTAGCTGATTGCTCAAAAGCTCCAGTGGAGGTTTTGAGGTTATAGATAAAGCTTCCGATAGGAAGCAACAAAAGCAC
>NZ_KQ969395.1:152677-153416 GCF_001578865.1 Streptococcus sp. DD11
AGTTCTGTCCCACCGCCCAGCCTATCGCTTAACATGGCAGCCTGCTGCTTTTATAAGAACACTTGGGTATATTCTTCCAATTCCTCATGGACATTGTCAGAAGAAAGGTCCGTGATGACAGCTGTCACCTCTGACAGGGGAGCAATAGGGGTGAAATCTTCTTTGCCGATTTTGGAAGAATCAATCAATAGATAGCTCTCTCCCGAACGTTCCAAAGCCAGTTTCTGCGTGTAGGCTTCCTCAAAAGAGGAAGTCAGAATCATGCCGTTTTTAATCCCGTTGCCGCTGAAAAACATCTTGCTGTAATACATCTTGTCCATCATGGCATTGGTCATCTCACCCACAAAAGCCTGAGTGGTCTCCCGCATCTCCCCTCCCAGCAGAAAGACCTGAAAGGTATCGCTTTTCTTTTTAAAAAGCTCATTGAAAATAGGCATGCAGTTGGTAATGACCCGCAGCTTCTCCCTGTGGATTTCCTCTGCCAGCACCTCCACCGACGTTCCCGGCCCCAGAAAAATCGTATCTCCCTCCTCAATCAGTCCTACTGCTTTCTTGGCCACCTGCCGCTTGGCTTCAATGTTTTTAAAGAGTTTTTCCTCGTGGGGGAGCTCCCGATAGCTCATCTGCCGATTGCTCTTGGCGCCGCCATGGATACGCGTCAGTAATCCCTGTCCCTCCAGCTCTATCAGATCGCGCCGAACCGTCATATCCGACACCTTCATGCTGTCCATGATTTCTG
>NZ_KQ969395.1:153657-159734 GCF_001578865.1 Streptococcus sp. DD11
CCATTTCATCACTTTTTGTTCATTATAAACTATTTTTCCCTTTTTTGCAGGGATTTTAATCGTTTTTCAAACATTTCTTTGATGAAAAAGTCAAAAAAAACGATGGGACAGATTCCCACCGCCTTCTCACATCCAGACGACACTTACTCGCCAGCAGTTCCGTTCGGGATAATGACCTCCCTGAGCAGCTGCTCTTCTTCCTTGATACGGACATACAAGGTGATGCAGTAGATCGGGAAAAGGAGAAAGAGCGCAAGATAAGCATGACAGAGCAGAGCCAGACCTAGCAGCTCAGGCACTACATTAAAGAAATAATTGGGATGCTTGACATTGCGGAAAAGCCAGTGGTCCACAAACTTGTGATCCTTGACCAGCATCAGCTTGATGGTCCAAACCGGCCCCAAGAGCTTGGCCACCAGATAGAGCATCAGCATAGAGAAAGCCAGCAGCACCGCTCCCAGCAAGCTGATTCCATCAAAATCCGGCCTGCGCAGTACCAGCTCCCCCAGGCAAAGCAGATAAAAAAGAATGTGCAGGTATTTCATGATGGTCGAATTTTTCACCCCATACTCTCTGCCGCCAGCAGCCAAGATGGCCTGCTCATTGCGGGAAGATGTCCTCAGAAACACCAGACGCAAAACAAAAACAAGTGCATATATCACTAAAGATACTGTCATAAAACCTCCTGATACTCTTTGAGCAGACAGTCCTTTCGTTTGCTGCTAGGACAGCCAAAGCAAACTGTGCTAAGGAGCTAACAAAAGCCAAACTAAAGAACTATAAAATTTACGTTACAGTCTATTATATAAGGAGGCAGCCTGCCAAGTCAAGTTATTTGGCAAAAAAAACTGAGCAGCATCACTCTGGCCGCTCATACTCCTCTTTGGTCAGCACATAATGGCATCTGGTCACTATCCGTCCCTCCCGATGTTTGTCCAGCTTGGCATAGGGCTCTTCATGGGAAAAGCGCATGCCAGATTTCTCCATGACTCGCCCTGAAGCTGGATTGTCACGGTCATGCACAGCTACCAGCTTATTCATGCCGAGTTTTTCAAAAGCCAGCCGGATGACCGCCCGATTAGCCTCTGTTGCCAGTCCCTGATTCCAGTATGTTTTGTTTATCACATAGCCGATGGCTGCCTTTTTCAGCTCAGCATCTACCTTGTGCAGGTCAATAGTGCCGATGAACTTGCCGTTTCCTTTCAGCTCGATGCCCCAGCGCCCCAAAGGACTGGCCAGGTAAATAGCAGCGATATTATTTCTCGTTTCTTGCAGGCTCTGATTGGTCAGAAAGACATAGCGCGTATTTTCTTCATCCGAAGCATAGGCAAACATGCTTTCTGCATCATCCAGCGTTACCGGGCGCAAGAGCAGCCGCTCCGTTTCCAGTCTGCGGTTTTGGGATAGTTTGATATAGAGATTTTCCATCCGTGCCTCCTATTTTTTCTTAAAAGATTAGCATAATTCACTCATGAAAGCAATGCTTTCCGCTTTTTTCTTGATTTTTAAACCGCTTTCATATACAATTAAAACAACTTAAAAAAGGAGCTAACACTTATGTTAATTGGTATTCCAAAAGAAATAAAAAACAACGAAAACCGTGTCGCCCTTACTCCGGCTGGTGTTCACAGTCTGGTTGGCCGCGGCCACAAAGTGCTGATTGAGACCACGGCCGGGCTGGGTTCAGGCTTTACCGATGCGGACTATCAACAGCAGGGAGCAGAGATTGTCCCTACCGCTGCTGAAGCTTGGGCAGCCGAGCTGGTCGTTAAAGTGAAAGAACCTCTAGCTGCTGAATACACCTATCTGCGGGAAGACCTGCTGCTCTTCACCTACCTGCATATGGCAGCTGCTCCTGAGCTGGCCGATGCCATGATTGCCGGCAAAACGACAGGCATAGCCTACGAAACCGTCCGGGATGAGGACGGCCATCTGCCGCTTCTAGTGCCTATGAGCGAGGTTGCCGGACGCATGGCCGTGCAAATCGGTGCCCACTTCCTGACCAAGCAGGCAGGCGGATCCGGCGTGCTTCTGGGCGGGGTTCCCGGTGTGCCCAAAGGCAAAGTCACTATTATCGGCGGCGGAATTGTAGGAACCCATGCAGCCCGGATCGCTCTGGGACTGGGAGCTCAGGTCACTATTCTGGATATCAGCGCCAAACGTTTAGCCGTCTTAGAGGATGTCTTTGGCCATCAAATCCAGACCCTCATGTCCAATTCTTTCAATATCGAAGAAAGTGTCAAGGAGGCCGATGTGGTCATCGGAGCAGTCCTTATCCCAGGCGCCAAGGCACCGAAACTGGTCACAGATAATATGGTCAAGCAAATGCAGCCGGGCTCTGTCATCGTGGATGTAGCCGTTGACCAAGGCGGAGTCATTGAGACAGCTGACCGTGTGACGACTCACGATGAGCCTGTTTACGAAAAGCACGGCGTGCTGCACTATGCCGTTGCCAATATCCCCGGGGCCGTAGCTCGTACCTCCACCATTGCCCTGACCAATGTCACCCTGCCTTATATTGAAGCACTGGCTGACAAGGGCTTCAAAGAAGCTATTGCAGAAGATGCCGGCCTGCGCGAGGGGGTGACCACCTATCAGGGCCGGATTACCAGCCAGCCCGTGGCGGAAGGTCTGGGACGGGACTGCACCTCTATTGATGAACTCGTTTAATCACAAACTAAAAGAGCAGATTTCCATGTCTGCTCTTTTCGTATGCTATTCTGTTTCTTCTGCATCAGATTTGCCAGCTTTAAGAGGAGCCGGCTCATAGGCCCGGATAATCTCGGCTACGACCGGATGGCGGACCACATCCTTGGCTGAAAAATGCACAAAGTCAATCTGGGAAAAATTTCCCAATTTCTCCTGCGCATCGATGAGGCCGGACTTAACATTTCGAGGCAAATCAATCTGGCTGCTATCTCCATTGACAATCATCTTGGACTGGAAACCCAGCCGCGTCAGAAACATTTTCATCTGCATAATGGTCGTATTCTGCGCTTCATCCAAGATGACAAAGGCATCATCCAGTGTCCGTCCCCGCATGTAGGCCAAGGGTGCAATCTCGATAATTTCCCGCTCCATCAGCCGGCTGGTCTGGTCTTTGCCCAAAATCTGATAAAGAGCATCATAGACCGGCCGCAGGTAAGGGTCTACCTTTTCCTTGAGGTCGCCCGGCAGAAAGCCCAGACTTTCCCCTGCTTCCACCGCCGGACGGGTCAGGATAATCCGCTTGACCTGACCGCGCTTGAGAGCCGTCACAGCCAGGGTCACCGCCAGAAAGGTCTTCCCGGTCCCTGCCGGGCCGATTCCAAAGACAATATCATGGTTTTTAACACTGTCCACATAGATTTTCTGGCCCAGAGTCTTGACCCGAATGGGCTTGCCGTAGCTGTCCTTGATAATCTCTTCCTCATAGAGAGCGACAAATTTGTCCATCTCCTGATTTTTTGCCATGGTAATGGCCGTCACCACATCAGGCGTTCCCACGGTCATCCCGCGATTGACCAAGACCAGCAGAGCCTGAATGACCTGACGGGCCTGCTCACAGTGCAGCGCGCTCCCCAGAATCTGGACAACCTCGGTCCGAGCATGAATCGTCACGCCCAGTTCCTGCTCCATCAGCCGCAGGTGGCGTTCGTTAGAGCCAAAAAGATGAAAGGAATCATCTGGATGGCTCAGCGTAATGTCTACTGAATGTTCCTGCAAACAATGAACCTCTCTTAGTTTGTTTTCCTATATTAGATATTAAACTTGTTCGGAAACCCTATGCTGAGTCAGTTGGCCTTAAGCGGTCGGCACACAGGCAAACGACCCCCGTCCTTTCATTGCTAATGGAAAAGCCTGGGGTCTTTTCCTTTGCCTCCTCAGTTTAGCCAAGCGAAACTTGGCTTGACCACAGCAGCGGCTGACCATGTCTGATCGCCGTCAACAGACTATTCGTCCTCAGTCTCTCACTATTCAAGCAAAGCAAAAGAAAGAAGAATCAGCCGTTTCCCAACAAGTCTATTATAACAAAGCAGCTGAGAAAAAACTATTCTCAGCCAGTCCGGTGTCATAATTCCCGCTGAAAATCAGCAGCAAACAAGTCCGGAGACCGTCAGTGGGCCTGATACTCTTCCCAGATCCGGTCAAAATCCCCCAGATTAAAAGAGAAACCAGCGTGCTCCTCCAAAAAACGGCTGACCTCGTCAAAGTCGTCTGTGTGTTTGGGAAAGGCCGGCTCATGAAAAGCCAAGTCCGCCAGAATAGCCTTGGGCTCCTTGCTCTTGGGATTGCGCTCTGTCATCAGCCAAGTGTAAAAAGATTTTCTCATGGTGTCCTTTCTTATAGCAACTCCGTCCCAGTCGGGTCCTGCTTGATTTTACCAGCCTTCATGAGGCCGCCCAGAGCTTTTTTGAACTGTCCTTTGGAAATACCGAAGGTAGCCTTGATGTCTTCTGGCGAAGACTTGTCATTGAGAGTCATAAAGCCTCCGTTGGTCTCCAGATAGGTCAGAATCATCTGGGCATCATTTTCCAGCATCTCAAAGGAGCGCGGTTTGAGGGAGAGATTGAGGGTACGGTCCACCTCGCGAAAGCCGATGACCCGCGCATCCAGCACCTGCCCCAGCCGCGGCTCGACATAGCGCTCGCTGGGATGGATAAAGCCCAGCATATTATTTTCCGGCAGGTAGACAAAGGTCCCAGACAGCTTGAGCCGGTAGACAATGGCCGGCCAGTTTTGATTCTGCATATTATTGTAGGCCGGACGGGCCAGGCGCTGAAAGTCCTCCTGATAGGCCAGCTGCCCCCAGATCCGGTCTTTCTTGTCCACAGTCAGGCGGATATAGAGCTGATCGCCCTTTTTCGGCCAGAGTTCCTTAATCTCCGGCAGAATATCCAGGGACACGACAATCTGCTTATCAGGCAGACCCGTATCGACAAAGACTCCCAAATCCTTGCGGACCTCGGTCACCGTTGCCCAGCCGAAATACTCCTGACTGGCTGTCACATCACCTGTTGTCAGGCGCAACTTCTGCTTCATATCGCTGTAGGCAAAGCCCTTGACGGATTCCCTCAGCTGATGCGAGCCTTCTTCCTTGGCCAAGGCATAAGTCTGACCGTCCTTTTGCACAAAGTAAAAGCGCTCATTTTCATCGGTGATGATTCCGACAATGAAATTGGCAAGATTTGTATTCATGTTTCCTTCTTTCTTCCTGCATGATGCAAGAAATTTCTAAGAAAACCCAGCCAGCAAAGCCAACTGAGTTTGACGAGGCGGGAATCCCCGCTCTATATTTCATTAAACTTCCAAGAGTTCTTTTTCCTTGTGCGCTGTCATGTCATCAATATGCTTCACCGCATCATCTGTCACTTTTTGAATCTCTTTTTCCAGACCTTTGAGCTCATCTTCGGTGATTTCCTTGGCTTTTTCCTGCTTCTTGGCCTCGTCCATAGCATCGCGGCGGATGTTGCGAACCGCCACCTTGGCATTTTCACCGACCTTCTTCACTTCCTTGGCCAAATCCCGGCGGGTTTCCTCGGTCAGAGCCGGAATGACCAGACGGATGACAGAGCCGTCGCTGGCTGGGGTAATGCCCAGATCAGAAGCATTGAGCGCACGCTCGATGTCCTTGATAGAAGACTTGTCAAAAGGCGTTACCAAGAGTACGCGCGCTTCCGGAATGGTAATAGAAGCGATTTGGTTGAGCGGCGTTTCTACGCCGTAATACTCGACATGGATGCGGTCCAAAAGGCTGGCATTGGCACGTCCGGCACGGATGCTGCCGAATTCCCGGGCCAGACTTTGGTGCGAGTGGGACATTCTTTCTTTTGCTTTTTCTACAATTTCATTTGCCATGAGTTTTTAATCTCCATTCTTATAAATTATTTGATACCGTTGTTCCGATTTGCTCACCGATGACAACGCGTTTGATATTGCCTTCTTCGTTCATATTAAAAACGACCAGATCGATGTCATTGTCCATGGAAAGGGTTGAAGCCGTGGAGTCCATGATGCGCAGGCCCTTGCTGATCACATCACGGTGGGTCAGCTCATCAAACTTAACTGCTGTCTTGTCCTTCTTCGGATCAGCATTG
>NZ_KQ969395.1:159754-162541 GCF_001578865.1 Streptococcus sp. DD11
CGCCGTCCACGCCATTTTTGGCCATGAGAATGGCGTCTGCTTCGATTTCCGCAGCCCGGAGAGCTGCCGTCGTGTCTGTTGAGAAATAAGGAGAACCGATACCGGCACCGAAAATCACGATACGGCCTTTTTCCAGATGGCGGAGCGCACGCCCTCGAATATAAGGCTCAGCCACCTGCTGCATGGCAATAGCTGTCTGGACGCGGGTGTCCACGCCGACTTGCTGCAACGAGTCGGCCATGACCAAGGCATTCATGACCGTTCCCAGCATACCGGTATAATCCGCCTGCACCCGGTCCATGCCGGCCTCTGCCGCCGGCTCACCCCGCCAGAGATTGCCTCCGCCAATCACCAGAGCAATTTCAATGCCTAATTCATGAACTTCTTTGATTTCTTCCGCCATTTTCTGGACGGTCTGAATGTTGATGCCGACGCCTTTTTCACCAGCAAGAGCTTCACCTGATAACTTAATTAAAATACGTTTATATTTAGGTTCTACCATTTTTCCACTCCTTATTTTATCTGTACTATTTTACCACAAATTGGAGTTTTTATATAGTTTTATTTCTTAAATTTAAAAATAAAAGGAGCAGACCCGCCCATTTCACAGCAAAACCAGCCTGATCATCAGATCAAGCCGGCCGGGACCGAATACAGGTCAGCATAGCAGGACTGGCAGCCGCATCAGCCAGAGTAGGATTGGATCGCCTCCACCATTTCTTGGCAGCGGTCAGCAGCAAAGACTCTTTCTGTAATTCCTTCGGTTTTTGTAGAGTCAAAGGTGAAAATAGGCCGCCCCTGATTTTCAAAGCTCTGCAAAACATCGCGAAACTTAAAGGCATAGTTGATATCTAGATAAATATCACAGGACGCCATCAGCTGCTTGAGACGGACCGGCAGGATTGAGCGATGCAGGCGGATATTATCATGAGCCATCATGGCAACCAACCGATCAGACACAGCTGTATAGGCTGCCACATGAAAGAGACAGTCAGGCAGGGCTTCAGCCAGCTCTTCCAGCTTTTCCAATACGTCGCAGTCGGTCAGAGTTAAGCACTCCAGCCTATAGTTCCCCGAGCAGGGCTGAGTGGACTTGCTTGGCTGCTGCAGGGACTTACTGGCAATGATAGAAGACCATTCCAGATGATTGTAGAACCACCAGACCTCACGCAGCCGCATATTTGACAGAAGGTCCCAAGGTTTTTGCCCTGAAATATAGTGAATAATCGCTGGCAGAGGAGACAGCGGCAGCTCAAAGATAAAATCGTGGCCCATTTGAGCCGCCCCCATATCAAAGCCGATTTGAAAATTGTAGCTGTCGTCTAATGGCCAATATTGATCAGCAAACAGCATATTTAAAATACTTTGGTCGCCCTCCAAGGCCGTCTCAATCTCTCTATCAGTCAGCTCGACCAACTGCTGGGAAATGTTCTCCTGCCGCCAGCGCTGATTGTTAATGAGCATGACCCCGGAGTTAAAGCCAATGCCCAGCCCAAAGGTCGCCCGTACTGCTGCAATATAGTAAGCATCCAGTTCCAGCTCAAACAAATGCTCCAGATTTTGCGTCACAATCAGGTCGCAGTCCAGATACAGGACACGATCTGCCGGCACATACTCAGGAATAAAATAGCGGGCGTAAGCCATATAATTGATATGGCCAAAGGTGGAATCCTGCCACTTTTGCCTCAAATCCTCACGAAAAAGCTTGACATCCAGCAGTTCATTGCCTGTCTCCCTCACCCTTTTGCGGGTATGGATAAACCACTCCTGAGGAATATCTTGATTAAAAACATATATATATGTTTTCGTGATAACAGCAAAGCGATTTCAGCGTCGTCTCAATCTGCCGAATATAACCATAATCCCCTGCCAATACCACCGCTTTCGTCTCATTCATCAATTCCGAATCCCCTCTTTCTTTCACAAGCAAATCACTCTTCTTATTATAGCGGATTCTGTGGAGTTATTCAATGTCTCTTTCAAGCTTCAATCGGCGCAATTTCCATTAAAAAACCAGCTTTGCCATTGGCAAAACTGGCTGTGAAAGCCGCAGTCATTCGGCTTTTTTTCTTTCTCTTTTGGCCAAGATCGGCAGAATAACCCCCAGACTGATGAGGACGATTGGGGTCAGAATATTGGTCAGCAGCGAGAATTGCCAGCCAGCTGGATCCACTGCATAGTCCACTTTAGGTACCATACCCAGAATGCAGGCAAAGGCTGTGAAGAGGAAGCACCAAGCCCCGATTATAAAGCCAAGCTTCGGGTTTTTGGTAAATTTATATTCGGCATCCTTGTACTTTTTCCAAGCTTTATTGAGCAGCATGTAGGCCAGAAAAACCCAGAGATAGCGCATGGGCATGACGATAGAGTTGAGATTGGTCATCCATTTGACCAGGCCGTCAATCTCCTGAATACCGAAAATAGGCAGAACAATCAAGATACTGACCAATATCCCAGTCAGCAGGTAACCGTTAATCAGCACACCTTTCTTGGTCCGCTTGCGCAGCCAGCTTGGCACAAACTGCTCATCAGCATTATTGAGCAGAATCTGCAGAGGCGCATCAATAGAGAAGGCCAGCGCCGCAATCTGCCCAACCATATTGGTCAGAGCATAGACAACGACCAGCGTATTGCCAATTCCCCAGTAGCTGCCCAGCTTCTGAAAGGCCTGATAGGCACCGTTGCGCATCAAATCCTCGGGGATATTGCTGCCGTCAAAGAGCATGCCCATGGCCAGAGAGCCGAGAATCGCAGAAGCCCCGACCATGACAGCCATCGCAATCATTC
>NZ_KQ969395.1:162740-168898 GCF_001578865.1 Streptococcus sp. DD11
CAGCCCCTCCGACCGCAAAGACCAAGAGGGAAATGGTCGTGAAATAGGAAAAATCAAAATTGGGAATGTAGGTACTGATCTTATCCATATTGGCCGTCGCAAACTGCATGTCGGTTTTGATAAAAGGCGCCCCAACCGCCAAGAGAACAAACAGCAGAGACATGACCAGCATGGCACTGCCGGCCAAACCGCCGATTAGCTTCAGCGCAGCCAAGCCCTTGGTCGAAAGATAGAGAAAGGCCCCAAAAATAAGCAGACTGAGAATGACAATCCAATGAATATCCAAGCTGCTCAAAAAGTCACCATTGCCATGCAGCGCCCAGCCCAGAGGAATCAAAATCCCCTGCGGCTTCTGGGCCAAGTAGGGAATATGCACAACCCAGTAGGTCCAGGCGGCAAAATAAGCCAGCCGCTTGGTCGAAGTTTTTTCGACCCAGTCGCTCACACCGCTTCCGCTCTCCTTAAAAGTCGAACCAAGCTGTCCTACAATCAAAGCGTAAGGAATAAAATAAATAGCCAGAATGAGAATCCAGGATACAATGACCGAAATCCCCTGCTGGGCGTAATTGTTGACGACATTGCCCAAGCCCCAAACCATGTTGAAGGCAATCAAAGACACCATTAACCAGGTCAGCTGGTTCTGCTCTTTTTTCATAAGTTTCCTTTCTCCTTTTCACTAATATGGAAATAATTGATTTCAATATTATTATAACATGTTTTTCTTGATTTGGAAGCCTTTTCCCTATAAATTATGAGAAAATATTTTAACACTCCTGCTCTTGCAAAATCAGCAGCAGCTGAGGCAGGAGCGGCTGGACAGCAAAAAAGAACCGCCGAAGCAGTTCTCTTGTCATCTTTAAAGTGAGTTAACATCAACCTTGATTCCCACACCTTGGGTAGTCGTGATGGTCAGGTTGGTTACGTAAGTACCCTTAGCAGTAGCTGGTTTAGCTTTTTGAATCGTATCGTTGAAAGCCTTGAAGTTTTCAACCAACTTGTCAGCGTCAAAGGATACTTTACCGATGATGGCCTGTACGTTCCCTGCACGGTCTGCACGGTAAGTGATTTTACCGCCTTTAGACTCTTCCACTGCTTTTGCAACGTCCATGGTTACAGTACCAGTCTTAGGGTTTGGCATGAGGTTACGAGGTCCAAGGACACGTCCCAGACGTCCTACAAGTGCCATCATATCAGGTGTAGCGATTACGACGTCAAAGTCCAGCCAGCCGTCGTTGATTTTAGCAACCAGATCATCTTCGCCCACGAAGTCTGCACCGGCAGCTTTTGCCTCTTCAGCCTTTGCACCACGGGCAAAGACCAAGACACGCTGGGTTTTACCAGTTCCGTTTGGCAGCACCATCGCACCGCGGATCTGCTGGTCAGCTTTTTTAACATCAATATTCAGGTTATATGCAACTTCTACAGTCGCGTCAAATTTTGCAAAGTTGGTTTCTTTTGCAAGTGCTACAGCTTCTTCTACGCTGTAAGCTTTTGTGCTGTCGATTTTTTCAAGTGCAGCACGAAGTTGTTTGCTTTTTTTAGCCATTTTTTTCTTCTCCTTGTAAGTGGTTCAATCGATTTTCATCTCCCACGTCACTTCTCGAAATGATGAAGTCTTGCGGGTCTCCGGCGACTTCCTTTTGACTGACAGGCCCCAGCTCCATAAACAGCACTATGTATCTGTCAAGAGCTGCCCCATTTCAATCAAAAAATCTTCGCCCTTATTAAGGGTGTTATTGATTAGTCAGTAACAGTGAATCCCATAGAACGAGCAGTACCTTCAATCATACGCATTGCAGACTCGATGTTTGCAGCGTTCAAATCTGGCATCTTGGTTTCAGCAATTTCCTGTACCTGAGCACGGGTAACGCTTGCTACTTTCGTTTTGTTTGGCTCACCAGAACCTTTTTCAACACCTGCAGCTTTCTTAAGCAGAACAGCAGCCGGCGGCGTTTTGGTCACGAAAGTAAATGATTTGTCTTCGTATACTGAGATAACAACCGGAATAATCATACCAGCCTGATCGGCAGTACGAGCGTTGAACTCTTTTGTGAATCCCATGATGTTGATACCGGCTTGACCAAGCGCAGGACCAACTGGCGGAGCTGGAGTCGCTTTACCAGCAGGGATTTGCAGTTTTACAAGTTTTTCGACTTTTTTAGCCATTTTTAAATCCTCCTTTGTGGTTTTGGCGGTAAATAAAGATTTTTACCTCCCACAAGTATGCTTACCGCATACCTTTCTATTATACACTAAACTTTGCCAAATGCAAGGAATTTTAGCTTCTTTTTTGCTTTTTTTGTGGTAAAATAATCTTATGACACTATTAATCAAGATTGCGGCTGTTTTGTTTATCTTTTTGACTCTGATTTTAACGACTATTACTGTGAGGGTTTTTAAATTACGGAAATATGGCTTGAATTTTGCGGACTTGGCTTTTCCGCTTTTTGTCGTGGAATTTTATATCATTTCCGACCAGGCCTATTACCACAGCCTTCTGCCCCAGCTGGGCTTAGCCCTGTCAGTTCTGGCCATTGCGATTGCCATTTATTTCCTCAGAAAGAAAAGAACCTTTTACTATCCAAAATTTTTCAAATTCTTCTGGAGGGCCGGCTTCATCTTGACCTTTTTTCTCTATGTAGCTATGGTGATTGGACTCTTTATTGCAAATTAATTCTCAGCAAAGCTCTCTTCAAGCGCGTCATTTCTGACAGCGGGTGCTTTTTCAGCCCAGTCCCAGACATTCGAAAGCGTGGCAGGAGACGGCCGAAAAAGCAGGGTTCTTCAAAACTTTACCAAGAATCTTATCAGAAAGCAGGGGCAGAGACAGCCATCATGGGAGGCTGCCCCACTCTCTGAAAAAAAAAACAAATAAACTTGCTTGAGGGCGCTTATGCTGCCCTCCTTTTTTGAATCTTCAAGATAAGAAAATCTGTCAGCCACTGGAAGAATCGCAGCAGGATTTCCAAGGTGAGCGACAAGAGCAAGGTCATCGTGAGGGCTTTCAGGGAGAGAGCCGTCACACCAAATACGCCAGACAGCAGCAAGGCAGCTCCTGCCATTCCCAAAACATTGACCAGCAGAATGCCCCATTTGACCTTGTTTAGCGGCTGAACCAGCTTATAGATCAGGGTAAAGCCGACAACTGCCAGCAGGATGATGGCCGATGTGCTGATTTCTCTGGAGGACAGGCCTAGCCCATAACCGCTGAAAACAGCCAGCAAAACTGCGATAAAATCAACCAAAGCTGCTGGGAGAGCATTCTTTAAAACAGTCTCTAAGAAACGCCCCCGAATCCGCGTGTTATTGGGCTCTAATGCCAGCAGAAATCCCGGAATCCCAATGGTAAAAGCGCTGATCAGAGACATCTGCGAAGCCTGCAAAGGATAGGTAAAGGCAAAGAGAGTGGATGCCAGAGCCAGCAGCATCGAAAAAAGATTCTTTACCAGAAAGAGACTGGCGGAACGCTGGATATTATTGACAACCCGCCGGCCTTCTGCCACAATATGGGGCATGTGCGAGAAGTCCGAGTCCAGCAGTACGACCTGCGCGATTTGCTTGGTCGCATCATTTCCAGACTCCATGGCAATGCTGCAGTCCGCTTTTTTCATGGCTAAAATATCATTGACACCGTCGCCTGTCATGGCAACATTATGCCCCTCGGCCTGCAAAGCCTGCACCAGCTGCTGCTTCTGCTCTGGACTGACACGGCCAAATACAGTGTAGCTGCCTGCTGCCTGAGCTATTTTTTCCTCCGTATCCAGCTCTCTGGCATCAATATAAGATGCAGCATGCGGAATAGCGGCTTTTCTGGCAACGGCAGACACCGTCACAGGATTGTCTCCGGAAATGACCTTGACTGCAACTCCCTGTTTTTGAAAATAAGCAAAGGTTTCCGCAGCATTTGCCCGAACAGGATTTTCCAGCAGAAGAAAGACCAGCGGAGAGACAGCAGCACTTAGCTCCTCCCCCAAAGAAGCGGCCTGATAGCGGCCGAATACTAGGACGCGCGCGCCCTGCTCCGCTTCCTCTTTGAAAGAATGCTGATACTTGGCCAAGTCCTCTCTGAGCACATATTCCGGTGCGCCTAGGACAAAAACGCCATTTTCAAAGGCTACAGCGCCGTACTTTTTCTGAGAGCTAAATGGATACTGCTGGATGACGGTCCACGGAGCAGCAATCTGCTCCAAGTCTGGATAAGCGCGAATGGTCTCAATGGTGTCATTTTTATCTTGACTGGCAGCCAGATACTGACTCAAAGCGCTCTTTGCCTCCAGTTCCTGCCCGTCCACAAAGACCAGCCGGCTGACCGCCATGTCGTTTTCCGTAATCGTTCCCGTCTTGTCCACACAGATCACATCCACCCGCGATAGGGTTTCAATCCCTTTCATGCTATTTAACAGGACCTGCTGCTTGGCAAGACGCACCGCTCCCAAAACCAGCGCCAGTGTCATCAAGAGATAGAGCCCTTCCGGAATCATCCCAACGATTGCACCGACCGTAGATGTCACACTGAGCTGCAGTGTTTCCTGATTGCTGATATAGCTTCGAAAGAAAAGCAGCAGCCCCATAGGGATAATGACTATGCCGATGGCCTGCACCAAACGATTAACAGCATGAACCATTTTGGACTCTTCCATACCGCTGACCTCTTTGGCTTTTTTTGCCAGCTGATTGATATAAGAATGATTGCCGACCTTATCCAGCCGGGCATAGCCTTGGCCTGCCACTACAAAGCTGCCGGACAAAACGGCATCGCCCCTGTTTTTTTCGATTTCGTCCGCTTCCCCTGTCAGCTGAGCTTCATTGACCCTTATTGACCCTGACAGCAGGAAACCATCCGCATAAATCTGGTCTCCAGCTGCAAATACAACCACATCATCCTGAACCAGCTCTTCCACAGGAAGCACCTGTTCTCTGCCATCACGAAGGACCTTGGCTGAAAGAGTATGCAGGAGATGCATCTGATTCAGAACCTTTCTGGCCCGCAGTTCTTGAACAATCCCAATCAAAGCATTGGTGATGACAATGGGAACAAAGAGCAGATTATTCCAAGACTGAACCAAGACCAGCAAAAGAGCCAGCACCAAAAAAATAAAATTAAAGTAAGTAAAGAGATTGCCGCTGACAATCTGCCAAGTGGTCTTTTCTGTCGAAACCGTCACTTTATTGGTTAAGCCTTTTTGAATGCGCTCCTCTACTTCTCTCTGCGTGAGTCCCTGCGGCCGATTTGTTTGCATACATTCTCCAGTTCATTTCGAATTTCCTTTCCCCATTGTAGCAAAATCTCCAAACTTTTCATCCGACCTGAGTAGGAAACTGTTCATCTTCTTTGAAAAACCAATGCTGCCCGAAAAATGTCTCCAAAAACGGGCCAGCCTGATGGCAATCCAGCTCAGCAGAAGCAGCTTATTCGTGGAGCTCTAAAGGCAGGCCGTCTGGATCAAAGAAGAAGGCCATCTTGCGGCCGTCAAAGTCATCATAGCGCAGTTCTGTATGAGGAATGTCCAGACGGTCCAATTCTGCCAGGCAGCTTTCGACATCCTCCACCCGAAAGGCCAGATGCCGCAGGCCGGTATGCTCCGGATAGGGCAGGGCCGGCCTTTTTGGTGCGTCTGATTTGATAAAGATTTCCAGCGTCAGACTGCCCTGACGGACATTCAAAAGGATGTCCTTTTTCTCCGGCCGATGGTGTTCATCCAGCAGCTGGAAGCCCAGTTTGTCTACATAAAACTCCTTGGTTCGGGCATAGTCATGGCCGATGATGGCTATATGATGGACAGAGTCTAATTTCATTAAAAACCTCTTTTCTATAAAAAATAAGGAGCTGGAAAATAAGAATCACAGCTCCTAGTTTAATGCCTTATTTTCACAGCAAATACTGGTAGATAGCCTGAGCACAGCCATTCTGGTCATGATCAGCCACAATCTCATCAGCACTCTTTTACCTGAGCCAGCGCCCGACCGGTGAACAGGACAACCTTCTTGCCAGCAGAGACGGCATCCTGGATAGCCGCCACACTCTCTGCCGCAATCTTCTTTTGACTGTTTAACAAGGGGCCATCCATGTCAAAGGCAATTAATCGATACCTGAGCCATCTTCCTTATTCCTTAAGTTTGCAAAACCTTTCGCGGCTTGGTGCCTTCAGCCGGTCCGA
>NZ_KQ969395.1:169386-170559 GCF_001578865.1 Streptococcus sp. DD11
GATAACACCGGCCGCTTCCAGCTCTTCCATGAGACGGGTGGCCCGGTTAAAGCCGACAGAGAGACGCCGCTGGATCATCGAGGCGCTGGCTTTCTGGGTTTCGATGACCAGGGCCTTGGCTTCCTCAAAGAGCGGGTCGCCTTCATCTCCATCGCTTCCGCCGCCGTCCAGATCGCTTTCAGAAACTTCACCCGGATCAAAGCTGTCATCATAGTCAGCTTCGGCTTGATTTTTGACAAAGGCCACAATCCGCTCCACATCTTCATCCGAGATAAAGGAACCTTGGAGACGGACCGGATGGTTTTCATCAATGGGCTTAAAGAGCATATCCCCGCGTCCCAGCAGCTTTTCTGCCCCATTCTCATCCAGAATGGTCCGGCTGTCGGTCCCGCTGGAGACTGCAAAGGCAATCCGCGACGGCACATTGGCCTTAATCAGTCCAGAGATGACATCCACTGACGGCCGCTGGGTAGCTAGGATCATATGAATCCCGGCCGCCCGCGCCTTTTGTCCCAGACGGATAATGGCATCTTCCACTTCTTTGCTGGCCACCATCATGAGGTCAGCCAGCTCGTCTACGATGACGACAATCAAAGGCAGGGGTATCTGCTTGTATTCAGACTGGGCATTGTACTCAGCCACCTTGGCATTGTATCCAGCAATGTTGCGGGCACCGACTTTGGAGAAGAGTTCATAGCGGTTTTCCATCTCGTCTACGACCTTCTGCAGGGCTCGGCTGGCCTTGCGCGGATTGGTCACGACCGGAATCAGCAGGTGGGGAATGTCATTGTAGACAGACAGTTCCACCATCTTGGGATCCACCATCATAAACTTGACTTCATCCGGCCGGGCTTTCATCAGAATGCTGGCAATGATGCCGTTGACAGCTACAGATTTACCGGATCCGGTCGAACCAGCCACCAGCAGATGGGGCATTCTCGCCAAATCAAAGGAACGCACCGAGCCATTCACGGCCTTGCCCAGCGGAATTTCCAAGAGCTTCTTGGCATCTGTCTTGGACTGCTCCCAGAGTTCTCTGAAGGACACCGTGGCGATTTCCGAGTTGGGCACTTCAATCCCGACCAGAGACTTGCCGGGAATCGGCGCCTCTATCCGCACATCCTTGGCTGCCAGCGCCAGAGCCAAATCATCGGCCAGATTGGAAATCCGATT
>NZ_KQ969395.1:170626-175936 GCF_001578865.1 Streptococcus sp. DD11
ACTGCCGGCTTAACCTCGTACTTGGTGACAGACGGTCCGATTTCGGCCCGCTCCACCGTTGCCTTGATACCAAAGCTGGCAAAGGTTTCTTCCAAGATTTTGATATTTTCACGCACCAGCCGCTTTTCCTTGGACTGGTTCTTGGGCTTGTCCGGCGCAAAAAGACTGAGTGTCGGCAGCTTGTAATCCAGACTTTCCTTGGCCGTGAAGTCAACTTCAACATCGCCGCTGTCGTCCTCTTCTGCTGCTTCTGCATCCCGGCCGAAGTCCAGCGGCTCATTGGGGTCAACATCTCCCGTTTCAGCCTCATCATAGTCTTCTTGATCAAAGTCTACCGGCGTATGCGCCAGCAGATCTTCATCTAAGATTTCGCCTGTCTCAGGGTCAACTGCAGCTGCCTCTTCCTCCACCTCAATAGCCTGCATAGCTGCCTGAGCTGCTTTTGCCTCTTTTTCCATAAAACGCTGCTGCCGCTTTTCTTCCTGCTTTTCCCTCCAGCTCTGGAAAGCTGCCATGGCCTTTTCTGAAATATCATAGATAGACCAGGGACTCATGAGCAGGCCTCCCAAAAGAATGAGGAGCAGACCGAAGAAATAGGAACCAATATTCGAGAAAAGAAAAGAGATGGGCGCGTAGAGAAGGGCGCCCAGCAGGCCGCCTCCTGCAAAGGAGCTGACCTTAAAGGCAGTCAGATCTGTCAAAACCCTGCCCAGGGTAGTTGATAAGACGGTTGCCCCCTCCAATTTCAGAACACTGACAAAATAGGCTTGAAAAATCAGGCTGAGACCAAAGAAGAGGCTGATAAAGCCTGAAACCATGCCTTCATGTCTGTGCAGCCACTTAAAGAAGAAGAGATAAACCAAACTGGCAAAAATCGCCAAATAGGCCAGACTTCCAACTAAGAGCCGCAGCGCATTGTAAATGGTCACACCAAAAGCCCCCAGCTTGATTGCTGCAAACAAAAGAATCAAGGCCATCACAAAGGTGACAATCATCCTTTTTATCGCTTTTTGTCTTTCTAATTCTGCTTTTGTCGGCCGACGTGTGGTCCGGCCTTTTTTACTAGATTTCTTATTTGCCATAACTTTTATTATAACACATTTAAAGCTCGAATGTGAAACGATTTATCAGCTGAAACTGACTGAAAATGTAAGAGAAAATGCAGCTGATAGCCGGTGAAAATCTGCAGCTCCTGTCTTCCGTCTATCCGCTGTGCGCAAAAAAAGAATCAGGCTCAGCCTCATTCTCCCTGTCTTGTCTTGCCAGTTTAGAGTCCTTGTTTAGAAAGGCTCTTTTCATGCAGCAATGAAGCAACGAGGTCAACTGCTTACGGGCCGGCCACCTAAGGCAGACTGACTCCAGATGACCTTCCCCAACAAGTCTGCTCAAAAACCGAAAACGGCAAAATTGGCCGACGCAGATTGGCGACTGAGACAAAGGCGCCTCAGTCTTGCTCTGTTCTCACCAAGAATCCGTTGGACTACTGCAGCTGCCAATACAACTTCCCTAAGAAATGTCAGCTTCGATTTTCAAAGAGGATTAGTTGATAATTGTCGGCTCATCATTTTGACCGCTGTCTTCCGGCATCACCAGCCAGGCAATCAGATAGGCCAAAATGCCTCCTCCAGCCATACAGGCCAGCACTATCCAGATAACCCGCACCAAGGTTGGATCTAGGTCAAAATAGTTAGCGATACCTGCACAGACTCCAGCAATTTTTTGATGTTTAACATCTCTTGTCAGTCTCTTTTTCATCGAGAAACATCCTCCTTCATTTTATTAGCTGATTTTATTTTAACAAAAAAGTTATAAATATGCACAAAACAACCGTCAATTTGGAAATGTTCTGTCCCATCAGAACTTCTTTTGCGGATGGCGGTCCACTACTTCCTGATGAGCAGCCAGTGCCTGACGGCCCTTTTCAGTCAGCTCATAGCCACGCACGGAAAAAGTCTGAGCCAGCTCTTCTTCAGTAAAATTCTCAGCCAAAGCCCGGTCTAAATCAGCAGCTTTCATTTTAGACAGGCCGTTTACCTTCTTGCTTTTCAGAATAGCCTTCTTGGCCGCCGCATTTATATGATCCAGCGAAGCAAAAGCTTTTTCCTTATAAGCGTACCCTTGGTCCACTAAGGCTGCCAAATGCGCCGGAGCATTGATGCCGTAAGTAAACTCAAAATATTTAGGAAAAAAGGAATCCGTCGTGAAAGTCCCGAAACCAATCCGCCAAAGCAGGATGATATCTCCAGCCAGCAAGCCATTGTCCAGTCTTTCCATATTGCGCTTAGGCACCGGCTTTCCCTCCAAAAGCCAGACTGCTAGATCGCGGTCCGGTCCTATATAGGGCAGCTGAGCATGGTCTTTATACAGCTCCTGCAAGCGTTCAGAATCCGTCATGTTTCAGCTCCCTTACAGCAAAATAATGCCCTTCATTATCGGCAAAGTTAAAAACCTTCATAAAGCCCAGATCCAAAATAGGATGAACGGCCACACCCTTAGCTGCCAGCTTCTGGTAGGTTTCCTCAAGATTGACTGCCGCCATGAGGATAGAAGGGGTTTCTAAGTTCATATCCGGATTCATCTCCGCCACCTGAGCCTTGTCATGCAGGACAAACTGTACATCGCTTTGGGCCTTGGGTGCGACAATATAGGATACCTGCGTTCCCTGAACCTGCTTTTCCACCCGCTCAAAGCCCATCTTCTCCTTCCAAAAAACAGCAGCGCTCTCTATATCGCCGACATAGAGCATGACCTGCCCGATTGAATCAATCATATGTCACCTTACCTTTTAAATATTGGATTTATTATATCACAAGGATCAGACAGGCAAAACTTTTGTGCTTATGATAAAATAAGGAAGAAAGAAGCGTCACCCCATCAGTATAGTCAATGAACACCGTCAGCAGACCAGGCGGGAGTTCAAAAGATTTGGGAAAGCTATTGAAACTGCGGAGGAAGCGGCCGTCAGGAATCAACAAAAGCACTGCTTTAAGGCAGCGAATAAATCTTCCGTTAGGGAGCGGCCGCTTCGATTTTCAACCGAGTATAATGATGCTTGGTCTTGATTTTCAAAGAATATGAACAGACAGCAAGGAGGTGCACCATGCGTGCCGGAGTCATTCTTTACAATCCCCAGTCCAGACAAATCCTGCTGATCCACCGCTGGAAAAATAATCGGGAATATTTTGTCATCCCCGGCGGCAGGATCGAATCGGGAGAATCAGCTCTTGAAGCCGCTCATCGGGAAATTCAGGAAGAACTGAACTGGACCCTGTCCAGCAAGCAGCTGCAGCCAGCTTTTTCCTTTGACAACCAAGGAGAGACAGAGCAGTATTTCTATACAGTCCTTGCCAGAAACGACAGCCCCCGCATACACGGCGAAGAAGCCCAGCGCAGCCATGCTCACAATATCTACCAGCCTGAATGGGTCGACCTGCAGGATCTGGCCCGCCAAGCCCTGCAGCCGCAAGCCTTGAAACAGCAGCTTTTGAACTTTCTGGAACAGATAGATTTGAAAAACTAGGCTTTTTATAGTAAAATACCAGTAGTTTAGAAACTAATTGAGAAAGGTCTCTTATGAAAAAAATGATTCTTTTCGGTCTCTTATCAGGCCTTGTCCTGGCAGGCTGCTCTGCCAAGGAGGAAACCAGTTCCAGCTCCTCCAGCGCTTCCAGCCAGTCATCCGTCACCAGCTCCGATGATGCAGAAACCCGCAAACTCCGCGAGCAGTATCAAGATGCCATGACAAACCAAAATGCCAACTTCCCGCAGCTGTCTACAGAAGTTGCTGAGGATGAAGCCGAGGTCACGATCCTCACTACGGAAGGCAGCATTCGGGTCAAGCTCTTTCCAAAATACGCTCCGCTGGCTGTTGAAAACTTCCTGACCCATGCCAAAGAAGGCTACTACGACGGCGTGCTCTTCCACCGCGTAATCAATAACTTTATGATTCAAAGCGGCGATCCTAAAGGAAACGGCACAGGCGGTGAGTCTATCTGGAAAGGCAAGGATGCTACAAAAGACAGCGGCAGCGGCTTTAAAAATGAATACTCTCCTTACCTGTACAATATCCGCGGCTCTCTCTCCATGGCTAATGCCGGACAGGATACCAACGGCAGCCAGTTCTTCATCAATCAAAATAAGACAGATCTTTCTTCCAAACTGTCAACATCCTCCATTCCTGCCAAAATAATTGAAGCCTACAAAAACGGAGGAAATCCGAGCTTAGACGGTGGTTATACCGTCTTTGGCCAAGTGCTGGAAGGCATGGATGTGGTCGATAAAATCGCTGCTGCCGAAACCGACAGCAATGACAAACCAAAAACAGATGTCAAGATTGAAAAAATCGAGATTATCAAAGACTACGACTTTAGCAAGTAAGAACCCGCAGCCATCCAAAGGACTTTGCCAGAGCAAAGCGAGGCTGACGCACTTTTTATACGAGGCTGGGATAACCGTACCCAGCTTCGTATTTTTCTATCGTTTGATTTGCAGGACATGGTGGCTGGGGAAGTTCTGTCGCCATTGGTCAGCTAGAATCTTCCCTGCACAGTTCATGAAGGGCTTTAACGCCATCAACCACTGCTGAGCGGCTTCTCATCCGCTGGAGGTTTTTGAAACTTCCTAGCGGAAGCTTTATCTGCCACGACGGTGGGACAGAAGAGTCTGGGACAAAAAGGCTTCAAAAAAAGCAACGACTAGAAAACAGCCGTTGCTTTTTGCATTCTAAAGATAAATTCGCTATCATTTAAGTAATGACAAATAAACAGAAAGTGATTTTATCTGATGCATATCCACTATAACACAAATCAAACGACTTTACCACTTGAAATTGCTAGTTTTTTACCACAAGACCATGTTGTTTTTACTATTAAAAAGGCTGTCAATGACTTACCAGCTGAGCAATTTCAGAAACTTTGTCATGAGCTGGGACGCCCCTCCTATCATCCTAAAATGATGCTTTCCGCTCTTCTGTTTGCTTATTCTCAAGGCGTTTTTAGCGGACGTAAAATAGAAAGGCTGATGGCTGAGAACCTAGCTATGCAATATTTGACAGGGCAATTAGTTGTTTCCTACCGCACCATTAACCGTTTTCGTGTGCATGAGGGGATGGAAGAACTGATAGAACAGCTCTTTATTGAACTGTCCTGTCAGTTAAGAATGAAGGAATTGGTCACTTTAGACTGTCTCTTCATCGATGGGACGAAGATAGAGGCCAATGCCAACAAGTACAGCTTCGTTTGGAAAAAAGCAACGGATAAATTTCAAGCCAAACTGCAAGAGACCTTGAAGGAGTATTTCCAAACTGAAGTG
>NZ_KQ969395.1:176669-180419 GCF_001578865.1 Streptococcus sp. DD11
TCACTCTTTTGTTTCTAAGCTCAGGCTGAAAAGGTTCCCCAAACCTTTTCACTCCCAGCCCGCGAGGCTCTCACAGTCCGGGTGGACTGGGAGAGGTTGGGGATGAGGAAAACAGAGTTTTCCTCAATGCAGGAGCTTTTTGGAGTCTAAAAGACGAACAGTCTTGGCACATCCTAACGGATGTTTCATCCATAACCTCAAAGCAGTGCTTTGAGCAATCAGCTACCGCGTCAAGAGTTTTTTTCCAAAACAAAGCAAGACTGAAGGACTTTTGTCTCAGCCTCCAACTCGCAGCCTATCATTTTCTTATGTCAAAATGATAGGCTGAAACTGTCCCCCGGACAGTTTCACTGCTAAAAGCAAACGAAAAGACTATAAATCAGGAGACCCTATACAGAGCCTCCTGATTTTTCTATACAAATACCCTTTGAAAGTCAATTCATTGAGTATCAAACCATTCTGGTCCGCTTCTTCTTTTCGCGGTCTCAAATTCTGGTCAGAGGGGTGGCAGTGTCGGGCGAGGTATCATAGACCTGAAAATCATGGCCGACAGCCATGTCTGCCTGAGCCAGCTGATTGACCATGGTCATGTGGGCCAGCTCCTTGATGTTATTTTCCTTGCTCAGATGCCCCAGATAGATTCGCTTGGTGCGGTTGCCCAAAGTCCGAATCATAGTTTCGGCTCCGTCCTCATTGGACAGGTGGCCCATGTCAGACAGGATGCGCTGTTTGAGACTCCAAGGATAGGCTCCGCTGCGGAGAATTTCGATGTCATGATTGCTCTCAATCAGATAGGCATCAGCATTCTCAATCACCCCTGCCATGCGGTCGCTGACATAGCCCGTATCCGTCAGCATGACAAAGCTCTTGCCATCCTTCATAAAGCGGTAAAATTGCGGGCAGACTGCATCATGACTGACCCCAAAGCTCTCAATATCCACATCGCCGAAAGTCTTGGTTTTCCCCATTTCAAAGACATGCTTCTGGCTGATATCCAGCTTGCCCAAGTCCTTCTCCATGGCCTTCCAGGTCGCTTCATTAGCATAAATATCCAGATGATACTTGCGGGCCAGCACTCCTACTCCGTGGATGTGGTCCTTATGCTCATGCGTCACCAGAATGGCGTCCAAGTCCTCCGGTTTGCGGTTAATCTCGCCCAACAGACTGCTGATTTTTTTCCCTGATAAACCGGCATCAATTAAGATTCGCTTTTGGTCTGTTTCTAAGTAAAAACAGTTGCCGCTGGAGCCTGATGCCAAAATACTGTATTGAAATCCTTTGCTCATGTTTACTTTCTAAATATCTTCATTGTCCCAATCGTCATCGCGCACGGCATCATTGTCATAAGGCAGAACGATTGTAAAAGTCGAACCCTGACCGTATTCGCTCTTGGCCCAGATAAAGCCCTGATGCTGCTTGACAATTTCTTTGGCAATCGCCAGTCCCAGACCGGTACCGCCCTGGGCCCGGCTGCGGGCCTTGTCCACCCGGTAGAAACGGTCAAAAATCTTAGGCAGATCCTGCTTAGGAATCCCCAGCCCTTCATCCGCAATGGACAGAATCAGCTGGACATCGGTCGTCTTGATAGAGACCGTAATGGTCCCGCCGTCAGGCGAATACTTAATGGCATTGTTCATAATATTGTCAATCACCTGAGTCATCTTGTCCGTATCAATCTCTACCCAAATCGGGGTTATAGGATAGTCTCGGATAATCTCGTATTTCTTGGTCTCGTCCTGACTTTTGATTTTATCAAAACGGTTGAGAATAAAAGTGATAAAAGCTGTAAAATTCGTCAGCTCTACTTCCAGATGACTGGTTTCATTATCAATGCGCGAGAGACTGAGCAGGTCTGTCACCATGCGCATCATGCGGTTGGTTTCATTGAGCGAAACCTTGACAAAATCCGGAGCTACCGGCTCTGACAGAGCCCCGTCGTCCAGAGCTTCCAAGTAGGACTTAACACTGGTCAAAGGCGTCCGCAGCTCATGGCTGACATTGGAAACAAAGAGCCGGCGTTCCCGCTCTTCCTTGTCCTGCTCGGTCGTATCATGCAAAACAGCAACCAGACCGGAAATAAAGCCCGACTCCCGTCTGACCAGAGCAAATCGCACGCGCAGGCTCAGATACTCTCCATTCTCATCCTGAGAATAAATGGTCAGCTCGGGCACTTTGGTAATCAAGTCCCGCAAATCATAGTCTTCTGAAATCGAAAGCAGATCCAAAATACTCATATTTTGGACCTCATCTCTTTTAACCCCCAGCTGCTTGGTCGCCATATCATTGATAGTGATAATCTGACCGCGGCGGTTGGTAGCCAGCACCCCGTCTGTCATATAGGACAGGATACTGGATAGGCGCTTGGTTTCCTGCTCCAGATTTTCATGCGTCAGGCGAATGACCTCTGAAAGGTCATTGATACTGTTTGTCATGTCTGTGATTTCCGGACTGCCCTGCATATCCAGCACTTCAGAGTAATCACCGGCAATCAGATCTTTAATCTTCTGATTCAGCTGCAGCAGCTTGTAGTTATCACGGCGGTTTTCCAAAAAAAGCAAAGCCACAACGATAATAAAGCCGATGATAATGAGAAAAAAGACGAAATCCGCAGAAATCACAAACTGTTTAATTGCTTCAATCATTATTTCTCATATAGTAGCCAACACCGCGGCGGGTCAGAATGTACTCAGGACGGCTGGGCGTATCTTCGATCTTTTCACGCAGGCGGCGGATGGTCACATCCACTGTACGGACATCACCGAAATAATCATAGCCCCATACAGTCTCCAGCAAGTGCTCCCGCGTCATGACCTGTCCGATATGGGTGGCCAAATGATGCAGCAGCTCAAATTCCCGGTGGGTCAGCTCCAGCTCCTTGCCGTGTTTTTTAGCCACAAAGGCATCCGGCAGAATCTGCAGCTCCCCAATCGTCAGCTCATTCGGACCGTTATCATCGCCCTGACTTTCCACAATTAAGTCTGCCCGGCGGAGAAGAGCCTTCACCCGTGCCTGCAGCTCGCGGTTGGAGAAAGGCTTGGTCACATAGTCATCCGCACCGATTTCCAGACCGATAACCTTATCAAACTCACTGTCTTTGGCAGAAAGCACGATAATCGGTACATTGCTGGTCTTGCGAATGGTACGGGCCACTTCCAGTCCGTCTACTTCCGGCAGCATCAAATCCAGAATCAAGATATCCGGCTGCTCGGCTTCAAACATCTCCAGCGCTTCCTTGCCGTCAAAGGCCGTCAGCACCTCATAGCCTTCTTTGGCCATATTAAACTTGATAATATCTGAGATTGGCTTCTCATCATCTACAACTAATATTTTCTTCATATATTCACCTTAATATCAGATTGGAAGGGGACCGTCAGGTCCTGCAGGAAAAGCTGCAGCAGTCCAATAAACAGACTCCGCCTCTGAACACACAAAAGGCCATCTAGTATTTCTGCTAGACTCCCCGTCCAACTGTAATTATTTCTATAGTCTTATTATACCAAACTTTTCTTAAAAAATACTAATTCAAGCTACCATTATTTGACAAATGTAGAAATAATTTTTATTCAATTTGACAGTTTTTTTATTCTATGGTAAAATCTATGTCATATTATCTAACACAAAGGAGAATCCTATGGCTCTAGTTGAATTTAAAAATGTCGAAAAATATTACGGAGTATTTTCACGCCCTGCGCACGATCAATCTCAGTTTACGAAAAGGACAGGTCGTTGTGCTGCTTGGGCCATCTGGTT
>NZ_KQ969395.1:180439-202815 GCF_001578865.1 Streptococcus sp. DD11
ATGCCTTGGAGGGAATCGATCAGGGCAGCCTGACTGTCAACGGACACGAAGTGGCCAATGCTTCCGCTAAAGACTTGGTCAGCCTGCGCAAGGAAGTCGGCATGGTCTTTCAGCACTTCAATCTCTACCCCCACAAAACGGTGTTAGAAAATGTAACCCTGGCTCCTATCAAAGTCTTGGGAATTGATAAAAAAGAAGCAGAAAAAACGGCTAAAAAATACCTAGAATTTGTCAGCATGTGGGACAAGAAGGACTCCTACCCCGGCATGCTGTCCGGCGGCCAGAAACAGCGGATTGCAATCGCCCGCGGTCTGGCCATGCACCCAGAGCTGCTGCTCTTTGATGAGCCGACTTCGGCTCTGGACCCCGAAACCATCGGCGATGTTCTCGCTGTCATGCAAAAACTGGCCCACGACGGCATGAACATGATTGTCGTAACCCACGAAATGGGCTTTGCCCGCGAGGTAGCCGACCGCATCATCTTTATGGCCGAAGGAGAGGTCTTAGTAGACACAACCGATGTTGATGCCTTCTTTGACAATCCGACCGAACCGCGTGCCAAGCAATTCCTCAGCAAAATTATCAATCACGAGAGTGATACGGTCACATCTTAACAGAGATGCCGCTTAGAAATCATCGAAAAAAGAGGCTTTTAGGAAGAAAGCAACATCATCTACGGACACAGACTCTCCCGCTCTTTCTATTTTATACTCTTCGAACTCCACACCAACCTTCCTTCGTTTCGACTTGCCTAAGTCAAGTTAAAGGGCGGCAGGATATGATGAGCCGGTTTGCTGCCAGCATGACCGCTCCTGGCTCATTTGCCGATGCTGTTCATTGAGCATCTACTCTGATTTATTTCAAGGAGGAAAACATGAAAATAAAAATATTCTACTGGGCCTGGCTCTGGTATTGCTGGCTTTTGGGACGATCCAAACAGTCAAGGCTGATGCCGACAGCGAGCAGGTCAAAGCTATTCAGAAAAGGGGCGTGCTCAATGTCGGCGTCAAGCAGGACGTTCCCAACTTCGGCTATCTCAATCCCGAAAATAACACTTACAGCGGACTGGAAATTGACCTTGCCAAAAAGATTGCCAAGGAGCTGGGCGTCAAGATCAACTATGTGCCGGTAACGGCCCAAACCCGTGGGCCTCTGCTGGACAACGGTCAGGTGGATATCGTCATCGCTACCTTCACCATTACAGATGAGCGCAAACTCCTCTACAATTTCACCACTCCTTACTATACGGATGCTTCGGGCTTTCTGGTCAATAAATCCAGCAAAATCAAGAATCTGGAAGACTTAGACGGCAAGACCATCGGTGTGGTTCAGGGATCGATCACCCAGACCCTGCTGGAAGAAATTGCCAAAGAGAAAAAACTCCATTTTAAGTATGTGGAACTGGGGTCCTATCCTGAGCTGGCTGTCTCCCTAAGGGCTCATCGCATTGATGCCTTTTCGGTCGACCAGTCCATCCTGACTGGCTATGTCAGCTCCAAATCCACCATTCTGGACTACAGCTTTAAAACAGCTGATTATGGTGTCGTCAGCAAAAAATCCAACACCGGCTTAAACGATTACCTAAACGGCTTGATCACAGCATGGAAGAAGGACGGCAGTCTGCAAAAGCTGTATGACAAGTACCAGCTGAAGCCATCGACTTCAGCCGATGATTAGAAAGGGGAGTATGTATGACTTTTAATTTATCTTCCTGGCAGGCTTATTTTGCAGACTTTGGACAGTTTGTCCAAGGCTTCCTCTTTACGCTGGCCATCTCAGTCGGTGCCTTAATCCTGGCCCTGATACTGGGAATTGTCTTCGGTGCTATCAGCACCGGCAAGAACGCTTTTCTCCGCGGACTGGCTCGGGTTTTCGTTGAATTTTATCAAAACACACCCCTGCTGGTACAGTTTGTCATCGTCTTTTACGGTCTGCCGCTTATCAGCGGCTATGCCATCATGCCCTCCATCTACTGGACGGCTGTGCTCTGTGTCGGACTCTATCACGGCGCCTATATCGCTGAGGTCATCCGCTCAGGGATCCAGTCCATCCCGCGCGGGCAGACTGAAGCAGCTCTGTCACAAGGTTTTACCTATATCGAAACCATGCGTTACATTATCCTGCCTCAGGCTTTTCGGATTATCCTGCCGCCTCTGATCAATCAGGTGGTCAATCTGATTAAGAACACCTCGACCGTCGCTATTATCTCCGGAGTTGACCTTATGTTTGTGACCAAATCTTGGGCTGCTCTCAATTCCAACTACATTCCGGCCTTTACCGGAGCTGCCCTGCTCTACTTCCTCCTTTGCTTCCCTATCGCACGCTGGGGACGCAGGGTAGAGGAAGCCAACAAGCAGGCCTACAGTCTGTAAGGAGGTTCTCATGGAAAATATCTTAAATGTCTTAACACCGACCAACCTCCTTTTTATCTTAAAGGGACTTTGGCTGACGTTGGAAATATCCTTTATTTCGATTATTTTGTCCACGATTCTGGGGACCATCTTGGCTGTTATGCGCAATGGCAAAAATAAATTTTTCCAGCTGCTGGCCAGCGTTTACATTGAGTTTGTCCGCAATGTCCCCAATCTGCTCTGGATTTTCACGATTTTCTTGGTCTTCCAAGTCAAGTCCACACCGGCCGGCATTATCAGCTTCACAGTCTTTACCTCTGCTGCTCTGGCTGAAATTATCCGCGGCGGACTCAACGCCATTGATGACGGACAGACCGAAGCCGGCCTGTCTCAGGGCTTTACGCAGGTCCAGATCCTCTGGTACATCATCCTGCCTCAGGCCGTTCGCAAAATGCTGCCGTCCATCATTTCCCAGTTTGTAACAGTCATCAAAGACACCAGTCTGCTCTACTCCGTCATTGCCCTGCAGGAGCTATTCGGATCCGCCCAAATCCTGATGGGCCGCTATTTTGAAGCCGAACAGGTCTTTACTCTCTACCTGCTGGTGGCAGCCATTTACTTTGTCATTAACTTTGCTATTTCGACCTTCTCCCGCAGGCTGTCCCGCCGCTGGGCACAGGCGGCAGAGTGATATAGACTTTTCCTTTGCTTTTAGCAGTGAAACTGTCCGGAGGACAGTTTCAGCCTATCATTTTGAAATAAGAAAATGATAGGCTGTGAGCCGCTCAAACCGTACAACGAACTATTTGAGGAGGTGGATGGAGCTTCCGCTAGGAAGTGTCAGCTGCTCAAAGCACTGCTGGAGGAGCACCGCAGCTTCGTCCAAGAGCAAATCCAAAACTGGCAAGGCTCACTGGAGAAGTTAGACGATAAGATCGAATGGCAGCAAAAAGAAATCAGCTAACTTTCATAATTTATCAAGAACAAAACCCGGGCGGATAGCTCGGGTTTGATGCTGCTATTTTGCTGCTCTCGACTTATTGGCAATATCCGCTAGGATTTGCTGAATGAAGTCATCAACTGGGATGGTATGGGTTTCTTTTGGCCGTAGCGGCGGACATTGACGGTGCCATCTTCGACTTCCTTGTCGCCGACAATGAGCTGGTAAGGAATCTTGCTGGTCTGTGAGGCGCGGATCTTGTACTGCATCTTCTCATTGCGCTCATCCACATCTGCACGGACCCCCTTGTCACGCAGCTTCTTGGCCACCTGCCAGGCATAGTCGATATGGGCCTCATTGGAAACCGGAATCAGGGTCACCTGATGCGGTGCCAGCCAGGTTGGGAAGGCTCCTTTGTAGTTCTCAATCAGGATAGCCGTGAAGCGCTCCATGGTCGAGATGACCCCGCGGTGAATCATAACCGGACGGTGTTCTTCTCCGTCAGCGCCGATGTACTTGAGGTCGAAACGCTCTGGCAGCAGGAAGTCCAGCTGAATGGTCGAAAGGGTTTCTTCATTTCCCAGAGCGGTCTTGACCTGAATATCCAGCTTAGGCCCGTAGAAAGCTGCCTCACCCTCTGCTTCAAAATAATGCACCTCCATCTCATCCAAAGCTGCTTTAAGCATGGACTGAGCATTTTCCCACATGGCATCATCATCGTAATACTTGTGTGTATCCTCTGGATCACGCAGGGACAGGCGGAAACGGTAGTCTGTCAGATTGAAATCTTCATAAACATCGATAATCAGCTGCAGAGCCCGCTGGAACTCTTCCTGAATCTGCTCAGGAGTGACAAAAATGTGACCGTCATTAAGGGACATTTCCCGCACGCGCTGCAGGCCGGTCAGAGCTCCGGACTTCTCATAACGATGCATCATGCCAATCTCCGCAATCCGAATCGGCAGCTCACGGTAGGAATGCACATGGTGCTTGTAGACCTGGATGTGGTGCGGGCAGTTCATCGGCCGCAGGACAAACTCTTCCCCATCGCCCATATCCATGGTTGGAAACATGTCTTCTTGGTAATGCTCCCAGTGGCCAGAAGTCTTATAAAGTTCCACAGAAGCCAACGGCGGCGTATAGACATGCTGGTAGCCAGAAGCCAACTCCTTATCCACAATGTAGCGCTCCAGCTCCCGACGGACCGTCGCTCCATTTGGCAGCCAGAAAGGCAGGCCTTGCCCTACTTCTTGGGAAATCATAAAGAGATCCAGCTCTCTTCCCAGCTTGCGGTGGTCGCGCTCCTTGGCCTCCTCCCGCATCTGCAGGTAGTTCTTCAAATCTTTCTTGTCAAACCAAGCTGTTCCATAAATCCGCTGCATCATGGCATTGTCGCTGTTGCCGCGCCAGTAAGCACCTGCGACATTAAGCAGGTGGAAGATTTGGATGCGGCCAGTTGAAGGCACATGCGGACCGCGGCAGAGGTCTACATATTCGCCCTGACGGTAGATAGTCAGTCCGCCCTCGTCCTCCGAATGCTCCTCAATCAGCTCCAGCTTGTAAGGATCGTCTTTGAAGATTTCGCGGGCTTGGTCCTTGGTCACTTCCTCCCGGATAGAGGGGAAGTTTTCTTTGACGATTTTCTTCATTTCTTCCTCAATACGAGGCAGGTCTTCATTGGAAATCTGACCGGCAGCATTATCCGTATCATAGTAAAAACCATCCTGAATGGCCGGTCCAACACCCAGATGAATGTCAGGGAAAAGACGCTTGGCTGCCTGGGCAAAGAGATGAGCAGCCGAATGACGCAGGACAGGCAGGGCATCCTCGTGGTCAGAGGTCACAATTTCCAGCGCGCCGTCTTCTGTGATGGCCCGGGTGGTGTCAATCAGCTTGCCATTGAGCTTACCGGCCAAGGCTTTTTTAGCTAAGGAATTGCTGATGGATTGGGCAATGTCAAAAGTGGTGCTGCCGGATTCGTACTCACGAACCGCACCATCTGGAAATGTAATGTTAATCATGGTTTTCTCCTTTTTTAATGTCTATTTTTGTTAATTTTAAGAGACGGGCAATCTCTTCAGCAAGCTGAACTTCCGTTTGACTGCCATCTGTCACGAGGCTAGGATAACCTAATTTCGCTGCTTCCTCTCGGACTCTTTGGGCAAAAAGAATATCTCGTTGCATCCAATTTTTAAAAGCTTCTTCGGGATTTGAGCACCCTTTTAAGATATAGGGAACCCACTCTCGCTTAGCATAATGTGTCAGTTGGAAATCAGCCGTTGGCGTTAGGCAAAGATAAGCATTAGGCAGTGTAAGACTGTTAACTAGGTGTGGCAATAGCCCTGCTCCCTCCACCAACAGCGACTGCTCTTGATTTTTTATCAGGTAGGATTTCAAATAAGGAAAAATTTCCTCATAAAAATACCACTCTTCATCTGCCATAGCTTCTGGACGTCGCAGCCATATCTGATCTGGGCTTCTGTCCCGTCTGAGAAAGCTGATAGGAGCTCGGTCTAGAATTGCCTGTTCAGTCAGCTGATCTGTCAAGTCGTCTATCTTGATATGAACTAGGTCATATTGGCGGGCAAGAAATGAACTAATGGTTGACTTGCCACTGCATGGTGACCCACCGATTAAGTAAAGCATACCACCCTCCTTTGACAAAATAAAAAACGCCCCTAAAAAGGACGTCGCAACGTGGTTCCACCTTCATTCGTGTATGTCAAAAAACCTACACCTCGAATCGGCTCTAACGTAGCCACCGTTTTATGTTTGCATAAAAGCTGATAGAGTAGTCCCAACTGCATCCTCTACGCGATTTCCAGCTCCACGCGCTCTCTAAAAGATTTCCTGCAGGTGATTTGTCTCTAGAAAACATTATAGCACGATTGTGAAATTTTGCAAGAGGAAAAAACGGCAATTTCCAGCTGGACAGCCGCCGCTAGAGCCGGCCAAGATGACAGGTCAGCAAATCAGAACTGCTGCAAACCGCTCCGACAGAGAGAACTGCCGGCGCACAGCAGGCTGGGCAGGCAGACACTCCCCTGCTATTCCAAAAATTTGGTCAGGCCTTTTATCTTTTTGACCTGCTTGCTGGAAGCCTTGAAAATCCGAACGGAACCGTTGACTGGCAGAGAGATGACCTTGCCGGGCAGATAAGCCACGGACTTGGCCAAACGCTTGGCTACATTTTCCTCCGGCTTCAGGTCATTATGGAAGTCCTTGGAAATGGTCAAATCCAGATAAAACTCATAAACCCTGCGGCCAAAGTTTTCTGCCGAAATCTCATAGAGCTTGTCTGCCAGTTTCTTCTCATCCATATCAGGCGTTGCAATCACAGCCTCTAAGATAGCACCGGATAGATCGCGTTCCTCATAATAAAGGGTCCCAAAAATCTTGTCGCTGATGACATTGTCCAGATAAGGATTGCCATGGGCGATAATAGGCGTGCCGCTGGCCAGACTCTCCAGATAGGTCAGCCCCTGCGTCTCACTGGTGGAGGCTGAGATAAAGAAGTCTGCTGCTTTATAATAAAGCGCGGTATCACTGGGGGCAATCATGCCTGTAAAGATAACCGAGTCTTCAATCCCTAGCTGAGCCACCAGTTCTTTCAGATCATCCGCATATGGTCCGTCACCGACAATGACCAGCTTGATTTGATCATTTTCTTCCAGAACAGCCGGCAGAGCTTTGACCACCGCCTGAATATTCTTTTCATAAGAAATCCGCGACAGGCTGAGCAGCATCACCTCTCCCTCAGCCAGACCAAGCTTAAAGCGCAGCTTTTTGATATCCTCCCGGGAAATCTCCGGCCGATCAAACTTAGCCAGCTCAATCCCTGTCGGAATAACCCTTTTTTCTGCCTCAATCTTATAATCCACCAAGAGGTCATAGACAATCTCGCTGGGGCAGATGACCCCATCCAAATCGCTCATAAAGCCGCGGACAATGTACTTGACCATGCTGGGACGGATGACCATGCCCTTGGCGATATAGTGGACATAGTCCTCATACTGGGTGTGGTAGGTGTGCACCACTGGGATCCGCAGTTCTTTGGCAATCCAAATCCCCAGCAGGCCCAAGGAAAACTCCGTCTGAGTATGGATGATATCCAGCTGATACTGGCGGGCGATTTCCAGAGCATTGGAAAAGCCGCGGTAGGCTACTCTTCGATCCTTAAAGGCAAAGAAAGGAACACTGGGAATGCGGATAATCTGCCAGTCCTCATAGCGGTTGACATCCTTATCCGTCGTGGTAAAAATAAATACGGTATGACCTAGTTTCTCCAGCTCCGTTTTCAGGGTCCGAATGCTGGTCGCAACCCCGGAAACCTGAGGAAAATAGGTATCTGTAAAAAGACCAATACGCATCTTACATCTCCAAAACTGTTTGGTAGGCCTTGACCAGCTGGTCGGAAACATCGTCAATGGACCGGCTTCTGGCAACCTGATAGCCTGCCTGGCGCTTATCAATCCGGCCGTCAAGAACCTTGCGAAGGGAGTCGACAAATTCGTCCACATTGTGGCAGAGCTCGGCTGAGTTTTCATCCACCCAGCCCTGATAAACCGGAATATCGCGCAGAACTACATTTTGCTGGCTGGCAAGGGCTTCTAAGACAACAATTCCCTCTGTCTCCTCATAGGAAGGGAAAAAGAATGCATCACTGCCTGACATGGCCCCCTGAAAAACGGCTCCCTTGAAGTAGCCGGGAAATTCGACATTGTCAGGATGATCGTAAAGGACCAGCTTGCGGATCTTGCGCGGAATCAGCCAGAGATTGATGGATCCCAGCCAGATAAAGCGAACATCCGGCATCCTGCGGGCCACCTCTACAAAGTCCTCGATGCCCTTGCGGCGGAAATAGAGACCGGCACAGACCACTACTTTCTGCCCTTCCTTGATGTGAAAATACTCTTTAAAGACAGCTTCCTTGCGGGCATCCTTTTTGTACTTAGGGAGATCAATCCCATTTGAAACAGCCACCATCGGAGTCGTGACACCGTAAGCCTCAATCAGCTGCTTGGAATAGTCCGAAGGGGTAATGATAAAATCAGCCTTCTTGTACATGTGGGTCAGGTATTTGCCAAATAAGGGAGCAAACAGATTCGAGCCAATAAAGGAGTTTTCAAAATCTTCCTTAGTAGAATGACCGTGCATAATCACTTTCTTGCCCCCTCTCTTGGCGGCATGCAGGAGGAGCAGACTGCGCGGCCCATAGGTATTGATGTGCACTACATCATAGTCCCCTAAAACGTCCGTCGTATAAGGAATCCCAGCCAAATCCAAAGCATGCATCTGGTGCTGCAGAGCCCGGCCGATGCCTGATTTTTCCAAAACAGACTTTCCTTCAAGATACAGTAATACTTTCATAGTTCCTATTATATCGAAAATCAAAGGAAAAAGAAAATCACAAGGCAGACGAAATGAAAAAACCACCAAAACTGGCGGTTTTTGTTTCTTTATTTACGGGTAGAATTGCGCTCGCTGATACTGTGAGCCAGCAGCACCTCGCGCTCTTCCAGCTCCTCTTTGTGCATAATCTTGGTCAGCATGCGCATACTGATAGCCCCGATGTCATAGAGAGGCTGGCCGATAGTCGAAAGGTTAGGACGGGTGAAACGAGCGACCTGAGAATCATCACTGGTAATGATTTCAAAGTCTTCCGGAACCTTGATGCCCTGATCAGAAAGGCCGTTTAAGAGACCCGCTGCCAATTCATCGCCGGTGACAAAAGCGGCAGTTGCTTTGGAAGCAATCACCCGTTCCGCCAAGTGATAGCCATCGTCATAGGAATACTTGGACTCAAAAACCAAGCCTTCACTGTAAGACAGTTTCTTGCTTTTCAGAGCTTCTTTATAGCCTGACAGGCGGATTTTGCCGTTAATATCGTCTACCAGCGGCCCGCTGACAAAGGCAACCTTCTTATTGCGCTGAGCCAGCAGCTCTACCGCATCCACTGTCGCCTGCTTGTAGTCAATATTGACACTGGGCAGCTGATGCTCTACATCCACTGTACCAGCCAGGACAACCGGCGTACGGGAGCGGGAAAACTCGGAGCGAATCTTTTCTGTCAAGTGATAGCCCATAAAAATGATGCCGTCCACCTGCTTGGAAAAGAGAGTGTTGACAACGGACACTTCCTTGTCATCATCTTCATCGCTGTTGGCCAGGACAATATTGTATTTGTACATTTCAGCAATATCATCAATCCCCTTGGCCAAGGTAGAGAAGTAACTATTGGTAATATTGGGAATCACAACGCCGACAGTGGTCGTCTTCTTGCTGGCAAGGCCCCGGGCCACCGCATTTGGCCGGTAATCCAGCCGATCAATGACTTCTAAGACTTTCTTGCGTGTGTTTTCCTTTACATTTTTATTTCCGTTCACCACCCGACTGACTGTCGCCATCGAAACTCCCGCTTCACGGGCGACATCATAAATGGTTACTGTGTCGTCTGTGTTCATATAGTTTCCTTTCTTTGATTGAAAATTTCGTTTTCACTGTCCTACATTCACCATTTTATCACTTATTGTAAACACTTTCAAGTATTTTGATAAGTTTTTGAAAAGTCTTGCTTTTTTTGACATTTTTTGCCAAAATAAAGGGTAGAAAGAAGGTTGTAACTATGACAAAAATCAATCAAATCACTGCTTATCTTGAACATGAAAAAACAGATGCTGCGGTCTTCTCCGATCCCGTCAGTATCAACTATCTGACTGGTTTTTACAGCGACCCCCACGAGCGCCAGATGTTCCTTTTTGTCTATCCTCATCAGGAGCCGCTGCTCTTTGTTCCGGCTCTGGAAGCGGACCGTGCCGCTTCCATCCTTGATTTTCAGGTAGTCGGCTATGTGGACTCTGAAAATCCTTGGCAAAAGATTAAAAACACCCTGCCGGCTGCTCCTTTCAGAAAGATTGCTGTCGAATTTGACCATCTGATTTTGACCAAGTACCACGGCCTGCGCACTGTCTTTGAAGGAGCAGAATTTACCAATCTGACCCCGCTCATCAACCGCCTGCGCCTAATCAAGTCTGCTGATGAAATCCAGAAAATGCTGATTGCCGGCCAATATGCTGACAAGGCTGTCAACATCGGCTTTGACAGCATCTCGCTGGACAAAACGGAAACCGATATTATCGCTCAGATTGACTTTGCAATTAAGCGCGAAGGCTATGAAATGAGCTTTGAAACCATGGTCCTGACTGGTGACAATGCAGCCAACCCGCACGGCATCCCTGGCGCCCATACAATCGAAAACAACGCCCTGCTGCTCTTTGACCTGGGCTGTATGGTCAATGGCTACGCCAGCGATATGACCCGGACAGTCGCTGTCGGCCAGCCAGATCAGTTTAAAAAGGAGATTTACCAGCTCACTTTGGAAGCCCAGCAAGCAGCGCTGGACTTTATCAAACCGGGTGTGACGGCCCACGAGGTGGACCGTGCTGCCCGTCAAGTCATCGAAAAAGCTGGCTATGGGGAATATTTCAACCACCGCCTGGGCCACGGCATCGGTATGGATGTTCATGAATTTCCATCCATCATGGAAGGAAATGACATGGTTATTGAGGAAGGCATGTGCTTCTCTGTTGAGCCCGGCATCTATATCCCCGGCAAGGTCGGTGTCCGCATTGAAGACTGCGGCCATGTCACTAAGAACGGCTTTGAACTCTTTACTGAGACCAGCAAGGACTTGCTGTATTTTGAATAACGTGCTATAATTTTGTATTATAAAATCAAAGGAGAACTTGGATGATTATATGGCGCGGCAAAGGCCTTCTTGTTATTTTAGCGATAATTGGCGGTGGTTTTGCAGGCATTACGCTGTCTGATTTCATCTTACAAGGCAGCACGACCGCTTTTTCAATGATCCTCCGTTGCATCATACTGATTCTAACGACTTCTGGTTTGAATTTTCTATTGACAAAATGGTTCATTTCAAAGGAAGTTCGTATCTTGATAGATGAGAAAACGGGAGAGAGAATTGAATACCGCGACCGCTCTTCATTCTTCTTTATTCCCAATCGATATTGGACCTGGATAATTGCTGTCGTTTTAGCCATCATCTTCCTGACTCGTTTATAATATCAAACTAGCGACAGAGCCTTCTCTGTCGTTTTTGTTCTTTTTTCGCCTCTATGATGTTCAAGTTTTCCATCTATTCTTGCCCTTCCGTTTTAAAAATGTTATAATTTTTATGAAATTGTCAAAAAATTCTAATGTATTTATGGATGCTGTTTTTCACTGCAAAGGAGGCCGGATGCTGTTTAAAAAGTCAGGAAGGGACGGATTTTCCCGCTATGTCTGCCTGCTGCTGCTTCTTATCATTTTTCTGGTCTTCTCCCTGTTTTTAGCCGTCTCCTTGGGGTCTGTTTCGATCGATCTGCAGGACACTTACGGCATTATTTTCAGCAGACTGGGGCTTCCCTTTGGCAAGGACAGTCTGCCTTCGTCAACGCTTGCAATCGTCTGGAATATGCGGCTCCCAAGAGTGCTCTTGGGCATCCTAGCTGGAGCCGGTCTGTCCATATGCGGCAGCGTCATGCAGTCTACAGTCAACAACCCCATCGCAGAGCCTTATATTCTGGGAATTTCAGCGGGAGCGACCTTTGGGGCAACCTTGAGCATCATCTTAGGACTCAAGACCCTTACTGGCACAGGCGCTTTTATCGGAGCCATTCTGGCAACGGCAGTCGTCGTCCTTATCGCATCCATGCAGGGCAAAATGACGACGGGCAGTCTGATTTTATCCGGAACGGTGGTCAATGCTCTCTTTATCGCCTTTGCCAACTTTATCATCTCCGTCGGTGCCAATGCTGACAGTATCATGACTGTAAAATTCTGGACCATGGGCTCACTGGCCGGAACTTCCTGGTCAGATCTGACCTTGCCGGCTCTCGCTGTCGGTCTTGCCTTTTTGTTTTTCTGCTCCCAGTACCGTATTTTCAATGCCATGATGATGGGGGAAGAGGCTGCTCTGACACTGGGTGTGCCATTGCATGTTTACTGGTACCTCTATATTACTGTCGTCGCCATCATCACAGCAGTGCTGGTGGCCAGCTGCGGCATCATCGGCTTTGTCGGTCTGATCACGCCGCACATTGCCCGAAGGTTGGTCGGCACCAACTACAGAAGGCTCTTTCCCATCGCGACTCTTCTGGGAGCCCTCTTTCTTGTCTGGGCAGATGTTTGGGCTCGGACTCTGATCAAAAATGCAGAGCTGCCGATTGGGATTTTCACTGCCTTGGTCGGTGCACCTTTCTTTATCTACACTGTAGCCAAAAGCCGAAGGGAGGTGAACAGCTGATATGGACCTGATTTGCAAAGATATTCACTATGCTGTCGGCCCCAAAAAGATTTTAAACGGGATTTCGCTCAGAGTTGAGGGCCAGCAGTTTCACACCATTCTGGGACCCAACGGAAGCGGTAAAACCACCCTGCTCAAAACCATCTACCGCCAGCTCAAGCCGGACAGCGGCAGCATTTACCTCAATGGAGACCCTCTTGAAAGCATCAGCATCAAAAAAGCTGCTAAGCATCTGGCAGTTGTCACGCAGTTTAACCATCTTCAGTTTGACTGCACCGTTGAGGAGATTGTCCTGCTGGGCAGGACGCCGCATCTCTCCTTTCTGCAAAGGGAGACCGAGCTGGACTACGCGCTCGTCCAAGAAGCCCTGCAGCAGGTGGGCATGCTGGACAAGGCGAGCCGGGCCTATCTGTCCCTGTCCGGCGGCGAAAAACAGCGGGTCCTGCTGGCACGGGCTTTGACCCAGCAGCCGACCCTGCTGCTCCTAGATGAGCCGACCAACCATCTGGATATCAAATACCAGCTGGACATGCTGCGCATCGTAAAGGACCTGAACATCAATGTTCTGGCCGTTCTGCACGACATCCAGCTGGCCTGCCGCTATTCGGACTATTTGTACCTCATGAAAGGGGGTGAGATCGCATACCAAGGCAACCCAACGGAAGCCATCACCCAAGATTCATTGCAGGCTGTCTACGGCGTTCAGAGCAAGGTAGTCTGGACAGAGGACCGGCAGGCAATGATTCAGTACCTGTAGTCTTTTAGAGGCTGGATTCCTAGCCCACTAGCCCACAAGAAAGGAAAGGAAAAAATATGAAAAAAACACTCAGTATCTTGCTTCTTGCAGCTGCTGCACTGACAGTAGCTGCCTGCAGTTCTTCATCCAAAACCAGCAGCTCGTCTTCTTCATCGCAGGCTTCTTCGGAAAAAACGGCCAAAAAGGACAGCGCAGAGACCAAATACCCTGTGACGGTCAAGACCTATGACGCCGAAGGCCAGGAGATTGAGCAGACTTTTGAAAAAGCACCGGAAAAGGTCATTACCAATAACCTTTCAACGACCGAAATCCTGATCGAACTGGGACTGAAAGATAAGATTGCCGGCATGCTGAATCCAGACAATGCTGTCACAGGCAAATACGAGGCTGATATTGCCACGATTCCGCAGGTCGGCGACAAAAAAACGGTATCGCAGGAAACCGTGCTGTCCTATGAGCCAGACGCTATTCTCGGCCGGAATATGATGTTTTCTGAAAAGTCTCTGGGTACCGTGAACTCCTGGAACGAAAACAAGATTCCTGTCTATACGCAGAAAGCCTCTGTGTCTAATATCAAGCAGGATTTGTCCAACATTGTCGAAGATGTCAAAAATCTGGGGACAATCTTTAATGTTCAGGAAAAGGCCAATCAATATGCCGAGCAGCTGCAGGGCAAAATCGACGCAGTGAAAAAGGCAAATAAAACTTCTCAGGGGGAAAAGAAAAAAGCTCTCATCATGGTTGCTTACAATGATGAGACCTTTGGCACCTATAAATCCGCCCTGCAGGAGAGCCTGCTCAATCAGCTGGGCTATACCAACGTGGCAACCGGAACTTCTGATTTGACCTTGGAAAATCTCGTGTCTATGGATCCGGAGCTCATCATTTATGTGACCAGCGACCGCAACAAAGAAATGGACGGCCAGGCGGTAGATCTGATGAAAGCCAATGCAGTTCTGGCAGATGTTCCGGCTGTTAAAAATGAGCAGATCATGACTATTTCCTATGATGAGCTGATGGATTACGGTCCTGCTGTGATCGACTCTCTTGAGAAAATCAATGACTTTATCAATAAATAAACGCTTTGTCCGAGAGGATGTGACCGTTACGGTGTCCCTGCCCTCTCATTATGATGGGCAGCGGCCTTATCCAGCCGTCTTTCTGAATGACGGCCAGCTGAGCTACCTGAGCAGCCTTTCGGAGTCCGTGATTCTGGTCGGTCTGAGGTCAAAAAACAGGCTGGATGATTATACGCCCTGGAAAGCCAGCGCCCTGAGGGCGGGCAGACCCGACTTTGGCGGCAGGGCTGACAGCTATCACCAAGAGGTCTTTGGCAGCATCATGGCAGAGCTGAAAAAGGAATACCGGCTGGACGAGAGCAGAATAGCTTACGGCGGCTATTCCTTAGGCGGACTGGCAGCTGTTTACAGTCTTTACAGCGGCTGGAAAATGCCCTGTGTTTTTTCCATCTGCGGTTCATTCTGGTATCCGGAATTTACTGACTACTGCCGGACACAGGAGCTGAAAAACAGGGACTGCCTGATCTACCTGCAAAATGGAAAAACAGAAGGCGCCAATCATACCAACCGCCTCTTTAAAGCCCCTTTGTATGCGGCAGAGATTCACAGTCTCATCCAGAAGGAGCTTCCTGCAGCCTGCTCCGTTTTTGATCCCTACGGCCATCACGATGCCCTCAAAGAACGGTACGCTGCCTTTGCCGACTGGCTGGCTGAGCAATGGCATATCAACTGAAAAATTCCCCTTTGTCACTCACTGAATGAACTGACAAAGGGGAGTTTTTAGTTATAGCTTTTTAGTTTGCTTTTAGTACGAGGCAGCGAGCCGCAGGCTGTACTGGCATACGGCAAGGCGAGTTAACAAAGTAATAAAAAATAAACTAAATGACGATATTGTTTTATGCAAAAGACTCCTTCCAGTAAAAGGATTATTGACTATCGCTAGTCAAATTTTTTATTTTGATTCCAATTCTACATTGCTTTCAGCAACCATCAGTTCATCTGGAAAAGAATAACTTTCATAGTTATTTTCAGGATTATCCGTCCACATCTCACATTGTTTGATAACCGTTACAATCGCATCTTCAACACCTTCTGGCGGATATTTGTATTTTTTAAGAAGCCGTTTGACAAGCATACGCATACGAGCACGCGCTGATTGTTTTTTCTGCCAATCAATGGTCCTGCTTTTACGCAGCATATCCGTTAATTCATGCGTCATTGCAACAAGTTCATCATTCTCATAGAAATCTTTGACAGCTTGCGGTTGCGTTAAGGCATCATAGAAAGCTAATTCCTCATCTGTAAGCCCTAAAGCATCTCCTTCCTCATGAGCTTTCGCCATTTCTTTAGCCATCTTCATTAATTCAGCTATAACTTCCTCATTAGAAAGCATACCATTTAAATAAGCTCTCATTGACCGTGAAAGAATTTCCGAGAATTTTTCAGATTTTACCAAATTGGTTCTTTGATACAAAGTAATTTGTTCCTGCAATAATTTTTTCAATAATTCTACAGCCAAATTCTTCTCTTTCATATTAGAAATTTCATCCAGAAATTTAGGATCAAACAGTGAAAATCCAGTGTCAATATCTGAGAATAGATTAATAACACCCTCACTTTTGATAGAGGCTTTTAACAATTCATTAATACGATTATTAATATCTTTCAGTGATAATTTTTTGCCTTCTCCAGTGATTCGAGTTAGTAATGTTCTGACAGCATCAAAATAAGCTGCTTCAAAACGTTGTTCAGGTGTAAGCAAGGAACGACAAAGGGATAAAGCTTGGCGTAAAAGCAAGGATTCTTTTATAAAAAGCTCCTTTTTCTTTTCTTTATCTACAGCAGACAGAAAGTTCACCCCACCGCTGATTGTTTTAGCTCTAGTTAAATCACTTGATTGAGCATTCATAAAATCTGCGTAGTCAAATCCATAAAAGAGATCACGACACACCTCTAGTTTCTCAATGAATTTTGGTAATGCAGTCTTAGCAATATCAGTGTCTCCAAAATTGCCTTTATCTCGATTGGTATAATCATTCATGGCTTGCTTCAAAGCACCAGCAATGCCAATATAATCAATAACGAGACCGCCTTCTTTATCCTGATAAACACGATTAACACGAGCAATGGCCTGCATGAGATTATGACCTTGCATTGGCTTATAAACATACATGGTCGCAAGACTAGGGACATCAAAACCTGTCAACCACATATCTACGACAATAGCAATCTTAAAGGTGCTGTCATTGTCTTTAAATTTTTTAGCCATCTCTTCTTTGTGACGCTTATTGCCAACAATATCATGCCATTCTTCTGGGTCATTGTTACTAGAAGTCATAACCACACCGATTTTTTCTGTCCAATTCGGACGCTTTTCAAGCAAAGTGTGATAGATTTTCATAGCGATAGGACGTGAATAGGCAACTATCATGGCCTTACCAGTCAGTTCTTGGGCACGATTTTCTTCATAATGCTTAATAATATCATCACACAGGGCACCTATCGTCTGATCAGCTCCTAAGATGCTATCCAGACGCCCCAGTTCTCTCTTGCTTTTTTCAATCGCATGAGATTCAGCACTTGCTGCCATCAAATCATACTCAGCATCAATCAAGCTCAGGATATTTTCATCCAGCTTCAAGTGCATGACACGGCTTTCATAGTAGACAGGCCGAGTCGCCCCATCCTCAACTGCCTGTGTCATATCATAGACATCAATGTAATTACCAAAAACTTCGGTTGTAGACTTATCCTTGGTCGAGATTGGTGTACCAGTAAAACCGATATAGGTTGCATTTGGCAGACTATCTCGAATTAACCTGGCTGCTCCAAGCACCAATTTCGCTTGGTCTGACCCATCTGCTCCCTTGGTTATTTTGATTTTTTCTTCAAGCCCATACTGTCCACGATGGGCTTCGTCTGCCATGACAACAATATTCCTCCTGTCAGAAAGTGCTTCAGCCGACTCTGAAAACTTTTGCATGGTTGTAAAAATAATTCCATTGGCCTGACGCCCTGCCAGCAGTTCCTTTAGATGCAAACGGCTTTTTGCCTGAATTGGCGTTTGCCTAAGAAAATCCTGACATTTTGAAAACTGCCCATACAGCTGTTCGTCCAAATCATTTCGGTCCGTCAAAACGACAATAGTCGGTGAATCTAAGACTTTCTGCAACAGATGAGCATAGAAAACCATAGACAAAGACTTTCCGCTTCCTTGCGTATGCCAAAAGACACCGCCTCGACCATCCGTTTTAGTCGCATTCAAGGTTGAAACAACTGCCTTATTCACCGCAAAATACTGGTGATAAGCAGCTAAAATTTTAGCATCCTCAGAGAAACAGATGAAATTTTTTAAAATATCTAAAAATCTCGCTTTGTCAAAAATTCCTTCAATAAATGTCGTAAAACTAGCATACTGCCTATCTTCAAAACTACCGTCCGTCGTCTTCCACTCCATAAAGCGGTCTTCGCCAGCCGTAATCGTTCCTGCCTTTGAAGTCGCCAAATCCGTCATCACACAAAAAGCATTATAGATAAACAGACTTGGAATTTCTTTCTGATAAGTTTTGAGCTGGCGATAGGCATCTGAGGCGTCCGTTTCCTGACGGGAAGGACTTTTCAATTCAAATACAACTACTGCTAATCCATTCAAAAAGACAAGAACATCAGGGCGCTTATTGCTTTTTTCCACGATGGCCCATTGGTTGATGACCGTAAAGCTATTATTATTGACATTCTCAAAATCAGCCAAGTAAACAAGGCTTGACCGTGTTTTCCCTTGATAAAAATAGGAAACTTCAATACCATTTTGCAGATAATCTGTGAAAACCTTATTTTTCTGAAGCAAGGACCCTGTCTCAAAACGCTGCAACTTTTCAATAGCAGCCTGAATCGCAGCAGTCGGCAACTGAGCATTAATCCTTTCCAAAGCAGGACGAAGTTCCTCCATGTATAAAGGCAGCCTATAGTCACGCTCTACATCTGGACCATAAACATAAGAATAGCCCAAACTATCACGAAAAAGTTCAATAACCGCATTTTCGTAGTTATCTTCAGTAAATCCCATCAGTTTGTTCCTCCCTAACTTTCTTTAGGAATTGGTGTATAAACCATATATAACTTAAGCAATGCTTGATAATAAAAATCTTCAAAGGTCTCAATTTTAACATCTGTTTCTAATTGAGTTTGCCATTTTACATAAAAATTTGAAGAAGTATCAGAACTATATGCAATGGAAGAAAGAATTGCTAATACAGATTTAACCGTCCAAAAGCACATTTGATACTCCGGACATCCTCCTAAGTTTAACTGTGACCACATGACATCATATGGTGGTTCAAGAGGTTGCTGCTGGTCTTCAGAATCAAAAGTATTTTCTCGCTTTAAATACTCATAAATATAAGACTCTAAGTCACGATTCGTCTCATGAAATAATCTATTTACAGAATTATCGGGTAAAGTGAAAATATTGGTATCAAATTCACTAACTTTTTTGTCAGAACATTGTTCTATGGTATGATGAAAATACTTAAAACCATCATATAGAAGACTTTCTCCTAAATTGTTTCTCTCAGAAAAATCCCTTACTTGTTTTAAGTAGTCATCTACCCACTGATCATTTTCAAATTTAAGAACTGGAAATTTTGCTTGTTTTAGTATTGCCTCTTGAACTTCTATACTACAGCGATTAAAACTCGTATAAATTTTTCGATGGTGCTTTTTATGCAAATTGACATTATTAGCAATCATGCATAATGGCAGATATTCCTTTTCTTCAGAAAAATCAATAAGAAACTGTTTTGCTTCTGTTTTTATTTTATCAGTCCGACGCTTCTCTTCAAGCCTCAGTACTTCTTTTTCATGTTTGGTTTGCAGCCAGTAAATCAAATAGGCAACTATAATTGAAGCAATTAATGACAAACATGCTAAAACAATTTGAATCACATCTGAATTTTGATTTAAAAAATCTATAATATCTTTCAATTTTATACTACCTTTTTCATGTTGTACACTAAATCATCATTTAGAGCAGATGGCACAAGCTATTTTTAAATCTTGGTTTGTTGATTTTGAACCGTTCGACGGTGAAAAACCATCTGATTGGCGAGAAGGAGTATTTTCTGAAATAGTCGCTTCTACATTGGGTGGTGATTGGGGGAAAGAGCATCCTGTAGGAAACTACCAACAGGTCGTTTACTGTATACGAGGTGCTGACTTACCAGAAATCACTTTGGGTAATAAAGGAAAAATGCCTGTACGTTACATATTACCTAAAAACTTCACCGACAGACAATTGACAGATAATAATATTGTTATTGAAATTTCGGGTGGCAGTCCAACTCAATCAACTGGCAGATGCGCGTTAATTACCCAATCACTCCTTGATAGATATGAGTATGATATGGTATGTACAAATTTTTGTCGCGCTATTAAACCTAAAGAAGGATATTCTGAATTTATATACTATTATTGGCGATATTTATATGATCACAAGGTAATGTTTTTATACGAAAATGGAACAACAGGGATTAAAAATTTTGATATTTCAAGCTTCTTAGAAACTGAAAAAATTATTATTCCAACTTTAAATTTAGTCTATAAATTTTCAAATATCGTTAAAGAGCTCAGAAATACAATTGCTACAAATGGATTAGAAATTGAAAAATTGATCGTTCTTCGTAATACTCTTCTGCCAAAACTCCTATCAGGCGAAATCTCAGTAAGTCAAGCCACTAAATGATGATTTATCTTTTTATTATTTTCTATTTTGTCGTCAATAGCACTCAAAATATTGCCAATTTGTATCTGTTCATCCAGTGGAGGACATAGAATCTCATGATTCTTAACAACGTCCAGCTGAACTCTTTGCCTGCCTGATGTTCCAACCATTGATTTAATAGCAACTTCTCTAACGCTTGGATCAAGCATTAAATAATACACAAAATTCTCGTCGCTTATTCCCTCTATGGCTCTTGCAACAATAAATTCTGTAGATCCAAATCCGACTTCATTTTCATCTAATAAACTTACCTTAGCAGTCTTCCCATTTTCAAGACTTGGTGTAATACGAGCTATTAGGGTATCCCCATTTCTAAATTTAGTGCCGCCTTTAAATTTTACATATTCAAACTCAGGGATATCACGCGCAAACGGCTCTAGCTTTTCCATTGCTATTTTTTTAGCTAGAGTTCCTTTAGGCAATGTTTCTCTGGGATTAAAATTTATAATATCTGAAAGTTTCACTTTCTTCCAATTATTCAATTTCGGTTCTCCTCATCCTATATATTTCCGATGCGAATTTTTGACATTCGCTTGGTTAACCATGGCATAGTGCATGGTTGTGTCTATTTTGACATGACCGAGCAAGTGCTGGACTTGTTCTATGGGCATGCCCTTGTCTATGGCGCGTGTCGCCAATGTCCGTCTGAATTTATGTGGATGGACTTTATTTAAGTCTGCTTTTTCACCAAGCTGTCTTAGTCTCGTTTCTACACCTCCGATTAGCAATCTATCATGTGGAGAAGACAAGGAAACGAACAAAGCCGGATTATTATCCTGACGGCTGTCTAGGTAGTTTATCAAATGAATCTTTGTTCTAGCGTCAAAGTAGACAATCCGCTCACTATTCCCCTTCCCAAAGACAACGCATTCTCTTTCATAAAAATTAATATCCTCCCTATTCAATCTCACTAGTTCACCTACACGCATTCCGGTTGAAGCCAATAAATCAATCATAGCCAAATCACGAATCTCATCGCATGCATCTCTTAGGAGTTCAAGCCCTTCGTCAGACAAAGTTTCTTTAATCGTCTTATCTGTCTTTATCTTATGAATCCGACGAACAGGACTTTTTAAAATATAGTCTTCATCTTCCAACCAGCCAAAAAAGCTACTAAAAATCCGACGCATGTTGTCAATCGTTACTTTGCTAGAGTTTCTCTCCTTTTGATAATGCGCAAGATAAGTCCGCAAATCACTAGTAGTCAAATCTCTTATGGCCGTTTTGAGACTGGTAAACATGTTTTCAATAACCATTTTATAGTATTTCAAAGACTTCTCGCTGCACCCCTCAATCCTCTTAGCAGAAATAAACAGTTCAAGCAATTTCCCATTACTTTCCTGTTCATTGACCGATTTAATCTCAGCAACTTCTACATTGACAAAAGCTGCAATCAAAACCTTTTGCAGATTTTCTAACTGCCGAACACTTAAGTGTCTTGCCATGCTCGATGTGATTTGTGTAATTAATTTATCCTTCATAAGCTACCCACCTTTCTTAATTTATTATACTTCATGGATAGCTTAAAAAGATAAATCATCATTTAGAGCAGATGGCGCAAGAACTTTTTGAACAAATTTACTATGAAGGTTCATCTGCCCAACTAGGAGATATTATTAGTACTCTTGAAAGTGGCTCACGTCCAAAAGGAGGTGCTGAAGTAGATGGTATTCCAAGTATTGGTGCAGAAAACATTGAGCGTTTTGGCCAATATGATTATACGAAAGAAAAATTTATAAGCCTAGAATATTTCAAAAAACTTAATCGTGGTGTTGTACACTCAGGTGATGTCTTACTTTATAAAGATGGCGCCTATACTGGAAAAGTATCAATGGCCTTGGATGAATTTCCACATGCACAATGCGCTATTAACGAACATATCTTTATATTAAGACCAAACGAGCTAGCACCAAGTCCGTTTTTCCTATATTTCTTACTCCTGAACGATAAAAATAAGCAAGCTTTATTTTCACGAGCTTCTAGTAAGGCCGCTCAACCCGGATTAAATCAAACTGAAGTAAAAACTTTACAAATTTTACTTCCACAAACAGAAAAAATCGCCGAACTTGACAATACTATCTCACCCATCATGCACCAAATTGCTAAAAATGCTAACGAAAACAGAAAATTATCAACACTGCGCGAGACTCTTCTGCCAAAACTCCTATCAGGCGAAATCTCTGTCAATCAGGCCACTAAATGATGATTTATCTTTTTATTATTCTC
>NZ_KQ969395.1:203612-207590 GCF_001578865.1 Streptococcus sp. DD11
CTGTTTTTGAGGTTACAAGTTTGAGTTCTCAATTTTATTATCAAGTGCATGTAAAATTCCACTGATTTCTCTTTGAATCTCTAGCGAAGGCAATGATATCTCCAATCCAGAAATATCACTTGGTTTTATAGAGGGATAGGCTGATGTACTCTGTTCCCCTATAGCATGCAAAGTTTCAACGATTTCATTTTGGGTTAAATAGTAGTATATATAACCACTATCAACTTTACTTTTATCAACTGTAATAACTGCAAAACCAGTTGATACGAGCATATTAGGGAGCATATCTTTTACAATTCCATAGTGACATTGATTAGGGCGTACTGTTGAATATAAAATGTCATTATATTCAACCTTCCTTCTAGCACGACTAGGTAATTTATCTTTCCCAGTTTCTATGTATTGGAATTGTTGAACTTCATTTTTTGTCAAATTACCTGTATCTAAATAATTAATAAATTCCCATTTTTCAGAAGCTGAATACGTATTTTTATTTATCTGACATACATCACTAAGTTTTACTCTCTTCCAATCACTTAATTTCAAACCCAATTTCCCCCAATCTTTCACGGATTTCGTCTTCCAGTTTGTGAGATGTGGTAAAGAGTTCTGACAGTTCTGTGGTTAAGCGGTCCATCTTTTCTGCGAATGGTTCTCCGTCATCTTCTTTCTCCTCAATACCAACATAACGTCCTGGCGTGAGAATATAATCTTGCTTGGCAATTTCTGATGTTTCAACGACTGCACAGAAACCTTTGACATCCTCAAGTTTCCCATTTTGAAAAACTTCAAAGGTATCCGCTAACTTCTTGATGTCTTCATCACTAAAATCACGGTGTTTCCGGTCAATCATTTCTCCCATATTGCGGGCATCGATAAATAAGGTTTTTCCCTTTTGTTTTTTATTTTTACTGATAAACCATAGGCATGCCGGGATAGTCACACTGTAGAAGAGATTAGCTGGCAGGGCAATAATCCCTTCGATTAAGTCATCTTCAATAATCTTCTTGCGAATTTCTCCTTCTCCGCTCTGAGTAGATGAGAGTGAACCGTTTGCCAGAACCAAGCCGACCTTTCCGTTGCTTGGGTCCATATGATGAATCATGTGCTGAATCCAAGCATAGTTAGCATTGCTATTAGGTGGCGTTCCGTATTTCCAGCGGATATCATCTTTCAGTTTGTCCGCACCCCAGTTGGAAATATTAAAAGGAGGATTCGCCATGATATAGTGAGCTTTCAGCGTTGGATGCAAATCATTGAAAAAACTGTTAGCCTGATGCTCTCCAAAATCCGCATCAATACCGCGGATAACCATATTCATCTTAGCCATTTTCCAAGTATCAGCGTTTGATTCTTGACCAAAAACAGATAAATTATTGAGGTTTCCACTATGGTTTTCTATAAATTTAGCCGACTGTGCAAACATACCTCCTGACCCACAGGCAGGATCATAAACACGCCCCCGAAAAGGTTTTAATATCTCCACAATCGTTTTAACGATACTGGTTGGGGTATAGAACTCACCGCCACGTTTTCCTTCGTTAGCCGCAAAGCGTTCAATACAGTATTCATAGGCACGACCCAGCAAATCTTTTTCATTTTCACCTTCGTACATCTGAATATTAGTAAAAATATCTACCACTTCTCCCAAAACACGCTTGTCCAAGTCTGAGCTGGCGTAAATCTGAGGGAGAACATTTTCAAGACTTGAATTATCCTTTTCAATCTCACGCATAGCCTCATCCAAAACCGTGCCAATTTCTGAAGAATGTGCATGACTGGCAATAAAAGGCCATCTAGCTATTTCAGGGACAAAAAAGATATTATCCTCTGAATAAGCATCTGGATCATTCTCAAATCCATCACCTTCTGCAAGTAATTGTTGGTATTTTTCCTCAAAAGCATCGGATACATACTTCAAAAAGATTAATCCGATAATAACTTTTCGATACTCTGATGCAGAAATATGCCCCCGGAGAGAATCCGCCGCATTCCATAGTTCATTTTCAAATCCAATATTTGCGTTTGATTTTTTCGCCATTTTATACTCTTTTCCTATTTTAATCACATCCATTTTACCATATTTAAAGTCAGTTAAAAAGCACCGAATGGTGCTTTTTTAGCTTATCAATAGTTTTATTTATCCTGTTGTCTTTTCCCCCGCCTCCAGCTTCAGCAGGTAGGCTTTTTTGTCAAGTCCGCCGGCATAGCCTGTCAGCTTGCCGTCGCTTCCGACAATCCGATGGCAGGGAATTAAAATAGAAATAGGATTGTGCCCAATCGCACCGCCGACCGCTCTGACTGAGCCAATCTTTCCATAGTCCGCCTGCAGCTCCTGCAGAACATCTGCATAGGCAGCCGTCTGACCATAAGGAATCTTCTGCAGCACGGCCAGAACCTTGCTCCTAAACTCGGTCACTTGAGGAGCCAGCGGAATAACATCTATGGCAGGATTTTCCCCTTTAAAATAGGCATCCAGCCAAGCAGCAACACGCCGGCTGAGCTCCGTATCCTTCACCTCTGCCTGCGCCAAATCATAGCCCGCCCCAAAATATTTCTGCCCTTGAAACCACAGGCCCAGCAGAGCATTCGCATCCGTCAAGATGAGAATTTGGCCGATTGGGGATGTGTAATAGGTTTTATACATTTCTTCTCCTTTTCTCTGATTAGCTGCTAATAAAGCAAACGCCAAATATAAAATACTGCATAGGAACACCAGCTTCCCCACTTGTCTTTTAGCCTGGACAGCAATTCCTTAGACGGTTTCTCCTCTAAAGCAAGTATATGGGAAATACCATTCTGCAGGCCGACATCCGCCATCGGAAATGCCTCTTGTATACGAAAACAGCACATCATCACATCATGTGCCGTCCACGGACCGACACTATAAAGTTTCAATAACTCTTTTTCGATTTGCCCAGCTGTACCTAACTCTTGATAATAACTTTTGGAAATATGGCCTTGGTACAAGAGCTTGGAGATGGTTTGTAACTACTCCGCTTTTTTGCGCGTCATTTGCAGCTCCAGCAGTTCCTCGAGCTTGCTGTTGGCAATCGTCTCTGGCTTAGGATAAACCCAGTAAGTTTCATGATGCCAGTGAAAGGCTTCGCCATACTTCTTGACAAAGCGTTCTTTTAGGGTATAAGCATAAGCAAGATTAACCTGCTGTCCTAAAATCCCCCAAGTCATTGCTTCATAAAAATCTGGCACACCCACCAAGCGCAGTCCGTAAAACTCCTGAACTAAGGAGCATAAGATGTCCTCCTCTCGCGCAAACTGTTAAAAATCTGCCAATGACCGATCTAAATCCAACTACTCTCTGACAAAACTGCCAATAACTTTTTGAGCTTCAGCAGAAAAAACAGTTTGATTTTCTGTCTGGATACATACTTCCTGAAGCGATGCATTGTAGAAAATCGTACAAAGATAACATTGACTTTAAACAAGCGCTTGATTCAATCGTTTGCAACTCAATACATCACTTCCTTTTCCTCTCTTGATAGGTAAGAAATGATTTGTCTCCAGTCAAAGATAGCTGGTGTTTCTAAATGAATCCTATTTTTAGCTGGCATACCTCCTCCTTCCTTTTGTTATTATACCATCATTTAGCGGCTGAAAATAAAACAATCTGGCTTTCTCATCAGAAAAAGCAGGGGAGCGATGCCGGCCCACTCAACCATAGCTTGTCAGCTGCCGCCCTCAACTGTCCCCTTTGGGCTTGTTTGGTCAAGAGCAGCAGAAATCCCTTTCATCTGGTTGATGAAAGGGAAGCTTATTCTGTAGATCCTTTGAAATTCACCGTCTAAGGGGCTGTGGTCATTCTGCTGACAATTCCGTCTGGATCTGTGACTTCCAGCTCCTGTGAGCTGAGCCAGCGGCTGCTGGCAGCCAAGTCTTGCGCTCTCTCGTAAATATCCAGCAAGTCTTCCTTATCTGCCACCTGAACTTGGTAGTAGGCCAGTCCCAGCTGCTGGGGCC
>NZ_KQ969395.1:207656-208781 GCF_001578865.1 Streptococcus sp. DD11
TGATGAAAGGCTGAACTTCCTGCCCCAGTTCATAGATTTCCTGAGCCGGCAGCTCCTCGGTCACGCCGATAATACGGCCGTCCTCCCGGATATCCCAGTCAGTCTGAGGCTTGTCCCGATAAAGCTCAATGCCATTGCCCTCTGGATCTTCCAGATAAAGGGCCTCGCTGTAGCCATGGTCTGCGCCGCCGACCAGCGGAATCTTGAGCTCAGCGATGTGCTTAAAGACATCCGCCAAGTCCTGCCGGCTGGGCAGCAGAATGGCCACATGATAAAGACCGTAGCTGTGCTGAACCGGCTGGCGGTCGCTGCTCTGGATTAGGCGGACCAGCGGCTGCTGACCGCTGCCGAGCAATACCTGTCCTTCCTTTTCCTCCAGAAGCTCCAGCCCCAAAACCTGCTGATAAAAGAGCTTTTGCCGGCCCAAATCCGCAACATTGAGGGCCGCCTCACCTAAAAAAATCTTGCTATTGTATGCGTAAGTCATCTGAAATTCCTTCTTTCCTTAAAATAAAGAAGCAAATCCAGACTAGGCTAAGCTGAATCTGCCCTTATCTTGTTTCTGTTCTTCGAAAATCACAATCAAGCGTCCTTCGTTTGGACTTGTCTAATTCCCGTTGAAAGTTAGAGGAGGCTGAAACACTGTTGTTCCGGTCTCGTGACAGGATAAGCAGGGACTGCCATCCTGTCTGCTCCTGCCCTGTCTGATTTGGATTTTCATGGAGCATTATCTCCCCAAAACAGAGATGCGCTCTTTGATATGGCTGCCTTTTTCAATCTCATCCAGCATAGCAATGGCATAATCGGCATAGCTGATGCTGCTTTGGCCTGCTTCATTTGTGGTAAAGACTTCGCCAGCCAGGATATAGGCACCTGTACGGGCTCCGTCAGCCACAAAGTCTGCTGCCGGGCTGATAAAGGTCCATTTAGTATCTGAGAAGCTGCGTAAGCGTGCTAAGCCTTTAGCCATAGCTTGTGCCAGCGGTTTGTATTCTTCTGGAAAGTCCGGTGTATCCGCCAGCTGTGTCGTCATTTCTGGATCGACATAGAGGCTTCCCGCTCCTCCAACGACCAAGAAGCGTGTATCGCTGCCAGCAAGAAGACCTGCCAAATACTCCATTGAAG
>NZ_KQ969395.1:208801-210133 GCF_001578865.1 Streptococcus sp. DD11
CGTAAACTGCGGGAAAGTATCCAGCGACCAAACTCCGAAAGCTGACACCACTGCATCAAAGCCAGCCAGGTCTTCTTTAGTCAGGTCAAACAAATCTTTCTGCAGCACATTGCCGGCCTCGGTCTTGTTTGCTGAGCGGACCACAGCCGTCACTTCATGGCCGCGCGCGATGGCTTCCTGAACAATAAGCTGTCCTGCTTTTCCGTTAGCTGCTACTACTGCTATTTTCATCTGATTTTCCTCCAAATGGTTAAAATTTTTAAACAGTTGTTGTAACTTTTTTATTACAATACCCAGTATAGCAGATTTTAATGTAATGTCAATAGTTACAACTCGAAAATTTAATTTTTTTACATCTGGTAGGAATTTCCCTAAGACTGAGAGAAGGCAGAGTTGCTTGCTGATATGATCATTTAGTTTGTCTTTTATCACTTTGTTAGCTCACTTTACTCCAACAGTCCAGAAGGACTGTTGGAGGCTGGAGATAAAGAGGCTGAGACAGACTCCCATGATGGCTGTGTCCTCACCCACAGAGGGATGGATCTTTTGGAAGATACCGTATAAAAAGTTCTTCAGTCTCGCTTTGTTTTGGTAAAAAACTCTTGACGCGGTAGCTGATTGGACTTTTTGTTCGTCTTTTAGACTCCAAAAAGCTCCTACATTGAGGAAAACTCTGTTTTCCCCATCCCCAACCTCTCACAGTCCCCCGGACTGTGAGAGCCTCGCGGGCTGGGAGTGAAAAGGTTTGGGGAACCTTTTCAGCCTGAGCTTAGAAACAAAAGAGCGAAGGGAACTAAATTTTTAAAAATTTAGTTCTGTCCCACCGCCATCAGCCCTACTGTTGAGACTTCCTCACGGAAGCTTTATCTGCCGCTCAAATAGCCCTGTACGTTAAGCGATAGGCTGAAACTGTCCCTCGGACAGTTTCACTACTAAAAGCAAAGGAAAAGGCGATAAAAACTGCCCTTTTCTTATCCCTCCCCGGCCTCCACTATACGTTATGTGCTTAGTTCGTTAAGGCCTATCGAAAAACAATCTGCTTCCTAGGAAACAGATTGCTTGGCAATTTTCTTCTGGGCTGAGGCAACGACATCCGCCAGACTGGTTTTGGTCAGTTCTTTTTCCATGGCCGCCTGAATTTCGTCCAGCTTGTCATCCAGAACATTATGGATGTTGCTGCCGATTGGGCAGGATGGATTGGGATTTTCATGGAAGCTGAAAAGCCGGCCGGACTTGCCCAGACTCTCCACTGCCTGATAGACATCTAAAAGGCGGATGTCTTTCAGATCACAGCTGATCTCAGCGCCGCCGGTTCCCCGGGCTACAGTAATC
>NZ_KQ969395.1:211139-217694 GCF_001578865.1 Streptococcus sp. DD11
AGCGATAAAATCACTGGTAATCTTTCGGCTGGGCCCCTCCAGCGCCATGACAATCAGCATATGGGTGGCAATCGTAAAACGACTGGAAATTTGCATCTGCTGCACTCCTTCCTTCTAATCTTTTTCTATTATATATCAAATCAGTTGTAACTTCAAGGGTTACGTCTTTTCATTTAAAAATTGATTAATATCACGGTCATAGCCCTCCCGGCGACTGATTTCCCGCAGCAGATCGTGGTTGTGGGTATGATGGATGCCCTTGACCAGACTCTCTTCATAGATGTCAAAGTAAGGCAGGCTGAGCTCTCGGGCCAGGCGAAGCTCTTCCTGCACATCATAAGCCACCCGGCGAAAGTCCACTTCTGTCAGTCCCGCCTCGTCAATCTCCAAGATGGCATATTGGGCCCGCAAATCCTGCCGCAGAGCGGCATCCAGAAAGAAAGGCTGGCCGATAGAGCCAGGATTGATGATGAGCTGGCCGCCTGTGCCATAGCGGAGAAACTGCTGGTGAATATGGCCATAAACAGCAATGGCGCAGTCATTGCCCTCAAAGAGCCGGTCAAAGTCCGCCTGATTCCCGATATGGATCAGCTCCCGGCCCCAGTTCTTATCCGGCAGGTGGTGGCTGACAGCAATTTTCAGGCCGGCCACTTCTGCCTGCACCTGCAGAGGCAAATCCTGCAGCCGGTCAATCTCAGCTGGACGGACTTCTTCTAAAATAAAATGACAAAGCCGGGTCAGATAGAGGTGGCTGGGCTTGTCCAGATCCAGCTTGCCATGCAGGGCATGCCAGAGGCTGTCCTCCCAGTTGCCCCGCACCTGCAGGCTGATAGGCAGCTGCTGCATCCGTTCCAGCATGGCCCGGCGGCCGGTCCCGGGCATGAGCAGATCACCCAGAAACCAATAATCGGTCACTCTCTGCTTTTCTGCATCAGCCAGCACGGCTTCCAAGGCAGTGCTGTTGCCATGTATATCGGATAATAAGGCGATTTTATGTTTCATTGTCTCTCTTTTTCTTCCTTTTGAAAACATTATAACAAACCACAAAAAAACTTCCACTCCTAAACCTGAGTGAAAGTTTCTGATCTGATTTATTCGACCGACTTGAGGGCTTCCAGCATATCCACGCGTTTGAGCCAGTGATTGACAACAAAGCCTAAAACGGTGAGAATCGCAACCACCACAAGGGTTGGAAACAGATAGACCGGCCCGCCTACAGCAGGATTGAACATAACGGCATCCGGCGGGATAATCGCTGTCATATAAGCATGCAGGGCCAGCCCCGAAGCAAATCCTGCCAAAATACCAATCAAGGAAAGATAAATGGTTTCCCGATAGATGTAGAGGGTCACTTCTTTGTCAAAGAAACCCAGCACCTTAATGGTAGACAGTTCGCGCAGGCGTTCGGCTACATTGATATTGGTCAGATTGTAAAGAATGACAATCGCTAGGAGAACGGAGGAAATAATCAGCACATACATCACCTTGTTAAGGGAGTTGACGATGGTATTGACCTGTTCTTTCAGGATGGTATTCTGCACAATCCCTTTGACACCGGAGAGTTCCATAAAGTCAGCTGCGACCTTGTCTGTATTCTTGCTGGAGCCGTCCTTGAGCTTGACCATATAGGCATTGTCGCTGGCAGTCTGACGGAAAACCTTTTTGTAATAGCTGTTGTTCATAAAGATGAAATGCCCCATGTACATTTCAGTAATGCCGCTTACCTTAACCGTTATATCCCGGCCATTGGCGTCCTGAACAGTCAGCTCGTCACCAATCTTGGTCTTGGTCAGGCTGGCTAATTTCTCAGAGATAATCGCCCCTTCCTGATCCAAGCTCAGTTTTTGGCGGTTTTCCCGATTTTCAAGGGCGATGTAATCTGAAAAGTCTTTCGCATTTCTGTCGTTGGCAGTTAGAAGAGTGATCTTTTGCTGGTCATTCTTCTTTCCCGCAATTTTTGAAACTTCTTCATAGTGGACGGCTAAGTCGCTCCTGACACTGGCGCTGTCCAGCAGACTGTCTATCTCCTGTGCCTGACGGTCTGTCACATAGTCTGTTTTGGCAACAATCATATCATACTTGATAATCTCGCCAAACTGTCTAGTATTGAGGTCGGCGATAGAGGAACGGATCCCCAGACCGCCAAAGAGCAAGGCAATGGAGCCGCAGACACCAAAGATGGTCATCAGCATGCGCTGTTTGTAGCGAAAAATATTGCGGGCCGTTACCTTTTGGGTAAAGCTGAGGCGTGACCAAATCGGTCTGATCCGCTCCAGCAGAATTTTAGAGCCGCTTGCCGGCGGTTTTGGCAGCAAGAGCTGAGCCGGCTTTTCGGTCAATTCCTTACGGGCTACCAGATAGGCCGGCAGAACCGCACTGAGCAGGGCAAGAAGGATTGATAGAAGCGTTATCCAGGGATAGAAATGAAGCTCCATTTTCGGTACCGACATATTTGGGCCGTAGGTATTGTAGATAATTGTCGGCAGGAGCAAATGCCCCGCTGTGATGCCGAGGACAGTACCAGTCATAGAAGTGACCAAGCCATAGATGACAAACTTGCGGATAATGTGCTGATTGTCATAGCCGAGTGCTTTGAATGTTCCGGCTTTGATCCGCTCTTCATCAACGAAGCGGGCCATGGTCGTAAAGGTCACAAGCGCCGCCACAAAATACAGGACCACTGGGAAGATATTGCCGACAGCGTCAATGATATTGCTGTTATTTTCATAGGAAACATAGCCTTCTGACCCCGGCACTTCACGGCGGCTATAGACATTGTAGGTAGGAAGACCCAGCTGTCTGACCTTTTCTTTGGCATCGGCCAGTTCTTTCTCTTTTTCTGCCAGGCCCTTGTCAGCTTCTGCTTTTTTCTCATCATATTCGCCGGTCTTTTCTGCCAAGGCCTTCTTGGCATCGGCCAGCTCTTGTGTCTTTTGAGCCAAAGTTGCCTGAGCTTGGGCCAGCTGGCTCTGGCCGGACTGGTACTCGGCTGCTTTTTGGGCCAGAGTGCTGCTGCCGGCCTGATACTGAGCCAAGCCCGCTTGGTATTGGGCTTCCCTGCTGTTCAAGGCAGCCTGAGCAGCCTGATACTGATCAAGGCCGGATTGATAGGCGGCCTCCTTGCCATTGAGCGTGTCAAAAGCTTGCTGGTAGGCTGCAAGGCCTGCCTCATAGTTAGCTGTTTGAGCGGCCAAAGCGGCGGCTCCTGCTTCGTAGCTGCTGCGGGCTGCGGCAAGACCGGCTTCCAGCTGGGCAATCAGCTGGCTGATCTGCGCTTTTTCCTCTTCGCTGGCTGCAGCTTCCAGCTGAGCTTGGAGAGCTGTTAGCTTGGCTGTGTTGGCATCAATATCCGCCTGAGCCTGAGTCAGTTGGCTGCGGCCGGCTTCCAACTGAGCAGCCGCACTGTCGAGCTCTGCCTTCTTGCCGGACAGGGCCGTCCAAGCAGCATCAAGCTCGGTGCGGGCGCTGTCCAGTTCCGCTTTTTTAGTGTTTAATTCAGCCCATCCGCTGTCTAACTGTGCACGGCCGCTCTGCAGCTGGCTCCAGCTGCTGGCCAGCTGATTCTGACCATCAGCCAGCTGACTGGCACCAGAAGCTAGCTGATTTTCAGCAGAGGCGATTTGCTCCTGCCCTTGAGCCAGCTGACTTTCGCCCTGACTGATTTGCTCCTGCCCGTCCTGCAGCTGCTGACTGGCATCGCTCAGCTGCCTTTTAACATCGGCAATCTTGTTTTCGCCTTCTTGGATTTGGCTGTTGGCATCCGTTTTCAGGCTGTTCAGACGAAGCTGCGGCTGACCGGCCAGCAATGCTTCGACCGCTTTCTTATCTTCATAGACCTTATCAATGTAAGTCTGGCTGTAAGGGCTGAGTGTGCTCAGATCCTTGTAGCGGATGCGGGCGACCATATAAACATCGGAGTCAAAAGCTGACGGAGCAACGACACCGTAACCGTCCAATTCTCCAGTACCGGCAGTTGATTTGCCTAGATTGACATTGGAAATCATGTCGACCGAGTTGACAAAACCCACAATTTTAAAGGTAGGGCTGCGGAGGACAGTCTTTCCATTAAGACCGGCCTTTTCGGTAAATGAAATCTCCTGACCAAGCTGATAGTCTTTGCGATAAGCAGCCGTCAGGGCGATTTCATTGTCCTTGCTGGGCAGCTTTCCCTCCACCAGATCAGGCTTGGAGACCTGCTGACTGGCAGACAGGATGCGCACAGATCTGCTTGTATCCTTAATAACTGCGTCTTTCATATAGCTGTACTCGACCTGAGCCTTGCCGTCAAGACTGTCCAGCAGCTGCTGGTCTGACGAACTGAGGCCATAATCACTGATAACGGCCAGATCAGCTGCCTGATAGTCCCTGAAATAATGCTCACCGGTCGTCCGAATATTGGGACCGGTCACCTTTAGCCCCACCAGAGCAAAAGAGCCTAGAGCCATGAGGGAAGCAATCGAAATGACCCGGCCTTTTGACTGACGAAAGGATTGGCGAATATCTTTCCAGTAGGTTTTATAGGACATACTCTTTCCTTCTCTCTAATATTCTAATGCTGCGATGTCTTGCGGCTGCTCATTGATGTCCATGCTTTTGACCCGGGCATCGTGCATGCGGATGACCCGATCAGCAATGGGCGCTAAGGCCCCATTGTGGGTCACGATGATGACCGTCGCTCCTTGCTTGCGGGACATATCCTGCAGGATCTGCAGCACCTGCTTGCCTGTATTGTAGTCAAGCGCTCCGGTCGGCTCATCACAGAGCAAAATCTTAGGATTCTTAGCTACTGCCCGTGCGATGGCTACCCGCTGCTGCTCTCCGCCGGAAAGCTGGGCTGGAAAGTTATTGAGCCGTTTGCCCAGACCGACACTCTGCAGGGTTTCGACGGGATCAAGAGCATCAGCCACGATTTCTGAAGCCAACTCAACATTTTCCTTAGCAGTCAGGTTGGACACTAAATTGTAAAACTGAAAGACGAATCCCACATCTTCGCGGCGGTACTTGGTCAGCTGCTTAGCATTGTAGTCAGCAATGTTCACGCCGTCAATAATGACCTCCCCCTCGTCATTGGTGTCCATGCCGCCCAGGATATTGAGCACGGTCGACTTTCCTGCACCGGAGGAGCCAAGGATAATGACCAGCTCCCCTTTTTCAATTTCAAAGTTGATGTCATTGTTAGCGATAATTTCTGTTTCTCCTGTCTGATAGCGTTTGTAGCTATGCTTCATTTCAATATAAGCCATCTCATTTCCTCTTTCATGATCTGTTTTTGGTGTTCCCGGAAGAGCAAAGCCATACTGCTTTCACTGCCTGGCCTGATTTTGATCTTCAGCAAACATTAAATAAACAACGTGTTGATTTATTACATGCTTTATTATAAACTTAGAAAAACAAAAAACAATAGTCAATTTTCAACAATGTGTTGATTTAAGAAAAAACGATTCAAATTTTAAGTGAATACACTGTGAAAATCGAAATCAGACTGGAAACCGGACGCTCAAAGCAGGGCTTGACTGCTTTCTCTCAGCGGCTTCATCCGTCAGAAAGTGCCAGCTGTACAGGCTTTACGGCTGATGAAAGCGGGACAGCAATCGGTCAGACAGAGTCTCCGATCTTGTCAGCAAGTCTTATACTCAATGAAAATCAAACGATAGAAAGATAGGAAGTTGGGTACTGCTGCCATAGACTCTTATCTGCCATCGCTAACAGTCGGAGGGGCTGATAGCGCATGCTGAGCCAGTGGCGTAAAAGCAAATCAAACCAGCATAAAATGAACATCGTGTTGACGATACTGGAAATATCGTCTATAATAGAGTCATAAAAGAGGTGCAAACATGACACAAACAAGACAGACATCTACCAAGCAGGATATTAAAGAGGCCTTGACCCAGCTCCTCCTGACTGAAAAATTTGAAGATATTTCAATCAGCAAGCTGACCCGAAAAGCGGGGATTAACCGCGGGACTTTTTATCTGCATTATATTGACAAATTCGATATGATGGAGCAGCTCAAGCAGGATACTTTTTCCCAGCTGATGAGCATTTTTAATGACGAACTGCCTATCCGAGACAATATCGAAGCGACCCTTGTCTACCTCAAAGAAAACTATGACTTTATCTGGGCGATTGCCAAAAATCAGTCTCTGGATTTCCAATTCAGCATTAAAGAATTTATTAAACAGCTTCTGGAAGTCATTCCAAATGCGCATGCATGGATTAGCAAAATCTATCAAATCCCAGAAAACTATGCTTTGGAAGTTTTTCTTGCCAGCAATGAATGCATTATCACAAATTGGATTCAAACTGGAGCCAAGGAGAATCCGAAAGTCATGACAGAAATTCTCCTGACGATTTCCCACTTAGAAAACATGCAGAAAGAATCCCGCTGCGACTGATGCCGCAGAGCCGACCGCTGCTGCCACATCGCAAAGAGTTAAGGGGGACTGATAAAGGTTGTGGATAGAGGCTGAGACAGACTCCCATGATGTCTGTGTCCTCACCCACAGAGGGATGGATCTTTTGGAAGATACCGTATAAAAAGTCCTTCAGTCTCGC
>NZ_KQ969395.1:218006-229638 GCF_001578865.1 Streptococcus sp. DD11
CGGACTGTGAGAGCCTCGCAGGCTGGGAGTGAAAAGGACTGGGAGACCTTTTCAGCCTGAACTTAGAAACAAAAGAGTGAAGGGAACTAAATTTTTAAAAATTTAGTTCTGTCCCAGCGCCCAGCCGTACGCCAGTACAGCCAGACAGTTTCACTACTAAAAGCAAACTAAAAGACTATAAGCTGACAAAGCAATAAAAGATAAACGGAATAACGTTAAGAGACTATTCCCTCCTCTGTCTCTCACTATTGGGAAGGCAAAAAAAGAAGAAACTTTCGTCTCCGAACAAGTCTAGTATAAAACCGGCCCCCAATCGTGTTGATTGGGGGCCGGCTGCAGGTTTATACTCCTTTGATAATCAAAGATGACGGGCCGGGACAGACTCCCATGATGGCTGTCCCACTGCCTTTATTGGCAGTCACAAAACAGAGCTTTGGGCTGTCTGCATTGGTTGACCCTGTCCTCTTCCATTTTTTGAACATGAATTGGAGTCTTTTGAGTTGACAATCAGTGTTTCTTTGCTTGTTTGAGGACAAAGGCTGCTGCTGCCAGCAGAATAACTCCGACAATTCCCAGAAGGGTAAACTGCTCACCTGTTGATGGCAGGTCTTTTTTCTTGCTTTTGACGGACTGCTCATTTCGGTACTGCACTTGGTAGACAGAGAAATGGTCTGTCGTGAAGCTGATGGTCTGATTTTGGTTGATGGTTACATCAAACTTCTCAACCTGCTTGCCATTTTCATCCAAAGCATAGACAGCATCTACTGGCAGGTCTTTGCGAACTGGGATAGTCACAAGGGTTGGACTGACCTGATGTACGGACTGACCATTGGGAGCAGTTAGGCTGATGTCGTAGGTATCTGTCGGCTGCAGCTTGCTGTCCAGCTTTTTGACAGACAGTTGGATGCCAGCCCTGACCAGCTCAGCATTCTGCAGGCGAATGCCGGTTGCTGCGTCCAGCAGACTGTCCCCCTCTGCACTTTCGACTTTCCGTGTATCAGAACTGCTAGAAGTTGCTGAAGAGGAAGAACTTGACGAACTTTGAGCTGATGATGAGCTGATAGAGTCTTTGTTGGAGCTGGAAGGAGTCGTTTTGGTTGCTTCCTTGATTTTTGCTTCCATTTCTGCTTCCAGATCTTTCATTTCCTTAAAAACTGCTTCTGCCCGCTCTTTGCTTTCCTCGGTCACCTTGGCTGCAGAATCCGGCAGAGCTGCATTGGCCTCATCAAGTCCGGCCTGCTCTTCAATCAGGCGAGCTTCCAAGGCCTTCCACTTGTCTTGGACAGAAGTGCCAAAGAGGTCTGAATGCTTGGCCGCCATATCATAGATATGCGACGCTACCCAGTACCAAGAGTCTGGACTGTAGCTGGTCGTAGGGACCTGATAAGCACTGTAAGTATCGGTAATATTGCCATTGTAAGGCAGATAAGGCGAGAAGCGGGGACTGCCGACTGCCAGCCACATGGTGCCGCCGCCCATGCTGGCCGGCATGCCGTCTTTGAGCTGGAAGATATGGGCTTCCATGACATTGGGATTGCCCAGCGGGTATTTGTAAACAGGATCAACAGCTCCTCGCTGAGGAATTCCTTTGCCGTCCAGCTCCATCTGATCCAGCGGTTTGAACGGGGTCCCCTCAAAGCGGTTGCGCTGCATGGCCATGACATCGGCTACAGAGATTTTCCTGTCGGTGGAGTGCAGAAGGTCAAAGTAAGGGTCATCATAAGACACGCCCGCATTCGGATCGAGACTGGTAATACCGGCCCAGGCGCGGGAGCGGTCAGCCTCTGCCATCGGTGGATTGTAAGACTGGGAGATATGGAATTGACCGTTAATTTCCTTGTACGAATTGGCTTTCTTAGCCACTTCTTCTACACCTTTGGAGGCAATGACATGGTCCGTATCTGAGAAGTTGACACTGCCAAGGAAGAACGTATTAGGGAAAACGGCATACTTATCATCTGGGAATTTGATGGCGACGTATTGGTGGCCGGAGAGGATTTCCATATACCAAACGCCGTCCTTATCGGCAATGGTGACGATATTGCCCTCTGCTGCTCCCTGCTCTTCGACAATCTTTGCCATCAGCTCCACGCCTTCTCTGGCCGTCTGCACATGAGGCAGGACAACTGTCGTCAGGATAGACTCAGCCAGACCGTTGCTGATGTAAGGATCCACCTTCTGAATCGCATCATTAGCCTTGGCTGAAACGGTAGCTGAGATAGATACGCCGTATTCATTGAAGCCGACTTCGTCATAAATCCCGTCTGCAGGGGTCACATCTGATACGGATGTATACTTGTAGCTCTCCTGCGGCAGGGTCCAACTAAAGCCGTTAGACTCATCAACCAGCTTTGCGCCGGCTGCATTGGTCTTTCGGGGATGGACCAGAAAGACTTTGTTATGATTGGGTTCCAAATCCTCCGTCCGGCCGTAAAGCGTCGTGCCGTCCGCCGTCAGATTCTTGCCGACGATAAATCCTGTACAGGCTTCAACCACCTGAAAAGGAAAAAGCAAGACAGTCGACAGAGCCAGAATCGAGCGAAAAAGTATTTTTTTCATAAAATAACTCCTTTGAAGTTTGCAAAATTACAAAACCGTATACCATATCAAGTATAGCTTTTTTTGCTTGTTTTTGCAAGCGGTTTCAATATTTTATTATATAAAATTAAAAAGCGAAAACGGGTTTATCCCTACTGCCATTCAGCAGCAGCCATTTCAGGTCTTTGCCATGAAGGGCATGATAATAAAGCGGCTGCTCCATGAAAATCAGCAGCAAATCAGGCAGGGGCCAGCCGCAGGCCGTACTAGGGTACGGCAAGGCGAGTTAACGACATAATAAAAGATAAACTAAATGACGATAAATAGGCCGAGACAGACTCCCATGATGGCTGTGCCCTCACCCACAGAGGGATGGATCTTTTGGAAGATACCGTATAAAGAACGAATTTTCCCAAGCAAAAAAGCCAGGCAAAACCTGACTTTTAAAAAGCACGGCTGCGGCGGCACAATCCGCAGCCGCGCCAAGTCTTCAAGACTGGATTGGGAAGGATTGCACCAGCTGATGAAGCAAGATGGACAGGCTGGCTTTACCAGACACTGACCCGCTTGTCGGGATCCAGATACATGGCATCGCCTTTCTTAATCTCTGGATAGGTATCATAGAAGGCCTGTATATTTTTGAGCTGCTGGTTGACCCGGAGCTCGGCCGGCGCATGCACATCTATTTTCAGAAGCATTTGATTGAACTGAAGGCTGGATTTATTGCGCCAGATATTGGCATAGTTTTCAAAGTAAAGCTTGAGATCAGCCTTTGGATTTTCTTTCTTAACGACTTCCAGAGTGGCAGACAGGCCGCCTGCATCGGCTACATTTTCTGTCACTGTCAGCTTGCCGTTGACCTTGCCGCCGTAGATTTCGAGGCCGTCCCACTGCTTGGCCACAGCCGCCGTCTTTTCTTCAAAGGCTTTTTTATCAGCTTTTGTCCACCAGTTTTTCATATTGCCTTCTTCATCAAACTCGGCGCCATTTGAGTCAAAAGCATGGGTCATTTCATGGCCGATGACCATGCCGATACCGCCGTAGTTTTTTTCCATATCCTGCTCGGCATCAAAGAAAGGTGCCTGCAGGATTCCTGCTGGGAAATTGATACTATTGTCAATCTGTGAGTAGTAAGCATTGATGTCAAAGGAAGGCATGCTCCACTGTGTCTTATCCACCGGTTCTGAGAAATGATCAATAGCATACTGATTCTTAGCTGTGCTCATGGCAATGGTGTTCTCAAAGAAATTCTTTTGGCTGTCTGTTTTCAGTACCTTGGTCTCCTCCTGGATCTTATCCGGATAGCCGATGCGCAGTATCATACTGTCCAGCTTCTTGACCGCTTCCTGCTTGGTCTCCTCACTCAGCCAGTCGTTTTTCAGCAAGCGTTCCCGATAGACCGTCTTGATACTGTCGACCATCTGAGCGACTTTTTCCTTGGCTTCCTGACCAAAGTATTTTTGTCCATAGTAGAGGCTGAGACTGTCTGCAAAGACTGTCGTTGTCTGGCTGTAGACATCATCCTCTTTTGAAGAGGCTTCCTTGGTCCCCTGCCAAGCCTTGTTAATCTCTGCATAGACCAGACGGTATTGGTCCGTCAAGAGATTGCTTGCCGCGCCGGCCTGTCTGACCAGCATCCATGACTTGAGCTTGGCAAAGTTCTTGTCGTTGACCACTTTGGCGAAATTTTCATAATACTTGGGATTTGGAATGTTGACCTGGTCAACCTCCTGCCCCAAGTAGGCATGGATGATTTCACTGAATTTGAAAGTATCTGAATAGCTGTTGATTTCTTCAACTGTCTTGGGATGAACCTGTTTTTTTATCTCTGATGCTTCCTCGCTGCTTAGGGCGTATTTAGCGATTTCTGCATCAATATCTAGCGCTTCTTTGACAATCCTTTGGCTGTCTTTCTCGCTGTAGCCCAGCAGCTGCAGAGCCTTTTGAGCTGCTTGCTCGACCGGCTGCATCATGCTTTTCTTAGCATTTTCGTCTTGATAGTAGGAGGTATCCGGCAGAAATGTACTTGGAGTTGACAGATGAATCTGCTTCTGATTGGTATTTTCCACATTCACACTGATATCAAAGCCAAAAGGCAGACTGAGACCCCGGCGCTGCCAGTCGGCAGCCTTGGCCGCCAAATCATCCAAGTCTTTCAAATCCTCGATTTCTTTCAAATAGGGCTTGAGAGGATCCAGGCCGTCCTTTTCCCGCTGCTTAAAGTCGGAGCCTTGCTGGTAGTAGCTGATAAAGTCATCCATCCCCTCGATGCTGGACTTCTCTTTTTCGGATGCTAGATTTTTGACATCGCCCTTGAGCCGCTCCTTGACTTCCTCGCCCAGTTCATAAACGACGCTGTTGGCTGGCTGATCGCTGGGAATTTCCGCCTTTTCCAGCCATTTTTTATTGATGGCCTGATAATAATTGCTGCTGACCGTGGCATTTTTATCAACAGGCGTTTCCTGAGGGACAAAGGTCTTGTAGGCCCAATAGCCGCCGGCCGCTACAAGCAGTCCGGTCACCGTCAAAGCAGAAGTCAGAATAATTTTCGTTCTTTTCTTCATGTCTTCCTCCTTTACAGAACGTCAGATATAATTGACTTTTTTATTTTACCCATTTACTTTAACACAATCTTTTTTCTGCGTCAAATAAAAAATGGACAGCGAAAGAAAAATATTTTTTTGCCCTTTTTTTCCTTACATCCCTAGTATGCCATCTAAATTTCAAATATTTATCAAGAATTTCTAAATTATTTCTAAAGTTTTTGACCATTCAGTACAGACGAGGCAGGAGCAGACAGAATGGCTGCTCCTACTCTTTGAAAATCAAAGATGACTCTATTCTTCCCCCTCTGTTCTATCTGCATCGGTTTGCCTCGGCCTCTGCAACTTTCGAAAAGGACAAGTTGGGGATCAGTCAGATCAGACAGTTCTGATTGCCGATGCTGCCCCCAATAAGCTCTCACTTGACAGAAATCGGGCGACAGAAAAGGCGCTATTCCAACTGAATACACGCCTGATTGCTTTTATTTTATAGTACTCTATAAAAATCATCAGCAAACTAGGAAGGGGCTAAAAAGATTCCCCGGACCTTCCCTGCTTTTCCGTTTCCGGGCAGGGGCTAAAAAGGTCCCCCGGACCTTCCCTGCTTTTCCGTTTCCGGGCAGGGGCTAAAAAGGTCCCCCGGACCTTCCCTGCTTTTCCGTTTCCGGGCAGGGGCTAAAAAGGTCCCCCGGACCTTTTTACTCCCCAGACTGTTGGAACTGCCAAAGTTTGAAGAGATGTTCAAAGAGGATAAGATCGATTTCAAATCTTTAATTCCCCTTATCGCTTGGAGGAGTCCCATTCCCGGGAAAGGCAGGGTGATGGCCGTTGGGAAGGAGCGGCACTGTGTCTTTGGAAACCTTTCGGCCTGAGGGGTGGGCTGTCGTTTGCTTGGTCCCCCGAACAGTTGCTTGATGGCCGTCAGAGCTTGTCACCGTGTAGGTTTTTCCGTCCTTGATGTCCTTATCTGAAAAGACAACATGGTCGAAGTCAACCTCCGCCTTGGTCTCCGCAATGAGACGACCTTTGGAATCCCATATCCGAATGGTATCGCCTGCCAAACCGGAGACAATCGCCGCTAGATAAGCCTGTTTGGTGCCGCTTGAGAAGCCCTGAGCAAATCCCATGTGTCCGATGGCCCAGGTCCTTCCGCCGGAAGCAAGGGCTGTGCCGTCATAGTCCAGAGCAGAATTATAATCCGTGACGGACTGTGTTTTTAGACTGCCGCCAGTGATGAGCAAATCACCATTCGAATCCATGCCATCCCCATTTGAAACGGCAGCCACATCAGCCCCTGCTATCACAATCGCCACCTTGTTTTTAATATCGGCTTTGCTGTTAGTCAGGGCTGACAAATCCGCATCATCTTTTCCTGTCCACTCAACAGCATTGATCGCATCATCTCCTGCTTTAATAGTGATATGGCCTTTCTTCAAATGGACATACCGGCCTTCCATGCCTTCAAAGCCTGCCGTAATGGTCAAAGCAGTCGAACCTTTTACGGTTATTTCATCATGAGCTGTGATTCCCTTGTGGGTAGAGGTGATGGTTACTGCCGAATCATTTATCTCTACATCGCCAGCATTGACATCTGTACGATTTCCCGCCTGAATTCCATCATCCCCAGCAGAAATCGTGATAGCTGACTCCTTGATTGTCACGCTGGAAGCAGCATGAATCCCATCCTTACTGGCAGAAGACAGGATTAAGTTGACCTTGTCTGCTTTCAGTCTATCGGCCTTAATAGCATGACCGGCTGTACTGCTGACACTGAAGCTGCTTTTCTTCTTGCTGGAAAGGTAGAGCGCCCCTCCTGTTTCGACAGTATTTTTCAAAGAAGATAAGACAGAGCTGTCTGACAGAATGTTAATCTCTAAGTCTCTTGACGAATAAATGGTTGATTCACTTAAATTGACCGCATCAAACTTGAGCTTTACCCTATCCGTCACCTGATCTGCGATGACAATGCTGTAGCCGCTGGCAGAGCCTGCCAGAGTGTAGGTCCCCGCCGATGTAATGGTGATATCCTTCCCGTCAGCGCTCACACCAGACGAGGAGGTCCTTACTCCTGATGCATCAAAGACAATATCTGCTTTTTTAAAGTTTTGATTTTCCCTGTGTTTTTTTGAATTCTCTTCTTCATCGTCTTCGTCTTCATCATCTTCATCTTCGTCTTCGTCTTCATCGCCTTCCCTTGACGCTGCAGAGGCGGCTGAAGATGACTCGAGCTGAGCGTCCCTGCTGACAGCCTGGCCGGCTGTCCCCTGCTCTCCTTGAGCTGCTTCAGATACTGGGGCAGCTTCCTTGCCGCTTGCCTTGGATTCACTGTCGGCTGCCGGGCTGTCATCTGCCGAAGCGGTCTCAGATAGTTGGCTGCTGTCAGCCGGCTGGTTTTTTTTATCCCCGGTGTCAGCTTCAGCTGTAGCTGAAGATTCTACAGCGCTCTCAGAAACGCTCAAATCATCTGCTGAAACAAGCTGGCCGCTTCCCAGCAAAACAATCGTTCCCGCCAAGGCAATGCCCGTTGCCAGACCTTTGGAAGACTTGCGCTTGACATCGTGGCCCTTAGCCTCCGAAAAAGCACTGCGGTTGAAAAGAATATTTTTATGATACATGATGGTTCCTAGCCCTTCTAAATAGCCGGAAGATGACTTCCGTTAAAGATTGCGTCCTTTCGTTTGCCTTTTATAACCTCGTTAGTTCCCGCACGTCAGTGGAGTGAACAGGTTCGGGGGAACCTTTTCAGTCTGAGCCTAAAAACAGAAAAACGAGGCAGCTGCTGCCATCCTGTCTGCTTCAGCCTCGTTTGCTGATGAGTTTCTTCGAGGAGTAATCGAATATAAAAGACTATATGAAAAAGAACACTTAGCAAGCATTCTTTTTTTACTATTGTTTTATTATATCAAAATTCTGGAAAGTTACAAGACCTTATCAGAAAAATGGTTCTCTTGTATCGGCTGACAGGAGAGGAAGCTTGTTTTGATAGCTGCCGGCTATCAGCGCACCTTCTTAGCCAGCATGGTCGCAAAGCGCAGCTGGATGCGGTTGCCGTCTGCATCGCGGCGGTGCAGATGGCCGGGATTTTCATTGTATTTGACCAAGTCCCAGTCTTTATAATAATCTGCCAGCTCGCCTTCCTTAAAGGTAAAGGGGAAGGGCAGTGGGCAGGGATAGTCCTCTGTATCCATGGCGCAGACAATCAGATTGTAGCCGCCGACTGCGGTCTGCTCCTGCATATTGCGGATAATAGCCGGAATCCGCTCCGCCTGCAGGAACATGAGAACGACCGTAGAGACGATTAAGTCATACTCCTGCGTCAGCTCAGCCGAATGGATGTCATAAAGACCAATCGGCAGATCCAGCTCTTCTTGCTCCACAATGCTTCTGAGGATTTCCAAGGCCAGCTCATTCTGATCCACAGCTGTCACTTCAAAGCCCTGCTTGGCCAAAAAAAGCGCATTGCGGCCCTGACCGCAGCCCAAATCAAGGGCCCGGCCGGGCTGAACTGTCTCCATGGCTTCCAGAACCTCAGAATGCACTGGATTGCTTTGGTACTTTTTGGGGAAATAGTCCTCGGGCTGACAGTAAAATTCCAAATACCACTCTACATCATCTGTCAGAGCCTCCACCCGATGCCAAGCCTGCGGCTGGGCAAAGGGATTGTCCTGACCGGCTTCAAAAATATGCTCTGCCAGCTCCTCCCCTGCCTCTGTCATCTCGACAAATTTCAGCTTGCCTTTGACAACGGTAATCTTGCCCCATGTTCCTTCCTTGGTATTGTGCTTTTTCTTGACCGCTTCCGGCATAGTGGCTGCTGTCCAAAGCGGCATGCGCTTATACATAAGTAAATCCTGTTTCATAGGCTTCCTTTCTGCCTGTTAGGGCTGTCTGATACATTTCCCTTTCATCATACCGAAAAATGCTGTACTTGACAAGCCCTAGGGTCAAGCTCTTCTGATGAATGATTCCTACTCTTCACAATTATCCTCTTTTAGTTTGCTTTTAGCAGTGAAACAGTCTGGGGGAGTGAAAAGGCTTAGGGAGGCTTTTCAGCTTGAGTCTGGACATGAGAAAACGAGGCTGGGAGGGTGTGAAGAGAGCATACGCAGATTGTGCCAAAGAACCAAACTCAAGTTAAAGGGGGCCCAGATATCGTTTTTTAGTTTGCTTTTAGTACGAGGCAACGAGCCGCAGGCTGTACTGGGGTACGGCAAGGCGAGTTAACGACGGAATAAAAGATAAACTAACTGACGATAAAAGATAAACCAAATGCCAATCTCTATATCAAAAGAAAGGACCAAGACAGGCTCAGTCCTTTCTTCACAGGAGGCAGACTCTTTGTCATGATCCTTTTTTCTTACGGGAGCGCTGAAGGGCGATAATCCCCGGAATGATGACAATCAGGGCCAGAATCAGCAGCAGAGCCAGCTGACTGGAGTCTGTTTTCTTCGCTTCTGATTTTTGGGTCTTTGTCTTGCTGTCCTTCTTGTGAGATTTTTCATAGTCAGCCAACAGATTGGCCTTATTGTAGCCAGTATAGACCAAATCGGCATCGTCCCCTTTTTCTTTCTTAATCTTGGCTTCCATCTCCGCTTCGACAGCCTTGATTTCCTTAAAAATCTTTTCAGAGCGCGCCAGTGCTTCCTTGGTCACTTCCGGACCAGCGGCCTGTGCCTGCTCATCCGTATAGGCAGCATACTTGGCGTCGCTGGCTGCCTGCTCCTTGACCCACTCATCTTCCAGTGCTTTCCACTTATCTTGGATACTGCTGCCAAAGATTTCAGGATATTTCATGACCATCTGGTCAATATGCCAGACAGACCAGTACCAGGATTTGCCGTCATATTTTTCAGAGCGGTTTTTGAAGGCTTCATAAGTATCTTCGACATTGCCATAGAAAGGCACATAAGGTGTATTGCGGCTTTGCGCCAATCCCAGCCAAACGACACCGCCAAATTCACTCGGCAGGTCAGACTTGATTTGGTAGACATGGGCATCAATGACATTTTCATTGCCCAGGGCATATTTGTAGACATTTTTATCGTAGTCCTTGCCTACTTCTACTGTGTCGTCCGGCAGAAACTCAGGCAGATTTTCAAAACGATTGCGCTGTTCGCCGATAACATCCTGCACAGTATAGCGTTTGTTCGGGTCGGTCGGCGTCCGCAGCAGGTCGAAATACTTGTCTTCATAAGTTACTTCAGACTGCGGATCCATCCACTTGATACCGGCATAAGTCCGAGAACGGTTCCGCTCGATATAGTCTTCCGGTCCGTAGGATTGGGCAATCATAAAATTGCCGTCCGAATCCGTCTTATAGCTGTCGGCTTTCTTGGCAATGTCTTCTACTCCCTTAGAGGCAATGACATTGTCCGTGTCGCTGAGGTCGACATGGCCCAGATAGTAGGTATTGGCAAAGACGGCATACTTATCCTCTGGGAACTTAATAGCCACATATTGGTGGCCGGAAAGAATCTCCATATACCAGAGCTCATTTTGGTCAGCCGTAACAATGATATTCCCTTCGGCAGAACCTTTTTCATCCAAGGTCTTCGCAACGATTTCAATCGCTTCACGAGCTGACTTTGCCCGCGGCAGGACCAGATCAATCATGGAAGCTTCAGGCAGACCGTCCTTGACCAGGGGATCCGCCGTTAGAATCTTGTCATTCGGTGCTGCAGAGACGGTGGCTGTCATTGATACACCTGCTTCATTGAATCCATGCGCACCAAAGTTGCCGTTGCTGCCGTCTCCGCGCGCAGAATCGTAGGTAGCTGTGTATTTCATTTCATTGGCCAGATGCGGGTAGGTAAAGCCGTTGGACTCATCCTCAATCTGGTCGCCTTCTTTATAAGTTTTGGCTGGAACGACCACATAGTTTTGATTATGCCGTCCGCCGTCAGGAGCATACGGATAATCCTCCGTCCGGCCGTAGAGAGTTGAGCCATCTGCCGTCAGTCCTTTCCCAACGATAAAGGCTGAGCAGGCCTGCGCCACCTGTACCGGCAGCATGGATAGCAGCATCACAAGAAACATCATCTTGAACAAGACTTTCTTCATCGTCTTTCTCCTTTATAAAAGATAGGGGCCTCAAAACTCACAGAGCAAATTCTCAGGCCAAGTCCAGTTGACTGCAAGCAGGACCGGGAAGCCCCGGTCCAAGCAATATAAAGATTCTACCAACATTCCACCCTTAGTATATCCCTTTAGGAGGAGCTTTGCAAGCGATTACACAAAATATATTAAAATATTTTAATATTCAATAAAAATCATATAGAACTGCTGACTGATGCAGCAAAAAAAGACCGGACCTCCGATCTTTCATCTCGTATTAAAGTTCTTCATCTGCCGTGCGATGTCACGGTTTTGCTCGCGGCGCTTGATAGACTCGCGCTTGTCATAGTCGTGCTTCCCTTTGGCCAGGCCCAAAAGCAGCTTAGCGTAGCCGTCCTTGAGATAGACCTTGAGCGGCACCAGCGTCATCCCAGTTCCCTTGGTCTCCTGCTCCAGCTTTTGGATCTGCTTCTTGTGCAGCAGCAGCTTCTGCGGCG
>NZ_KQ969395.1:229888-235686 GCF_001578865.1 Streptococcus sp. DD11
TTGCCCTCTTCATAGGGCGCGATATGGACATTGCTGAGCCAGGCTTCGCCGTTTTTGATCTGGGCAAAGCCGTCTTTGAGATTGATGCGGGCAGCGCGCACGCTCTTGATCTCCGTTCCCGTCAGCACCAGACCCGCCTCGATGGTATCCACGATGGTGTAGTCATGCCGGGCCTTTTTATTTTGCGCGACGACCTTTCCTTCTCCCTTTGCCATGCTTGGCTCCTTTCTTGACTGCTTCCTTGTAAAATGCCTTCTGGCTCCTGCCAGTCTTGGGCTTCTTGTCTTTCTGACCCTTGCGGTCTCTTTCCTTGGCAGAATGGCTGCGCGGACCGTCCTCACGGCGTCGGTTGCGCGATTTGCCTCGGCTCTGCTTGCTGGTCTTGTCGATCAGGTCAAATTCACTCGGCAGGTATTCAAAGTCAATCTCGCCGGTCGTCTTGTCTGCCCGTGTCAGCTTGATGCGAATCGGCTGGCCGACCTTAAAGACGACACCGGATTTCTCTCCCTGCAGGGTCATGGCCCGCTCATTGTAGCTGTAAAACTCCGGCAGGTTGGTCACATGAATCAAGCCCTCGACCGTATTGGGCAGCTCGACGAAGAGCCCAAATTTAACCACGCTTGAAACCACACCGTCAAATTCTTCCCCGACAAATTCCTCCATGAACTCAGCCTTCTTCATGGCTTCGACTTCCCGCTCCGCCTCAATGGCCCGGCGCTCCCGGCTGGAAGACTGCACCGCAATCTCTGGAATGACCTGCTCAAAGTGCTGAGCTGTTTCCTTGGAACGGCCGTAGTCCCGCACCATGCGGTGGACCAGCAGGTCCGGATAGCGGCGAATCGGACTGGTGAAATGCGTATAAAACTCTGCAGCCAGACCATAGTGGCCGTGATTGTGCTCAGAGTAGCGGGCCTGCTGCATAGAACGCAGCAGCATCATGGACAGGACCTCCTCATAAGGCTGGCCCTTGACCGCTTCCATAATATCCTGCAGAGCTTGCTGACTCATGGAGTTAGCCGTCCCGTAAATCCGAATCCCAAAGCTCGACGCATAGTCGATGAACTTCTGGACCTTCTCCGCCTTAGGCTCCTCGTGAATCCGATAGATGAAGGGCAGATTCAGCCTAGTAAAATGCTCGGCCACCGTTTCATTCGCCACCAGCATAAAGGACTCAATCATGCGCTCGGCAATGCCGCGCTGACGCAGGACAATGTCCACTGGCCGGCCCTTGTCATTGACCAAAATCTTGGCTTCGCTGGTATCAAAGTTGAGCGCCCCGCGCTTAAAGCGCATGCTTTCCAGAATGTTATGCAGCTGGACCATAGCCTCAATGCTGGGCACAATGGACTTGAACTGCTCAGCTTTTTCCTGATCGCCTGAGATGATGTCATTGACATCACTGTAGGTCATGCGAAAGGCCGTATTGATAACGGTCTGCGTAATCCTATGCTTGACCACGCGCCCCTTGGCATCAATCTCCATGATGGCCGACTGGGTCAGCCGGTCCACATTGGGATTGAGGGAGCAGATACCGTTGGACAGGCGCTCCGGCAGCATGGGCACCACCCGGTCGGTCACATAGACCGAAGTCGCCCGATTGAGGGCTTCCTTGTCCAGCTCAGATCCCTCCTTGACATAGTAGGACACATCTGCGATATGGACACCCAGCTCGAAGTGGCCGTTTTTCAGGCGCCTGATATGGACAGCATCGTCCAAGTCCTTGGCATCCGCACCGTCAATGGTAAAAGTAATCTCCTCCCGCAGATCCAGCCGGCCTTGATAGTCCTTATCTGCCAAGCTTTCAGAAATCGCTTCCGCTTCTGCCAGGACCTTTTCCGAAAATTCGGACACAATGTCCATCGACTCCAGTATTTCCAATACATCAATACCTGGATCATTGACATGACCGACCACATCCAGAATAGTTGCCACAAAAAAATCATGCTTCTTAGTCGGGTATTTGTCAATAGCCACCTTGAGAACTTCCGTGCCATCCAGCACCAAAGCAGGTTTTTTGACATAAATAGGCTGACGGATTTTCTGATTTTTCGAGCGGATATAGCCTGCATACTTGGGCTTCTCCTCATCCAGAACCAGCTGGCCAACCGCTGACGTCAGGCTGTGCTCCAAAATGTCAATCACCTTGGCCTCAGCCGACGTTCCCTTGACCCGGTCGGCGACCTTGGTGACAGCCACTTCGACTGTATCACCGTCAATGGCATGATTGACATCATTGCGGCCGACAAAGAGGTCATCCTCTTCCTCATTCAAGGTGACAAAGCCAAAGCCATTCTTATGAGCATGGAAAGTTCCTTTTAGAGTGATGCTTTCCTTTTTCTGCTTGAGCTGCAGGCGGCCCGCATCGTCAAAGCGAATCTGGTGCTTGCGCTCCATTTGGGAGATGGTCCTGACCAGACTGCTAAAGTCCTTGGAAGACTCCTTCCCCAGAGCAGCCGCCAGCTCATCCACGCTGGCCTGCTGCCTTTCTTTTAAATATTCAATAATTTCTGATTTCATATTCCTTTTCTCTTGATGATAGCTTTCTTCACCTTTGCTAAATCTCTTTTAAACTTAAAAAATAGGCCAAGACGAAGTCAGAGCCCATTTTATTTACTAGATAATACTGCTAATACTAAGGCAATCAGCAGCCAGAAGAAAATCATAACTCCTGTCAGACGCTGCATCACAGCCTCAAATCCGCGCGCTTTCGCACGTTCAAAGAGGTCATTTGCACTGGAATCAAAAACGTTGCTGGACTGATTTTTAGTAGGCTGCATGAAAATTGCAATGACAATAACAGCGGATAAGATTAGTAAAATGGTTAACAATAGGTTATACATAGACATAAACTCCTTAAAATCCTATCTATTTTACCACAAAATCTATTTGGATTCAAGATGTAAGGTTACTTTTCTTTCCTTGGGACAATACTTGAGGACCTCAATCCGGTCCGGATGATTTTTGGTGTTCTTGCTGGTCAGATAGTTCTGACTGCCGCAGCTGGAACACTTTAAATGAATTTTGATGCGCACGGTTTTTCCTAACTTTTAGAATGGACTAAGGACTATTATAGCACAAAATATCAGCCGCTTCTCAGTCTGGCTTAAAAATATTGCCAGAAAGTCATGGACGAAATTGCTCTGCCAGTTTAAGCCAGCGTCTTTGCCGGTGGCGGTAAAAGAGACGGGCAAATCCCGCTACCAAGGACGTCAGCAGGCCGGCTTCAATTTCCAGTATATCCTGATAGCAGCAGCCCTGCCCCTCCGGAGTCAGCCGGATCAAATGCCGCCATTGCTTGATTAGCCAGCTGTGACCGTCGTCCAAAAGACTGAAATTTTCGCCATCCGGATAGGAAATAACCACCGCCTGCTGGCCTATAGGAATAATCCCCCAGAGGTAAAGTCTAAACCAGTAGGTCCCCTCCTGCCAGCGGCTGGGCAGGTCCTGCCCCTTGACAGGCCGGAAAAAGACCAGAGGCCGTGCCACATAAAAGAGAGTAGAGGGCTGCTCCACAAGCGCAGCTGCTTGCTCAAGCGGCAGATCCAAATAGGTCGTAAGAGTAAATTGTGCCATACGAAGCTCTCCTCCGCAAATACAAAATCAGAAGGCCCCTTATCAGATATCCTTCTTTTTCAGCAGATTTCTAAAGGAAAAGAGATTGATCAGGAGACTGACTGCTACCAGCCCTGCTGTTGCATAAAAGACTGAATGGTAGCCGTAGGCCGCCGCAATGACCGAACCAGAAATAGGCCCGGCCACACCGCCCAGATAAAAGAAAATCTGATTGTAACTGAAAATCCGGGAAATACCAAACTTGGGTGTCATCTTGCTCAGCAGCGCATTGACCCCCGGTATCAGGGCCCCAGTCCCCAAGCCAAACAAAAAACGGTAAAAGCCCAGCTGAAAGGCAGAGCCGGCATTGGCACACAGCAAGTAAATCAAAATCGAATAAAATTGAGCCAGCACCAGGAGCCGGTGATTGCCCATGCGGTCGCCCAGCCGCCCCAAGATACTGGAGCTCATCATACTGGACAGACCCATGCTGGACACGATGAGGCCTGAGACAAACATCAGATTGTCCCTCTGTCCCAGCTCTCTGACATAGAGCGAGAGGATAGGGCTGATCGACTGGGCTGCGAACTGGATGACAAAGCTGGTCAAAAAGAGATTGAGCAGCAGCCGAGGATACCTAAGCTGATGCAGCAGCTCTCTCAAACTGACCTCTTCCTGCCGAGACGCTGGCACAAAATCCTCCTGAATGAAGGAAACCGTCATCAAGGCCGCCAGCAGAAAGAAAAAACCAATCAGGAGAAAGACATTGCGAATGCCGAACATCTCCGCAATCAGACCGCCCATAAAAGGCCCCATGAGATTGCCCGCCACAACGCCCGTCGAGAGAGTCCCCAAGGCATAGCCGGCCTTATCCTTGGGAGCCTGACTGGCAATCAAGGCCGTGCTGTTGGGCACATAGCCGGCAAAGACTCCATTGAGAAAGCGCAGGAGCAAAAGCCAGAAGATATTGGGCACAAAGGCAATCCCTCCCATGGTGAAGACCATGGCAAGGGCAGCACGCACCATCATAGGCTTGCGGCCGTAGCGGTCAGCCAGACTCCCCCAGACTGGGGAGAGCAGAGCCGCAGAGATGGCCGAGAGCGAAATCCCCAGCCCGGCATAATACTCGACTTCATGGCCCCTAGCCCCCAGCTGCTCCACAAAGAGCGGCATGAAAGGCGTGACCAGAGAAATGCTGGCACCTGTCAGGAAGTTGCCAAACCAGGCGATTTTCAGATTGTGTTTCCAGTTTACATGTGCCGTGATAGGATCATCTTCTTTCTAATTTCTGCAAAGCATCACAGACCTGCTGACGGGTTGCCTCTAGCGAGCCGTTATTGTCAATGAGCAGATTTGCTCGTTTGCGTTTTTCTTGGAGAGAGAGCTGAGCTGCGATGCGTTTTTCCGCCTCTGATCTGCTAAGGGCATTTCGCGCCATGAGACGGCTGAGCTGAGTCTCCTCTGACACATCGACCAGCCAGACTTGGTCAAACCAATCTTCGTAGCCCTGCTCAAAGAGCAGGGGAATATCCATGAAAAAGAATTCCTCGCTTTGAGCCAGCTGATCTCGCTGGCGGGCCAGCTCTTCTCGGATAATGGCATTTTGCAGCTGGCTGGACTGAGCCAGCCGGTCAGGATGGCCAAAAATCAGGGCACCCAGCTTGGGCCGATCTAAATGACCATCCTCCTGTAAGATAGTTGGACCTAAAGCCTCCACGAGGGCTTGGTAGAGGCGGCCGCCTGGCTCCTGCAATTCATGCACCGCCTGGTCAGCATCGATGACCCGATAGCCCTGCTGCCGCAGAAAGTCCGTCACCGTTGACTTGCCCGAGGCAATGCCGCCGGTAATCCCGATAATTTTTACCACAACAACTACCTCGCTTTCTGGCAGTAGGGACAGAGATGGGTGCCGCGACCGGCCAGCTTGATCTTTTCAATCGGGCTGCCACACCGAGCACAAGGCTGGCCAGTCTTGCCATAGACCTGCAGAAAATCCTGCATAGTCCCGTCTTCGCCCAGGGCATTGCGGTAGGTCCGAATGGTGGATCCGCCCTTTTCAATCCCCAGCTGCAAGACAGCGATAATCTGCTGGTGCAGCAGGGAAACCTCCTTAGAGCTCAGACTATCCGCCGGTCTTGCTGGATGGATCTGGGCCCGCCAGAGCGTTTCGTCCACATAGATATTGCCCAGCCCGACAACCAAGGTCTGCTCCAGCAGATAAGGCTTGATGGGCTTTTTGGATCTGC
>NZ_KQ969395.1:235706-240945 GCF_001578865.1 Streptococcus sp. DD11
CAAATGGCTGCAAGAGAAAGGCAGCTTCTGTCGGCTCAGGTCCCAGCTTTCTATCCGCAAAATAGGCTTCCAGCTGGCCCTTGCCCAGCAACTCCATAGTTCCAAACTTGCGGACATCCTCATAAACCAAGGTCCCACCGTCTGTAAAGTCAAAAAAGACATGGGCATGCTTACGCTCAGGCACCGCATCAGGATAAAAAAGATACTTGCCCTCCATCCGCAGGTGAGAAATCAAGGCCCAGTCCGTCAGATGTAAAATCAGGTACTTGCCCCGCCGGCCAACAGACTCAATGGTCTGCTCCGGCAGGTCCCGCACAAAAGCATCCACTCCCGTCCCAATCATCTTGGCATAGCGGACCCTGACCCTCTCTATGGTCTTTCCCAGGACCAGCCGCTCCAAACCGCGCCGGACCGTTTCTACCTCTGGTAATTCTGGCATGAATATCTCCCCTTCCCAATTCTAAATCAAATATGTCATAAACCCTACAGCTCGCTTCCCGAAAACCTGCATGTTCATGGAAGATTTGACTGACCGTATTCTCTAGCTCACAATCCAAAGTCAGTTGATTAACTCCTTGCTCTTGGAAATCAAAGAGTTTTATACGGCAGCTTATCAAAGACTCCCCCGTTTGTGGGGGGATGCAGCCATCATGGGAGACTGTCCCACAGCCTAACAAATCAAAGCTTTTCAACATCTTTAGACTGTTTGATGATTAGTCAAAGCGCTTCAATTTCTCCGGAAAGGCAGCGTTTTGAAAGAAATAGCGCAGCAGCTGAATATGTGTCTCCACATCACTAAAAAGCCAAGCATGCCCCTTGTTAGGATAAGAGGCGCATTCAGACCAAGCATTTTTCTGCGCCAGCATCTGATGAGATTCATGAATAGTCGCAGACTCCTTCCCACCTGAAACGAAAAAGGCAGGATTGTCAAAGTCTGCATGAACCTTTAGCCTATTGGCCTGTGACATGGCTCGGCGAAAGGACTTCCGTGCGGCCCTCTGCAAATCCCCGACAAAAACTTGACACTCTTCCTTGGGCACTCCGTCTTTCTGCATCATCTTTGTCATCAGCTTGGCCATAAGCTTCCTATTTTTCAACAAGGACATCAGGTACACCATAACAATAACCCTGCGATAGCCCTTAATCGGCTGATGGCTTGCTCCGTCAACGATAACCTTATCAACGAGCTCCGCATCTTTTTCTAATAATTTCAGAATCAGACTGCCGCCTAGAGAAAGCCCGACAAGATGCGGCTTGCCATGGGCCTTGCTCCTGATAATAGCAGCCAGCATGTCGGTCACTTCATCAAAGTCTGTCCATTCTATATCGCTGCTCTTACCATGACCCGGCAAATCCACAGCAATACAATGAAAATCATTTTCAAGGGCAGCCAGATGATGCCGCCACATCTGACTGCTGGAGCCTGAGGCATGCAGAAAGATGATGCTTTTCGCATTTTCCTGACCGCTTTCTTCGATAAATAACTGCGGCATCTTCTACCACCCTTTCTGATGTGTCCGGGAAAGTTCAATACTCCTTCTTATTATAGCCAAAATCCGCCAAGTCCAGCTTCTTGTCCCGCCAGTTTTTCTTGACCTTGACCCAGGTCTCTAGGAAAACCTTGTCCCCCAACATGAGCTCGATATCGCGCCGAGCCATGGAGCCAACTTTCTTGAGCATGGAACCGCCCTTGCCGATGATGATGCCCTTCTGGCTGTCCCGCTCCACCATGATGGTCGCTCGGATATGGATCTTGTCGGTCTCCTCGTCCCGCTTCATACTGTCAACGACCACCGCGACTGAGTGGGGGATTTCCTCCCGCGTCAGCATCAACACTTTCTCCCGAATCATCTCTGACACCAGAAAGCGCTCTGGATGGTCGGTAATCTGGTCAGCTGGGAAATACTGGAAGCCTTCCTCCAGATTCTCACTGAGGATGTCAACCAGATGCGAAACGTTGTTGCCCTGCAGGGCCGAAATCGGCACGATTTCCTTGAAGTCCATCTGCTGGCGGAAGTCATCAATCTGCGCCAAAAGCTGATCCGGATGGACTTTGTCAATCTTATTGACCACCAGAATAACCGGTACCTTGGCAGCTTTCAGGCGCTCCATAATCATGTCGTCACCCTTGCCGCGAGCTTCATCCGCCGGCACCATAAAGAGGACAGTGTCCACCTCACGCAGGGTGCTGTAGGCTGACTCCACCATGAAGTCGCCCAGAGCCGTCTTGGGCTTGTGGATGCCCGGTGTATCGATAAAGACAATCTGCTCTTTGTCTGTCGTGTAAATGCCCATGATTTTATTGCGGGTAGTCTGGGCCTTATCGCTCATAATAGCGATTTTTTGCCCCATGACATGATTGAGAAAAGTTGATTTGCCCACATTGGGACGGCCTAAAATAGCTACAAAACCTGATTTAAATGTCATAAATTTACCTCTATATTTCCAGTAAAACAGCAGAAAATCGGCGGTTGCCCCCGATTTTCAAGCTCTCAAAAAAACCAATCCCAAATCTTGGGAACAAAAATAATCAGTCCCGTCACAACTGCAAAGCCAGACACGACCAGAACAGCTCCCGCTGCCATATCCTTGGCATTCTTAGCCCGCATAGAAAAGTGGTAATCACTGGCCAGATCTACGACATTTTCAATGGCAGAATTGACAATCTCAAAGGCAATGACCAAAAAAATGCTCAAAAAGAGAAAGAGCCATTCTATCGCGGACAAGTCAAAAATCAGTCCCGCAACTATCACTGCCAGAGCCGAAAGGACATGCTTGCGCAGATTGCGCTCCTCTTTAAAGGCTGTAAAAATACCGGTTAAAGCAAATTCCAGACTCGAGACCACATCTCGGTTTTTCCATTTGCGTTTGTTATTTCCTTGTGAGTCCATAAGCAGTTAAAATTTCTTCCTGTAAACCAAACATTTCTGCTTCTTCTTCCGGCGTATAGTGATCATAGCCGTTGATATGCAGAAATCCATGCACCGCCAAAAAGCCCATCTCCCGCTCAAAGCTGTGGCCGTATTCTTCAGCCTGCTCACGCGCCTTGTCCACTGAAATGAACAGCTCGCCGATATAGGCGTCAAAATCCTCCAACATCTCAGCTAGCTCAGGATGGTCCAGCAAATCCTCCTCGTCAACAGCGATGTCCAGCTCAGGCTTATACTCCAAGCTAATCACATCTGTCGGCCGATCTGTATCTCTGTATTCCAAGTTGAGTTCATGACTGCGCTCATTGCTGACAAAAGTCACAGCCATTTCCTTCTTTTCCTTGCCCGTTTTCTGGGCAGCAAACTCCAAAATTTCCTGAGTCTGTTTAAGAATCTCTTCCGAAACCTGACCCGTTTCATCTACCATTTCGATATACATAGCCAATCTTCATCCTTTTTGAAATAACCCACCCCTCCGCCTGCACAGGCAAGGCAAAAGCAACGAACTATTATTATTTCCATTATATCATATTCTGCTTGGCTTTACCTCTCTCAGTGTCAGCTTTTGGAAAATAGCAGAGCATTTTTTGGCAAAGAAAAAAGCCTGGAAAACCCAAGCTTGTCCTATAAGATGCTAATTGCCGGGATCGAACCGGCGACCTCATCCTTACCATGGATGCGCTCTGCCTACTGAGCTAAATCAGCATTACCTATCTACTATATCATGCAAATAGTATTTTGTCAATAACTTTTGAAAAATTTAGAAAAAAACGCTACGATTCGAACGGGCGCACAGACTCTTCTGCCCGTCTAAAAAATGGTGGGACAGACCCCATGACAGCACAGTCATCATGAGAGCCTGCCCCAGCCTCTTTGCAGAATTATAAAACCTTGGTATAGGAACTGTATTTTTCCTTGACTTTCGGTGACAGATTTTCATCCGTGATAATGGCATCAATATTGTCCAGACGGTAGAAAGTGTAAAAAGAATAGCTGTCAAACTTACTGTTATCCGCAACGATGTATTTTTCAATAGCATTGTTGAGGATAATGGCATCGCCGTTCCCCTCTTCTTCATTCGTCGTGGTGACATTGTGGCCATCAATCCCATTCACCCCGATAAAGGCCTTAGACACCTTGATTTCTTTCAGGAGATTATTGGCGAACTGGCCGACAAAGGTCTGGGTCTTGACCCGATAGCGTCCGCCAATCAGGATTAGGTCAAGATTGGGCCGATCTTTGAGCTTTTCAAAAATCGGCAGAGAATTGGTCACGATGCTGATGCTTTTGCCATCCAGATAATCACTGATAAAATCAGTCGTTGTCCCAGAACCGATAAAGACTGTGTCACCGTTCAAAATGAGAGCCGCGCACTTCTTGGCAATCAGCTTCTTTTCTTCAATATTGATCATCTGCTTTTCCGAATGAGACACTTCATTGAGCGCATCCTTGACTTTCTTATGCGCTCCGCCATGGACCCGCGTCAGGAGGCCCTGCTTTTCCAAATCAATCAGGTCCCTGCGAATCGTCATATCCGTAACATCCAATAATTCTTTCAGATTTTTGACAGAGACAACACCGGTTTGATCCAGTTCCTGCAAAATCACTCTATGCCGACTTTCTTTCATGTTTTTCTCCTTTATCCCCACTAGCAAGGCGGGTAAAATCAGCTGCGCCGCTCTGACTGACAGAGAAGCCGAAACAAGCGGGAAGGTGTCAGCAACAGCTGGCAATGCCGTCGGCAAGAATCGCTTCATGCCGGCAGATTCGCTGAATGACGAAAAGGTCTGGGGGCCCCTTTCCAGCAATCCCGTTTCTAAGATTTTAGCCGTTTTCAGACTGGTTTTTCTTTGAGTATGAGCAACCCTTACTTTATTATACTACACTCTGGCCAGATAAACAAAAATTTATGAAAGCTTTTACAAACAAAAATAAAACAGTTCCCTGAATGAACTTGTTCCTATCTGAACAGGCGGGCTTCCCAGCTACTTTTAAGTAAGGCGCACAGCCAAAATCCCACCCATCCAAAGTGCCGCCTCCATAGCTCCGCTGGAGCTTCTGACACTTCCTACGGAAGCTTTATCTGCCGCCTGAGGCGGTGGGACAGACTCCCACTGCTAAAAACAAACGAAAAGACTATACAAGAAAGAAGAATCATTCCTGTCCCAACAAGTCTATTGTGTATGAACCCAAAGCTGACCTTAGCGCAAAAAATCTTGTTTCTCAAGCATTCCGGCAAAAACAAAATTTGACCCTGAACTACAGAGCCAAACTGTTATGTATCTGCTTATTTATCCCCTTTATTGCGG
>NZ_KQ969395.1:241345-253183 GCF_001578865.1 Streptococcus sp. DD11
TCTGCCGCCAAATCCGCCGCCTGACGGTTTGAAAGGAAGAGGTTTCTCACGGGCAATCTCTACTTCCGGCAGAGAGTCCGGATCCTGCACGGTCAGCGTCAGGATATACATGGCCAATTCTTCCGGAGAAAACTCAGCGGCCAGCTTGCGGGCATCCTTGCCAAACTTTTCAAAATTGCTGCGGACCGTTTCATCCTCAAAGTCCCGCTCAATTTTCTTGAGGGCTACCTTTTTCTTGGCTTGGAAAGCTTCCTCTGCCGTCGCCGGCTTGAGCCCCTTCATCCGCTTCTTGGTCAGATTTTCGATGATGTGCAGGTAGCCCATTTCATTCGGCGCCACAAAGGTAATGGACTGACCTGACTTACCGGCACGGCCGGTCCGGCCGATGCGGTGAACATAGCTTTCTGGATCCTGCGGAATGTCATAGTTATAGACATGAGTGACCCCAGAAATATCCAGACCGCGGGCAGCCACATCCGTTGCCACCAAGACATCCAGACCGCCATTTTTAAAATCACGGAGAACCCGGAGGCGCTTGCCTTGATCGAGGTCGCCATGGATGCCTTCTGCCCGGAAACCGCGAAGCTTGAGACCGCGGGTCAGCTCATCCACCCGGCGCTTGGTCCGGCCAAAGACGATAGACAGCTCTGGCTGGTCCACATCCATGAGCCGGGTCATGGTGTCAAATTTTTCATTTTCCTTGACACGGATATAATACTGATCCACCAGCTCAGTCGTCAGCTCTTTGGCTGCAATCTTGACATGGTCAGGATCCTTCATAAACTGGACTCCAATACGCTTGATAGCATCCGGCATAGTAGCCGAAAAGAGCAGGGTCTGGCGCTCTTGCGGAACGCGGGAAATAATGGACTCAATATCTTCCAAAAAGCCCATATTAAGCATTTCATCGGCCTCATCCAAGATCAAGGTTTCCACATGATTGAGCTTGAGGGCCTTGCGCTTGATCAGATCCAAAAGACGGCCCGGTGTCCCGACGACGATATGGGCACCGGACTTGAGAGCCTTGATTTGCTTTTCGATGCTGGAGCCGCCATAAACCGAGCGGACCTTGACACCCTTGCTGCGGCCGAAGCGGAAGAGTTCTTCCTGACTCTGCACAGCCAGCTCCCGCGTCGGGGCAATAATCAGAGCCTGCACCGTCGGATTGTCCGTGTCAATCTTTTCCAGAGTCGGGAAGCCAAAGGCCGCAGTCTTACCGGTCCCGGTCTGAGCCTGACCAATCACGTCCTTGCCGGCCATAGCCAGCGGAATGGTCTGCTCTTGGATAGGGCTGGCCTCTACAAAGCCGGCTTTGTCAATCTCTGCCAGCAGTTCAGCTGACAAATGTAATTCATTAAATTTCAATGTTCTTCTTCTTTCTAAAGGCAGTGCGAAGCCACCTTATCAGGCATTTTTACTCTGTGCAATCAAGCTTGAACAGCATGGATTGCTCTTGAGTAGCAGCTAATTCTCAAGAGAATGATGGGTCGTTGATTAGCTGGATAGCTTGTATCCTTTTTTTATCTGCAACCCGCGTTGCTGGTTCTCATTCAGTGAAAATCAACTTAGTCACTTGCAACCTATCTAGTATACCACAAAGCCAGGCCAAAAGATAGGATTTGTGCGTAAGATTTATTTTTTGGCTGAAGTTTCTTGAAATCCTACGCCCCTTTATTTATAATAGTAATAAAAATAAGGAGAAAACGATGAACAAATTTTTAAGATTTACTTTTATCTTGCTCATCCTGGCTATGCTGGGAGCGGCCTTGATTCAGCTATTCCATCCCCAGCTTTTGGAAACTGATACTCAATGAAAATCAAAGAGCAAACTAGGAAGCTAGCCGAAGACAGTACTGGAGTACGGCAAGGCGACGCTGACGTGGTTTGAATTTGATTTTCGAAGAGTATGGGTCGGTCTACGGTCTGGCTCCATATTGGCAGCGGGAAATCGGCTTTTGGAATCTGGCTATCCTTCCCCTGCGCATAGCCGTCAACATCAAGTACGATTGGTTTTATCTGCGGATGACTCTTCTAGCATTGATATTGGGCGGACTGGGCTTTGGCACCAACCACCTGATTGGCTACCTAGCTAAGATCAATCAAGCCAATCTGCTGGGCTGGGTGGAAAATTATCTATTAGTCGGCCTCTGGATGATCGGCTGGGTACTGGAATATCGCACAAGACAAAAAAGTGGTGCAGAAGCTGCCTGACTGGAGGCAGCTTCTGCACCACTTTTATTTTTTATTCGCCACCCATTTGAGGACCTTGGTCAGGACTCCCCAGAGGATGAGGCTGATAACAACAATATAAATCCAGGCATTTTTGTCATCTGATAGAGGAAGAGGCACATTCATGCCGAAAAAGCCGGTGATAACTGCCAAAACTGCCAAAAGGACAGAAATAATGGTCAGAAGCGTCAAATTATCGTTCAGATTGTTGTTCAAAATGTTATTGTAGGACCCAGACAGCTGACTGAGAACCTGGGCAATCAGATCGGTCATGGAAACCAGCTGGCGGGCCTCAATCATGGCATCGTCAAACTGCTCTTTCTCTGTCTCATCAAAAGAGCGGTAAATACCGTGGCTCTTGATATGCTCCAGCAGCATGCGATTCTGTTTGGCCGCAGCGACCAGATAGACCATAGAAGTCTCCAAGTCAGACAGAGCAAAGAGATGCTTCTTGGTCGTCGTCTTGCGCAGCAGGCGGTTGATGTCATCTTTGGACTTGTCCATCTTCTCAATGACCGGATAGTAGGAATTGGAAATCAGCTCCAGCCCGGCAAAGAGAAATTTATAGATTGAAACCGGCTCATGCTGCTCCGTGTAGGCCCTCAGCATATCCACCACATAGGCATTGTCCTGATTGCTGATGGTGATCAACCGTCGTTCCTGCACGATGAAAGTCATAGGAATGGTCTCATAATAATCCTTGTCCGTCGCTAAATTGAGAACATTGTAGATGAAAAGCACCGTTCCATTCTCCCGGTTGTAGTCCATGTGAGCCCGCTCATTTTTATCCAGCGCATACTCAATGGTCTCCTGATCAATCCCATAATCCTGATAAATCTGCGCATTCTTCTTGACTTCATCCGAATCAATATTAATCCAGACGGACTGGTCTTTCAATTTTCTTTCCAGAAACATGGGAGGTCCTTTCTGATATTTCTACAAGTTCGCGCTTCCTTGGCGGTTTTCTAATGTCTGTCAAACATTAGATTGGTTTAGAAACCGTATGCTAAGCCAGGCCGCCATAGCGATTGCCGTCAGCTAATCAGCAGTTTCAGATTCAGCAAATCATTCAGTCCTACAGAATCAAATCAGATAATATAGGCGTTACAACAAGGAGTTTGATTTATAAAGTTACAACACGAAGCCAATCGAATCGATAGCATTCGATTGGCGAAGTTAGTAGGGCAGTTAGACATGGTCTCATCAGACATGGCCTACTATGCAGCCAAGCAAAACTTAAAATAAGGATACGATTTTAGAGTTACGACACGGAGTTCGATGAATCGATATTATTCATCGAACGTAGTTAGTAAGGCAGCTAGGCAAGTCTCATAAGACTTGCCGTAGCCTACTTAGATTGCGATGCAATCAAGTAGGCTTGCTGCGTTACATCTTCTCTTCTAATTTTACATCCGGATACTTATCCGCAAACCAGCGGAGGGCGAAGTCGTTTTCAAAGAGAAAGACGGGCTGGTCAAAGCGGTCTTTAGCTAAGATATTGCGGCTGGAGGACATGCGTTCGTCCAGGTCATCCGGGGAAATCCAGCGGACGGTCTTCTTGCCCATGGGATTCATAACCACTTCGGCGTTGTATTCATTTTCCATGCGATGCTTGAAGACCTCAAACTGGAGCTGGCCGACCGCGCCCAGCATGTATTCGCCGGTCTGATAGTTGGTATAGAGCTGGATAGCTCCCTCCTGGACCAGCTGCTCGATGCCCTTGTGGAAGGACTTCTGCTTCATGACATTCTTTGCAGAAACTTTCATGAAAATTTCTGGCGTAAAGGTCGGCAGGGGTTCAAATTCAAACTTATGTTTACCAACAGTCAGGGTGTCGCCGACTTGGTAGGTCCCCGTATCATAAACCCCGATAATATCACCGGCCACTGCATTGGTCACATTTTCCCGGCTCTCAGCCATAAACTGGGTCACATTGGACAGCTTGGCTGATTTTCCGGTCCGAGGCAGGTTGACGCTCATACCGCGCTCAAATTCACCGGAAACAATGCGGACAAAGGCGATGCGGTCGCGGTGGCGGGGATCCATATTGGCCTGAATCTTAAAGACAAAGCCGGAGAAATCCGGGCTGAGCGGCTCGACTTCCTCGCCGTCCGTCTTCTTGTGACCGTGCGGTTCTGGGGCAAACTTGAGGAAGGTTTCCAAAAAGGTCTGCACACCGAAGTTAGTCAGTGCAGAGCCAAAGAAGACCGGTGTCAGCCTGCCGTCCAGAATAGCTTCTTCGGAAAATTCATTGCCCGCTTCCTGCAGGAGCTCAATATCCTCCTTGACCTGCTCATAGAACGGATTGGAAGAAAAGAGCTGGTCTCCCTCAGCCAGCGTCGCAAAGCGTTCCTCCCCCTTATAGAGCTCCAAGCGCTCATTATAAAGGTCATAGAGACCTTCAAAGCTCTTGCCCATGCCGATGGGCCAGTTCATCGGATAGCTGGCAATCCCCAGAATCTCCTCCAGCTCCTCCAGCAAATCCAGCGGCTCGCGTCCGTCCCGGTCCAGCTTGTTCATAAAGGTAAAGACAGGGATATTGCGGTGCTTAACCACCTCAAAGAGCTTCTTGGTCTGGGCCTCAATCCCCTTAGCCGAGTCAATGACCATAACGGCTGCATCCACCGCCATCAAGGTCCGATAGGTGTCTTCCGAGAAATCCTCGTGCCCCGGCGTATCCAAAATATTGACCCGCTTGCCCTCGTAGTCAAACTGCATGACAGAGGAAGTCACCGAAATCCCCCGCTGCTTCTCAATATCCATCCAGTCGGACTTGGCAAAATTGCCAGTCTTTTTGCCCTTGACCGTCCCCGCTTCACGGATCTCACCGCCAAAATAGAGCAGCTGCTCGGTGATGGTCGTCTTCCCCGCATCCGGGTGGGAAATGATGGCAAAAGTACGGCGTTTCTTAATTTCTTCTTGTAAAGTCATGGCACTCTCTTTCTTTTTTAAATATATTAACACGATTGTCTTGATTTTTTATCTCACGTTGGACTGTCATGATTCCTTTCAACCTACCTATTATAGCGGATTTAAGGCTTTTTTTCAAATGGTTGGAGGGAATTTGTTTCTCCAAAAATTAGCCAACAAAAATTAGTGCTTAAGATAAAGCTAACAACTATTTCAAACCAAACCTAATCTTCAAATCTTCTGCAATTCTTGTTTTTTCGTTTTTTTATAGTACAATAATTTGTACAAAAACAAGAATAGGAAAGAAAAATTCATGGAAACTGTAGCCTATTCCAATTTTATATAAAACCTGAAACACTATATGAGACAAGTAAACTATGAAAAATCCCCTCATTTTAAGAAATGAAGGGACTTTTTTTCTGGTCAGCATAAACTAGCAGAAAGTTGGGTTCCACCTAAAATTTAAGTGTCAGCTCTTTGATAAACCGGCACCAATTTCTTCCACCGGCGCTTAAACAATTCGTCAAAGAGGACTAAAGCCAAAGACAGGATAAGGGATACTAGGAGGTACTTAAGCCACAGGGGGGCATTGGGGACGAAAGGCGGGCTTTTCAGAAGGCCGTAATTGCCGCCGGTCACTTGATTGACCGCAACTAGGAAGAGGTTGAGGATAAAGGTATAGGCAACAATCATATACTTCTTGAGCAGGGTCTTGTCATAGTGGTTCAAGAGATAGACCAAAGAATTGACCAGAAGGGCATAGTGGCCGATCAGAAAGGAAAAGCTGGTGATATGCGGAAAATCATAGGGATCAAAAACCGGATACCCCAGCGCAAAGACCGCTCCGCTGGCTCCCATCAGGGCAAAATACTGCTTGCTCCGCCATTTATCCGGCAGAAAAACAACTGCAAACATGGCCAGCCGGCAGTGATACAGGGGCAGGCTGTTGGCAAAAGGAATGCGAAAACCGAAATACCAAGTATAAAGGGCAATCAGCTGGACAATCTGAATCCACTTGAACAGCTTGACAAAGCGCGGATTGCTGTGGTATTTAAAGGACCCATAAATCGATAGCAGCACCAAAGCAATCATGATACCATACCAAAGAAAAGGTATCGGCGGCGGTGCCGTTTGCGTTCTTGTTAAAAAATCTTTCATAATCTCTCTTTCTTTTTCAACTCGTTATTTTCAGGGAATCAATCATATCGCTCAGTCTCTAATCCCATCCGCTCCTCACCCCTCCAGCTCCTTTACCAGACGGGCCAGATTCATAGAATTGCTGCCTTTGAGCAGGATTTGGTCGGCAGGCTGAAGAGCGGTTTTGACTGCCTCGGTCAGCTGGTCAAACTGATCTTGGTCAGCGGTTTTGACAAAATAGCGGACCTGACCGGGCGGGAAAATTTCCTTGGCATAGTCATAGAGAGCAGCCATGTCATCCCCGTAGAGAAAGAGCTGAGTGATCACTTCAGGATTGAGGCTGGTAATGATGGAGCCGTGCATCGAGCGGGAATCCGCTCCCAGCTCCTTCATATCCGCCAGTACCGCCAGTTTGCGGCCGCCGGGATTGGCGTCAATGGTGGAAAATGTCTCCAAAATCAGCCGCATAGCCGTGGGATTGGCATTGTAAACATCCGACAGGATATCTGCACCATTGTCGGCTTTCTTCCATTCCGTCCGATTGCGGGTCAGCTCCAGCTGGGCAAAGGCCTGACGGACAGCCGCCTCGCTCACCCCTTCCTGCAGGGCTGCATAGGCTGCAATCATGGCATTGCTGGCATTGTATTTGCCCGTCACCGGCAGGAAGATCTCTTCTTCTAAGAAATTGGCCGCAAAGGTCAGACTGTCCCTGCGCTCCTCCAGCCGGGTCAGGAAAATATCCGCATCCGGACCAAAGCGGACCAGCCGCTGTGTCTGAGGCAGAAAGTCGTTGACAAGCTTATCCGCGGGCAGCAAGAGCAGCCCTCCTTCTTTCATGCCGTCTGCAATCTGCATCTTTCCCTGAGCAATTTCCCTGCGGCTGCCGAAAAATTCCAGATGGGCCTCGCCGATCAGAGTAACGATAGCGGTCTTGGGCCTGGCAATCTCAGACAGGAGATGAATGTCTCCCAAATGATCCTGTCCCATTTCCAGGACCAGCTTCTCCGTATCATCAGGCATGTGCAGGACCGTATAGGGCAGTCCAATTTCATTATTGTAATTTCCCTGAGTTTTGTAAGTCTTGTAGGTGGAAGCTAAAAGCTGAGCCAGCATATCCTTGGTCGTCGTCTTGCCGTTAGAGCCAGTCACTGCCAGCACATCCACCGGCATTTTCTCCAGTACATACTGGGCCAGACGCTGAAAGGCCGCCAGCACATCATCGACTAAAATATAAGGGCCCTGATCCAGCTCGATTTCAGACAAGGTGGCTGCGGCTCCCTTTTCAAAGGCAGCCGCGATAAAATCATGGCCGTCACGCGCCCCTTTGAGGGGCACAAAGAGGTCTCCCGCCTCAATCAGACGGCTGTCAAATTCAGGCTTGGTCAGAACCCTATCGCTAAAAGCTCTTACATCATTTTTAGCAGCCAGAACTTCTGCCGCTTCATATAAACTTATTTGCATAGTCTTCCTCTATTTTTTCGGAATTTTCCCAAAAAGAAAGAACCGAAAGTTTTCAGTTCTTTCATTATACCATATTTTACAGCAGATGCGCTTCGCGTTTTTCAAAGGCTTCCTGAGCTAAATCAGCTAATTTTTCGATCAGGTCTGCATAAGTCAGGCCCATATTTTCCCAAAGCAGCGGATACATAGACCATTGGGTAAAGCCCGGCATGGTGTTGAGCTCATTGAGGAAGACCTCGCCCTTTTCCGTATAGAAGAAATCACAGCGGGACAGACCCAGTCCGCCCAAAGCCCGAAAGGCTGTCTCTGCATTTTTGCGCATGAGGGCCGCTACCTCATCCGGCACCTTGGCCGGAATATCCATGGTGATTTTATTATCAATATACTTGGCTTCGTAGTCATAGAAAGCCACATCCTTGACCACTTCGCCGGGCAGAGTGCTCCTCACATCGTAGTTGCCTAGGAGTCCGACCTCAATCTCCCGCGCAGTGACCCCCTGCTCCACCAAGACCCGACTGTCATATTTAAAGGCCAGCTCCAGCGCTGCCCGCAGCTCCGTCCGACTGTCAGACTTGGAAATACCGACACTGGAGCCCATATTGGATGGCTTGGTGAAGACCGGATAGGTCAGCTGGCTTTCGATTTGGGCGATTTTTTCCTCAATATCCTCCCCTTCAATGACAGCCACATAAGGTACTTGGGCAATCCCTGCCGACTCCAATATCCGCTTGGTGCTGATCTTATCCATAGCCAGACTGGATGCCAGAACAGCAGTGCCTACATAAGCCAGCTTCAGGGTTTCCAAAAATCCCTGAATCGAGCCGTCCTCGCCCATAGGGCCATGCAGGACCGGAAAGACAATCGCCCCCTCCTCATAAATGTCACTGGGCTTGATTTGCTGGGAACGCTCCACCGTCTCATTGGTCATGAGTCGGACATCCGCAGCCGGCTTTCTATCAAATGCCTGAGTCCGGATAAAGTCCCCGTCCTTGCTGATAAAATAGGTCTTGACAGCAAACTGATCATAATTGACCGCCCGCATAACACTCTCAGCCGACAGGACCGATACTTCCCGCTCCGCACTCCGGCCGCCGTACAGTAAAATCAAGGTTTTTTTACTCATTTTTCATCCTAACCTTTTTTAAAAATTGATTTGCTGCTCAAAGAAAATCGAAAATGACAGGGGATAAGAGGAAGATCGATGGGCCATAAATACCTCCACCGCCTGATTGCAGATAAAGCAAACGAAAAGACCCTAACATCTTCTTCGATTTTCAAAGAGTCGGACTGAGGAATCCCCAGCCTTTAGACTGTTTCAGTATACCATATTCTGCCGGATAAAAAAAGATTCCCTGACCGGATTGGTCAGAAAATCTTGTCACTCTTATAACTCCGTCCGGTTTTCAATGGCCCTGAGCAAGGTCACTTCGTCCGCATACTCAATGTCAGAGCCGACTGCCAAGCCACGTGCCAAGCGGGTCACCTTAATCCCGGCAGGCTTCAGGACGCGCGAAATATACATAGAGGTCGCTTCGCCATCGGCCGTTGCATTGGTAGCCACGATGACCTCCTCCACCTCGCTGTCCATCAGCCGGGTAATCAGGCTTTTGAGATTGATGTCATCCGGTCCGATACCATTCATAGGAGAGATCAGACCATGCAGGACGTGATAGAGACCGTGGTATTCCTGAATGTTTTCCATAGCAGACACATCGCGGCTGTCCTCAACAATCAAAATCGTCGTCTGATCCCGCGATTCATCCTGACAGATGGCACAGGGGTCCTCATCGGTCAGATTGCCGCAGATAGAGCAGTAAGACAGCTCACGCTTTGCGGCCAGCAAGTTTTTGGCAAATTCATTGACATCATCATCACTCATGCCAATCGTGTAAAAAGCCAGACGAGTGGCTGTTTTGATGCCAATACCAGGCAGCTTGGAAAAGCTGTCAATCAGTTTGGCAATAGGAGTGGGGTAAAGCATAAAATCCTTTCTCTATTCTCAAAAAATCTCCTCAAACCAGATTGCTGTACTTGAGCACTGACTGCTGTTAGTCTTCCCCGTTTGATGATGATTTTCATTGAGCGCTAATTCATAGGGTGTTGTTGATTATAAAGATTGATAATATCGCGGGTGATGCTGTGGCTGACTGTAGAAGATAGGTCGGTATTGTGGGGGAAAACGACCGCCACCGCAATCTGGGGATTGCTGGCAGGTGCATAGGACACCACATTGGTATTGATGGCTTCTTTCTTGCCCTTGTCCACAAAGGTCTCAGCCGTCCCCGTCTTAGCACTGATAGGCACCGACTCTCCTTGGGAAATGGTCCGTCCAGTCGTAAAGCCGCTGCTGCCGTGCACTACCTGATAGAAGCCCTGCTTAATAATGTCCATATTGTCCTCAGAAATGGAAACCTGATTCAGCTCCTTGCCGTCTATCTTTTCAACCAAGTCACCCAGACCGCCTTGGTCGCTATTGCCGTAGATGCCTTCAACCAAATGCGGAGCAATCCGCTTGCCGTTATTGGCAACCGTAGCAGCATACTGGGCCAGCTGCAGGGTCGTGTAGTTGTCAAACTGGCCGAAGGAATTAGTCAGATAGTTGGCGAAGGTGAATTTTTCAGGGACATAGCCTGCGGATTCATTGGGCAGGTCAATCCCAGTCTCCGTCCCCAAGCCGTACTCCGCAAAGGTCGAGCGCAGCTTTTTCATAGACGAATCCAGCTCATCAAAATTCAGCTTCATATCGGCGGAGTAAGGCGTTCCCATCATTTTCAGCGCCACCTGCACCATATAGGTATTAGAAGAATATTCCAAGGCTTCCTGAGCTGTGATGGCGCGCGAACCATACTGGGTAAACCAGGAAGTGATGGTATCCGTACCGCCAAAGCTAATGGGCTGGTCAGTCAGGACCTGATTGCCGCTGATGGCATCATTCTCCCAGCCAGAGGTCAGAGTAGCCGCCTTGACGACAGAGCCCGGCTCAAAAACATTGGTCATGGTCCCTAGAGCATCGACAGACACATTTCCTGATTCCGTATCGTGCTTGACACCTGCCATGGCTAAGATAGCCCCTGTATTCGGATCCATCGCCACAGCATAGGCTCCTTCTGAGTAGGTCGCATTGCCGCTGGCCAATTCTGCATTGAAGGCATTTTTGAGAATATCCTCCACACCCTGCTGGAAGGTCAGGTCGATGGTCAGCTTGAGATTATCCCCCTTGCTGCCGTCGGAAATAGTTTCAACGCTCTCCATGTCGCCGTTCTTGTCCAGATGAATCTCTTTTTCAGCTCGCTTGCCCTGCAAAACTGACTCATACTGCTTTTCCAGATAAGAGGTTCCCACCCGGTCATTGAGCGAGTAGCCCTTTTTCAGGTAGGCATCCGCTTCTTCTGCAGGCAGACCGGTCTTCTCGGTGGAAATATTTCCCACGATAGAAGCCAGAGAAGTATCCAGCACCTTGCGGTCCCAGCCAGTTGACACACTAATCCCCGGCAGCTCCTTACTGCTGGATGCCAGAATAGCTACCTGCTCCGTAGACAGGGCATCCGTTTGGATTGTTCCAGTGGAAAAGTTGGAAATAGCATTCATCTGGCTGAAAAGGACGATTGCTTTTTTCTCCTCGTCCGTATAGCCCAGCTGGGCTGGATCAATGCTTTCAGCCGCTGCCTTATAAATGTCAGACTCAGACCGGCGGTTGCCATCCGCATCAAACTTTTTATCCTTGGGCAGCTTGTCAACGACTTCCTTGTAAACATTGCTGTCGGCCAGATAATAGTCCACCTCCTGCCGATCTGTGACCGTGGCATCTGAAACAGAGACATATCCGAGCAGTTTCTGAGCTGTCTCGCGGATTTCACCTGCTGTCAGCCGATTATCCCGCGTATAGGTCACGACCTGCTTGGTCGTATTTTCCACCAAGGGCGTACCCGCAGCATCGTAAATCTGCCCCCGCACCGAGCTGGTGGTAATCTTGGTCTTGCTGGCCTTGGCCAGCTTTTCTGTATAAAAGTCCTGATTGACCACCTGCATGTAGCCCAGACGCGCAATCAGGGCTAAAAACAACATCATGACAAGCCCGAACAGCAGATAGAGCCGCCGAGT
>NZ_KQ969395.1:253424-257565 GCF_001578865.1 Streptococcus sp. DD11
GGTGCAATCTTGTCTTCCCAGAATGGCAGGGCGCGTTCCAAGGTTACTTTTAGGTTTTCTGCATCAGGGATGACAGAGTCGTCCAGATGAGCGTAACGGCGGTCCGTGTGAGCTGAATGCTCATCGTCTTTGGCCATATCTGGAGGCAAAACATCGTAAGAACGGCGCCAGATGTGAACCTGCTCATCACCGAACTGCTCTGCTGCTTCTGCCTTGTTTTTACCAGTCAGGCCGCCATAGTGACGCTCGTTCAGCCGCCAAGATTTTTCAACTGGCACCCAGAGCTGGTCAGCTGCTTCCAGAGCCAAGTTAGTAGTCTTGATAGCGCGTTTCAATACTGAAGTGTAGGCTTGGTCAAACTCAATGCCTGCTTCCTTGATCAGCTTACCAGCGTCGATCGCTTGCTGTGTTCCTTTTTCAGAAAGGTCTACATCAGCCCAACCAGTGAAAAGATTGGCCTTGTTCCACTCAGACTCACCGTGGCGAGCAAAAACTAATTTTACCATTAGATGGATTCTCCTTTTATTTTTCGGGGGAGTCCCCCTTTATCTATTCCATTTTACAAAATTTTCGCCTAAAAAGCTAGTCTAATTGACAAAATCCAGCCTTTTTATCCAGAAATCTTCTCCCAAACTCAACACCCGCCAGCCAGATAAGCCTCGTTGGCTTCCTTGAGCCACCAAGTCCGCCGCCTGTCTATCAGCTGATGAACGACTAACAATCCTGCTACTATCCAGTTACAAAGCATATTGACAAAGATGAAGAGCTCTACCCCCTTGGCGTGCTGGGCGGGAGTCAATTGACTATGTTTACCTATAAATACATCTCCCTCAACCCCATAAATTTTTGGCATAATGACATTGATAAAACAAATAACAGCAACAAAAGTAACAAGGCGAACAGGCCAAGAATAAAGGATTTTATGGAAACGCTCAAAACCTAAAGAAAAAGTCGTAAACCGTTTGGTGCGCTCCTGACCGAGAAAAAACAGACAAGGAAGAATATAACCAGTCATAGCAAAAGCAAACATCCCAGGCGTACGATGACTTGGAACTACAAAAGTAGTAAAGCCATAATTTCCATTCTTCAGTATGATATTACTTAAAAAATCAGGCAAAAAAAGAGCTAAAATAAATATAAGAAACCAGGAATAGCCCTTCCCCAGTTGGACACTCCATATCCGCTGTACCTTTTGATGAATCAGATAAAGACGTGAACGGTCCACACTGTTTTGAGGGAGATTTTTCTTAATTAGCTTGCCGCAGGAAGGACAGATAGGATAATCTGCCTCCTCCTCAAAGAGAAGATGCCGGCATTCCAAAAAAGGCGATTCATCACTGTCTGACAACTCATCCAGCCATTTCTTTCTCCAGAACATAAGACCTCCTAAAAATCGAAACTTCTCTTCATCTTAGCATCCGCCAGCCAGGTAAGCCTCGTTGGCTTCCTTGAGCCACCAAGTCCGCCGCCTGTCTATCAGTTGATGAACGACTAACAATCCTGCTACTATCCAGTTACAAAGCATATTGACAAAGATGAAGAGCTCTACCCCCTTGGCGTGCTGGGCGGGAGTCAGCTGAATTTGCTTAGCAATCAAGGATTCTCCTTCCATCTCGTAAAATTTAGGCATATAAATACTTAATAAGATGATAATAAAGATAAAGAGAGTAAGCTGAACCGGCCAAGAATAAAGAATTTTATGAAAATGTTCAATCCTCAAAGAGAAGGTGAAAAATCGCTTAACACGCTCTCTTGCCACAAAAAAGATAAATAAGGGAATATAACCAAAAAGTGTCACACTAAATAAGGTGGGATTGTGAGAGCTAGAAGGAATAAATCTACTAAATCCATAGTCCCCCGTCCATAGAAACCATCCACCTATAAGCTGTGGCAGTAAATAAGATAGGATGAGAATGAGCAGTGTCGAAGTAATTCCAATTTTGACACTCCAGACTCGCTGCACCTTTTGATAAATCAGATAAAGACGTGAGCGGTCCACACTGTTTTGAGGGAGATTTTTCTTGATTAACTTGCCGCAGGAAGGACAAATCGGATAGCCTGCCTCCTCCTCAAAAAGCAAATGTCGGCATTCCAAAAAAGGGGACTCTTCGCTTCCTGATATCTCATCTTCCCAACTTCTTCGCCAGAACATAAAACCTCCTAAAAATCGAAACCATAGTAACGGCAGTTATTGTATGCAATAACAAGCTTTTCAATGTTCCTTTAACTGACTCCTCATATCCTTCCAATTCAAAACTTATTGAAAAGCCGTTTCTTAGTTTATTATAACAAAAAACTTAAAAATCCTAGCACAAAAATATCAGGTCTTGCTGAAAAAATAGACACTTAGCAAATACTGTACAATATCATCGCATGTGTCTTGCAGCAGTTTCCTGCAAAATAAAAAGCCGTTCTCCTCAGCTAAGAACTTGCTTTTTCTGGCATTGGGGGCAGAGGCCGTAGACGGTCATCTGGCTCTTGGTGATGTGATAGCCTGTCTGGCTCTCGGCTTCCAGCTTGACATCGGGAATATCGATATCCATATCGGCGATCCGGCCGCACTTTTCACAGATGACATTGAGGTGCTGATGGCCCATGAAGTCAAAATAGGTCGTCATATCATTGGGAACCTTGATTTCTGAGACAAAACCTTCCTCCATCAGGACCTTGAGATTGTTATAAACCGTCGCCAGACTCATACTGGGATACTGGGGCAGGAGGGCCTGATAAATCATCTCTGCACTGGGATGGTCATGACTGTTGATGATAAAGGCAGTGACCGCCTTGCGCGTTTCTGTTATGCGAACCCCTTTGGTCCGCAGATGTTCCAGCACTTCCTGATAATGCTGCTTATTTTGTTCATTCATCATGCTTGCGCCAAATCCTTCACTTGTTTGTTTCTATTATAGCATGACAGGCTACACTTTACTATCAAGAATGATTGTAAATAACAATTCCGTAAAAAAATGACGGCCCAGAGCCATCATTTCTTTATGTCATTAGACTGTGAATTTTTTCAGGTTTGCTAAGTAAAGGGCACCGCCTACAATAGCAAGAATTCCTCCAAGCCAGCCCAATAATGGAATCAAGGCAACAATACCAGCAATGATTAAGAGTACAGGACCGGCAACACCGACACGCTGATCTCCTTTATAGTAGACAAGGCCAGCAATTCCTAAAGCTAAGATAGCAATTTTCAGAATTGTGAACAAAAAGCTGGAACCCAATACAGTGAAAATCAAAATTGGTCCTAGCAGCAGGAAAATACCACCAATCAGGCCAACTAATCCACTGGTAAGTACGATTGATTTTGTTTGCATCAACAGTCTCCTTTATATAATTTTTTACCAAAATAGTTTACCACACTTATTAGAAAAATACAAGGCCATTTTAAATGTTATAAAAAAATTTAAGTTTTTTTGCCTGCTTATAATGTTTTTCTTTCCCCTAAAAAAAGCCTGCTATTCCCAGCAGAAAGGGAATAACAGACTTTTGAAACAGTTTTTTGAACTTGCTCTTACTGAAGCTTGGGGTTAGCTGCGCTGATGCTTGATCAAACCAACCGCCCCTCCAAGAGTCAGGAAGCCAAGAGCCAGCAGCCAGATGGAAGCATTCTGACCAGTTCTCGGCAGAATCTGCTTCTTCCCAACCTCTCTGACCTCAGGTTTGACAGCCAGATGATTGGTCACATTCATACCATCTGCTTTGCTGCTGTAGCCTTCTACTTCGTCTTCACGGACGCTGTAGATGATTTCCTTGCCATCCTTGTAACGCGGCAGGTTTTCAAAGCTATACCTCCATCCCATGGCTTCATTGACCGTCACACTGATACCGGTATCCTGTCCATCGGCCAGCAGATGAATGAGCACACTTTGCGGACGGCGGCCAGTGCTGTTGTCCTGATCCATCCAAGTCACGCTGCCAGTAAGTGTCCTTGAATCAGCTGCAAAAGTCCAGCTGCCAAGGAAGTGAGCATCCGCACCATTGATGGTTTCTTCGCTCTTGTCATAAGACTTGAAAGTCCAAGTACCGTCCGCAGTCTTGACCTCTGTCTGTGACGGCGCGGTTGGCGTCGTCTTCGTGCCATCGGTCAAGTCGGTCTTGTCTGACGGAAGCAGCGCCTGCACTTCCTGCGGCAGTT
>NZ_KQ969395.1:259872-260595 GCF_001578865.1 Streptococcus sp. DD11
TGCTTAGATATTCATAGTGGGGATTGGTCAGATGGACCTGTTCGATAGCTGACGACTTAGACAGGACGCTGACATTGTTGACATTCAAGTCAAACTTTTGAATATTCAAAGCCGATATATCCGTGCTGTCCTTAATCTCCTCCAAGGCAGACAGGGTCTGTATGGGGAAAAGAAGGACTGAAAATAGAATGACAGCCAACCCTATCAGCGCCTGAAGCTTGCGGGCAGCAGAATGACGAGGGCACAGTAAGCCCTTATGCGATTTCCATTTCATTTCTAACCTCCTAAACTTTTTCATGATGTTGCCATCATTGCGTCAAAAGAAATGTCCCATCTATTCTATCATATAAAACTATGATTTAAAAGGCTTATTGCTAAAATTTAAAACTTTTTCGTTTAGGTCTTTAAAAATGTTCGAACCTGAAGATTCTCTTCCGATTATGGACAATTCCCTTCATTTTTACTTTGCTTTTTACAAGCTGTATAAGACTGGTTCGGAAATGAATTTCATCCACTTTTTCTGCTGCGCTTGGACAATGAAGGCGGACCTGTCAGACTTTTTGAAAAATCAAAACCGAGCGTCCTTCCTTATCCCCAACCCCCAGCAGCCCCCGGACTGCTGAAGTTAAGCAAGTCATAAAAGATAAATGAAAAGACTGCACTGGCCCCTGAGAACAGAAAAAGAGCCTGGCGCTCCCGGCAAAGGCCGAAGCGACAGGCTTT
>NZ_KQ969395.1:260615-261657 GCF_001578865.1 Streptococcus sp. DD11
CTCATAGCTCTTTTCATAAAGCAGGCTGGTAGAAACTGTATTAGATGGTGCTGAAAGATTGTCCACCTTCAGGGTGACTGTATTTTCAATCCTTGCAGCACCCTTTTCTGCTGCCTTTTGATTAGTGGCTGTCTGATAGGTGATGACAATATCCTGAGAAGCGTTTGCCTTGATATATTCTGGCGTCAGCTTGACTGTGACAGTCTGACCTTTCTGCTCCATCGTGTAGTCAGTGCCTTCCTTCAGAGCAGTGCCGCCCGCTTCAATCTTGAGCTCCTTATAGTCCAGACGCTCATCGAAAGTTTCCGTCATCTCAATCGTCGTCGGTGTCGCCAGGATGTCCTTACCAGGAACTGGGATTTTAAAGGTTCCCTTATAGGTCACTTCTTGTCCTGCCTTAGCCGGAACCTTAACTGGGTCAACTTCTAAGGTTGGTCTGGGATCAATTTTTTCGATATAAAGACCAAAGACCGCTGAGCAGGCTTCTGTTGATAAATAACCAAAATTCAGCTTGTTGTCCGTCGAGCGGACAGCCAGACCGGAGATGTTATTTTCATTATAGGCACCGCTAGTCGAAGTCGTTGCTTCCCAAATTGTCTGATTCCCCTTGTCCGATTGATTCAGAGCATTGGCAGTATTCAGCAAACGCTTGTCAACAGCATTTTGGTAGTCATTAATATAGAAAGACTCTTTCAGACCGAGGTGGTCAACCACATCAATATCCGTCGGCTTCATGACCAGCTTCAGGTCTGTATCCGAACCATCTGAATAATGCAGTTCTGCCGTCACATCAGCCTCTACCCAGAAAGCCTTGTTCATGATGTTGTTATGAGCAGCATCGACATAAGGGATATTGCCAATCTCAAAAGCGCTCTTTTCCCACAGTTCTGAAATGGAGAAAAATTCTACGGCGTTCTTCTGAGCATTATCCATCTCAGCAGCTGCTGTGGGAGTCTTCAAATAATGCAGTGTCACCTTATTAAAGGTCAGATAGGCATCCACCTGCTTGCCATAAGCCGTTCCGACATTGGAAAACTTAAGG
>NZ_KQ969395.1:261769-267096 GCF_001578865.1 Streptococcus sp. DD11
TGGCAATTATTTTACAGCATCCTTAAGAGCTTTACCTGCTTTGAAAGCTGGTACTTTAGAAGCTGCGATTTTGATTTCTTTACCAGTTTGTGGGTTGCGGCCTTTACGAGCTGCACGTTCACGAACTTCAAAGTTACCAAAGCCGATAAGCTGAACTTTTTCACCAGCTGAAAGGAATTCAGTTACTGCTGCGAAGACAGCGTCAACTGCTGCTGCTGAATCTTTTTTAGTCAATTCTGTAGCTTCTGCTACTTTTGCGATCAAATCTTGTTTGTTAGCCATTTAACAAATCCTCCAATTTTTTTTGGGTTAACACCCTAACAAATAATATAATATCTAAAAAATCCTTTTAGGTCAAGTCCTAAACCCCTTATTTTCTAAATTATTGTGGTTTTATTGGTAACGAATCAGCACCGCCCAGGCATTTTCTCCTGTGTGTGTTTGGATAATAGAGCCCGTTTCCAGAACGGAAATCGCCTTTTCGACATATGGCTGTAATCTTGCCTTCATTTCATTGGCAAATTCCGGCCCTCCGGCATAGGAAATTCCAATCTCTGCCACCTGCTTGCTTTTCAGGTTTTCCGCCAAATCGTCCAGCCATTTCTTAAAGGTCTTGGCCCCTCGTCCCTTGACAATCGGCTCCAGCTGGTGATCCTTCATCTGCATGATAACCCGAATATTTAAGAGGGAGCTGATGAGGCCGGAAACACGGCCGATTCGGCCGCCCTTGACCAGATTTTCCAGCGTAGACAGGCCGATATAGAGTTCGGTCTTCTCCTTTACTTCCTCGATCCGCTGCAGGATAGCTGCTAATTGGGCGCCTTCCTGAGCCATTTTAGCCGCTTCAAGGACCTGAAATTTCATAGCCTGATCGGTAAAAGAGCTGTCGACAACTGTCACATCCGCATTGGCCAAAGTCGCTCCTTGGCGGGCGGCTTCCACCGTGCCGGACAGGGCATGCGACATATGAATCGAGATAATCTGAGCTCCGTCTGCTGCCAGATTTTCAAAAACTTCCGCAAAGACGCCTACTGGCGGCTGACTGGTTTTAGGCAGCATCTTGCTGGACTGCATCAGCCGCAGAAACTCTCCCTCCTTTAGATCAGTGTCAGAATAAACGACACCGTCCACCATAACGGACAGGGGAACAACTGTAATATCGAATGCCTTTACCAGCTCTGGTTCAATCGTAATTGATGAATCCGTTACAATTTTAATGTTTGTCATATTGGTCCTACTTTGAATCTTAATTAAACTTGATATTAGAAACATTATACCAAATTTTGCAGCTTTGTGGGTAAATATCTTAAGAAAGCTTGCATTTAGGCCGAAGTTGTCAAAACTTAATCTCCCTGTTTTCTTTCCTTAATCTATTTGAGCTTTTTTAAAATTGGGTAAAAATTCCTTTACAGAGCCTTGCAGCGGCTGTTCAGCAGGTAAACAGAGGCTCCTGGGCAGAAAAAAGAAGGTTTCCGAGCCAGTCTGCTAAAAACAGTGCTGCACAGCTGCTAATTTTTAACACGGAGGCTGCCCTGTGTCAAAGAATTTTCTAAAAATATTTGACTATTTTCCTTATTTCTGCTAGTCTATTATTATAGCTTCTTATGGAAGTGTAATTTTAGGAGAAGGGGGCTGATAATGAAAGCGACAAAATTATTAGGAATTCTTTGCCTCTTGCTCTGCCTGCTTTCGCTCAGCATCGGTGCAGGTTCCTTTTCCTGGACCAGACTGCTGGTTGGAGACGCAGAGACTTGGCTGCTCTTTCTGGAGTCACGGCTTCCCAGAACAATCAGCATTCTTCTGGCAGGTTCCAGCATGAGCATGTCTGGACTGCTCATGCAGACCATTACACAAAATCCCTTTGCGGCGCCCAGTACAGTCGGCACAGTCGATGCGGCCAAGCTGGGAATGCTAATCAGTCTGTTTTTCTTTCCGTCTGCCACACTGGCGCAAAAGATGCTCTTTGCTTTTCTGTCTTCTATTTTTTTTACTATTTTTTTCATTAGATTTGTCAGACAATTCTCATTTAAGGAAAAATGGCTTCTGCCATTAGTAGGAATAATCTACAGCGGAGTCATTGGAGCAGCAGGGGAAATCATTTCTTACCGTTTTAATCTGGTGCAGAGTATGACCTCCTGGACTCAGGGTTCATTTTCCATGATTCAGCGCCATCAGTATGAGTGGCTTTTCCTGAGTCTGGCTATCCTGCTGGCAGTCTGGCGGCTGTCAGCAACCTTCACCATCATGAATCTGGGGGAGGAAGCCAGTCAGAATCTGGGAATCCGCTATGCCAAAATGGAAGGACTGGCCCTCTTTCTGACAGCCCTTACGACCAGTGTCACCATGATTACAGTGGGCTCTCTGCCCTTTCTGGGGGTCATTGTGCCCAATCTGGTGCGCAAATTCTGCGGCGACCATATCAAGCGTATCAAAACCATCATTGCATTAACAGGAGCTTGTCTGGTATTGATCTGTGATATAGCAGCCCGGCTGGTCATTCGGCCTTATGAGGTATCGGTCAGCCTGATTTTGGGCATCTGCGGCAGTCTGGCTTTTATGTATCTCCTGTGGCGGGGGGCTGCCCATGAATAAAATGAAAAGCCAGACCAAAAAACTGCTCCTGCTTTTGCTCTTTCTAGCCATACTGGCAGCGGTCCTTTACTTTGTCCCGCTGGACCGGCCCCTGACCCGCCTCGCCTTTCGGCTGCGCTCTCAGAAGCTTCTGGCCTATGCTTTGGTGGCTGTGGCCGCCAGTCTGTCGACCATCAGTTTTCAGACAGTGACGGAAAATCGCTTTCTGACTCCCAGTGTCTTGGGCATGGAGTCTCTCTATGTTTTCCTGCAGACCGTTTATCTCTTTTTTGTCAGCAAATTTCTGGGCAGCACGGGCAATCCGCTCCTTGAATTTGCAGCGGTCTTGCTTATCCAGTGCAGTTTCTTCTTCTGCCTGCAGCCAGCTCTTAAAAAACTGCTGCAGCAGGGATTCGTCTTTATCCTGCTGATCTGCATGGCTTTGGGAACTCTCTTTCGCAGCGCCAGCACTTTCCTGCAGGTCCTGATGGATCCCAATGAATACGATAAGCTGCAGGGCAAGCTCTTTCCTTCCTTTCAGCGGATAAACAGCAGCATTCTCTGGCCGGCAGCGGTCTTGATTCTGCTGGCATCTGCCTATCTGATCCGTAAAAATGCCATCCTCAATGTCTTTCATCTGGATAAAAAAACTGCAACGATTTTAGGAGTCGAGGTGGAAAAAGAGCAGCAAAAACTGCTCTGGGCCATTGTCCTTCTGGCCTCCGCTGCCACCGCCATGGTCGGCCCTATGCTGTTTTTCGGCTTTATGATGTCCAATCTGACCTATCTGCTTGTCAGGGAATACCAGCACCAGCGACTCTTTCTGACAGCCAGTCTTCTGGGTTTCATCGCTCTGATCAGCGGGCAGTTTCTGGTCGAGCGGGTCTTCCAGCTGCAGGTCAATGTCAGTATGGTGATTGAGCTCACAGGCGGACTCTTCTTCTTTTATCTTTTGTACAAGGAGGCAAAGCGTTAGTATGCAGCTAAAAGATATTCGCAAATCATTCGGCGACCAGCTGATTCTGGACGATATTGGACTGGAGATAGCAGCGGGAAAATTTACTGCCTTCATCGGACCTAACGGTGCCGGCAAGTCTACCCTGCTTTCCGTCATGAGCCGGCTGCTCAAAAAAGATCAGGGCTTTCTCAGTATCAAAGGACGGGAAATCGAGGCTTGGAATTCCAGAGAATTGGCCAAGGAGCTGACCATGCTCAAGCAGAAAATCAACTACCAGTCCAAGCTGACAGTAGAGGAGCTGGTTTCCTTCGGCCGTTTCCCTTATAGTCAGGACCAGCTGACCAAGGAGGATTGGGAGCAGATAGAGCAGGCTCTGTGCTATCTGGATATTGCCAGTCTCAGGGAGCGCTATATTGACACCTTATCCGGCGGCCAGCTGCAGCGAGTCTTTATCGCTATGGTCTTGGCCCAGGATACCGACTTTATCCTGCTGGATGAGCCGCTCAACAATCTGGACATCAAGCAGAGTATTGCGATGATGAAAATCCTGCGCTCGCTGGTCGATGACTTGGGCAAGACTATCGTCATTGTTATTCATGACATCAATATCGCCAGCCAGTATGTTGACGAAATCGTAGCCTTTAAAGAAGGAAAACTCTTTTATAAAGGAAGGACGGACCAAGTCATGCAGAAAGAGATTCTGGATAATCTCTACGAAATGGATATTACTCTGGGCGAAATCGGGGGCAAGAAAATCTGCATCTATGTCTGATGCAGTCCCTGCAGCCTGCCCATACACCTGAACCGAGTGTCTGTACTCATCGTGTGAGTATCAGCACCCTTATTGTTATGAAAGGAAATTTAGTTATATGAAAAAGAACCGCAAATACTTCTTTCTGTCCTTCCTGACAGTTTTTACCCTCATTTTTCTAGCAGCCTGCGGCAGCAGCCAGCAGTCTGATGCAAAGAGCAGCGACTCTGCCAAGTCTGCCAGTCAAGTCACTGTCAAGGCCGGCAACGGCGATGTCAAGGTGCCGAGCAATCCCAAGAAAATTGTCGTGTTTGACCTTGGTGCTGCCGATACAATTCGGGCTCTGGGAAAGGCAGACAGTATTGCCGGCATGCCAAAAGAGACTCTGCCGGAATACCTTAAAAATCTGCCGGACAGCATCAAAAATGTCGGAACCATGAAGGAGCCGGATATAGATGCTATCGATGCTCTGCAGCCTGATCTGATCATCGCCTCTGCCCGGACCGAAGATTATCTGGACCAATTCAAGGAAATCGCACCGACCGTTGTCTTTGAGTCTGATAACAGCGATTACTGGACTTCTACCAAGAACAACATCCTGTCTCTGGCCAGCATTTTCGGTCAGGAGGGCACAAAAGAAGCCGAAAGCCAACTGGCCAGTCTGGATAAGGAAATCCAAACAGTAGCTGCCGCCAATGATCAGTCTCAGCAAAAAGCATTGACCCTGATGCTCAATGAAGGCTCCATGTCAGCCTTTGGAGCAAAATCCCGCTTCGCCTTTCTCTATGATACCCTGAAGTTCAAAGCGACCGATGCCAAAATTGAAGATTCACGCCACGGACAGGAAGTCAGCTTTGAAAGTATCAAGGAAATCAATCCGGATCTTCTCTTTGTCGTCAACCGAACCTTGGCTATCGGCGGTGACAACTCTTCCAATGAAGGCATTCTGGATAACAGCCTCATCCAAGAAACAAATGCCGGCAAAAACAAGGCTATCGTCAGCCTGACCTCCGACCTCTGGTATCTGAGCGGCGGCGGACTGGAATC
>NZ_KQ969395.1:267211-270145 GCF_001578865.1 Streptococcus sp. DD11
AGACTTATTCGGAAACCCTATACTGAGCCCCTTCGCCTTAAGCGGTCGGTACATAAGCAAACAACTCCGTCGGTTCACTGCTAAATGAAAAGTCTGAGATCTTTTCGCCTGCCTCGCTCACAAGCTCCGGGGAAGGTTTGGAGTTGGTGGATGAGTCTGTCCCACTCTCATATCATTAGCTTAGCTGGACTATTGATACTTCCTTTCGGTCTTTCATCTGCAGCCTCCAAGACTCCACTGCAGCCTTGGACCGCTGACCGCAAAGGCAGTTGACACGTCCTATCACTGTTAAGAGACTATTAAGGCTCTGTTTCTCACTATTCAAAGAAAGCCAAAGGAAAAATACTCATCAGTCTCCCAACAGGTCTATTTTTTAATTTTTAAGATGCGCTTCTATCCCATCGCCAGCAGCTTTACTTTCGGCCAGCTGCCCAGCAGGAATTCTCATCGTCTGACTTTCAGCCCTCCAATGCTGTCCAGCCGTCATTTTTAATAAAAAATCGTTCCATGATTCCGCTGTTTCCAAAGAGCACCCCGTGGAGTACTCCGCCATAAACAGCCCCGCCATCCATGCCAATCTTATGATCCTCTGTCATCCAGAGGCGATCCGTACCCGGCGCCTGATGCAACAGATAAAAAGTAGGCGTATGGCCAAAGACAATAATCTTGCCAGTGCGGTTGAATCCCTCATGAAAAGGCGTCCGAATCCAAACCTTCTGATAGTCAGATGTGTCATGCCAATCATGCAGGCTCAAATCCAGTCCGGCGTGGACAAAGATATACCTCTCTGTCTCAAGGATAAAAGGCATCTGGCGGATAAAGGCCACCACATCAGCTGCTTCTGTCCGGACCCGCTCAGCATCTGCTACTCCATCGACAGGCGCATCCAAGGCCCGGCCCAAGAGCGAATTAATCGTCGTATCACCGCCGTTGCGCCGGTAATGGTCATAAGACTGTTGAGGATTGTCCAGCCAGGTCAGAAACATATACTCATGATTGCCAGACAGGCAGATCGCTCCCTCCTGGTCCTCCAAGCCCTTGACCCGCTCCAAGACTGCTCGGCTGTCCTCGCCACGGTCAATCAAATCGCCCAGAAAAACCAGCTGGCTTTGGCCGTCCCAATGCTGGAGCAGCTCGTCCAGCATGCCGGCCTTGCCGTGGACATCCCCGATTGCAAAATAGTCTGTCATACTTATCACCTCCTAAAGAGAGGCTGGGACAGGACCCCCATGATGGCTGCGCCTCACCTGCAGAGGGAGCTATCTTTGGGAAGATACCGTATGAAAAATACCCAGCTTCTCATATTCTATCGTTTGATTTGCATGACGCAGTGGTTTATTTCTTCAATAATTCTCTGGCCTGCGTCAGAGCAGCCTCGGTGACATCTTCTCCTGCCAGCATCTTGGCCACCTCCTGCACGCGCTCGTCTGTCGTCAGTAGGCGGACCGTTGAGACAGTCGAATTTTCATCTGAAATTTTCTCGATAAAGAACTGATAATCCGCAATGGCAATAACCTGCGGCAAGTGAGAAATAGCCAGCACCTGCCCGTTGGATCCGATTTTGTGGATTTTCTGGGCAATTGCTTGGGCTACCCGGCCGGAAACACCGGTGTCCACCTCATCAAAAACGATACTGGTCTTGCCCTCCTTGCGGGAGAAGGCTGACTTGATGGCCAGCATGAGCCGGGACAGCTCTCCGCCTGATGCGACCTTGACCAAGGGCTTAAAGTCCTCTCCCGGATTGGTCGAAATATAAAACTCGACCTGCTCATTGCCCTCGCGGTTAAACTTGCCCTTGCTGAACTGCACCCGAAAATCGGCCTTTTCCATATAGAGATCCTGCAGCTCCTGCTTGATTTCTGCTTCCAGCTGCTGGGCCAGTTCATGCCGGGCCTGACTGAGTTCCTGAGCCAGACCGACCAGCTCCCTTTCCAGAAGCTTCAGGTCCCTGTCTAAATCATCCGAAGACAGATTGCTGCCAGTCAGCAGATGGTACTCCTTTGAAATCTGAGCAAAATAATCCAGCACATCATCAACTCCGCCGCCGTACTTGCGGGTGATGCTGTTAATCAAGTCCAAACGGCTCTCCAGCTGCAGAAGCCGGCTGCTGTCAAAATCCAGCCCATCCAGAATATCCTCTAAGCGTTTAGCTGCATCTTCCAGAACATAGTAGCTGTCGGACAGGCTTCCTGCCAAGTCCTTGTATGCTGGATCGTATTCTTCGATTGATTCCAGATCATTCATGGCTGAGCGGACATTGGCCAGACTGGAAAATTCCTCATTATCCAGCAAACGGGATGCATTGGTCAGCGTATCGGCAATGAGCTTGTGATTGAGCAGGCGGTCCCGCTCCTGATGCAGAGCCAAGTCCTCTCCGCTCTTCAAATCTGCGCTTTCAATCTCGGCAATCTGAAATTCCAGCATGTCAATCCGCGCTTTGTTCTCCTGCTGGCTTTTCTGCAGGGTCAGGACCTGTCTGCGCAGCTTGCGGTAGCGGTCAAAGGTCTCCTGATAACGCCCTTTGAGCTCCTGAAACGCTTCATGACCAAACTCATCCAGCATAGCAATATGGAGCTGAGAGCGCATGAGCTCTTCCTGATCGTGCTGGCCGTGGATGTCTACCAAATGCTGGCCGACAGCCCGCAGGACTGACAAATTGACCATCTGGCCGTTAATCCGGCTGACACTGCGGCCGTTTTGCAGGATTTCCCGGCGGATAATCAGCTCATCTGTCAGCTCCAAGCCCTGCTCTTCAAAGAGCTCCTGCAGCGCCCGGCTGTTTTCCAAGGAAAAAAAGCCCTCAATCTCAGCCTTGGCTGCCCCGTGGCGGATGACATCCGTGGTCGCCCGGCTGCCCAGCATCATATTCATCGCATCGATGATGATGGATTTGCCGGCCCCGGTTTCCCCAGTCAGAACAGTCATTCCCTGCTC
>NZ_KQ969395.1:270546-273772 GCF_001578865.1 Streptococcus sp. DD11
CTCCTCGATAATGGCAAAGTTTTTAATTGAAATTTCTAATAACATAGGCTTTCCTACCAATGATGAATGATATTTGAAATGCTGTCAGCAGCCTGCTCGGTCACTGCTACCATAAGAATACTGTCATTATCGGCGATAATGCTGAACAGCTCCTGAGCGAACTCCGTCCGCAGGTGGCGTTTGACCAAGGCTGTGCTGCCCGGCACCAGAGTCAGGTTAATCATATTTCCCAAAACATGGCAGGACAGAATATTATTCTCTGCCAGACGCAGACTGCTAGTCATCGTCTTGGGCAGCTCATAAATATAAGTATTGTCCTTGAGCGGAATCTTGACAATGCCCAGCTCCTTGATGTCGCGGGAAACAGTCGCCTGAGTGGCTGTAATCCCTGACTGCCTGAGATGTTCGACAATTTCCTCCTGAGTTCCGATGTCATAGTCGCTGACAAAACGTCTAATCTTTTCTAATCTATCCTTTTTATTCATCCTTAAATTCCTTGTGGGCTGCCTCAACAACAGCCTGTATCAACTCTTTCACTTGATTTTCCGGCTGAGGGCTCTTCTGCAGATAAGCCAGAAATTCCACATTGCCCTGTCCGCCCTGAATAGGGGAGAAATCCAGTCCCCTGACTGAAAAGCCAGCCTCCAGCATCAAGGCAGTGACCTTTTCCAGCACGGTCACATGCACCTTTGGATCTTTGACAATGCCTTTCTTGCCAATCTGCTCCCGGCCGGCCTCAAACTGAGGCTTAATCAGGGCCACCACCTGCCCTTCCGCAGCCAAAACCTGCTGCAGAGCCGGCAGAATCAGGCCGAGCGAGATAAAGCTGACATCAATGCTGGCAAAACTGGGCTCCTTCTCAAAATCTGCTTTTTGCGCATAGCGGAAATTGAACTGCTCCATACTGACGACCCGCTCATCCTGACGGAGTTTCCAGGCCAGCTGATTGGTGCCGACATCAACTGCATAGACCAAGGCCGCTCCCTTTTGCAGCAGAACATCCGTAAAACCGCCGGTTGAAGCGCCAATATCCAGCGCAATTTTACCTGCCGCTGAGAGGCCGAAAACCTGCAGCGCTTTTTCCAGCTTCAGCCCGCCGCGGCTGACATAGGGAAGTTTTTGCCCTTTGAGTTTGAGCTCTGTCGTCTCCTCAATCTTCTCACCGGGCTTGTCAAACCGCTGGCCGTCACGAACAGCGATGACCAAACCGGCCATGACTCCGCGCTTGGCCTGCTCTCTGGTCTCAAAAAGTCCCTGTCTATAGGCCAGAACATCTACTCTTTCCTTAGCCATTCAATCGTAAACCTTCTATTATTTTTTTTATTTCAGCACCGGAGAAAGCCGCGCTGCGCTCCACATCAGTCAAGAGGACTGCGGCCTGATCAAGACAGTCGTTGAAAAAGGCTGCCGCCCCCTCCAGCCCCAGAAGAGCTGGGTAGGTGGACTTGGCCGCTGCCAAGTCTTTCTGCGGGGTCTTGCCCAGCTCCTCAAAACTGGCTGTCACATCTAACAGATCATCCCTTACCTGAAAAGCCAGCCCCAAAAGCTGACCGATGCGGCGCAGCTTGTCCTGAATGAGCGGCTCCGCCCCAGCAATCAAAGCAGCAGCCACGAAGGGATAGGTCAGGAGTTTTCCCGTCTTGTTAGCATGGATTCTTTTGAGCTCTTCCAGACTGCTGTCTCGGCCTTCCCCTTGCATGTCCAGGACCTGCCCGGCCACCATGCCAAAGGTCCCCGCAGCCTGAGACAGCTCAGCAATCAGGTCCACCTTGACCTGACTGGGCAGCTCAGCCTTAGCCAAAAGGCCGTAAGGGTCCAAAAAGAGGGAGTCCCCAGCCAAAATGGCCATATCCTCGCCAAACTTCTTGTGGCTGGTCAGACGGCCGCGGCGGTAGTCATCATTGTCCATAGCCGGCAGATCATCGTGAATGAGGCTGCCGGTGTGAATCATCTCCAGAGCAGCTGCTGCCTGATAATGGGCCCGCGTCAGCTCCAAGCCAAAGCCCTCAATCAGCTCCAAGAGCAGCAGGGGCCGGAGACGCTTGCCGCCTGCCTGAAGCGAGTAAAGGATGGCCTCTGTCAAGTAAGGAGATACCTGTTTTTGCCTGTAAAATTCATCAATCGTCAGCTCCAGCTGCCTGATTTTCTCATCTCTCGTCATTCCATATCCGTTTCTGTTCCGTCTGCCTGCATGACCTTGACCAGCGTCTTTTCCGCCTGATCCAGTGTCTTCTGCAGCTCTTTTGAAAGCTGCATGCCCTTTTGGAATTCTGCAATCGCTTCTTCCAGAGCGACATCGCCGTTTTCCAGCTTTTGGACAATCGCCTCCAAATCTGCCAGATTCGCTTCAAATTTCTTTTCTTTCGACATGATTCACCTCAACTTCCAGCTGGCCATCCCGCATGAGCAGGGTCAGCTGATCTTTTTCTTGTACGGCTGCGACGGACTCGACAACCTTTTGATTCTTTTGGACAATAGCATAGCCCCGCGCGACAATCCGGCTGGTATCCAGCATGAGCAGCGCATCAGACAGTCTCTGAACCTGGGCCACTTTCTGATCATAAATGACCGCCATATTGCTGCGGAGCAGGCGCTCCTGCTGGCTCAGACGTTCTTGGTAACGTTCCAGACGGCCCAGCGGACTCAGACTTTCCAGACGGTGCTGCAAGATCCGGACCCGCTGCTGCTCCTCACTATAATATTCGCGAATTTTCTGCTTCAATCGCAGATTGAGCTGATCCAATTTCTGCAAATAGCCGTCATAAAGCCGCTCGGGCTGGCGGAATATAACCGACTGGGCTAATGTATGAAGGCGTTCCCGCTGATAGCTGATCCGATTGGAGGCGGCTCTTACCAGACGGTTTTCCTGCTGCTGCAGATGCCCCAGCAAATCCAGCTTGGTAACCGGCGTTGCCAGCTCAGCTGCAGCCGTTGGCGTTGCAGCCCGGCGGTCGGCTGTAAAGTCAGCCAGCGTCGTATCTGTCTCATGACCGACACTGGAAATAATCGGAATCCTTGACTCAAAAATGGCCCGGACGGTCTCTTCTTCATTAAATGCCCAAAGGTCCTCAATGGAACCGCCGCCCCGGCCAATAATCAGCACGTCCAAGTCATCCCGTTCATTGGCCCGGCGAATATTGGCCGCAATTTGGCCGGCCGCGCCTTCTCCCTGCACCTTGGTCGGATAGAGAAGAATGCCAACACCGGGAAAACGGCGGCTGACGGT
>NZ_KQ969395.1:273792-278663 GCF_001578865.1 Streptococcus sp. DD11
CGTTCCTGAAAAAGACCTTCCTCACCCAGCTTTTTCTTGAGCTGTTCAAACTGGATGGCCAAAGCTCCGATGCCGTCCGGCTCTGCCTTTTCAATGATAATGGAATAAGACCCGCCCGGCTCATAAAGCTGCACCCGGCCGATGACATTGATTTTCATGCCTTCTTCCAGCTCAAAGCCCAGCTTTTGATAGACACCGGACCAGACAGTCGCCTGAATCACAGCCTTTTCATCTTTGAGAGAAAAATACTGATGCTGGGGCCGCCGGCGGAAATTGGAAACCTGGCCGGTCAGATAAACCCGCTCCAAATAAGGATCCCGCTCAAATTTCAGCTTCAGGTATCTGGTCAGGGTCGAAACCGACAAATAATCTGGCATAGCGCTTCCTTTCTGATTTTTTCATAACTTTCATTATACCAAAAAAGTGCGGAAAATATCGGTCTCAGCCTTGGAAAATTGCAGGACAGGACAGAAAAAACAGCCTCTGTTCAATCGAATCAAAGGGAATCAATTATCACAGAGTCCTCACGATTCTGCCTCAGCAATCTCCTACTGCTCTATCTGCTCCAAAGCTTTGACAAAAGGCTCCAGCTGTTCGGATAAGACATGCTTTTGGGGATAGGCATAGGATACATGGAAATAAATTTTATCCGCTGCAGCCAGCGGGATTTTGACTAAATCAGCAAATTCATTGGTCATCATGGTGTCTGTCAGGAGACTGATTCCCATATTTTTGCGAAGCATCTGTCCGATAAACATCAGATCATCCAGTTTCAGAGCGATTTCAGCAGCATGCTGGCAGCGGCTGTTGAGATGGTGAAAGGCAGCCAGATGCACATTGTGCTCATCCAGCAGGATAAACTTCTCCTGCAAAACCGCTTCAAAGCTCAGCTCCCTGCTTTCTGCCAGAGGGTGTTCAGCTGACATGACCAGATAAAATTCCCTGCGGTAAAGCTCTCTGCTGACCAGCTCTGGATAGCTGAGAGGCTCAAGGCTGCCCAGAAGACTCATGTCCAAATCTCCGGCCAGGAGAGCATCCAACAGCTCCTTAGAACCGCCGCGTACCAAGGTGACTGATTTTAGCAGGGCCAGTTCCTCCTCAGGAGCGTCCAATCGTGAAAAGACATCTTCTGAAATGATGGGAGGAAAGCCCAGTCTGCTTTCCTGCTGATTGGCTCTTTGAATGGCCTTGTCCGCTTTCTCTACCCTCAGCAGCATATCTTGGGCCAGATTCGCCAAAATCCTGCCCTGAACCGTCAAGTGAGCGACCCGGTTGGCAGACGTTTTCTCCACCAGAAGGCAGCGAAATTCCTTCTCCAGCCGTTTTACAGCATAGGTAATAGTGGGCTGGCTGACCTGAAAATGCTGAGCCGTTTCTGTAAAAGACTTTAAGACAGAAAGCTGATAAAAATAATCCAAATCGCGTATATTCATGCTGCCCTCCTTTAGCTCTTATTTTACCATAAATTGAACTGTCTATAAATATTTTTATAAGAACTGCGGCACTTGACTATAAGGAGAGCAGAGCAGTATGATGTAAGCGTAAGAAAACTTTCTTATCAATAATATTTATCGGAGGAAGACACATGAAAGGACATGAACTGCTCAATAACCCTTTTTTAAATAAGGGAACAGCTTTTACACAGGCAGAACGTCAGGAACTGGGGCTGGTAGGACTTCTGCCGCCTTCTGTACAGACCATTGAAGAACAGGCCAAGCAGACCTATCAGCATTACCTCAAAAAACAAAGCAATCTGGAGAAACGGCTCTTTTTGATGGAGATTTTCAATACCAACCGCCGGCTTTTCTACTATCTCTTCAGCCAGCATATCGGAGAGTTTAACCCCATCGTCTATGACCCCACCATTGCTGAAACGATCGAAGGCTACAGCGACCTCTTCGTAGATCCGCAGTATGCAGCCTATCTGGATATCCATCACCCCGAAAATATCGAAGCCACGCTCAAAAATGCAGCAGGAGACCGCGATATTCGCTTGATTGTCGTGACAGATGCTGAGGGGATTCTCGGTATCGGCGACTGGGGGACCAATGGGGTAGACATTTCTGTCGGCAAGCTCATGATTTACACCGGTGCTGCGGGGATTGACCCTGCGACGGTGCTGCCTTTGGTAATTGATGCCGGCACCAATCGCAAGGAATTGCTGGACAATCCTAACTATCTGGGCAACCGCCACGAACGGGTCCGCGGACAAGCTTACGATGATTTCATTGAAAAATTTGTTGAGACTGCTGAAAAGCTCTTCCCTAAACTTTACCTGCACTGGGAAGACTTCGGCCGTCTCAATGCTGCCACTATCCTCAAGAAGTACAAGAATAAAATCCCTACCTTCAATGATGATATTCAGGGAACCGGCATTGTCACGCTGGGCGGTATTTACGGTTCGCTGGATATTACAGGCGAAAAGCTGACAGACCAAGTCTATCTCTGCTACGGCGGCGGAACAGCTGGTGCGGGAATTGCTTCCCGTGTCCTGAGCGAGATGGTTGACCAAGGCCTCTCAGAAGAGGAAGCCTACCAGCGTTTCTTTATGGTTGACAAGCAGGGACTGCTCTTTGATGACATGGACGATTTGACACCTGAGCAAAGACCTTTCGCTAAAAAGCGGTCGGATTTCGCCAATGCGGATGCCTTAACAGATCTTCTGGCTGTCGTCAAAACAGTCAAGCCAACGATTTTGGTCGGAACCTCTACACAGCCTAACAGTTTCACCAAGGAAGTTGTCGAAGCCATGTGTGCCAACACAGAGCGCCCAATCATTTTCCCGCTCAGCAACCCCACAAAATTAGCAGAAGCAGCTGCCAAAGATTTGATTGAATGGTCAGACGGCAAGGCTTTTGTTGCCACAGGGATTCCAGCAGACAATGTTGACTATAAAGGCGTTTCCTACCAAATCGGCCAGGCTAACAACGCCCTCATCTATCCCGGTCTGGGTCTCGGTATGCTGGCATCTGAAGCCAAACTGCTGACCGATGAGATGATTGGTGCGGCCGCCCATGCCCTCAGCGGGATTGTAGACCTAACCCAGCCGGGTGCCCCAGTCCTGCCGCCCTTTGCAAATGTAGCAGAAGTTTCTGTCAAGGTTGCAGAAGCTGTCGCCCAAAAGGCACAGGAGCAAGGCCTGGCCCAAAGTCAGGAAAAGGATATGAAAAAAGCAGTGCAAGACTTGAAATGGTATCCTCAATACTAGGAGGTGTTCTTTTCTATGGAAATCTTCTTCACTTCTATTCAAAGCATTATTCCGATTATTGTCATCATTATTTTGGGCTACTTTCTGCAGGTCCGAGGCTGGTTTGAAGACAGTTTTGCTGCTAATCTTTCTAAACTGATTATGAATGTGGCCCTGCCGGTTTCAATCTTTGTCTCTGTCCTCAAATATCTGACCGTTGACAAGCTGGTCAGTCTGTCCGGCGGCCTTATCTATACATTTTCCGCCTTTATCCTCAGCTATATCTTGGCCTTTGCAGCGGTTAACATCTTCCATGTCCGGCCCGGCCGCAGGGCAACCATGATCAATACCTTTGTCAATGCCAATACCATTTTTATCGGCCTGCCCCTCAATATCGCTCTCTTTGGCAATGAAGCCCTGCCCTATTTTCTGATTTATTACATTACCAATACTATTTCGACTTGGACCTTGGGCGTTTATCTGATGACAACTGACAGCAAGTCCGGCCAAAGCAAACAGGCAGCTGCCTTTAATTGGAAAAAGCTGCTGCCTGCACCGCTGATTGGATTTTTAGTTGCTCTGGTTTTCCTGCTGCTGAAGATTCCAGTGCCTGACTTTGCCAGCAGCACCTTAGGCTACATCGGAAACTTGGTCACACCGCTGTCTCTGATTTATATCGGAATTGTCCTAGCGAAGGCCGGCCTGAAAACCATCCGCTTTAATCGCGATACCATCATCACCCTTGTCGGCCGCTTTATCCTAGCGCCAGCTATCATGTATGTTCTGCTGAAAATGGCGGCGAGCGGTATGCCGACAGCCGAATTCAAGACCTTCGTTGTTCAGTCAGCTGCTCCGGCTCTGGCCGTTCTGCCCATTCTGGCCAGCCAAGGCGATGGCGATGTTGAATTTTCCACCAATGTCGTTACGCTCTCGACTCTTCTCTTTGTCATCGTGGTCCCCATCGTTGTCACCCTACTAGGTTAAAAAATGCATCCTAGCTAAAAACATCACTTCAAGCTAACAGACTGGAGTGATGTTTTTTTGTTTGACGCATACTGATTGTTTCTTGTACTCTTCGAAAATTTCTTCAAATTATGTCAGCGTCGCCCTGCCCTGCTTTTGACACTTCCCTGCGGTCTTTCATCTACAAGTGTTTTTGATGGGGCGGCTCCTGCCTGGTTTGCTGATGGCTGTCACTGAGCAGCACCATAGAATCTGAATATAAAAGAGGCTGAGACAGACTCCCATGATGGCTGCGCCCTCACCCACAGAGGGAGCTATCTTTGGGAAGATACCGTATAAAAAGTCTTTCAGTCTCGCTTTGTTTTGGAAAAAAACTCTTGACGCGGTAGCTGATTGGACTTTTTGTTCGTCTTTTAGACTCCAAAAAGCTCCTAATCATCCTCGCGGGGCTGGGACGACGAACTAAATTTTTTCAAAATTTAGTTCTGTCCCACCGCCCATTTTATAAGGAGCAAATATAGAAAGGTTTCAGGCGGTTCTTTGAAAATCGAAGAGGAGCTGAGAGAGGCTCCCATCATGCCTGCATCAGTTTGCGGCAGTTTTGACAGCGGGACAGAGAGGCTGGAACAAAAGCGTTTCAGCTCCGTGAGGCAATGAGATGAGGTATTGCCCGCTGACTGGACGCTTATCCCTTGTTATCTTCGATTGACTTTGAGTATAC
>NZ_KQ969395.1:279716-294181 GCF_001578865.1 Streptococcus sp. DD11
TACCATACTTCTTCTCTTTCTTCATGATCGAATGGCATAGAGTTCCAAACTGCCTGCACCCAGACCAGCAGTCCTTAAGAAAAGATCACTGCCCGCATCCTTTTCATAAAAAGTCATGGACATGGTCTGACCGTTAAGAAAGACCTCTATGGAGCTGGTGTCGCGAACCAGTTCTAAAACGAAGGGCTGGTCCTGATTTTCCAGCTTCATCAGGCGTGTATCCAGATAAGGCTGCTCCTGCCCGGAAATTTTATGCCCTGCTCCCTCACGGCTGAGCTGCAGGATATGCTGACTATGGGAATAGCTGAGACTGATTGCAGCACCAGTCTGAGGATTTCTGGCATAGGCCAGCTCAACATCACTGGCTGTTTCCAAGCTCAGACGGATATACTGCTGCTGCTGAATCAGATTGGCAAAGTGCAGATCAGCCTGACCAGCATTATGGACATACTCCTCCTGTAAATCCAGAAAAGCGAAAAAGCTTTCGGGAATTTCCTGATACAGACGGCCATTTCTGACCGACAGCTTGCGCGGCAGGGTCATCATACCGGACCAGCCATGTCCCAGCTGATGCGGCGGAATGGTGCGGTGCCACATCTGCATCCAGGCCACCAAGTAACGCTCCCCCTGATCATTGACACAGGTCTGAGGTGCATAAAAATCCAGCCCGCCGTCAATTTCATGACTGTTTTCAACCATAAAACGGCCGCTTTGCCAGTCTACCTGACCGATGAAAGCCAGAGTAGAGTTGAGATTCCAAAACTGCTCCTCCTGACGCTCCATCTCAATCGGAGACAGGAGCAGCACCCATTTGCCATCCAGCTGAAACAAATCCGGGCACTCCCACATAATGCCCTGACCAGCCCGACCTTCCAAAAGAACGGATTTGAAGGACCAGTGCAGGCAATCCTTGGACTCAAAGAGCAGAATCTGCCCGCGCTTATCCTCTGTTTTAGAGGCCACTACAGCATAATAGCGGTCCTGCTGCTTGAATATTTTCGGATCTCGAAAATCTGCTATATCAGCAATCCCTGCAATCTCTTCTTGGGCAATGACCGGATTTCCAGCATATTTCTCAAAGGTCAGGCCGTCTTTTGATACAGCAATGCACTGGGTTTCTGTCCTTTTTTCTGCATCTTCCGCATGCCCTGTATACATCAAGACCAGCTGGTCATCAACTACAAGAGCACTTCCCGAAAAGCAGCCGTCACGGTCATAGTCCTCACTCGGCGCCAGCGCGACCGGCAGTTCCTCCCAGTGCAGCAAATCTCTGGACTTGGCATGCCCCCAGTGCATCGGCCCCCAAACGCTGTCATATGGATAAAATTGATAAAAAAGATGGTATTCCCCTCTGAAATAGACAAAACCATTGGGGTCATTCATCCAGCCAATAGGCGGCAGCAAGTGGAACTGTCCTCTGTACTGCTCCTTGACCTTATGGCGATGTGCCTCTATGAAGCGGTTCGCTTCTGTAATTTTCTCTTTCATAGACCGACCTACTTAATTCCTGTACCTGAACCACCCAAACCTTGGATGATGTATTTTTGAGCAACGATATAAACCAGAATCAGCGGAATCGTGGAAATGGTCAGCACAGCCATTACCTGATTGATATAAACCGGCTGAGTCGTGTTGATAGTGGTAATCGCAACCTGCATGGAAAACTTGGACGAATCCGTCAAGACCATGAGCGGCCAGATGTAATCATTCCAGCTGGAAATGAAAGACAGCACGCCGACCGTTGCAACAGCAGGCTTAGACATGGGCAGCATAATCTGCCAGAAAATCCGCAAAATCCCTGCGCCGTCCATACGGGCTGATTCAATGATTTCCTCTGGAATGGCAATAAAGAAATTTCTGAAAAGGTAGATATTAAAGACACTGGCCAGGCCGGGAATAATAACCGCCAAGCGATTGTTGACCAGACCCAGAGCATTGATAATGGTAAACTGCGGAATCAGCATAGTCTCCATGGGAATAATCAGCAAAGCCAGAAGAAAACCAAAGAGCAGCTTTTTGCCGGAAAAATCAATCTTGGCAAAGGCAAAGCCGGCCAGAGAATTCACGATAATAGAGCCCAGTGCAAAAGTCCCCGCATAAAACACACTGTTGGCCAGATAGGTCAGGATACTGAAGCGCTCCAGCACTTCCTGATAGGGTTTAAACCAGTTGGCCGGATTCAGACTGGGCAAAAAAGCCTGCCAGCTGCTCAGATTTTTGTAGACATCTGCCTCCGGCTTCATAGAAGACACCACCATCCAAATCATCGGAAAGAGGAAGAGGGCTGCCAAGAGGAGCAAGAGGATATATTCCAGAACCGTTCCTGCTTTGATACCTTTCATTCTATTCATCCTCCTTCAGTACACGTCTTTGGACCAGGCTAATCATGCCAATCAAGGTCGTAAATACCAGTGCAATGGAACTAGAGTAGCCGACTAAGCGGTCTGTAAAACCTTGCTGGTAAATGTAATAAACCATCGTAATAGTTGAGTTCATCGGGCCGCCCTGGGTCATTACCATCGGCTGCACAATCAGCTTAAAGGCTGAAATCAGTGTCGTCAGCAGAACGAAAAGGGCTGTTGGCTTTAAGAGCGGCATGGTAATATAGCGGAACTGCTCCCACTTGCTAAAGCCATCCAGCTCTGCTGCCTCATAGACATCCTGCGGGATATTCTGCATACCGCCCAAAAAGAGCAGCATCTGATAGCCGGCTCCTTGCCAGGCAGAAACAAAGACAATCGCATACATGGCCTGCTTGGGGCTCCGCAAGAAAGGCTGAGCGGCAATCCCAACCTTGTCCAACAGTGCATTCAAGAGACCATTATTGGGATTGAGCAGATAGAGCCAGAGAATGGAAATAACGACCAGAGACATAACCACCGGCGCAAAGAAGGCAACCTTAAAGAACATATTGCCCTTACGTTTTTTATTCACAATCAATGCCATGCCCAATGCTGCTCCCAGCTGAACCGGAATGATCCAGACAACAAACTGAGCGGTATTTAGGACACTTTTGAAGAAGGTCGGATCCTTAGCCAGCCGGATAAAATTGTCAAAGCCGATAAACTTGCGGGCGTCCGGCGTCAGCAGATAGTAGTCTGTAAAAGCATAATAGACAACCATTCCAACCGGAATCACCAAGAAAACCAATAGTAGAATCAGGGCCGGCGACAGAAAGCCGTAGCCCAAGAGATTTTCTTTTAATTTCTGACGTTTCTTTTGCTTCATGAATAGTTCCCTTTCATTCGGATTCAGAGTCCGTCCGACAGACTGGCAGCCTGATAGCGCCTGCAGACTCATACCGCTGTTTGGTTTATCTCCTTTTTGCGTCATCACTTAAGAAAAGAAATGCATATGAGCAGGAGAATAAAACAGGGACGAGGCCGCACCTCATACTCGGTTGTGCCCCATCCCTAGATTGCATGAACAAGCAGCAAATCTGATCTGATACTCTTTGAACATCGAAGATGAGGCTGGGACAGACTCCCATGATGGGATGGCTGCGTCCTCACCCACAGAGGGATGCATCTTTTGGAAGGCACCGTCTAAAAACAGCCAGCCTCGTAAATCAATGAGACAATTTATCGTCTATTGACCTTATTCTTATCCCTTGTCAACAGTCCATTTTCTTTGAGTATTACTTATTCAGAGCTTGATCAATGGCTGCCTGCATTTCTTTGGCACGCGCATCCAGCACTTTCTGAACACTTGGATTTTCTTCATAGTAGCTGATATCCTGCATGGCTTGCTGGAAGGAGCGGGATACCTGCGGATAAGCCACCACAACCGGGCGTGCATGGGCAGTTGCTGCATTTTGCTCCATCAAAAATTTCATTGGTTCAGAAACCTTATCCTTGATATTTTCAATAGTGGATTTACGGATTGGCAGCACACTGTTGCCCAAACTGAGGATTTCGCTTGATTCCGTATTGGTTGCAAACTTGACAAACTCAGCCGCAGCTTCCTTCTTATCGGACTTTTCAGTCACACCCAGCTGCCAGCTGCCTGAAGGAGACACTAATTTCTTCGTTGTATTGGATACCGGATAAGGCAGAATGCCAAAGTCAATGTCCTTATAATTGGTTTCCAAATCAGCAATTGTCCACGAACCGCTGAGAACCATTGGGTACTGGCCTGTCTCAAAGCCTTTTTCAACCGGGCTGACAGTTGTATAGCCTTCCTTGACCAAATCTTGGATAAACTGGATAGCTTCCACACTTTCCTTAGCATTGAAATAACCTTCAGCCTTAGTGCCGTCATCATTTACCACTGTTCCGTCATTAGACCAGATGAGCGGCATATATGCATAGGGCAGCATTTCATCATTGGAATTGAGACGGAAGTCAATAGCTGCTTCCTTGAAGTGGTCTTTCAGTTTTTTGCTGATGGCCTTAAATTCATCCCAAGTCCATGGCTTTTCCAAGCTTGGCAGACTGGCTTCATCAATGCCTGCTTCCTTGAACATCTTTTTATTATAGTAAATGCCGACACTGGATTCTGAATAGCCAAAAGCATAGAATTTGCCGTCGTAAGTCCCCTGCTGCTTGATGCTGTCCAGAACATCGTCCATATCATCATCTTTGACATAATCATCCAGCGGAGTGATGACTTTTGACTGGGCATAAGCTGCTGTATTAGGACCATCCAGAGTAATGACGTCCGGCAGACTGTTGGTGGTAATAGCCGCATTGACCTTGTCTTCATAGCCGCCGCCGCTGCCGCTTCGAGGAATATACTCGGTTACAACCTTGTACTTGCCTTCGTATTTCTTATTGAAATTTTGTACGACCTGGTCCCAAGCCTTACCTTCAGCTGTCTCGTCAGAAAACTGAACCCAAACCTTGATGTCGTTTGAAGAAGCAGCATCCTTTGAGCCGCTGCCCGAACCGCTGCAGCCAGCCAAAAATCCTAACGACAGGGCTGTAAGAACCGATAGAACAATACCTTTACGCATAATTTCCTCCTTTTTGAAACGTTTCCATTTTCTTTGAAAAAGAGAAAGGCCGGTGACCTTTTTGTCTTTTTTGAAACGTTTCCGTTTGCACTTTAATTATAACAGCGCTTTCATAAAAAGTCAACTGCTTTTTAGGATATTTTTTGAATTTCAGGACAGGATTTTGGTGGTGCCGCCTTCTTCAAAACGAACCGGAATGGCAACCCTTGTCTTTTCCCGCTGCTGCTGACTGATTAAACGCAGCAGCAAGTCGACAGAAGCCTGAGCGATCAGATCCAAAGACTGGGCGATGGTTGACAGGAGGTAGGATTGGTCCTCTGCATTGCGCAGACCGTCAAAACCGATGATCTGATAGTCCTCCGGAGCGGCCTTGCCCAGCCTGTCCATAACCTTGATAACCCGAAGCGCCATGAAATCATTGACCGTAAAGATCCCATCTATCTGAGGATGAAGCCGCAAAAAGCTTTCAATCTGTTCTTCAGGATTGACCAAGGGTTCTTCCATATCCAGCTCAAGCACAGCGCAAGCCTCCGCCTCTGCCTGAGCAGTGAACCCCAGCTTTCTCTGCTTGGTCTCATTTTCGTGAATATTAGTCCCGCCGATATAGGCCAGCTGCCGGGCCCCCCGCTTCAGCAATTCCTGAGCCGCCAGCTGTCCGCCTAGGAAATTTTCCGATGTCACATAAGACACATTCTCTGAGAAATGGCGGTCAAAGCTGACAAAGGGAAGGCTGGACGAAACATACTTATCAATGTCCGAATAGGTAATGGCAATAATACCGTCTACCTTATTTTTCTCCAGCATTTCGATGTACTCGATTTCATTGGCCGCATCCCCATCAGCATTGCAGATAAAGAGCTTATAGTGATTTTTCAGAAGCTCCTTTTCCACATGATAGGCAAATTCCGAAAAGAAAGGATGCCAAATAGTCGGAATAATCAAGGCCACGATATTGCTGCGGTTTGTTTTCAGGCCTCTTGCATATTCATCAGGGGAATAATCCAGACGCGCGATCGCCTCTTGAACCTTTTGATAGGTCGAATCCTTGACGCGGTAGCCATTGACCACCCGTGAGACCGTTCCCAGCCCCACACCAGCTAATTCTGCCACATCTTTCATGGTTGCTTTCACCAATACCTGATACCTCCTTCCACAAGATACGAGGATGCCAGCAGCGCTGAGCAAAAATAGAAAAACTGACAGAGAAGCTGAAGCTTCTAAAACATTTTATCCTTTTTGCCAAGAGCTAAGCCCACGTTCCATTCACAAGGGAGAAAAACCCTGCGGGAAGCAGGCGCAGGCCGGACTCGTTTCTGCACCATCCTGCCGCCCTTCTTCTCCCTGTTTTTTCATATTAACATGCAACCGCTTTAAAAACAAGCCTTTTCCTAAAAAATTCATGAAAAATCTGTCTTTTCCTCGCACAGCAGCTTCATCCACCGCGGAATTTCCCGACTGATGTCTGTCGGCAGAACCACATAAGCTTCTTGGGACAATGCATCCGCAATGACGGAATGCAGGAGAGTTGCGGCAGAAACCCGATCCAGCAGACTCTGCTCCTTGAATTGACCAGCAAAAGCAGCAATCATACCAGCCAAGGTATCCCCCATGCCGCCGGTCGCCTGATAAGGACCGCCGGCTGTCAGCTGCCAGCTTTCGCTGCTGCCGCTTTGATAAATTGCTGTCCCATGCTTTTTTTGGACAAGGATTGTCCCCAAAGGAAAGGCATTGACAGCAGCCCGATTAGCAGCCTCTGTCTGCTCAGCAACAGGCAGACCGCTCAGGCGCTCCCACTCTTTCTGATGCGGTGTAAAGATAGTCTGGGCTTTAAGAAAGGACAGAGCTGCCTGGCTGAAAAGAGAGATAGCCCCGCCATCTACAATCAAAACCTGATCTTCTCCTGCTTCCTGCAAAAGCTTGCTTAAAAGAGCCTTTTCAAAGTCCCCCTCTGCCAGACCCGGACCGATTAAGACAACATCCGCTCTGGCCATCTGCTCAAACAGCCGGTCAGTCTCCCGCAGATCAAAGGCCATGGCCTCTGGCAGACGGCTGTGCAGAGCAGCGATGTTTTCTCGATCCGTCGCCGCCGTGACCAGACCCGCTCCGCTCCTGACTGCCGCCAGGGCCGCCATGATGATGGCTCCGCCGTAAGGGTAAGTCCCGCCGATTAACAGCAGCCGGCCGTAATCCCCCTTGTGGCTGTTCAGAGGACGCGATGTGATGACTTTTTGCAGCAATTCTTGGCCAATCTGTTTCATATCCATTCTCCTTTTCCCTATTTTATCATATTTTTAGCTCAGCCTGAAAATAAAAAAGCAGGCTTTCTTCAGAGAAGAAATTCCCTAATCTGCCAAAGAACAAAGTTTTTTTTGTGAAAGGAACATCTTAAAAACAGCCAGAGGATCTGCTGACTGTTTTCATTCTTATTTTCCCTTAAAATCCAGAAAAGCCTGACGGATAGCTGCAGCCAAAGCGTAGATGAAATCGCCTTTTAGGGCCACCTGATCATCAGCATAAGCTTTCAAAGCCGGGAAATCGCCGACCTGAACCGCATAGAGGGAGTTCTTAAACATCTCAATGTCATTCTGGTCATTGCCAAAGGCCACATAGTTTTCTCCACAGAGTTCCTGAATGGTTGAGGCCTTGTGGGTGTCAGCCGGATTGATATAAAAACACTGCTCGTGTTCATGGTAGTCGACAGTCAAATCAGACAGATTTTCAAACTGAGCCTGCAAATCTTCCACTAGCTGCTCATGATTTCCCATATAGATGACGATTTTTATGGGATGCTGGAGTTCCGCTAAGTCCAGCTGCTTGGCTCGGCCAAGCGGATCTACACTGGCAATAAAAGGAATTTTCTCCAAAATCTGACCGCTATAATTAAAAGTATTATCTACGAAAAAAGGCAGATTATAGGTCCGACAGAAGTCCAGCACGGCCTGATAGCTAGCTGGATTCAGCTGCCGCTCAAAGATCAGCTGCCCGCCTTGGTAAGCCAAACCGCCATTGAGGCCAATAACTAACTGCTGGCTGAGTTCCGAGCCCAAAAGTCCCAGACAGTCCCGGTAGGATCTGGCTGAAGCAAAAACAACCTCATGTCCGTAATGGGGAGCAGTCAGTAGAACCTGCTTGAGCTCCTCGTCAATCGTCATATAATCAAAGCACAGGGTGCCATCCAAATCAAAGACAAATTTCATTTTTTAAGACTCCGTTTAAAAGCTTGATAGGTCTGCTCCATCAGCATAGTGATGGTCATCGGGCCCACTCCCTTAGGTACCGGCGTAATCAGGCTGGCAATCTCAGCAACCTCATCAAATTTGACATCGCCGATCAGCCGGCCGTTTTCATCCCGGTTCATGCCCACATCAATGACGACTGCCCCTTCTTTGACAAATTCCCTGGACACAAAATGGCCGCGGCCGATGGCTACAATCAAAATATCCGCTTTCTTAGCGATTTCCGCCAAATGGTGGGTGCGGGAATGGGTCAGGGTTACCGTAGCATTCTTGGCTAAGAGCAGCTGGGCCATGGGCTTGCCGACAATATTGCTGCGGCCGATGACAACCGCTCTTTTGCCTTCCAGCTCCACATTGTACTCATGAAACATTTCCATGATGCCGGCCGGAGTCGAGGGAACCATGACCGGATGGCCGGACCAAAGCCGGCCCATATTCATAGGGTGGAAACCGTCCACATCCTTATCTGGATTGATAGCTGCCAGTACGGCCTCCTCATCAATATGAGCTGGCAGAGGCAGCTGGACTAAAATACCATGCCAGTCAGGATTTTGATTGTAGGTCTCAATCAAGGCCAGCAGTTCTTCCTGACCAGTCGCTTCCGGCAGGCGGTCTACCTTGCTTCTGAAACCGACGGCCAGAGCCGAACGCTCTTTATTTCTCACATATATCTGGCTGGCGGGGTCATTGCCCACTACCAGTACCGCCAATCCGGGCACCCGTCCCGTTTCTTCTTTCAGCTTTGCTGTTTTCTCAGCCAATCTTGCCTGCAGCTTGTCTGCTAAACCTCTGCCATCGATAATCTGCGCCATTATTTTCTCATTTCTTTTTCATTATCTTTTTTATTATAACAAAAAACTGTCCCCGTCTGCTATACCTTTTTCTTATATGAGGTTATAAGAGAAACGATGATTTTTGCTGGATAAGCGCTTCTTTTTAGTCAATCTAGGCAACTTGCAGCAGAAAGACTGGATATAGACAAAAAATTTTAACGGCGGGTGACGAAAAAAACTTTATACTCTTGGAAAAATGCTGCAAACTGCGGCTGGCTTTCTGATTTGCTGATGAGCATCATTGAGGATGAAACAGCAAAACCAGTCCTGAAGCCAAGTTCTAAAAAACGGATTAGCCCAGCTAATCCGTTTTTCCCAACTATAGAGCAGCAGGCTGCTTCTTAGTAAAGCAATTCGTAGATTTCCATGGCAATCAGGTCAATGCTGTCAAAAGTATAGGTTTCACGCGCTTCGACATCCCGCAGAGTAAAGACTGAGCCATTCTCTTCATCGTAACTGTAGGCAACTTCTGCTACAACTACTCCTTCACGTTCAAAATTACGTTTCAAATTTCCGCCGTCCTTAGCCATAGCCTCTAAGCGGTTAATAATTCTAACTAAATGTGATTCCATTTTGTTTCTCCTATTTACTTAGTTCCTTATCATTTTACCATAAATAGGAGCCGAAATACCACTAAAAGGGTATTTTTTGTAATTTTTCAAAGATTTATTTTCATCAGAATCGGTCTCAGGAATGATTTTGTAGCAAATTCTTGCAATGTTTGAGAATACTGATATAATGTAAGTATAAAATTTTGACTATTCTTGACCAATGCAAAAACAGTCAGATTCCACATGAAAGGAAAGAGGTAACTGCATGCTTTGCCAAAATTGCAAAATCAATGAATCAACCATCCATCTCTATACAAATGTCAATGGCCATAAACAGCAGGTGGATTTGTGTCAAAACTGCTATCAAATCATGAAAACCGACCCTGATCATTCTTTGTTTAACGGAATGGCCAACGCTAACAACCACGGAATTGACCCCATCGATGATTTCTTTAACAGCCTCAGCAATTTCCAGCAGCCGCAGGAACCGACTCCTCCACCGACTCAGTCGGGCGGAGCTTACGGGGGCGGCGGAGGCTATGGCTCCAATCAGCATAAAAACGACCAGCGTCAGCAAGCTCCGCAGAAACCCAAAGGACTCTTGGAAGAGTTCGGTATCAATGTGACGGAGTCTGCCCGCCGCGGTGACATCGACCCTGTGATCGGCCGTGATGAAGAAATTATCCGCGTCATTGAAATTCTCAATCGCCGAACCAAGAACAATCCTGTCCTCATTGGCGAGCCCGGTGTCGGTAAGACTGCCGTTGTGGAAGGACTGGCTCAAAAGATTGTTGACGGAGATGTGCCCCACAAACTCCAAGGCAAGGAAGTCATCCGTCTGGATGTGGTCAGCTTAGTTCAGGGCACCGGTATCCGCGGTCAGTTTGAAGAGCGCATGCAAAAGCTGATGGACGAAATCCGCTCCCGTCAGGATGTCATCCTCTTCATTGACGAAATCCATGAAATTGTCGGTGCCGGATCTGCCGGTGACGGCAATATGGATGCCGGCAATATTCTCAAACCGGCTCTGGCAAGAGGGGAGCTGCAGCTGGTCGGAGCAACCACCCTCAATGAATACCGCATCATCGAAAAAGATGCTGCTTTGGAGCGCCGCATGCAGCCCGTCAAGGTAGATGAGCCAACGGTAGAGGAAACGATTACGATTCTCAAAGGGATTCAAAAGAAATACGAAGACTACCATCATGTCAAGTATACAGATGCGGCCATCACAGCGGCCGCACTTCTCTCCAATCGCTACATCCAAGACCGCTTTCTGCCTGACAAGGCCATTGACCTCTTGGACGAGGCCGGCTCCAAGATGAACCTGACTCTCAACTTTGTTGATCCAAAGGTCATTGACCAGCGGCTGATTGAGGCGGAGAATCTCAAGGCTCAGGCCACCCGTGATGAAGACTACGAAAAGGCGGCCTACTTCCGCGACCAGATTGCCAAATACAAGGAACTGCAGCAGACCAGCGTGCTGGATAAGGATACGCCTATTATCAGCGAAAAGACCATTGAGCATATCGTAGAGCAAAAAACCAATATTCCTGTCGGCGATCTCAAGGAAAAGGAACAATCTCAGCTAGTCAACCTAGCCAATGACTTGAAAGCCCATGTCATCGGCCAAGATGATGCAGTAGATAAGATTGCCAAAGCTATCCGCCGCAATCGGGTCGGACTGGGAAGTCCCAACCGCCCAATCGGCAGCTTCCTCTTTGTCGGACCGACCGGAGTCGGCAAGACCGAGCTGTCCAAACAGCTGGCTATTGAGCTCTTTGGCTCGGCTGACAGTATGATTCGCTTTGACATGAGTGAATACATGGAAAAGCACAGCGTGGCTAAATTGGTCGGAGCTCCTCCGGGCTATGTCGGCTATGATGAAGCCGGCCAGCTGACTGAGCGCGTCCGCCGCAATCCTTATTCTCTCATTCTGCTGGATGAGGTAGAAAAAGCCCATCCCGATGTCATGCACACCTTCCTGCAGGTACTGGATGACGGGCGTCTGACAGACGGTCAGGGCCGAACCGTCAGCTTCAAAGATACCATTATCATCATGACTTCCAATGCCGGAACCGGCAAGGCAGAAGCCAGTGTCGGCTTTGGAGCAGCGCGTGAAGGCCGGACCAACTCCGTCCTGGGAGAGCTGGGCAACTTCTTCAGCCCTGAGTTTATGAACCGCTTTGACGGTATTGTTGAATTCCAAGCCCTCAGCAAAGAAAATCTGCTGCAGATTGTAGATCTGATGCTGGACGATGTCAATGAACGCCTGTCCGGCAATGGCATTCATCTGGATGTCACTGACAAGGTCAAGGAAAAACTGGTTGACTTGGGCTATGATCCTAAGATGGGAGCCCGCCCGCTCCGCCGAACAATTCAAGAACATATCGAAGACGCCATTACCGACTTTTATCTTGAAAACCCAAGCGAGAAGCACCTCAAGGCTGTCATGACCAGCAAGGGAAAAATTCTCATCAAGCCGGCAAAAAGAATGGAGGCTCAGACTGATAAAACAGTCCGTACGCTTGCGGATGACAAGGACGAATGAAAACCAAGAAACTGGGATTCCACCCAGTTTCTTTTTTTTGAGTATAAATATTAAAATTTTCAGAAAATTTTAATAAAACTATTTTCATTTTTCTTTTTTCGTGTTATAATAGCTTCAAGAAAAATAAAAAGGAGCTGAGCCATGTTATTATTGATTATCATTTTGTCCATTTCGACCAGTATGGATATACAGGCGCAGCTGTTGACGAATGAGAAGTCCGGAGGAACTCCATCCCTCTTTCTTGCTTGAGGGATGGACTCTTACTATCTTTTTTCTATTGTCGCCTGAACTTTGCAGCAGGTGATTTTTTATTTTTCAAAAAACAAAGGAGCTTACTGATGACTACAGAAAACACCAAACCACTGACCCCAAAAAGCTTTCTCCACAAGATTCTGAACGGAACGGCTATCGGGGTTATCGTTTCCCTCCTGCCCAATTCCATGTTCTCGGTCCTTTTTTCCTTGGACTTCTTTGCCAACAACGCTTTTTTCGCCACTTGGAACACAGCCAACGTCCTCTTTCAAAGCGCCTTGGCCGCCATTATCGGAACCCTGATTGCTTTTGAGTTTGGCTTCAAGGGAATGAAGGCTGCTCTGCTGACAGCTGTTGCCTTTGTCAGCTCCGGAGCCACCAGCCGGCTGGCAGGTGCCGGACAGATTCTGGCCGAGCTGCAAAAACAGCAGGCGCCCAAGGAGTTGATTGCTGCAGCCAAGCAAATCAGCACTGGCTTTTACACCAGCGGGACCGGCGACATTATCAATGTGATGCTGATTTGCGCTGTCAGCGCTCTGGGCCTGCTCTGGCTGGAAGGAAAATTTGATTCCTTCAGCTTTGTCCTCATCCCTGTAATCGGTACTCTTCTGGCTAGTCTGGGCCTCTTCACCCTGCCTTATGTCAAAATGATTTCCACCTCTATCGGGCAAATCATTATGTACTTTACCGAGCTCCAGCCCTACCTCATGAGTGTCCTCATTTGCGTCACCTTTGCTATTATGATTGTAGCACCTATTTCCACCGTGGCCATCGGCCTTGCAATCGGTCTTAACGGCCTGTCTGCCGGAGCAGCGGCTATGGGGGTCGGTACGACCTGTATCGTCCTTGTCGTTCACTCCTTCTTTATCAATAAACCCGGTGTCACCACTGCTATTGCTCTGGGATCTATGAAGATGATGATGCCCAATGTTTTTGAACACCCTATTTCCTATCTGCCCATTGTTTCCACCTCTATCCTGACCGGGCTTCTGGTGCCTTTCTTTGCCATTAGCGGAACGCCCGCCTCTGCCGGTTTCGGGCTGGTCGGTCTGACCGGTCTCTTTGCCTCCGTCACCGGCGGCCTCTCTGTCCCAACCGCTATTTTGGCCTGGCTCCTTCTGCCGACAGCAGCCGCTCTTCTTCTGCGCTTCCTTTGGGAAAAAATCCTCAAACTCTATCCCGTCAGCATTTTCAAATTTGAAGAATAGCTGCATCGGGGCGGAACAGCAGCATTGTTTTCAAGAAATTTTCAAAACCCTTGGTAAATCCTTGACAGCAAGTCTTTAGTTTTTTATGATAATAGTAGACTGACTAGAGATTGAGGAAAATAACATGACCCATCCAACTTTTGGAGAAAAAGAAGAAAATGTAGAATATGTGACCCGCTATGGAGTCTATGCTGTCATCCCCGATGAAGAGAAAGAGAAAATCATTCTCGTTCAGGCACCGAATGGAGCTTGGTTTCTGCCCGGCGGCCAGATTGAAGAGGGAGAAGACCATCAGACTGCTCTCGAACGCGAACTGATAGAAGAACTGGGCTTTACCGCTCAGATTGGCGCCTACTTCGGCCAGGCTGATGAATATTTTTACTCCCGCCACCGTGATACTTATTTCTACAATCCAGCCTATATTTATGAAGTAACGTCCTTCAAAAAAAGCCAGCAGCCGCTGGAAGATTTTAACAATTTAGCCTGGTTTCCCATTGATGAAGCGCTTGAAAAGCTCAAACGCGGCAGCCACAAATGGGGCATCGAAAAGTGGAGAAGTGTCCATAAAAACTAAAGAAATGTTTCACAATTAACTCCAAACATGTTATAATAATAGCAGGTAAAAAGCAGGAGGAAATCGCATGAAGCTTATCAATACAACAAACAGTCACGCTGAACTGGTCAAGAGTCAGCTGGCAAGCACCGACGCGATACTGGTAGAAGTCTATTCAGCAGGAAACAGCGATGTTGTTTTCACACAGGCTCCTCTGCACTATGAAATCCTGATTTCAAACAAGCACCGCGCCGTCCGTGAACAGGAAATCGAAAAGATTAGAGAGTTCTTTTTAAAAAGAAAAATCAATCCCAAATTGATTGATTCATC
>NZ_KQ969395.1:294511-301855 GCF_001578865.1 Streptococcus sp. DD11
GGACTGTGAGAGCCTCGCGGGGCTGGGACAGAACTAAATTTTTAAAAATTTAGTTCTGTCCCACCGCCCGTTCCAGATTATTGTAGACTCTGTCCTGCTCCACCACAAAGGTTTTCAGGCGCAGCCTTAGAAATTTATAAAATTCTAAGGCCGTTAATTGCTCAAAACTTTTTACCTGCCGCATACTTGTTTCCTCTCGATTTTTTCTGTATAATAAATGCAAATGCAACTAACAAGGAGTTCCTATGGATTACCGCCAACTTTTCCGACAGATGGGCCTGATTTCCAGACAAGCCATGCTGAAGATGAACCAGCAAGCCCGTTCCTGCGGTCTGGACAATAATTTATTTTTACTGCTGACTCGCATTGTCGAAAATGAAGGCCTCAGTCAATCACGATTGGCAGAAATGGTTCAGATTGACAAAACCACCCTTAGCCGCTCCCTCGGGAAGCTAGAGGAAAGAGGCCTGATTGTCAAAAAACCAACGCTCAAAACAAGAAGTTCAAGGAACTCTATCCCAGCAGCCAAGCGCTCAAACTTTATGATCAGCTGATTGGTTTTGAAAATACCTGCGCCAGCCAAGCCTTGCAGCAGCTGACCTCCTCTGAGCTCTTTCAGCTGCAAAGCATTCTCGCTAAAATAGAAACAGCTAAGTTATAGTTTTTTAGTACGAGGCAGTGAGCCCGCAGACAGCTCAAAGCAGTGCTTTGAGGTTGCGGATAGAGCTTCCGTGAGGAAGTCTCAAAAGCAGGGCAAGGCGAGCTAACAAAGTAATAAAAGAGAAACTAAATGACGATATAAAAAGGCTCGCCATCAAGGGCAGAGCCTTTTTTTATATTTTTGAAAATCAACCCTTACTTGCTTTCAAAGCCCTCTGCTACTGCCTGAGCAAAGTTTTCTTCCACAATTGCTGCACAGTTGTCACAGATCTGAGCGTGATAACTGCGCTCTCTGACCGTCTCGTCAACACGGCGGCAGCGGTCGCAGACCTGACCAGAGGCATGCTCCACTGTAAAGGCCACATCCTCAAAGGCCAGAGCAGTTTCCGGAGCAGGACCGTCCGCAATGGTCAGCTGAGACACGATAAGCAGCTGAGCGACATCGCTGTTGACTGCTTCCAGTAAGGTTTTGACAACTTCATTTGGATAAACAGTCAGGTGAGCTTCCAGAGACTTCCCGATGACTTTTTCATTGCGGGCTTCCTCCAGAGCTTTCTGGGCCTGGCTGCGGAAGTCCATGAAAGCAGACCAAGTATCCAAAATCTCCTCCTGATTAGGGAAACTTTGATGCTCTGGCAACTCAGCCAGCTGGACATAGTCTTCTTCCTCATGCTCCAGATAGGACCAGATTTCCTCGGCCGTATGCGGCAGGATTGGAGTCAAAAGCTTGGTAATTTTAACCAAAATATCATAGAAGACAGTCTGCATCTGGCGGCGTTCCAGCGATTTAGCCCCTTCGATGTAGACCACATCCTTGGCAAAGTCCAGATAGAAGGCAGACAAATCCACGGTGACAAAGTTGACAATGGCCTTGTAAATCGTCAGAAATTCAAAGTCAGCATAGGCTTTGCGGATGGTTGCTACCAGCTGATTGAAGCGGATGGTCATGTACTTATCAACCGAGCGGAGCTCTTCATAAGAAAGAGCATCTTGAGCCGGGTTAAAGTCAGAAGTATTGGCCAGCAGGAAGCGCAGGGTATTGCGGATCTTGCGGTAGGTTTCAGAGACTTGGCTGAGGATATCCATGGAAATGCGGACATCATTGCTGGAGTCCACACTGGTCACCCAAAGTCGGAGAATTTCTGCCCCGAACTGCTTTTCCACATCACTAGGCGCAATGGTATTGCCCAGAGACTTGGACATCTTTTCTCCCTTACCGTCCAAGGCAAAGCCCTGAGACAGGATTTGCTTGTAGGGAGCTACTCCATGATTGGCTACGGAGGTGATTAGAGAAGAGTTAAACCAGCCCCGGTATTGGTCGGAGCCTTCCAGATAGAGATCAGCTGGATAGGTCAGCTCAGGACGGTTGACCACCACACCATTCCAGGATGAACCTGAGTCAAACCACACGTCCATGATGTCTGTTTCCTTGGTAAATTCACCATTTGGAGATCCTGGGTGGGTAAAGCCGGCAGGAAGCAAATCTTTGGCTTCACGCTGCCACCAGATGATTGAGCCATGCTCCGCAAAGAGCTGAGCTACATGCTCGACAGTCTCTTCTGTCATGATTGGCGTGCCGTCTTCTGCATAGAAAATCGGTAGAGGCACACCCCAAGCCCTCTGACGGGAGATGACCCAATCGCCGCGATCGCGGATCATATTGTAGAGACGGACCTTGCCCCATTCGGAATGAAATTTGACCTTTTCAATCTCATCTAAAATTTCCTGACGGAATTTCGAGACGGAAGCAAACCACTGCGGTACTGCCCGCCAGATGATGGGCTTCTTGGTCCGCCAGTCAAAAGGATAGGAGTGAGAGATTTCTTCCTTGGCTAAGAGCAGATGGCCTAACTTTTCAATAACAGTCGGCACGACTTTGTCATAGAACTGGCCTGCAAAGTCTGGGCCGGCATTGTCCATCATGATGCCGCGTTCATTGACCGTCACGGCTACTTCCAGCCCGTTGGCTACACCGACACGGTAGTCATCCTCACCAAAGCCGGGCGCCGTATGGACGATACCCGTACCAGAATCCAGAGTCACGTGCTCCCCTAGGATGACCAATTCATCTACATCCGAATCCCAAGGATGCTCTGTCACGATATGATTGAGCTCAGCTCCGCGGTGACTGGCCACAACTTCCGCATCTTCCCAGCCAAATTTTTCAGAGAGAGTGTTCAGGAGATCAGCAGCCACGACAAATTTTCGGCTTTCTCCGGCCGGTCTCACCACCAAATAGTCAAAGTCCGCACCAACCGTCAGACCGCGAGAGGCTGTAATGGTAAAGGGCGTGGTCGTCCAGACGGTAATATAAGTATCTGTGTCCAGCACTCCCTTGCCGTCCTTGACCCGATTGGCATAGTAAAGAGAGGTAGAAACCAAATCATGGTATTCAATTTCGGCTTCTGCCAAGGCTGACTCAGAAGACCAAGACCAGTAGACCGGCTTAGCACCGCGGTAGATATAGCCCTTTTTGGCCATCTGGCCAAAGACACGGATTTGGGCCGCTTCATAGTCAGGGGTCAGTGTGATATAAGGATGGTCCCAGTCACCAGAAACGCCCAGCCGTTTGAAATCTTCCTTCTGCTTGTCTACCTGACTGAGAGCATAGTCCCGGCACATTCTCAGATACTCTGCCAAATCCAGCTCCTTACGCTTGACGCCCTTCTTGGCCAAAACCTGCTCAATGGGCAGACCGTGGGTATCCCAGCCTGGGATGTAGGGAGCCAAGTAGCCAGACATAGATTTAGAGCGAACGATGATGTCCTTGGAAATCTTATTCATAGCATGGCCGACATGGATATTGCCATTGGCATAGGGAGGCCCGTCATGCAGGATAAAATGCGGCTTGCCTGCATTCAGCTCCTGCCGGCGCTGATAAAGCTTAGCCTCATCCCATTCTTTCTGCCAGATTGGCTCCTTATTGGGCAGACCGGCCCGCATCGGAAAGGCTGTTTTCCCAAGATTGAGTGTTTCTTTGAGTTTCATTTTTTCTCCTCATGAATGATTGATTACAAAATAAAAGACCACAAATTTCTCCTAAGGACGAAAATTCGTGGTACCACCTTTGTTCAGACAGAAAAAGCTCCTGTCCCTCTTCGAATCTGCATCACAGATAAGCCTGCTAGACGAAGGCTTCTTTATAGACACAGAATCTTAGTCTGTAACGAAGACTGGCCGTCAAATCCTACTGATTTCAGATTTGAATCTGCAAAATGATAAGCCTGGCAAAAGGGACTGCAGGTCTCTCACCCTCACCTGCTCGCTTTCAGTATTCTGTCAGCCTCGTGTTTCTGCAATCTTATAAAATATTTACTGGAATTTTTTGCTCGCCGTTTGAGTCATCCTGGTCATCTCCGCCCTCTGTGTCCTTTTCTGCTGCCTGATGCGCTTCTAAGTCTTCATCACTGAGCGGTGAAAAAGCCTGCGTCGCAGCCAGCTCACGGTTCGCTGCCTCGATGCGCTCCTGCAGCTCCGCCATTTCTTCCGGAGAGAACTGACGGGTCACATCCACTTCTTCCTCACGGATAAGGGCTTCCTCTCCAAGAACTTCGGCTACGACTTCCTTGAAAGCATCATCACTGGTCTGCAGATAAGTAGCTGTCGGACGCAAAATTTCTTCCCATTCCGATGAGTCGACAATGCTGAGCTGGCTTTCGATAGTGGACTTGAGGCGCTGATGGAAAACACGGGTTTTGTTTTTTAGTTCCTCTGTCTCAATCGCCACCTTCTTGGCATTGTCTGTCGCCTGACGCAGAATTTCATCTGCCTTGTACTTAGCTCCGTCCAAGAGATGCTGAGCATCTTGCTCAGCCTGACGAACAATATTGGTCGAACGCTCATTGGCCGCTACCTTGACCCGCTCAGCAGTATCCTGAGCAATCAGAACGGACTGGCTGAGAGAGTCTTTCATCTCATCGAAATAAGTCAGACGCTCTTCCAGATTGCGGATTTTTGCTTCCTTTTCATGATTTTCGCGGACCAAATCTTCATAATCCCGGACGATAATATCAAGAAATTCATCTACTTCCTCAACATCATAGCCTCTAAATTTGGTTCCGAACGATTTATCTTTAATTTCTAATGCTGTAAGTGCCATACTTCCTCCTCATTTACTAGCGAATAGTTCAACAGTTAACTTATATTTTCCGTTTTTGGAAAAGCCGTTTTCTCTTAAAACCTTAAATCTTCCAAATCTTCTAACACTGATTAAATCATCCAGCCCGACTTGCCGACTGGGATTGTCAGTAACAGCATAATTCATTTTCACATGCTTTCCTGAAATCAGCTGAGCAGCCTGACTCCGGGACAATCTGAAGGTGCTGGCCACCAGCTTATCCAGACGAAGGCTTGATGCCAAGATGTCTTTGGTGACAGCCTCCTGCTCAACCCTGAGCTGTTCGCCGGCAGCAACTTTTTTCAGTCTGACAGGTACTTTGGCAATTTTTGAAACATTGTCCATAAAGTACTGCGCCAAGCGGCTGTCCACAAATAACTGAGCCCGTTCTCCAACAACCAGAATATCGCCAAAAGTCCGCCTCTCAATGCCCAGCTGATTAAGCAGGGTTCCCATGATTTGGGCATGGCTGATTTTGCAAAATTTACTGGCATAGGAAATCTCCAGCAAGGTCAGTCCAAAATCCTCCCGGTCCAGCTCATAGTAAGAAGGGGCAACAAGCACCTTGGCCCATTCACTGGGATAATAATCCGAACTGGCGAAGACCTGTACATCATAGCCTTTGCCAATATTTTTCAGAATCAGTACCTGATGCGGATTCAGAAAAGAAGTTGCTTCAAAAGCATAGGTATTTTCTACCCTTTGAAAAAGCTCCAAGCTCCTGTCAATAAAGTCCCGATCCTCATGTGAAAAATGCTGATAGATGTCTTTTATCATAGTATCAAAACAAGAGAGCTACTAATAAGCTGAAAGACAAGCGATTTAAAAGGTGTAAAGCCAGAATAGCAATCCAAACTGTGAAATCAAGCCCTGCAAACTGCAAGGGCAGCTTCCGGAAAAGTTTTAAATAGGGTTCCGAAAGAGCCGTTATTAGCTGGCCAAACTTGGTCTGATAGGCCCCTGGAAACCAGGACAACAGCGCATAGATAAGCAAGACCGCTGAATAAAGGTTAAACAGATTCGATACGGCTTGAAGAATAAAAAATATCATATCTCTGTCTCTTATCTGCTGCGCTTCATGTCAAAGTCAAATTCGCTCAGCTCAACATCATTTGGCAGGCGAATATCTTCTACATTGACCACTACATTGATTGGAGTCAGCAAGTACATGGTACTGGCAACTTTTTTCAGGTTGCCGGCCAAGACATAGCGTGCACCGTCAAGGTAGTCCAAACAGCGTCGTGCCTGCACCTCTGTCATATACTGGAAATCAATCAGGATGCTTTCATTCGCCAAGAGCAAATCGACAATCTCTGTTGCTTCTTCGTATTTCCTCGGATAGCGCACATCAATGGTAATTTTCTCATCCGCATTGGCACGGTGCTGAGCCAGCTCCTGCTGGCGCGCATGCAGGCGCGTAATGTTTTCTGTCGGAGATTTCTGCTGCGGCGGCTGCGACGAGGCAGCTGAAGCAGCTGGACGGGCCGGCCGGTTTTCTTTGGCAGGCTTGGACTGTACCAGTGCAGGCTTCTGCTGCTGCTTAACAGGAGCAACAGGAGCAGCTGCGGTCCGTTCCTGTACGTCCGTCTCCTCTCCATCTTCCGTAAAATAATCTATAAATTTATCAAATCTATCTTTTAATGACATAGTTCTTTCCTATTTAAAAAACGCGGTACCGATTCTGACATAGGTTGAGCCGTTGGCAATAGCCTGAGGATAGTCCCGGCTCATTCCCATGCTTAATTCAGAAAAAGGCATGTTTTTAACTGTTTCTTTTTAATTCTTTTTGAAGTTGGCGGGCTGTATCAAATATCTGATTCAGCTCCTCGTGACTAGCCTCAAATGGAGCCATTGTCATTAAGCCTACAATGCAAATATTTTTCAAGGATTCAAGCTGAGGCAGGACAGCATCCAGCTCTTCCAGCCGAAAACCGTGCTTGCTTTCTTCTTGAGAAATGTTTACCTGCAGGAAACATTTAATCACATGCTGAGCCCTTTTGTCAATCTCCTGAGCCAATTTGACAGAATCCAAAGCATGGAAGTAATCGACAAGATGAATCACATCTTTTACTTTTCTTCTCTGCAGGCTGCCGATTAGATGCCAAGTAAGATTTTCATCTTTCAGAGCTTCATATTTTTCCAGAAACTGATCCACCCGATTTTCGCCGATATGCGTCACTCCGGTGCGGACGAGTTCCTGAGCCGTTTGACAGTCAACATACTTGGTCACGGCAATAATCTTTACTGAATCTTTTGAACGATTGGCCCTTTCAGCCGCTTCTTCAACGGCCTGAAAAACGGCTTCCTTATTATTCTGCAAATCCATGGCTTAGATTAACGGTTTCTGAAAAATGGCGGTGTTTCAAGCTCATCATCATCTTCATTGGTCTCTGCATAGCGTTCAACACGAGCCGAAGAAGCCGGTTCTGCCTGACGGACAATCGCTTCGCGGCGCAGGTCCCAGTCGCCAAAGGCTGAGCCTTTGGGCGTATCCGTTCTTTGACGGTTCGGAGTCGGAACATCCACCGTTTCTGTCAAGTCAAAGTTCCGGTCAAAATGCGCTGAAT
>NZ_KQ969395.1:301875-307534 GCF_001578865.1 Streptococcus sp. DD11
GCATCGGCCTGTGAGCGGCTGGCACTGCTGCCGGATGCTGTTTGGCTAATTCCGCTGACGCGGTCTACCTTCTCCTGACGCACGCCGGTAGCTACAACCGTCACGCGGATTTCATCCTTCATGGACTCATCAATCGCTGTACCGAGCCAGATATTGACACCATGGCCGGCAGCCTGATTGACGATTTCTGAAGCTTCTTCCGCTTCAATCAGCGTCATATCCAATCCGCCGGTGACATTGACAATCACATCTTCTGCACCGTCAATAGTTGTTTCCAGAAGCGGAGAGTAGATAGCCTTGCGGGCTGCTTCAATCACGCGCTCTTCACCGCTGCCGATACCGATTCCCATCAGGGCATTGCCCTTATCAGCCATAACGGTCTTCACATCCGCAAAGTCGAGATTGATCAGACCAGGACTGGTGATGAGGTCCGTAATCCCCTGCACCCCTTGGCGAAGGACATTATCCGCTTCGCTCAGCGCTTCTAAGAGCGGAGTCTTTTTATCAACGATTTCAAGCAGGTTGTTGTTGGAGATAATCAGCAGTGTATCCACATGCTCGCGGAGCTCGTTGATTCCTTCCACTGCAAAGTTGCCGCGCTTGCTGCCTTCAAAGCCGAAAGGCCGGGTTACAACCGCAACCGTCAGGGCACCGACAGCCTTGGCAATGCGCGCGATAACCGGTGCAGCACCAGTACCAGAGCCACCGCCCATTCCTGCTGTGATGAAGACCATGTCCGCACCCTGGAGGGCTTCCGTCAGGACTTCTTCGCTTTCTTCCGCAGCCTTACGGCCAACCTCGGGCTGCCCTCCGGCACCCAGTCCGCGGGTCAGCTTAGGACCGAGCTGGATCACCGTTTCTGCCTTGGCGCTGCTCAGTGCTTGAACATCCGTATTTGCTGCGATAAATTCAACACCGGCAACACCTTCATCAATCATTCGGTTGATGGCGTTGCCGCCGCCTCCACCGACACCAATAACTTTAATGACTGCGCCTTGTGCGGCGGCAGCGTCAAATGAAAATGTCATAGTCTCTTTATTCTCCTTAATCAAACATATTACCAATTAGATTGCGCATGCGATCTGTAATACTTGGTTTTGCTTCTTGGTTTGGCACATCGCTGCTGGCTGCCGGAACCTCTTGAATCGGTTCTTCGGCCGGCTGTTCAGCAGGCTGACTGTTGAAACGCGGCACTGACTGAGCAGGACGTTCAAAGGACACCGGCTGATGGCGCAGCTGTTCATCGCCGCGAACAGCAATCTGAGCCAGCATGTCAACATCTGTTAAGTTTCCGGCATACTCTGACAGGCTGATGACGTGAGCAAAGGCTGGATTGCGGATCCCAATTTGATTTGGCACATAGAGTTTAACCGGTACGCCGAATACCTCCTGAGCCAGCTCAACAACCCCCGGAAGAATCGCTGCGCCGCCGATAATAACAATGCCGCCCGGCAGTTCAAGAAGATGTCTTCTGTCTAAATCCCGTTTGATCTGATCAAAAATGTGCCGGATGCGGGCGGAGATGATTTCAGCCAAATAGCTTTCTGTGATTTCAACTGGCTCTATCTCCCCGATTACTTCTACTTGGAAAGATTCTGAGCCGGCAGAAGGTACATAGGCTTCTCCGTAGTTAAATTTAAGGCTTTCGGCTAATTTCTGCGATGTTTTCAGGACTTTTGAGATATCCTTGGTGACATAATCGCCGCCTTCTTGGTAGATATTTGTAAACTGCAGTTCCTGACCTTTGACAGAGGCTACCGTTGTTTGGCCGCCGCCCATATCAATGATGCTGGCACCAAATTCTCTTTCGCCTTCGTTCAGAATGGACTTGGTCATAGCCAAAGGTGAGATGATAACATTCTCCAGCTGCACTCCCGCCCGCTCTACAGTCTTGCGCAGATTGTGCAGGATGGTCCGCGGACCTGTGTAAAGAAGGCCGCGCATCTCCAGCCGGATGCCCATCATACCGCGCGGATCACGGATTCCCTGGAAGCCATCCACTACGAATTCTTCCGGTATAAAGGTAATGACTTCACGGTCAGGTGTCATACTCTTGGTCAGAGCCGATCTGACAACATTTTCAACATCCTCATCTGTAATCTCTTTGGAATCGCTGGTAACAGGAATCATCCCCTGTGTCGGTTCAATCTGCAGCAAGTTGGCAGGAAGACCGACATTGACTAAACCAATCGAAATCCCGGCCTTTTCTTCTGCTTGGGAAATAGCGGTTTTAATCGCAGTTGCAGCCGCTTCAATATCGACGATAATCCCATCTTTAACGCCAGCGCTTTTAGCATTGCTGACTCCAATAACATTCATTTCACCGTTGATGTGCTCTGCCACCAACACTTTAATTGAGCTAGTTCCTATATCTAATCCAGTAAAAAAGCCGTCTCTAGCCATTACACCAGTCCTCTCTATCTTCCATCTTTCCGGTCTATACTAATAACTCCCAAAAATAGAGTTACCCAAGCTTTATTATAACATAAAGAAAGTGAAAATGTGCAGTTTTTCTCCATATAATTTAGCGATTTTCGGTATTTCCCGTATTTTCTGCCGAATTTTGAGCTGCAGCTGCACCGTCTTCCTGACTTTCTTCTGCTGGCTGTTCCTCGCCCGCCGGCTGCTCCGTACCAGTATCAGTTGCACTGTCAGATGCCGTCTCTTCTCCCTGAGCTTCCGCACCTTCTGCATAGCTGAAGATTCCGGCCTCCATATCAACAACGCTCGGCGCCTCTAACTGCGGCTGAATCCCCTTATAATAAGGCAGTTTCTTGCTGATATGAGCAATAGGAACCAAGATTTTATTGCCATCGTACATGGTCAGCGTCAGCAAGTCGGATGTCACCTTGCTTGGAGTCAGCTGGACCGTCTTGATATTCTTCTTAATGACGTCCGAAATTTTTGCCATCTGCTGGGCAAATTCTTTTATCAGACCGCGGTCAGTAAACTCAACTGCAAGGTAAGTCTCAGGCAGCGAATCAGCTGCTGCTGCCTGCTCAATCACCTGACCGTTGGTCAGAATCGGATAATACTGGCCGCCGTCGTGGAGATAGGCTAAGACAGCATATTCCTTGACGGTCACCTGAAAGGTAACCGGAAACTGATAGGTCATGTCCACCTGTTCAATCCAAGGACTTGACGCCTTCATATTGCGGGCATAATTGGACTGATTGAGCAGGGTCGTCAAGGTATAATCCCGATCATCTATCCGGCTGCTCTGCAGCAAAGTCTCCTGATCAACGGCCTGATTGCCTGAAAATTCAAGAGTTTTCATCGTTGCCAGAGGTGTCAGAAAGTAAAGCGAGAGCAGAAAGAGGAGGGTGCTGCCCAAGAGGACCGGCAGGGCCCGATAGAGGTGAACCCTTGCTATCGGTGCCTTTGCTGTCGCTTTTTCTGCCTTTTTCTGCAGTTTTTCCAGCTTTTTGCGTTCTTTTTCGGTCAGCTCCGGTTCGGCCTCTGCTGCTTGAGCAGCTTCATCAAACAGCTCTTCTATTTTCGCCTCTTCAGCAGCCGCTTCTGATTCTACCTCATCCTCTTCCGCTTCCCGGTCAGCTTTTTCCATGCCTTCTTCCGCTTGAGCGGCAGCTTCTTCTCCTTCTTCGGCGGCAGCTTCTTCCGCTTCTTTCTGTTTTTCTGCTTCTGCCTGAGCTTTTTTCTCCAAATATTCTTTATTGCGTTTCTGCCATTCGGAGAGGTGTTCTGTCACCTCTTCCTTTGGCTCATCATGATTGTTTTTGCTCATTTCTTTCCTTTGTCAATATCTGCTCTCAGTAGGCTGTAAAATTCCTCCAAAGACTTGATTTCATGAGATTCTTCCATCGCCTGATGGTAAGCCTGCTGCTGCTCCAGTACATCCTCGACTGCCGCCTGCAGCTGTTCTAAATCCAGCTGACTTTCCTCCAGTTTCTTGGCATAGCCTTTTTTTACAAAGTAGTCTGCATTTTCAATCTGGTCGCCGCGGCTGGCTTCGCGCCCAAGGGGCACGATAATCTGAAGCTTCTTCATGGCCAGCAGTTCAAAAATCGTATTGGATCCGCCCCGGGTCACCACGACATCGGCCAATTCCAGCAAGGGCTGGTAAAGGTCCGTCGCATAGGCCTTTCGGTAGAGATGGGGAGCTGCTTCGTCCAGACTGGCATCGCCGGTCAGATTGATAATGTTATAGCGCTCTGTCAGAGCCGCCCGATGGCTGCTCACAAAGTCATTAAAGACCTTGGCGCCGGCTGAGCCCCCGACAAAGAGGAGAGTGCGCAGATCTTGATCAAACTGGCTGCGGATGTCTTCTAACTCCGCCGGATTTTCCGCGGACTGACTGCCGACCTTGGTCACTGCTCCGACATGCTCTGCCTTGGTCAGGGCAGGCGCCTGCTCAAAAGTGGTATACATCTTGCTTGCGCACTTATAGGCGATTTTATTGGCCAGGCCAATCGATAAATCCGACTCGTGCACATAAACCGGCACCCCGGACAGGCGGGCCGCAATGACCGGCGGCACCGATACAAAGCCCCCCTTAGAAAAGAGGGCCTGCGGCCGCAGTTTGATGAGGATGCCCAGCGATTGGAAAACTCCCCAAACGACCTTAAAGCCGTCCAGCAGATTCTGCCAGGAAAAATAACGGCGGAGCTTGCCGGTGGCCACCGAGTGAAAGGTCACGTCCAAGCCAGACTTTTGGATTTCTTGGTACTCGATACCATGCTGATCACCGATATAGTGAACCTGCCAGCCTTCTTCGATAAACTTAGGAATCAGCAGCAGATTGAGGGTCACATGCCCTACCGTTCCGCCGCCTGTAAATACGATTTTTTTCATCTTACCCTTTTAATTCTTCAACTGTTGCCAAAAATTCCTCTCCGCGCACTTCAAAATTACTGTACATATCCCAGCTGGCATTGGCTGGACTGAGCAGGACAACGTCCCCAGGTGCTGCTTGGGCAAAGGCCTTACGGGCCGCATCTCGGACATCCGTCGCATCCAGATAAGGCACCCCTGCCTGATCCGCCGCTCTCTTCATACGTGCAGCCGACTGGCCCAGGATGACCATTTTCTTCAGCCCTTTCATGTCCGGCACCAGCTCATCAAATTCATTGCCCCGGTCCAGCCCGCCGGCAATCAGCACCACCTTGCTGTTGTCAAAGCCCGACAGCGCTTTCTGGGTCGCTAAAATATTGGTTGATTTGCTGTCATTGTAAAAAGCGACACCGTTGATCGTTCCTGCATACTGCAGCCGATGTTTGACCCCGCCAAAAGCGGACAGCGTTTCCCTGATGATAGGAGAAGCAATCCCGCTCAGCTTGGCCACAGCAATAGCTGCCAGAGCATTTTCGATATTGTGGCTGCCCGGAACTCCGATTTCATCAGCTTTCATGACAGCCTCGCCGCGGAAGTAAAGAGTGTCTCCTTCCAAGTATGCGCCGTCTACCTTTTCAGCCGTTGAAAAAGGCACAACCTGGGCTTCAGTCTGACCAGCCATCTCTTTGGCCCAGTCTTGATTGAAATTCAGGACCAAATAATCAGCAGCAGTCATATTTTTCTGGATGTTCCACTTGGCCGCCGCATAGTCTTCAAAAGAGCCATGATAGTCTAAATGGGTCGGCATCAGATTTGTGATGACAGCGATGTGTGGGTAAAAGGTCTCAATGCCCATCAGCTGAAAGGA
>NZ_KQ969395.1:308305-315493 GCF_001578865.1 Streptococcus sp. DD11
GGTCAGACTAGGAGCCCAGCAGATTGAAAAAAGAGGGCTGGCAGAGCCTGTCTCTCCGCAAACTGACCGCACAATGCCAGGTCAGCCATGCAGCCAGCTACCGCCATTTCGAGAACAAGAACGCTCTCTTAAATGCTCTGATTCCAGTGATTTCAGACCATTTCGCAGCCTATCTCAAGAGCGGCAAGCAAGGGGTTCAGACTCCCAGAGAGGAGCTGGTCCATCTGGGCTATCAGTTCATTGGCTATTGCCAAGACTATCCGCATCTCTTTGACTTTCTCTTTTTCAGCCCCTATGCCCTGACTACCCAGTTTGATGAAGCGGGCCATCTGCAGCTGGAGATGGATGTCGCCTCCTTTCGTTACAATCGGGAAGTCATCCAGCGCTTCATTGATTCTCTGAATGGACATTATGATTTTAACCTTGCCTTTATGCACCTGTGGAGCTTCATCTTGGGAATCAGCACGCTGATACGCCAGGGCATTTACTCGTCCCAAACGGCCGGTTTGTCTCACATCATCGAGACAACTTTTGCATTTTATCAATAGGAGGTATACTATGACAACCGCTATTATCTATGCGCATCCTTATGACAAGAGCTTCAACCACGCTATTTTAAATACGGTTCTTGACTCTCTTCGGAGCCAAAAGCAAGAGTATGAACTCTTGGACCTCTATGCCGACGGTTTCAATCCGGTTTACACAAAAGAAGAGCTGGCTCTCTTCAGCCAGGGTCAGGCGCTGGATCCGCTGGTTCAGCATTATCAGGAAGTGATGAAAAAGAGCAGCCGGCTCATCTTCATCTACCCTATCTGGTGGAATGATGTCCCCGCCATCGTCAAGGGCTTCTTTGACAAGGTCTTTCTGAAAGAATTTGCCTATCGGGATAAGCCGTCCGGTCTCCTAGAAGGTCTGCTGCCCAACCTGCAGGAAGCCATCATCTTTTCCACATCTGCCGGGCCCACCTGGTATGAGCGCTTCATTGCCGGCAACGCTTCTAAAAAAATCGTCCTCAGCAACACTTTGAAATCTGTCGGTGTCCAAAAGAAAAAATGGTTTAATGTCGGCCGGGTCAATAAAATCTCCGACCCAGAACGGCAGGCCGCACTGAAAAAAATTGCCGAACTTGTCTAAAAAAAGAATGGAAATTCAGAAAATCAATGATTTTCGCTTTCCATTCTTTTCTTTTTTATTCCAACTCTTGGTCAGCCTGTTTCTTTGATTTATTAGGCGGCTTCAGGCGGCTGATGTCGCGCAGGGCCAAGATAGCAATCACTGACAGGCCGAAGCCCACAAAGTACTCAGCCGGCAGCCGAAAGACCTGAAAGAGACCCAGACCAAATAAAATAATCAGAGCCACAATCAAGAGAACCAAGGTGACCGCATTGAGCGTCCCCTTGATACTGGCGGGAACAGCAAAAATATAGAAAAGCAGAATCAAGATTCCGATGATTAAATAGACCATTTTGCTGCTCCTTTCCCAGCATTTATTCAGCTGCTTTTTTCTTTTTATTTTTATTGGCTTTTTCGCGCTCTGCCTTGTTGAGAATCTGCTTGCGCAGGCGGATAGATTCAGGAGTGACTTCCATGTATTCGTCATCATTGAGGAATTCCAGTGATTCTTCCAGCGTCAAAATCCGCGGTGTCTTGATAACCGCTGTCTGATCCTTGGTCGCAGAGCGGACATTGGTCATCTGTTTCGCCTTGGTAATATTGACAGTCAGGTCATTTTCGCGGGAATTTTCCCCGATAATCATGCCTTCGTAAACTTCCGTACCTGGATTGACAAAGATGGTGCCCCGCTCCTCGATAGACATGATGGAGTAGGTCGTTGCCTTGCCGGCATCAATGGAAACCAGTGCACCGCGGTGGCGGCCGCCGATTTCACCCGGGATGAGGGGCAGATACTGATCAAAGGTATGGTTCATAATCCCATAACCGCGGGTCATGGAAAGGAACTCCGTAGAATAGCCAATCAGACCGCGGGCAGGAACCAGAAAGACCAGACGGGTTTGGCCGTTGCCGGCTGCCACCATATCCAGCATTTCGCCCTTGCGCTCAGACAGGCTTTGAATGACGGAACCTTGGTATTCTTCCGGTGTGTCAATCTGCACGCGCTCGAATGGTTCGCATTTAACACCATCTATTTCTTTGACGATGACTTCCGGACGGGACACCTGCAGCTCATAGCCTTCACGGCGCATGGTTTCAATCAGGATAGAGAGATGCAGTTCCCCGCGGCCGGAAACAATCCATTTATCCGGCGAATCGGTCGGGTCTACACGGAGAGAAACGTCAGTCTGCAGTTCTGCCTGCAGGCGTTCTTCCACCTTGCGAGAAGTTACCCATTTTCCTTCACGGCCGGCAAATGGTGAGTTATTGACCAAGAAGGTCATCTGCAGGGTCGGCTCATCGATGTGCAGGACCGGCAGGGCCTCCACTGCATCCGTCGGTGTGATAGTCTCTCCGACAAAGATGTCCTCCATACCGGATACCGCAATCAAATCCCCCGCCTTGGCATCAGTGATTTCCCGCCGTTCCAAACCGAAGAAACCAAAGAGCTTGGTCACCCGGAAGTTTTTCGTAGTGCCGTCCAGCTTAGAGAGAGTCACCTGATCGCCGACCTTGACTGAGCCGCGGAAGACACGGCCGATACCGATACGGCCGACAAAGTCATTGTAGTCCAAAAGGGACACCTGAAATTGGAATGGCTCGTCAGAATTATCCACCGGCGCCGGGATATGATCGATAATGGTGTCAAAAATCGGCGCCATGGTATGCTCTTGGTCTGCCGGATCATCTGACAGGGAGGAAGTCCCATTAATAGCAGAAGCGTAGACAACTGGGAAATCCAGCTGATCATCATCCGCTCCCAGCTCAATAAAGAGCTCCAGAACTTCGTCCACTACTTCTGCCGGGCGGGCAGACGGCTTATCGATTTTATTGACTACAACAATCGGCACCAGATCCTGCTCCAAGGCTTTTTTCAGCACAAAGCGGGTCTGGGGCATGGTGCCTTCATAGGCATCGACAACCAGCACTACACCGTCAACCATCTTCATAATCCGCTCAACTTCGCCGCCGAAGTCCGCGTGGCCCGGTGTATCCATGATATTAATCCGAGTGCCCTCATAGGCAACGGCCGTATTTTTAGCAAGGATGGTAATGCCGCGTTCTTTTTCTAGGTCATTCGAGTCCATGGCCCGCTCCTGCAGCTCCTTGCGCTCATCCAGTGTATGAGACTGCTTGAGCAATTCATCGACCAAGGTTGTCTTCCCGTGGTCAACGTGAGCGATAATAGCGATATTCCGAATATCTTCTCTTAATTTTGTCATGATTTCCTCTGAATTTTTAAATTTTATTTCTAACTGAACAATTATACCACAGACCGGCTCAAAAAACACGGTTCAGCTAAGTGTAAATGTTTTCAGCAAGCATTTCTCCCTCCTCCATAAAAAAATCAGGCAGCTCTCAGGAAAATGTGCTATGATAAAGAAAAAGGAAAAGGAGGGAGCCATGCGACTAGACCGCCTGCTGGCTGAGCAGAATATCAGCCGCAAAAGAATGAAGCAGCTGCTGCAGCGAGGCCAAATCCTTGTTGACGGCAGAGCAGCCCGCCGACTGAGCCAGAATGTTGACTGCGGTCTTCAGACTATCTGCCTAGAGGGCAAAGCTGTCCAGGGCCAGCCTCACCGTTACTGGATACTCCACAAACCGGCCGGCTATGTGACTGCCAACCGTGACACCGAGAAAGCAACCGTACTGGATTTGATAGAGGAAGACTGCAAGGAGCAGCTTTACTCAGTCGGTCGGCTGGATCGGGACACTGAAGAACTGCTGCTGCTAACAGACAACGGCCCTCTGGGATTTCAGCTGCTCCATCCTCAATACCATGTGGACAAAACCTACTATGTGGAGGTCAACGGTCCTTTAAGCCCAGATGATGTTGCCGCTTTTGCCAAAGGCATTGTCTTTTTGGACGGTACCGTCTGTCAGCCGGCACAGCTGATGATTCACTCCTCTGCCCCCTTTTTTAGCAGAGCTGCGGTCACTCTTTCTGAGGGCAAGTTTCATCAAATCAAAAAAATGTTTCTGGCTGTCGGTGTCAAAGTCATCTATCTCAAACGCACGCATTTTGCCGGCTTTAGATTGGATACAGACTTAGCCAAAGGAAATTACCGCCCTTTGAATCAAGAAGAATTCCAGACTATTAAAAGATTTTTGGAGGAAAGTTGGTAAAAAAAAGAGTAGGAAAGAACTCCAAACAAACCAAAAGAGTTCGCCTCCCCACCCCAGCACAGCTGCTTTAGTTATCTTTGGAGCTGAAAAAAGCCAACGAAGATGGCAATCAGCCACAGTGGCTTGCAAATCAAACAACAGAAACACAGAAAGCTGGGTACGCTTGTCCCAGCTTCCTTTTTAGGGGATTAGTACCCCAATGCATTCATAGCCATCATAAACCCTGCAACCATGTTAATTGCAGAAACAGCAATGCCGACGATATTCAGAATTTTTTCTGTATTATAATTCAAATTAGCCTCTTTTTGGTGTGAACTAGCCAGAACCAGTCCAATGATTCCTAAAACAAGTCCAATCAAAGCGAACAAAAGGCTAAAAATAACAGATAGGATACCTAAAACCAAAGAAGATTTTTTCTTTTCCTACATGTTGTAAAAACTCCTTAAATATTAATATTGGTTTATTATAACACTTGAAATCTATTTTGCCTATATCCTACGATATTTTTTTTCACATTTTCTCTCCATCAGCTTGTTTTTACCTTGCCATTCCAAGAATCCAGTCCATAGGAAAGAATGTAGATTTCTTTAAATCCTTGTTTTTTCAGATACAAAGCCGCATTGGTCACGCGCTGGCCGCGGCTGTTTTCATATAAAAGAACGGCCTTATCCTTGCGAAGCGCACCGATACTATCCTTCAGCTGCTGGGAGGGAATATTGCGAGCACCCAGAATATGCTTGCGGTGATAATCCGACGGATCGCGCAGGTCAACCAGCTGCCCCTGACGAATCAGGCCTTCAAATTCCCCATTGTCCACGACTTTCGCCGCCCGACGCAGGCGGAGATAGTTAAAGCCCATCCAGCCCAGCATTCCCAAAAGCAAAGCCCACAAAATCCAAGTTACCATCTCAAGTCTCCTTTTTCTTCTCTAAATATTCTAACTCTAGCTGATGTTCTCGGCGCAGCACAGATTCCGCTGCCAGATAATCCAGCTTATCCATCAGCCCGGCATCGTAAATTCTCTCCAGCTCAATTTTCATCATTTCGATATCGTAGAGGCGCTTGCCCATGTAGATGATAATGCCAAAACTTTTGAGAAATTGCTGAACATCATACAGTGTTTTCATGAGCCTTATTTTATCAAATTTTCAGCCTCTTTTCAAGACAGAAAGAAAGGAGGTATGCGTCTCAGGTTTTGCCTCATTTTTTGAGAAGAATGAAGCAGAATGGTTAAGAAATGAAAAAACAGAGATTATCGCTCCCCGCTGGTTTGGCCGTCACCAACAGCCTAAACTCAACGGCATCCTGCAGACTGGGTTCCTTAAGGGCTATAGAAAAACAGAAAGGAAGACCTGCTCCTTTCTGCTTTGCATGGATAAGCTGTTTATAAGCCTGGTGCTTGGCCGATTTCTGCCGTCAGCATCCAGATGGTCTTTTCAAGGTCGGCTTTGGCTCCGACAAAGATATCATTGGTCACATCATCACCCTCTTCATCCGTTACATCCAGAGCCTTTTGGTAGAGGCCGGTCAGATAGCGGAAAATCTCAATGACACGTGTCAGGCTTTCTTCAACACTCTTGCTGAATGTCCCCTCTTTTTCTTCGATATTGCTGTGTTGGATAAACTCCGTCAGAGTTGAGTAAGGCTTGCCGCCCAGTGTAATCAAGCGTTCGCTGACTTCGTCCAAAGTTTCATCCAAGGTTTCCATGTATTCGTCCATCTTTGGATGCCAAACCATAAAACCAGCCCCGCGCATATACCAATGCACCTGATGCAGGGCGATGTGAGCCGTATAGAGATCGGCGACAACTTGGTTGAGAATCGCCTTGGTTTTAGGTAGAGCCTTTTGGCTGCTGAAAGTTGCTACGTCCGTCACTGCTTCATTTTTTACTTGCGTCATATTTTTACCTCGCTTATTTATAATGATTCTAATCTTTGTGATTATGAGTTAATTATAACCTTTCTAAATAAGAAATTCAAGTCTTTTGACTCAGAAAGTATCTTTATGAGAAAAGTTGCAAAATTTCAGAATATTTCAGCGAAAAATGCGAATAAATAAGTATGATTCATCTATATTTTTTCTTCGTCGGCAGCAGTATCGCTTCTTTTCTGGGGCTGGTGATTGATCGCTTCCCGGAGCGTTCAGTCATCAGACCAGCCAGTCACTGCAACCGCTGCGGGCAAAAACTGGCACCCCGAGATTTAATCCCTATCCTCTCCCAGCTCATCAACTGCCTGCGCTGTCGTTTCTGCAGCGGCAGGATTCCCTTGCGCTACTTGCTTTTTGAATGTGTCTTGGGCAGTCTTTTTCTGACAGCTTCATTCGGGATCCTCTCCGCCAGCCAGCTTCTGCTGCTCTCTATGGGTCTGACTCTGGCAATTTACGATCAGCGGGAGCAGCAGTACCCCTTGATGATTTGGCTGATGTTTCACCTCATCTTGACTCTGACGGCCGGCTTCAGCTGGCTGATGCTCGGCTTTTTGCTGCTGGGCCTGCTGGCCTATGTCTGGAATATGGGGATTGGCGCTGGCGACTTTCTCTTTCTGGCTTCCTGCGCTGCTATTTTCAGCCTGACAGAAATTCTCATTCTCATCCAGATTGCCTCTTTCTCCGGCCTCGCCTGCTTCTGCTTTAAACAGAAAAAAGACAGGCTGGCATTTGTGCCCTGTCTTTTGCTCGGCGTGGCGGTGCTTATTTCTTATAAGCTGCTGCTGCTTGGATAAAGGCTGCGATACTGGCGTCCTTTTCATGAAGAGCTTTGACAATCTTGGATCCGACAATGACACCGTCTGAGACTTGATTGAAACGGGCAACATCCTCCAGGGTCGAAACGCCAAAGCCCGTCAGTACTGGAATCTCAGCAATATCATGGAGCTTGCTCAAGTGCTGGTCCAAATCATTGCGGTAATCACCGCTTTTTCCTGTCACACCATTGATGGCAACAGCAT
>NZ_KQ969395.1:316007-319818 GCF_001578865.1 Streptococcus sp. DD11
CAATGTCAGTGCCGGCAAGCTGCGGCTGGATAAAATCTTCATGCTCATGGGGCAGGTCCGGGATAATCAGCCCCTTGACCGGTGTCCCAGCCAAGTCAGCAACAAAATCCTTGAGACCGTACTGAAAAATGGGATTGAAGTAAGTCATGATAATCAAGGGCAGCTGAGTATCCACTTGCTGCAGAGCTGCGACCAGTGTCTTGGCGGAAGTATGGCGGCCTAGGCTGCGCAGGCCCGCCGCCTCAATAACTGGCCCGTCTGCAACAGGGTCTGAAAAAGGCAGGCCGATTTCAATGGCTGACACGCCCAAATCTTCCAAAAATGAAATCGTCTCTGACAAACCTGCTAAGCCTTTCTCGTGGTCGCCGGCCATGATATAGGGAACAAAAATCCCCTTGCCTGCTTTTTTGATAGCTTCTAAATGCTGAGTGAGTGTTTTAGTCATGGGCACCTCCTTTTTGGGCTGCATCTGCTTCTAAACGCTCCTTAACCTGAACCACATCCTTGTCGCCGCGGCCGGATAAGCAGACAATCATAGACTTGTCCGGTCCCAGTTCCTTAGCCAATTGCACCGCATAGGCAATGGCATGGCTGGATTCCAGAGCTGGTATGATGCCTTCGATACGGGACAGAAGCTGAAAGGCTTCCAGGGCTTCCTCATCCGTTACAGGGACATAGGTAGCCCGCTTGATCGCATTAAAGTGGGAATGTTCCGGACCGATACCCGGATAGTCCAGGCCGGCTGAGATAGAGAAGGCTTCCAGAATCTGGCCCTGCTCATCCTGGAGAACATCCATGAGAGCACCGTGGAGAACGCCCGGCCGGCCCTTGGTCAGGGTCGCAGCATGCTCGTCAGTATCCAAGCCACGGCCAGCTGCCTCAGTCCCATACATGGCAACTGATGCATCGTTGACAAAGGGATAAAAGAGACCGATAGCGTTAGAGCCGCCGCCGACACAGGCTACTAAAGCATCCGGAAGAGCACCGGCATTCTGCTCGGCAAATTGCCGCTTGGCTTCTCTGCCAATCACACTCTGATAGTCGCGGACAATTTCTGGGAAAGGATGGGGACCCAGCGCGGACCCCATGATATAGTGGGTATCGTCCACATGAGCTACCCATGCCCGCAGGGCGGCATTGACAGCATCTTTGAGCACCCGCGACCCGTCCGTCACCGACTCGACCTTGGCTCCCAAGAGCTCCATGCGAAAAACATTGAGAGCCTGACGCTTGACATCTTCCTCGCCCATATAGATGGTACAGTCCATGTTAAAGAGAGCTGCTGCCGTGGCCGTAGCTACACCATGCTGGCCCGCTCCGGTCTCTGCGATGATTTTCTTCTTGCCCATGCGCTTGGCCAAAAGCACTTGGCCAAGGGCGTTGTTAATCTTATGAGCTCCGGTATGGTTGAGATCTTCTCTTTTGAGGTAGATTTTGGCTCCGCCGGCGTAGGCTGTCAGATTTTTAGCAAAGTAAAGGGGATTCTCCCGGCCGACATACTGCCTGAGCAGCTCGTCCAGCTCTGCCTGAAAAGCCGGGTCTTTTTTGCTGTCCTGATAAGCCTGCTCCAGCTCTAAAACAGCTGTCATCAGGGTTTCGGGAACAAAGCGCCCGCCAAAATCACCGTAGAATCCTTCTTGATTGGGTTGATTATATGCCATGTTTCACTCTTTCTATAAATGCTTGGATTTTTGCTTTATCCTTTCGCCCGTCTGTTTCTACACCGCTGGAAACATCCACTGCATAGGGGGAAAAGTGCTCAATTGCTGCTCCAACATTGTCTGCTGTCAGACCTCCGGCGATAAAGAAAGGCTGCTCAATCCTGCTGGTATCTGCTGTCTGCCAGTCAAAAGTCTGACCGCTGCCGGCAAGCGGAGCATCAAAGAGAATGTAGTCCGCTGCACGGCTGACCTGCCCCAGTCCCTGCTTGACCTGATAGGCCCGAATGACCGGGCGGCCAAGCTGAGGCAGCAGCGCTTCATCAAACTCCCCATGAATCTGCAGCAAATCAAGATCTGCAGCCGCCATAACAGCCTGCAGCTCTTCCAGACAGGGGGAGACAAAGACACCGACTGTTTTGACAGTTGGGGGGATGAGCTTGGACAGCTGAGCTGCCTTTTCAGGGCTGATCTGTCTGCGGCTCTCCGCAAAGACAAAGCCGATATAGTCAGCTCCGGCAGCCACAGCAGCCTGTACTGCTTCAGGACTTGACAGGCCGCAGATTTTAACTTTTGTCAATTTTCAGCTCCTTCATTCTCGCAGCTACATCTTCCGCCTGCATGAGGGCTGTTCCGACCAGAACAGCATCAAAATAAGGGGCCACCAGCTCGGCATCTGCTTTCTCAAAAATGGCTGACTCAGAAATATAAACCCTGTCAGCTTTGAAATGAGCAGACAGACCAAGGCTGGTATTGATGTCCGTTTCAAAGGTTACTAAATTGCGATTATTGACTCCGATGATGCGGGCTCCCAAGCGGTGGGCAGCTTCCAGCTCCGTCAGATTGTGAGTCTCAACTAAGACTTCCAGACCCAGACCGACCGCAAAGTCATAGAGCTCTTTCAGCCGCTTTTCCGTTAAAGCCGCCACAATGAGAAGAATCACTGTCGCCCCAGCATTTCTGGCCCTTACAATCTGCTTTTCATCAATGATAAAGTCCTTATTGAGGGTAGGAATGCTGACCTGATCCGAGATGTCCCGCAGATAGTCCAGACTGCCTTTGAAAAAAACTTCATCGGTCAGGACCGAAATCATAGCTGCACCGTTCTCCTCATAGATCCGGGCCTGCTGGACAATCTCCACATCAAGGTTAATATTGCCCAAGCTGGGACTGGCTTTTTTGACCTCGGCAATCAGCTGCAGCTCCTGAGGCCGGCTTTTAAGGAAATCGTAGAAAGAATAGGTTTGGCGCAGGGGCTGCAGCTCTTCATAGGCCATAGCAGCCACTTCTGCTTCCTTCTGTCTGAGAATGGTCGGGAGAAATTCTTTGTTCATTTTTGATACTCCTGCAGTTTTTTCAGCTTTTCATAGGCAGCGCCGCTGGCAAGAACCTCACGCGCCAGAGCAATCCCTTCTTTGATAGAGGCCGTTTTGCCATTGGCATAAAAACCCAGACCGGCATTGAGGACGGTCATTTCCAGGCAGGGTCCTGCCTGATTCTGCAGAACAGAGAGCAGAATGGCTGCATTTTCCTGAGCGTCTCCGCCGCGAACAGCTTCCAGCGGAAGGCGGGCCATGCCCACATCTTCCGGAGTAAAGCTGGCCAGCTGGATCCTCCCCTTTTCCAGCAGGGCATACTGGGTCGGACCACTCAGACCGGCTTCGTCCAGTCCATCCGGCCCTGATACGACCAGAGCCCGCTTGCGGCCCATATTTTTCAATACCTGAGCCGTGCTTTCCAGCATATCCGGCCGGCTGGTTCCCAAGAGCTGGGTTTCCAAAGCCATGGGATGAATCAGTGGGCCGGTCAGGTTCATGATGGTCGGGATGCCGAGGCTGAGGCGGGCCGGCATGATATACTTCATGGCTGGATGCATATTTTTGGCAAAGAGAAAGACAATCCCGGCCTCTTCCAGCACCTGAGCCAGCTGATTCGGCGCCAAATCCAGATTGATGCCCAGAGCCTCCAGCACATCGGCCGAACCTGACTTGGAAGAAATGGAGCGGTTGCCGTGCTTAGCCATAGGGATACCGCCTCCTGCCAAAACAAAGGCTGCCGTTGTCGAAACATTAAAGGAAAAAGACCTGTCACCGCCGGTGCCGCAGTTATCCATAGCATTAGCAATCGAGGTCGGAATATGCTGGGCATGCTCC
>NZ_KQ969395.1:319908-329955 GCF_001578865.1 Streptococcus sp. DD11
GAAAGGCTGCAATCTGCGCTTCCGACACCTGACCAGTCACGATATCCTCAATCACTCCGGCCATCTCCTGGCCGGTCAGATCTTTAAAATCTGCTATTTTGGCAATTATTTCTTTCATCGTTTTTCTCCCTCTTTGACCAAATCAATAAAATTCTTAATCGACAAGAGTCCATCGGGCGTGCCGATACTTTCCGGATGATACTGAAAACCGTAAATCGGCCGGCTCCTGTGCTGAATAGCCATAACAGCCCCATCATCTGCTGCCCTAGCAGTCACTTCAAAGTCCTCCGGCATTTCCTCAATCAGAATCGAATGATAGCGCATAATCGGCCGGCCCTTGTCAACTCCCCTGTAAAGCGGAGAGGGCTTTTCAAAATGCAGCTGACTCTGCTTGCCGTGCATGACCTTGGGCGCCAGCCCCAAGGTTCCTCCGAAAACCTCAGCAATAGCCTGATGGCCCAAACAAATCCCTAATATCGGCTTCTGATCTGCAAAATCACGGATGATGTCTTCCATTCTGCCCGCGTCAGCCGGCCAGCCGGGACCGGGAGACAGGACCAGCGCCTGGGCTTTTTCCGCCGCCTGATAGAGATTTGCATCATCATTGCGCAGTACCTGAACTTCCGCATAGGTCCCGATATACTGGGCCAGATTATAGGTAAAGGAATCATAATTATCAATCAGTAAAATCATTGAGTATCTCCTATCTTGGTCATGGACTTGGCCTTGTTGATGGTCTCCTGGTATTCTTTAGCTGGGACAGAATCATAGACAATGCCCGCTCCCGCCTGCACATAAGCTCTGCCATTTTTCAAAATCATGGTCCGAATGGCAATGGCAAAATCCATGTCCCCCGTCGCAGACAGGTAGCCAATCGCTCCTGCATAGACACCTCGCTTTTCCTGCTCCAGCTGGTAGATCCGCTTCATGGCCCGAATCTTGGGCGCGCCTGAAACGGTGCCGGCCGGCAGGGTAGACTTGAGGGCATCCATGGCCGTCAGTTGCGGCAGCAGCTGCCCCTTGACGACACTGGTCAGGTGCATGACATAGCGGAAATGCTCAACTTCCATGTACTTGGTCAGCTGCACACTGCCAATCTGAGCAATCTTTCCGATGTCATTGCGGCCCAGATCCACCAGCATGCGGTGCTCAGCGACCTCCTTTTCATCCGCCAGCAAATCGGCTGCCAATTCCTTGTCCGCCAGCTCATCAGCCCCGCGGGGACGGGTACCGGCAATCGGATTGGTCGTCACACGCCCTTCCTTGACAGACACCAGACTTTCTGGGCTGGCCCCGATAATCTGATAGTCCCCAAAATCATAGAAATAAAGATAATTGGACGGATTGGTCACCCGCAGATTGCGGTAATAGTCCAGAGGATTGCCTGAAAAAGCAGCTGAGAAACGCTGGCTGAGCACGCACTGGAACATATCGCCCTGCCGAATCAAGCTCCGGGCTTCTTCCACCATTTTTTCGAAGCTATCCTGCTCCAAATGACTCTGAAAATGCAGGCTGGACAGCTCTAAAGGCGAAAATTCATTTGCTGCCGGCTGCTGCAGCTCAGTCAGGATTCGGTCCAGACTGTCCGCCAGCTCCGCCTCCGTCCGCTGACTGTAGAGCGCTTCTTCCACCAGATGAATCTTTTCCTTTTTATGGTCAAAAATCATGCAGCTTTCGTAGACAAAAAAGTGCATATCCGGCGTTCCAATCAGGTCAGCTGGAATCTGACCAATCTCTTCATAAAGGGAAATCATATCATATCCGACAAAACCGATAGCCCCGCCGCCAAAAGGCAGCTCGCTGTCATGGTCTTTCTTGACTGTCAGCCGGTGAAGGTAGTCCAGTGGATCTTCATCCACAAAACGGCCATTTTCCAGCAGCCGGCCTTCTTCATACTTGACTTCAAAGACAGGATTGTAGGCCACAATGGAAAAGCGGGCCGTTTCCGTATCGCGGGGAATGCTCTCCAAAATGACCTTATGGTCTCCCCTTATCCTCATATAAGCAAGAATGGGGGATAAAATATCAGCTGGTAAAACTTTTTCCATCATCTTTCCTTTCTAGATTCAGAAGCTCTCTTTTCAGAGAGGATTGTCCTATCTGACATTTGCCTTTCAGCTCATGTCCTACTCAAGTAAAGCAGGCAGCCGCAGACAGCTCAAAGCACTGCTTTGAGGTTGCGGATAGAGCTTCCGTGAGGAAGTCTCAAAAGTAGGGCAAGGCGAGCTAACAAAGTAATAAAAGAAAAACTAAGTGACGATATTATCTGCGCTTCTCCAAATAATCCGCAATCGCCGCCACGTCTTTATCACCACGACCAGAGACATTGATAATCAGAATCTGCTCCGGAGAAAGCTTGGGAGCTAATTTGACAGCCTCTGCCACAGCATGTGAGCTTTCAATAGCTGGCAAAATTCCTTCTTTCTGTGTCAGCAAGAGCAAAGCATCCACCGCTTCATCATCACTGGCAGCCACATATTGAACGCGGCCAGAGTCCTTAAAGAAAGCATGTTCCGGTCCGACTCCTGGATAGTCCAGCCCCGCCGAAATCGAGTACACTGGTGCAACCGAACCATCTTCTGAAAATACGGCGTAGGTCTTCATCCCATCTACCACGCCAATCCTGCCCTTGGTCATGGTGGCAGCATGCTGATCTGTGTCCAAGCCACGGCCGGCTGCTTCCACACCAATCAAATGAACACTTTCGTCCTGTACATATTCTGAGAAAGCTCCAATAGCATTGGAACCGCCGCCAACACAGGCAATGACATAGTCAGGCAAACGGCCTTCTTTCTCCAAAATCTGCCGGCGGGACTCCTCACTGATAACCTTTTGAAATTCGTGGACAATCGTCGGATAAGGATGCGGGCCGACGGCCGAACCCAGCACATAGAAAGCTTCTAAATCCCTCATCCAAGCACCAAAAGCCGCATCAACTGCATCTTTTAAGGTCTTGGTGCCGGTCTCAACTGCATGGACAGCTGCTCCCATCATTTCCATACGAAATACATTGAGGCGTTGGCGTTCCACATCCTCCGCCCCCATATAGACATCGCATTTCATGCCAAATTTTGCGGCAGCTGCGGCTGCAGCCACCCCATGCTGTCCAGCACCTGTCTCTGCAATGACACGGGTCTTTCCCATTCGCTTGGCTAATAAAATCTGACCCAAAACATTGTTAAGCTTATGCGAACCCAGATGATTGAGATCCTCACGCTTGAGATAAATTTTAGCGCCGCCCAGATGCTGAGTCAGGCTTTCTGCAAAGTAGAGCGGGGTCTCCCGACCAGAGTAATCTGCCAAATAATGCCGGTATTCCGCTAAAAATTCCGGGTCATTCTTATACTTTTTAAATGCCGCTTCCAACTCATCCAGCAAAGCCTGAATCGGCTCCGGAACGAAAGAGCCGCCAAATTGTCCAAAATAACCGTTTGTATCTGCCATGTTTATTACCTTATTCTATTATTTTTGAAAAAACAAAAACCCCACGCAGAAAAATCTGCGTGAGGGCGTAAAATCGCGGTGCCACCTCAGTTATGGAGAAAAAAGTATAGACTGTCCCCATCTCTCTGCCTTGTCCAACAACAAGCTGCACTGTAAGGTGTGCGCACCGAATTTTTATTGTTTCAAATTCCTATTCTTCCATCAGCCCATTTCATAAACTGCTGCTGCCTGTTTGCACCAACCACAGGCTCCCTGAAAGCAGACCATCTACTACTTTTCTGACGATTGATTACATTATAGGATTTTCCTTGTCTCTTGTCAAGAAAAATGGAGAACTTCTTTCAATTCCGAACTTTTCTGTCATACAAAACGTTGAAAAGGTCATTTGCTTGACTGCTGCAGCTTTTTCTGACAAAAGCGAAAGAACAGCCAGGCCAGATAACCGCCCAAGGTATTGGTCCATAAATCATCTATTTCAAAGACCCGCTGGGCATTGATCAGAATATCCAGCAAAATCTGGCTGCATTCAATTGTCAGACTGACCGCAAAGCTGAGCCAGACAATTCTCTTGGTGCTGCGCAGCTTGGGAAAGAGCCAGAGCAGCTGCATCATCAAGGGGGACAGCAGCAGGATATTGGCCAGATTCTGCAGGAAAACCTTGACTAGCTGCAGCCAAGAGGTAATCTCGCCGATGTTGACAAAGGAATTAAAAGGGACCAGAAGGACCACGATGCGGCCGAAATACTGAATCCCCGGTGTCTCCATACCTTCTTCCGGTACCTGCGGCAGAAAGCACATCAGGCAAAGCAGGAAAATATAGCTAGCTGTCCCCCAAAACAGGGTCTTTCTTCCTTTTTCAGTCAGCTCCCCCTCTGCTGTGAAGTAACTTTTAAGGTTGAGCATTTTCCACAAGAGCCTTCTCCCTGTCTTTTTTCATAGTGTTAGAGCGCAGCTGGCCGCAGGCTGCATCAATGTCTGTCCCATGCTCCTGACGGACCACGCAGTTGACCCCATTTTTCTTGAGCGTATCATAGAAGGCCAAGACCCGCTCTTTGGGACTGCGGCTGTACTGATCATGCTCACTGACCGGATTATAGGGAATGAGGTTGACATAGGACAGCTTTTTGATTTTTTGCAGCAGGGCAGCCAGCTCTCTAGCCTGCTCCACTCCATCATTGACTTCATTGAGCATGATGTACTCGAAGGTCACCCGGCGGTTGGTAGTCTCAATGTAGTATTCAATGGCTGCAAAAAGTTTCTCGATAGGAAAAGAGCGGTTAATCCGCATGATACTGGTCCGCAGCTCGTTATTGGGAGCATGGAGGGAAACCGCTAGATTGACCTGTACTCCTTCATTGGCAAAGTCCCGAATCTTATGAGCCAGACCGGAGGTCGACACGGTAATATGGCGGGCCCCGATTGCCAGCCCCTTGTCATCATTCACTGTCCGGACAAAGCGGAGGACATTGTCGTAATTGTCAAAAGGCTCACCGATGCCCATGACCACAATATGGCTGACCCGCTCGTCCTGACCGCGCTCATCAAAATACTTCTGCACCAGCATAATCTGGGCCATGATTTCGCCGCTGTTGAGGTCGCGCTGCTTTTTAATCAGGCCGCTGGCACAGAAAGTACAGCCGATATTGCAGCCGACCTGAGTGGTCACACAGACTGACAGGCCATAGTGCTGGCGCATGAGCACCGTCTCAATCAGCATGCCGTCCGGCAGTTCAAAAAGATATTTGACTGTTCCGTCGGCAGACTCCTGCACGATGCGCTGCTTGAGCGGATTGACGACGAAAGCATCCTCAAGCTTCTCAATCAGCTCCCTAGACAGGTTGGTCATCTCTTCAAAAGACTGGACCCGCTTGCGGTAGAGCCATTCCCAAATCTGGGTCGCCCGGTATTTCTTTTCTCCCTTTTCCTCTGCCCAGTCCTGCAAGTCCTGACGGGTCAAACTGTAAATCGATGGTTTCATAGTGCTCCTTTATTTCTGGCGAATGACAAAATGACGGCTGCTGTCCTTCTGCTTCTGCTGCGGATGTTGTTTATTCTGCCGATTCTGTTTATTGCTGCGGCGGGAAGACCGCTTAAAATCTCTGTCAAAACGGTCCCGCTCATTTCTGCGGTCGCGGCTGCTGTTTGATCGGTTGCTGCGGGAGCGTTTGGATTTTCCGTCTCCCTCTTTTTTCCCGTGGGATTTTTTGTCAAAGGAAGCCCGCTGAGGATGCGGATTTTCCAGCACAAAATAAGCACAGCCATAACTGCAGTATTCCAGCAGGTAGTCTTCCAGACGGCTGATTTTCTCGCTGCTTTCCTGAGCCCGCTCATCCTTATAAAAACCGCGCAGACGCAGCTGCTCATTGCCCCAGTCGCCGACGATATAGTCAAACTTTGTCAGAATTTCCGAAAAACGCTGATGAAAGGCCGTCAGATCAAAGCCGCCCTTATGATTCTCAACCAAGTCAAATTCAAACTGATCCGCGGCAATTTTGCTGCCGATCTGCCTAAATTCCGGCCCCGGAAATCTATTATAATTGTATAATTCAGGTGAAATTTCTTTACGCATGCTCTTCCTTTTCATTCCGAATATCATTTATCTGCAATACCTTATTTTATCATAAATCAGCCAGTATTTGGCGGACTTTTCATCAAAAACATCTTTCTAAAAAAAGTCAGACGATTTAATACTCTTTGACCATTTCTTCCTGCTCATACTCAAACGTTGGGAGCGGCTGAAGAAGAGTGGACAGGCCCGTGTTTTGCTCAAAAACAAAAGAAAAGAAAACGAAAACCCGTATTCGTGATACTCTTTGAAAATCAACACCAACCGTCCGTTCGTTTGATCTGGCAAACTCAAGTGACATCTGGGTCTCATTGCCTGGTCTGATGTTGATTTTCGTGGAGTATGAATACCGGTTCTAAGATTTTACTGATTCGTTTTAAGATAGTCAATGGCATCCTGCAGGGTTTTGACCGGAACAATTTTCATATCGGTTTTGATTTCCTTGGCTGCTGCCAGTGCCGTTTCATAGTTATTCTTGGCCTTGGGATCAGCCTTTTTCTCTTCCTCGCTGAGCTCATTATTGGGAGCAAAGAAGATATCCGCCCCATTCTGGGCAGCAGAAACTACTTTTTTATCAATCCCGCCGATTTCGCCGACATTTCCTTCCCTGTCAATGCTGCCAGTACCGGCAATATCCCTGCCGTTACGCAGACCAGGCTCTGCAATCTGGGTATAAATAGCCAAGCTGAACATCAGGCCCGCACTGGGACCGCCAATCCCTTCAGTTGAAAATTCAATAGGAATCGTGCTGCTGACTTCCGTACGGTCCGTCAGGCCGATGCCGATACCATTTTTGCCATTTTCCAGCTTGATAATTTTCCCGCTGGCCGTCTTGGTTTCCCCATCTTCCTCATAAGTAACCTTGACTGTATCGCCCAGCTTCTGCGAAGAGACATACTTCACCAAATCTTCTGAGCTTTCAAAGGTCTGGTCATTGACTCCGGTAACCGTGTCCGCAATGTTGAGGACACCCTTAAAGGTCGAATCATCCGTCACATCCAAAACATAGACCCCCAGATAGTTCATGGTAATTTCCTTACCGGCTGTTTTTAACCCCTGATATTTAGCCATATTTTGCGACGTTTCCATGTAAAACTGATTGATGCGGTTAAACTCCTGATCCGTAGAACCGCCGGTCATATCCTGAGCGGAATAAATATCCGTAAAAGGCGTCAGCCAGGCATAGACCAAATGGGCAAAGGTCGCCTGCTCTACTCCAACGGTCACAAAATTGTAAGAGCCCGCCTCTTTATCGCTCTTATCATCTACCCGCAGCACCTGCCGAACATCCTCCGAGGTCCCCGGCACTTCGATATAGTAGGGCAGGCGGATAAAAAGAGCCGCCAGAAAAAGCAAAATGAAAGTGATTAAGAAAGCAGCACCAGCATAGGCGGCACAGCCCGACAGCCTGAGGCCAGAGCGCTTTTCCTTGCTGATTTGGGGATTATTGGTTGGTTCATTCTTCATCTTTTGTCTCTAACTCCTTGATAACACTTTGAGGCACATAGGCAGCAATGTCCTGCTGAAAAGCGATTAGCTCACGTATTCGTGAGGAACTGACATACTGGTAAGAAGGTTTGCTGAGCAGAAAGACCGTCTCAATTTCACCTGCCAGTTCCTGATTGAAAAAGTTCATATTGGCTTCATAGTCCAAGTCCCCTGCATTGCGCAGGCCGCGCACGAAAGCAGTCACTCCCAGCCTTCTTGCTGCATCAACAGCCAGTTCATCATGGGAAGTGATAACCTGAACATTTTCTACATGCTGCAGGGCCGCCTTGACCATTCGTTCTTTCGATGCAATCGTGAAAAAACCTTCTTTTTCGCGATTGTAGAAAATTCCCACATAAAGCCGGTCGAAGAGCCGGCTGGCACGCTCAATCAAGTCTACATGCCCCTTGGTAATAGGGTCAAAAGACCCTGTAAATAATCCGATTCTATCTGACATACACCGTCACCTTTGAAATACCATAGTTTTTCTGCTTCCAGATGCCCAGACCCGCTATTTCCTCCGGCAGCCTGACAGACTTGTCCGTTTCACAGACTACGAGGACCTCCTCAGAAAGGAGCTGGCGCTCTGCCATTTTCTCCAAGTCTGCCGCAATCTGCTCCTTGGCATAAGGCGGATCCAGCAGGACCAAGTCAAAAGGGCCTGACAGCAGGTCCAGCGCCCGGCCAGAGTCCATTTTCAGAAGCTGAAAGCACTGCTCTTCCTTGGTCATTTTGATATTCTGACTGATAACAGCCTGAGCCCGGCGGTCTTTCTCCACCAAAACGGCTGCTTCCATGCCCCGCGAGACTGCCTCAATCGCCAGACTGCCGCTGCCGGCATAAAGGTCCAGCACCCGGCCGCTGTCAAAATAGGGCCCAATCATATTAAAAATGGCCCCCTTGACCTTATCTGTCGTAGGCCGGGTCGTCCGCCCCTCCAGCGTTTTGAGGGGCCGCCCCCCATATTTCCCTGCAACAACTCTCATAAAGAACATTATAACAAATTTTTGAGCTGTCAGCGGTTTTTAGCCGGCAAAAATACAGAATTTTTCAGATTTTTCTCTTGCCTTGCTCTTTCATTTCTGCTATACTGTAGGTAACGTTTGAAAAGTTACACAGGAGGTTCTTTATGTTCTCACATGAAAAATTAAAACAGCGCCGCTCAGAACTTCATCTGACGCAGGCAGACATCTACCAGCCTCTGGAAGTTTCCCGTAAGACCTACTCCTCTTGGGAAAACGGCCTAGCCGAGCCCCACGCAAAAAATCTCAGGAGGTTGGCCAAGCGTCTCAAAGTCCCGGAGAGCTATTTTGTGGATGAAAACAGCGCACTCTACACCTACCCTCTACTGACCCCGCCGCACCAAAAGGAGGTCGATCAGCTGGCCAGTCAGCTGCTGGATCGGCAGCACAAAGTCACTGCTCTCACTGCCTATCAAGTTCTTTCCATTGAGCTGGCCGCCGGCCTCGGTCACACCTATTATGACAATGAGACGGACTATGAAACCGTCTATTTCGATCAGGATATCCAGCATGACTTTGCCTCTTGGGTAGCCGGGGATTCCATGGAGCCCAAATATCCCAACGGCTCTGTCGCTCTCATGAAACAGACCGGCTTTGACTATGACGGAGCCGTCTATGCCCTCCTCTGGAATGGCAAAACTTACATCAAAAAAGTCTACCGTGAAACCGCAGGCCTCCGCCTTGAGTCCATCAATCCCGACTACGACGACCTCTTTGCCCCCTACGAGGACCAGCCTCAGATCGTCGGTATTGTGGTCGGGCATTTCCTGCCGATTGAGGTATGAGATGGCCCTATTTGACTATTCACGCGAGCCCCGGTCAGACATTGCTTTTGTGGATATGAAAAGCTTCTATGCTTCCTGCGAGTGTCTGGCCCTGGGGCTGGACCCTTTGAAAACCTCCCTCTGCGTTCTGAGCCGGGCTGACAATGCTGGCGGGCTCATTCTGTCCTGCACCCCAAAGTTCAAGAAAATTTTCGGCAGCCAGAATGTCAGCCGCAGCTACATGCTGCCCTTTGACATTAAGACCCGGAAGTTTCATTACAATGCCGCCCGCAGACAAGGCCTGCCCATCACAGCAGATTATGTCCGTTTTGTGGAGAAGGCGGCTCTGGCAACGGTCATCGTCCCGCCCAGAATGAATGATTACATTGAGAAAAATCTGGAAATCCAAAAAGTTTTTCAGGATTTTGCAGCTCCCGATGACATCTTTCCCTACTCGATTGACGAGGGCTTTTTGGATTTGACCAGCTCACTCAACTACTTTATCCCAGATAAGGGAATGGACCGCAGGGTCAAACTGGACCTGCTGGCAGCCCGCATTCAGCAGGCCATTTGGAAAAAGACCGGCATCTATGCCTCTATCGGCATGAGCAATGCCAACCCTTTGCTGGCCAAGCTGGCTTTGGATATTGAAGCCAAGCATTGTCGGACCATGCGAGTCAACTGGTCCTATGAAGATGTCCCCAGCAAGGTCTGGACGATTCCAAGGCTGACTGATTTCTGGGGCATCGGCCGCCGGACAGCT
>NZ_KQ969395.1:329975-349573 GCF_001578865.1 Streptococcus sp. DD11
GAGATAGGAGTCATGGGCCTGCAGCTTTGGTTTCACGCCCACGGCATCGATGAGAGCAATGTCCATCATCCTTATCAGGCCAAGTCACAGGGACTGGGCAATTCACAGATACTGCCCTGCGATTACAGGCAGCAGGCGGATATTGAGCTGGTATTTAAGGAAATGGCCGAGCAGGTCGCCGTCCGGCTGCGCCGGGCGGGCAAAAAAACCCAGCGAGTGGCTATCCATGCCCGCTACTCTAAGTTAGAGAACCGCGCTTCTATCCATACACAGCGCAAGATTGAAGCATGCAATAACAGCGACCGGCTGGCCCAGACTGTCACCCAGCTCTTTCGTTCCAAGTATCAGGGCGGGGCTATCCGCCAGATCGGCGTTTACTACAGTGACTTGGTTGATCAAAGCTTCAGTCTGATTTCCCTCTTTGACGATCCTCTGCAACAGCAGAAGGAGGAGGAACTGCAGCTGACTATTGACCGAATCCGCGATCAGTTTGGCTTCACCTCCCTGCTCAAGGGCTCTGCTCTCCTCCAGACTTCCCGCATGATAGCCCGCAGCAAGCTGGCCGGAGGCCATTCTGCCGGAGGTCTGGAGGGACTGTCATGACCGATCGCTCCTATCTCCCCTATCAGTCTGCCCGTGATTTCCAAGATCGGGGCATGGCCAAGTGGGCCGGTTTCTTTCTGTCTGAGCACAGCAGCGCCCTAACCCGCAAGGCAGCAGAGCCCATCCGCTTGGCTGAGCTCAGTCTTAGAGATAAGCTGCAGCTGCTCAGCCAAGCCTACAGCCAGCAGATTCCCATTTGTATTACTATTCTGGATCAAGCCGAATGCAGCAGCATGCAGGGCACTGTCTTTCATCTTGACAGCCGACAGGTCCTCCTGCAGGAGAAAGACCGCTGCAGGGCTATCAGCCTGAGCCAGATTCTTTCCATTCAAGCCAAAGGAGGAACAGATGACGGCTCAGTTTTCGTCCAATGAGCTGCAGTTCGATTACTTTTCTGACAATTACCGGCAGTTCCAGCAGGACTTTTACCGCTTTTCCAACCTCTCTCAGCCTCTGTCTTTCATGGAAGAAGACCTCCTGCTCCATATGGCCGGCCGCCAAAGCAGCTACTTTAAACTTTCCAAAAGCAAAAGTCTGGACCAGAAGGATCATTACTTCCATTTCAGCATCAGCAGTCCCGCAGACACTCCCTGCCTGAAAATCTACCACTATCAAGGGCAGAGCGAACAGATAGCAAAATAACCTCCCAGACTCAGTTTGGGAGGTTTAAAAATATAGGGAAAGTCAATGTCAAAATAGACTCAACGACAATCATCAGTAAACTAGGCAGCCAGCTGCAGGCTGCTCAAATAGTCTGGGGGACTTATCTGAGGCTGTGAATGGAGCTTCCATAGACAGCAGCAAAAGCACTGCTTCTGTCTCAGCTGTAAAACTTGATATAGGGGTCAGAGAGATTCCGTGGAACTCCTTGCAGGTCAATGAGCCGATGGATTACCCATTGTTCTGACTCTTATCCCTTGCCGTCTTTGATTTTCACTGAGTGCAAAAGCCCATCTAACTGCAGCTGGGACAGGACTTCGCTGACCAGACTCGGGCTCTCTAGGCGGAGGAGACTGGATTCTTCCCCGCCTGCATTGCCTATCTCCGGCAAAGTTCCATACCAGACAAGGGAGTAGTCAATCACCAGCATATTCATGATAACTTTTCGATCAATCGGTAAAACTTTCAAGTACTCATCTTCCAGCCTTTTTAAAAAATGAAGGTTTTTGGCTCCTTTTGGCACTACCAGTTTTATGTTAAGTTTTGGATAGTTGCCCTTGAGCTGAAGCAGCTTATCAACTGAGATATGAGTGCAGAGCAGGACAATCTCCCCTCTGGCCTGCAGCAGATCTGCCTTCAAAACAGATTGATAGCTCTTCTCATTATAAAGAGCCTGTTTGCTGCTACCATTTCTAGTTTAAAAATTGGGAAGATAAAAGTTCCAGATAATCAATCTATCCTGCAATTTTATTCGGCTTATGATATGATAGTTTAAAGGAGAAAATCATGTCAAAAAAAATCATCCAGGTCGTCGCGACAGCTATTGAGAAGGACGGAAAATTTTTTTGCGCTCAAAGACCGGAAGGCAAAAGCCTAGGTGGCTACTGGGAATTTCCAGGTGGAAAATTAGAAGAAGGCGAGTCACCCGAAAGGGCTCTGGTCCGAGAAATTCAAGAGGAACTCAACTCTACCATCGAAATTCTTTCCTATATCAATGAGGCCGCTTATGACTATGACTTCGGGACGGTCATCATGAAAACCTACCATGCTCGTCTCATTTCAGGAAATCTTGAACTTTTGGAACACCAAAATTCCACCTGGCTAGCCCCTAACGAACTAAAAACTCTCAACTGGGCCCCTGTAGACCGACCGGCAGTGGAAATACTATCTAAAAAAACGAGGCTGTGACGCAAAGATTCCAGCCTCTTTTTTATTAATATCGTCATTTAGTTTATCTTTTATTCCGTCGTTAACTCGCCTTGCCGTACCCCAGTACAGCCTGCGGCTCGTTGCCTAATACTAAAAGCAAACTAAAAGACTATAATAACCTTGAACAAACTTACAGGGCTGAACTATGAAATCGAGACTTCGTCTACCGATTTCTGTTTCACGCCTTATTTTTTTGTGAGATAATCATAAAGTGTAGCAGAAACCTCGTTGGCCAATTCAAAATTCATCGTGACCACAGGGGTCTTGCCATCCTGCATTTTAGTCTCAAGAGCGCTATCTTCCAAATAGTGAATCGGACCCAGATAATAGAAGTCGCTCCCCTCGCCATCTTCCTTCTTAATAAAGAGATGAAGAGCTAGACCAGTTTGATTAGACTGCATAATTTCAGCTACTTCTCTGGACTTGAAGCTCCGATTGCTCCGGGAATACCAATGAAAGACCTTGTTTGATAAGAATCCGTCCTGGTACTGGGTTGTTTCCGTGATGTCTTCCTCTTTGTGATAGGTGACAAAGATAGGGCAGGTTCCATGCTTGACCTTGTAGCCATAAACAGTGGAGCTCTCATCCTTATCCCAGTTGAGCAATCTCACAGCATCTTTCCGAGAATATTTCTCCCCGATGGTCAAAGGCTCCTGCGGGTATTTCTCTGATCGATCCAAGCCAGTTTGAATGATATCTAAGATAAAATTCCGATAGTCCTCTGTTAGAAATTGAGAGAAATTTAGATTCAGTTGATAAATGTTATTTTCAATTTTTAAGGCGGGTAAACCATACTTTTCTTGGTCTCTTTTAATGAAAAAGTCATAGGTTAAGCAGGCCTCAATCGACCTCAAAAGCGCATCAGAAACGTGCAAGCCTGCTTCTTTTAAAAATTGTTCAAAATCCGACTGGGAAATCTGTCCTTTTTCCAGCAAGACTTTCAACAGATAAAGGTCCTCTTTTCGCTTACCGTTGGACAACTCCTTACAAAGAAAAGTCAGAAAACCATTTAATTCAGGAATTTTAACAAATCGATCGTCCTTGTCAAAGGAAGCGATAACCTCTCCATAATGGTTAAAATTATCAAAAAAGACATAGGGATCCAGGGTGTCCAGTTTCCAAAAATCACTCAAGTTTGGAGTACGGCCCAAGCGATTCTTGGTTTCCATATAGGCCTCTTTTAGAATGACCCGATTGGACAGATTGGTAATAGAAATTGATTTAAAAATCTGCTCCTTAGCGACTTCCTCAAAATTGATGGTGGTCAAACCATTGAGAATATTGGGTTCCCGGAGCTCCCGACGGTAATTATCCTTATTCATGGACTTATCGCCAAAAAGGGCAATGGGGATCAGGTAGTTATTCTTGTAATTTCCGATAAAGTCGATAATGGTCACATACTCTTTGCTCTCGTGCTTACGTAGGCCTCGGCCCAGCTGCTGGACAAAGACAATGCTGGACTGGGTATTCCGCAACATAACCACCTGGTTGACAGATGGGATATCGATTCCTTCGTTGAAAATATCCACCGTTAGGATATAATCCAAGTCTCCATTTTCCAACTGGGCAACCACATCATTTCGTGTATCCATACTATCGTCACCGGTCAAGGCCCGACAACGTTTACCCTCTTGATTGAGTTTAACCGCCAGCTCACGCGCTTCTTTCTTAGAAGAGCAGAATATCAAGCCCTTGACCTTGGTCCCACTCACGCCATAAAAATCAAGCTTATTGATAATGTGCTTGACACGCTCGTCTGAGGTCAGATTGGCAATCGTGGTCTTTTCATTAACCAACAGTCCTTCGACTTCAATCTCCTTGACGGCATAGTAGATAAAAGGACAGAGCATATCATTATCCAAGGCATCCTGCAGACGAATTTCATAGGGAACATTGTAATCAAAGAGCTCATAGATATTTTGCCCATCAGTCCGCTCCGGCGTCGCTGTCATGCCCAGGTAAAATTCCGGCTGAAAATAATTCATGACCTTTTTATAAGAAGCCGCCCCAGCCTTGTGCACTTCGTCAATCAGGATATAATCAAAGAAGTCCTCAGGAAATAGCTGGAGATTAGCATCTCGCGATAGGGTTTGAATAGTCGCAAAGATATATTTCTTGCCAGCCAAGTCAGCACCAAAATGGTAAATCATAGCTTCCGAATCAGAAAACTGCAGAACCTTTTGAAAATCCTTGAGGGACTTTTGCAGAATCTGCTCCCGGTGGACGATAAAAAGCATCCGCTCGGGCTCAAACTGTTGGACATCAAAGGCTGACAAGAAGGTTTTCCCAGTCCCCGTTGCACTGATGACCAGGGCTCGATCCTTACCCGACTCACGAATAGCAGCCAAGCCTTTCAGGGCCTCCTGCTGCATTTTATTGGGCTTGATTTCTCTCAGCTGATATTCCGAAGTGCCTTCATCCTGGATCTGATCCGGCCGAATCGTCGGCCGACGTTTTTTAGCATAGGAGGCAATCCGCTCCTCCGTCAAGAGGTCTGATTTAGCCCAAATCTTCTCAAACTCTGCCTTGGTAGCCTGAATCAAGTCCCCATTATGGGTAGAGGTTAGCTTGATATTCCACTCATAGTTAATCTTGAGCGCATGGTGGGTCAGATTGGAACTACCAGAAATCAACACCTGTTTGCCCTCATGCTCAAAAAGATAAAACTTGGCATGCATCTGCATACTCTCAGGAGTCAAACGAACCTCGACATTCCTCAGCTTGAGCAATTCCCGCATGGCAATCGGGTCATTAAAATCCAGATAAGGGGAAATCAGAATCTTCCCCTCAATCCCCTTATCCATCAAATCAGACAACTGCGACTTAATCAAGGCAATACCCGACTGGGTGATAAAAGCCACCGAAATGTAGAAGGCCTGACACTTGCCCAACTCCTCCTGCAAATCCGCCAAAACATAGCGTTTAGCTTCCTGGTCATTAATCAAAATCTGCGGCGAATACCCGCCCTCTTGATACCTGACATTATCCACAAAACCAAACTTCAAGGACTTAATCAGCGTATCCTGAAACAAACTCACACCATCTGGCATAGAAAGACTCTTTTCTAAAATTGTTGCTAGAATAAACCCAGCTTATACACTTATTCAAACATACTGACGTACACTATTTTGATCTCGTTGGTCTGTTCAAATCCTAACTCAATTCTCCCAACACCTGAGAAGAAAAATGAAATATAGTACTTCTTACGTAATGGCGAACTTATAGAATTTGTCATGTAGTTACCTGTTTTCTAGCATTTATTTCAATTTATTCAAACTAGGAAAACTATTTCTAAGTTCTAATAAACTATTATAAATTCTCTCTATTTTAGCATCTTCTTCATTTTTTTTGCAAAATATAGATTTAATAATAGATAATCTAACTTTCTATATGCGTAGTTAAATTTCATTTTACTATAAAATGATTTAATTTCCTCATTGTCTGTATATTCCTGAGAGATAATTATTTTATAGTATTTATCCCGTTTAAAAACCTTTTTTATATTCTCTCTATCAGGATGTACTAGGTCAAGAATATTATTGATTTCAAACTCTTTCTTAGCTTGATTACAGTTTCGACAAGCAAATATGAGATTCTCAACGTGATCCACCGATTTCCCCTCCGGGGTATTTTCTTGTAATTTATTAACAAAATGATCCACCTCGTATTGTGGAGCTGAATTTATACATACTGGAACACCGCAATAACCACATTTTTCATAATAAATTTCTTGAAATTCATCATAATAACAAGAACATTTAGCTTTTATTTTATCATAATGCTTTCCACAATTTGCTTCATTTTGTACACGTTGATCAATGCTAGAGGCCAATGAAGCTTTTCGGCTGCTAATATTGGTGAAGTCAGCCTCTTCATCTGCTACAAATCGATAATCACTCATCTCTCTTCTCCAGTATATCTTGCTTTATAATGTCTATTAACTCATCGATTTTTTCGTCTGTAAGTTCCCTATATGTTGTAATTTTATTAAGTAATTTTTGAGTTTCCTCAACGATCAATGATCCTTTATAGGCATCTTTGTTTGACTCTAAATCATTCCCGATTCTTCTTAGTTCGACTATTTCTTTCATAGCTTCTTCTACTGCCGGTCTTAAGTTTTTATTATAAAAGTCATTGGCATCTTTTTGAGTAGCACTACCTCTGGAGGTTGCAAATTTATTTAGAACACCATATTTCGCTAAATCTCTGTTTTGAGTAATTACAATCACCTTGATAAAAGGATTTAAAATTCTTAGAACCAATTTAAACTCTTGACCTGTAAACTTAGAGCCAGATTCCGCAAATTCATTTTCAAATAACTTAGAATCAATTACAATAATATCTGATTTCAAAATCTTACTATCAGTTAATAAAGATTCGTAATCTCTACTACTACTATCAAACTCTACCTCATCGTAAGTTATAAGTTTCTCCTCTTCAAAATGATATAAATATTCAACCAGTAGAGGATCTAATTTATCATCTACATAAGTTAATTTAATTTGTTGAACCATACTATACCTCGTCTAACAGTTTTTATATTTGCATTTCTGCTTTTAAATTAAAACCTTCTGATTCTCCATTAATACTAATATTTCCATTTAGTTTATAGACCGTGTTGTTTACCATCCACATTCCCAATCCATGCCCATCTTCTCTAGTACCTTCGTGAACATTTAATATCTTCGATGGATTTTTTTTATATTTTTTATCAAGTCCCACACCATTATCAGAATATTCAAGAAGTAACTTACCTTCATTATAATCAAAATTAATTGATATTTCTAATACTTTTTTACCTTCATTTACCTGTATGCTATTAAGAATTAAATTATCAAGTATAATCATTAAATAGTCATAAGATATTGTTATATCATTTTCTCCAAAACAACTAGTTTTAAAGGTCACCCAATTATATTGGATTCTCCACTTTTCAACTATTTCTTCTATAAGTTCTGATAGAGAATAGTCTTTTGGCTCAAATCTTTCCTTTTTATTTTCATCTATGATGGTATCAGATAAATCTAAAACCTTTTCTAAATCTTTTTCAAGATTTTTTAATAACAATGGAATATTCCTACTACTTGGTTTAACAGCTTTAAGTTCTTCCCAATCATATTTTATTTTTAAGGCATCTTCGATTTTTTGAGGATTTGCTGCAATTGTATTCCTATTATTATGCAATTCATGGCTTAACGAACTTATTTTTAGTTGCAAAGTAGCAAGAACATTCAACAGTTGTGCCTCATATCGATAATTTTCTTCAACTTCTTTCTTCTCATTTGAAATATCAGTTATTTTATTCTTATATTCTAAAATACGATTTTTCACTTCAATTAAGTCCTGAGTAGTTATTTCACCTATTGATTCACTTTGGTCAATAAATTTATCTATTTTATTTTCAATATCGACTTCTTTTGTGACTGGTATTAAATCTTCTTTATCTTTTATTTTTCTAATATCTCTAACAATTGACTGTCTATAGCCTTCAAATTCATTTAAAGCACTGTCAATAATAGACTTAAAAATTGTAAAATGAATATTTTGCACGATCCCTTGTCTATTCGAAATATCTTCAATATAAGCATTCTTTACTTTATCAATCAAAATATATCCCGATAACTGATTACGACGAACTCGCCAAGAACCAGTTGGATGAGATGCAGCAGCTGGCGAAGAGGATGCACGTTTCCCAAGTTCTAACCAATCAGTTCTTCCCTCAAAAGAATCTATACTAAAAGCATTTCTATACAAAATTACCCCTCTATTAAATCTTTCTGACAGAGTATCATGTTTATATTCATATCTTTCCTTATCAATTTGAGTAACGTTGTTTAAACTAAAATATAATTCACCTTTAAATGAGCCTACCTCTTTTAATAAAGTACCAATCATTTCATTAGTAATATCTTTTTTTTCAATATCATCTTGTCCATGTATTAATTCAACAACATCTTTTTTGAGCTCATCAATCATATCAAGCTCAAAAGAATATTCTTTGATATTTTGATTCGTCATTTTAGATGCTGAATCTTTAAATTCATCTGAATATATTTGGCCAATAAGCTTGTGATTGTTTGAATCATAGGTTATAGAAAGTGACTCAAGGTAATTGGTTCCGATTTTTGGATTCTCCCAAATTAACTCCGTCTTCTCCTCTATATTTTCTCCATTTTCAAACATAAATAGTATGGTAATTTGCATTCTACTATCTCTATAAACTTTACTGAGATATTTCTTTAGAGGAGCAATATTTTTATTTGACCATTTGTCACGTAAATTGTTGATTTGTATTTTGGTCCCTTGATTGGATATATTATCATCAGAAGAAATTTCTGAACTATTCCAGTTAGTCATCCAGTGATAACCAACCTCATTTTTTCTTTTAGTGTACATGTCAACAGATTCGCCCAATCGAGCCAAAGCAAACCTCCCAATTCCTTTTGATCCAGCAAAAATGCGGCCTGTATTGGAATCCATATAATCACGACTACTTTTTCCAACACGCATCCAAGCTTGTTTAATATCATTAATGTTCATTCCAGAACCATCATCAATTATTTCAAGCATCAGTCGACCAGTACGATTAGATTTTTTGAAAATAAGCTTTAAGTCATTTGCACCAGCATCATAAGCATTTTTTACTAATTCCAAAATTGCAGATTCTTTTGTGGAAAAATTATTCCTACCTAAAATTTCCGCAATGATATTGTCTTCAACAATATAACTAAGTTTATCACCCATTGTTTACTCCTCAATATATAAATCGATAGGTATTCTAATTTTCTTTAAATCTCTAGTACTCATATTTTTATATCCAGAGGAATAATTTTTGGACACTCCTCTTAAATAATTAAGAACTAATTTTGAATTTAAATATTTTAGAATTTTTTCACAAGAGAGTTGACTAAGTTTTTCTGTAAAAACTATAGAAATCCCCGCTAATACAAAACCCGAATCTACTTGTTTAAATGGCTTCCCTTCTAAATTAGCAACCTTTGGTATTGTAATTTTTTGAGAACTATAATTTAACATTCCTTGAGTTCGACCAAAATAAATATCATATCTCTCTTGAAATTTATCACTTAACTCATTTCGTAGATAATCATAAGTATAGGGGTACTTTTCACTGATGTCTATTATTTTCTGATTCTCATCATCATAGGGAAAAACTATATAGTATTTGTCACCTGGATTAGAAACTCGCACTCCTTTTTTTAAAATAGATTTTTCAATCAAAAATTGATGAGATTTCTTTTCTATAAGATATTTATCCTCCAGACTCTTAACAATTTCTTGTTCGTTAATTATAAATACACTATCTTGTAGAGTTGCTAATCCATTTTTTATATCTGCTATTTCTCCTAGTAAAATGGATTCTCCTTCCTCATAAATAAACTTTTCATCGTATAGATAATAGATCTCCTTTTTATGTAATTCATTATATGTGAAACTCTTCAGCTCATTATTATCTGAATCTACTATTTCTAAATTATTATTATTCTCCGATATTATTGTGATTGCTGTATATGTTGTTGCATCTTCAAAGTTCAATAAATCACCGTAATCAATTATTTTTTCAATATATTTATTAGAAATCATTGTCTGTAATAATTTTTCAGCACCTCTTGCCCTCAAATAGTTATTCGGAGTAATATAACTTATTTTTCCTTTTTTATTCCAGAGAGAAAGTCCCAATTCAAAAAAATAATAGTAAATATCAAAATTAAATCGATTACAAAAATCACTACTTTTTCTAAGTTTTTCTACTATACTTTCTTCCATATTTTTTCTTGAAATATATGGAGGATTGCTTATAACATAATCAAATGTTTTTCGTTTATCAAATTTATCTGGAAAATCCAACGCATCAAACACATATATATTCCAATTTATTCTAACTTCTTTGAAATATTTTCGAACTATTTTATTGAGTCTTGAAATGCAAATTGTTATAGCATCTTCTCTAATATCAAAAGCAGAAAATCTATTTTCCAGACTATTTTGAATTTCTGCTTGACTCTTATCTAGATTATTTTTCAAAAATTCTTCAACAATCAGACAGAAAATATGCCCCTCACCAACTGCAGGTTCAATTATTGAAAAATCACTTGTGTAATCTATATCCAAGTTATCAATCATAACCTTTGCTAACGATTCATTAGTATAATAAATTCCGTTTTTCTTTAAAAAATTTTGTTGCTCTATCACTTTATATCTCAATTCAAAATTATGTTTACTTTTTCTATTATACCAAAAAAACACAGCTTTTACACCGTGTTTTCTGTTCTCATTATTCAAAATTAGTGAGGCATCCCAATACTTTCCACCGTGGTGAAAGTCATACAGCTGAAAATCAGCAATGAAACCGTAGGTTTGCTTGCGTCCCCACTACCTAAGAAAAGTATCAAAAGATAAAACTTAGACTAGTTTCCTCATCTCCGCAATCCGCTCCTGGGTCGCATCATACTTGGCCTGGTAGTCGGCTTGTTTTTGCCGCTCTTTCTCGACGACTTCTGCTTTGGCGTTGGCGACGAAGCGTTCGTTGCTGAGTTTTTTGCCGACCAGGTCCAGTTCCTTCTGCCATTTGGCCAATTCTTTTTCCAGACGGGCCAGCTCTTCCTCGACATTGAGGAGGTCAGCCAGGGGCAGGTAGATTTCAGCGCCGGTGATGATGCTGGACATGACCAGCTCTGGCACTTCTAGATCCGCTCCGATTTCCAGATGTTCTGGGTTGGTGAAACGCTTGATATAGTTGACATTGGCCTTGAAAAATTCTTCCAGCGCGCCGTCTGTCGTCTTAATCAAGATGCTAATCGGCTTGCTTGGAGCCACATTGACTTCAGCCCTGCTATTGCGCACCGAACGGATCAGATCCTTAAGGGCTTCCACGCCAGCTGCAGCCTCAGCATCGTCAAACTCTGGACGAACCACTGGATAAGCCGCTGTCACAATGCTGCCTTCTGAGATCTGACCAAAGATTTCCTCGGTCACAAAAGGCATGATGGGGTGAAGCAGGCGCAGGATTTGGTCCAGCGTGTAGAGGAGGACAGAGCGGGTGATGACCTTTTCGTCTTCATTGTCGCTGTAAAGCACCTCCTTGGTCAGCTCCACATACCAGTCGGCAAACTCGTCCCAGATGAAGTTGTAGAGGATGTGACCCGCCACCCCAAATTCAAATTTGTCAAAATTCTCAGTGACTTTTCCGATGGTGTCATTGAGATTGTGGAGGATCCAGCGGTCGGTGACATTGCCAGCCTGGCCAGCTGCCACCTGAGCGACATGCTCACGCGCCGCATTCAGCGTCAGGCCCTCATTATTCATGAGGATATAGCGGGAAATGTTCCAGATTTTGTTAATGAAATTCCAGGAAGCATCCATCTTTTCATAGCTGAAGCGGACGTCCTGACCAGGGGCAGAGCCGTTTGACAGGAACCAGCGCAAAGCATCGGCACCGTACTTGTCAATAACATCCATAGGGTCAATCCCATTGCCCAGAGACTTGGACATCTTGCGGCCCTCTTCGTCCCGAATCAGACCATGAATCAGAGCATTCCTAAATGGTGACTTGCCGGTGAACTCTAGACCTTGGAAAATCATCCGAGACACCCAGAATGGGATAATATCATAGCCGGTAACCAGAGTAGAAGTCGGGTAATAGCGCTTGAAATCTCTGCTTTCTTCATCCGGCCAGCCCATGGTTGAGAAGGGCCAGAGAGCCGAGCTGAACCAAGTATCCAGCACGTCCTCGTCCTGCTTCCAGCCATCCCCTTCGGGCGCTTCTTCGCCCACATAGACTTCACCTTGGGCATTGTACCAGGCAGGGATTTGGTGGCCCCACCAGAGCTGGCGGGAAATCACCCAGTCATGGACATTTTCCATCCACTGGAGGAAGGTATCATTGAAGCGCGGCGGGTAAAATTCCACCTTATCGTCGGTGTCTTGGTTGGCAATGGCATTCTTGGCCAGCTGATCCATCTTGACAAACCACTGGGTAGACAGGCGTGGCTCAACGACTACACCGGTCCGCTCTGAGTGGCCGACGGAGTGGATCCGCTTGTCAATCTTGACTAGGGCACCGATTTCCTCCAGCTTCTTGACAACAGCCTTACGAGCTTCAAAACGGTCCAGACCGGCAAATTCAAAGGCTAAGTCATTCATGGTCCCGTCGTCATTCATGACATTGACTTGCGGCAGCTTGTGGCGCTGGCCGACCTCAAAGTCGTTAGGGTCATGAGCCGGGGTAATCTTCACGACACCCGTTCCAAACTCAGGGTCTGCGTGCTCATCCGCTACGATTGGAATCAGCTTATGGGCAATCGGCAGGACGACATTTTGGCCAATCAAGTCCTTGTAGCGGGGGTCTTCTGGATTGACCGCAACGGCTACGTCCCCAAACATGGTCTCCGGACGGGTGGTCGCCACTTCCAGAGCACGAGAACCGTCTTCCAGCACATAGTTCATGTGGTAGAAGGCCCCTTCCACATCCTTGTGGATGACCTCGATGTCAGACAAGGCTGTGCGGGCCGCCGGATCCCAGTTGATAATAAACTCACCACGGTAGATCCAGCCTTTTTTGTAGAGTTCGACAAAGACCTTGCGGACAGCTTTTGACAGACCCTCGTCCAGCGTGAAACGCTCACGAGAGTAGTCGACAGACAGGCCCATCTTGCCCCACTGCTCCTTGATAGTGGTTGCGTATTCGTCCTTCCATTCCCAGACCTTGTCCAGGAATTTCTCCCGGCCCAAGTCATAACGGCTAATGCCCTGCTCCCTCAGGCGCTCCTCGACCTTGGCCTGAGTGGCAATCCCCGCATGGTCCATGCCCGGCAGCCAGAGGGTATCAAAGCCCTGCATGCGCTTCTGACGGATGATAATATCCTGCAAGGTCGTATCCCAAGCATGACCAAGGTGCAATTTCCCTGTCACATTCGGCGGCGGAATCACAATCGAATAAGGCTTAGCCTTCTCGTCGCCTGATGGTTTGAAAACTTCGGCCTCTAGCCATTTCGCGTAGCGGCCAGCCTCAACCTCGGCTGGATTGTACTTTGGGGATAGTTGTTTAGACATTTTTGTGCTCCTTTTATAATTTTAGAAAATCTATGTTCTTTATATAGATAGAATTAAACATTTTTTCACTTGTTAAAAAATTATACAGTAAATTTTTCATTTCCAAATATTCTTTTTCTCCAAACATGAACCAATCTGTGTCATCATCATCATATTTAATTTCAATATGAACTCGGTTTCTTAATTTTCTGAAATCATCCAATTTATCTAAATCATTATCACTCAGACTTAATGGATTTTTTTCTCGAAATTCATTTAATAATTTTTCTCCAAATTTATTATTACTAGTTCTATCTTGCATTATTACTTCAATTACAGATATCGAAGTAATAATGAAATTTTTCCATATCATTTTTTTCATTAAGTCATCCAAAACAAGTTCATCTAATTGAATTTTCAAAAATTCTAGATATCTTAAACTATATGCAATATTACGCTTTGTTTTCTTAGATGATAAAAATAAACCACTATTTACAACATGAGAAAACTCATCTACTTTTGTTACATAGTATCTCTCTTTAGGATGGATTTTTTCTGATTTAAGCATTGTTTTTAATTTATTCATTTTGACTATTCCCCTTTCTAATTCCCCACTCTCTCCTCAGCAATCCATATCTCATCTCGTCGCAGCGATTGCCTTGAGTATCCTTACGATCCCTTATACGAGTTTCGACAGTAAAGTCAATCTTCTCTATGATTCGTCTGCTTTAGCGATTGTAATTAAAGCAAGCCCGCTTCATCCCTTACAATAAACGATTAATTCGCTTTGTTAAACTTTATACCATTTTCTTTTAGTTTTTTAACCGTAACAGGACCAATGCCTTTTAAAGCTAGGACTTCTTTTTCTGTCCAATCTTTGAAATCAGCTGAGGTACTAATGCCATTGTCTAAGAAAATTCGAGCGTAATCCATTCGAATCCCCTTCATTTCGGGTTCCCCCATTAAAGAAAATAAGTCAGCGAGCTCAGCCAAACCTTCTTCTAGTCCATAAGGAATGGTAATATGCTCCTTGCCTCCTAATTTTTTAGCTTCATTAGACAAAAATTCCGTTAGGATAATGTTTTTCTCTAAAAAATCAAAAAGCGGATAGAGACTCGCCATCAGCGACTCGTTTGAGTTAGGATAGTAGAATTCTTGCTCTTCTATTTCAAACACTTGGAAATACCAGTCTTTTGCAGCAAAGAAGGCAATCGCTTCAGTATTCATCTCCGCTAACTTTGCAAATAATTTTCTTGCTTCCTCTAGTTTTCCTCGCAAGAAAGCAGCAATAACAGCATGTACCAATACAGTATCATCGCATTTTCCTTTATTCAGTGCCTCTTGATAGAAGCGCTCAACCTTTATCTCCTGACCAGTCATATGATACAGGGAAAGCATACAGAAAACAAAATTGGGCGGGAAGCGTTCTGGTCGCTTACTTAGGTACAAATCAACCAATTCCAAGGCTTTATGGTAACAGCCTTCTCCCATATAATATTCAATCAGAAACAGCAGTGCAGTTAAAACTGGACGAGACTCAAAATAATTCCAATCGTTGTATCTATTTGTTTTCCATTTTGATAACACAAGGGCTTCAAATTCTAAGACTTTTTCAAAGGTCGGCAAATCAAAGTCTTCAACTTCTGATGCAAATAGATGAAACTCCGCTGCGAAATAATCTGGATTGAGCTCTAACACTTGTTTCAGCAAGTTGTTTCGTTTATATTTGTTGGGCGTATGCATCGCTTTTCTAAAAAGTTCATGATCTGGATTCCAAATAAAAGTCCCGTTTCTTAATTGATGACTGATTTCCTGAACATCTGGATAATCGCCATGCTCATCAGCGTATTGGATTATTGCGGTGTGTTGCTCATCAAAGTTTTGAATACGGCGCCGCTCTACGAATACTGGCTTGTGAGCTAATGCTTCTGTCCATGCAGCTCCTTCTTCAGAAATGACTTTGATATTCAATTTCTGCTGACGTTTTAATTCTTTTTTACGATTTTTCTTTTTTGCCATGTTCTTTCTCCTTCCACTCACTCTTCAGCAGTCCATACCTCAGCTCTGCGCAGCGCTTGCCTTGGGTATCTTTGCGATCACGGATACGTCCTTCCAGACTAAAGCCCAGTTTCTCCGCCACGCGCTGGCTCTGCCTGTTGTAATCATAGCAGACGATTTCAACCTTATGAAGGTTCAAAATAGTAAAAGCCACTTCAATCAAGGCACTGACCGCCTCAGCCATATAGCCCTGCCCCCAGTAGTCCGGATGCAGCAGGTAGCCAATCTCAAAGACATCATCCGCATGGCGGTGATTGAAATCACAGGAGCCAATGACTTGATCGCTTCCTTTGACCGTAATCCCATAGCCCGACGGCAGGCCTTTCTTTTCAAGATTTTGATAGTAATGATTTTCAAAATAATCATACTCATCTTGCAGAGTTTCAATCAGGGGAACGGCCGCAGGATAGCAAACCTCAGGCAGGCTGACATAGTCAAACATAGCGGGCACGTCTTCCGACGTCCGCTGACGCAGAATCAAGCGCTCTGTTTCAAGCCTCGGCAATTCCTTTCCATTGTACTTTTCTAAGATTTTCATGTGCCGCCTCCTTTTATAAAATAAAAATATCCCTGCCATATCCATGACAGGGACGAATGTGTTTATCCGCGGTACCACCCAATTTCGGGCAGAGCCCGCAACTCTCGTCTTCTTGTTTTTCTTTTATGACGTCGTTAGCTCGCTTTGACGTACTTCAGTACAGCCTGCAGCTCGCTGCCTAGTCCTAAAAGGAAACTAAAAGACTATTCTAATATTTTAATTTTTCATCCATCAGCAACCAGCTTGAACGCATTTGTGGACTTCTCAGCACCGCCACTTTCTGTAAAATGCTTGACTCAAAACACCTCTGATGAACTTATTCTATCACCTTTTCAGTGAAAAATCAATAACTTCTCTCGCCCAAAAGTTCCTCCGGCAGGTCGTGAAATCCCTTGCCTGCCTGATAATTGGCAAACTTACCCAAGAGAAACTGATAGGCATCGAGACGGCTTTCATAGCGAATAGCGGCCTCTCGGGCCCGCTCGTCCTGATCTGCCTCATAGACAGCCTGACTCTCCTTGAGCGCCATTTCATTGATCATAACCTGGGTCTTGACCCAAGCCTCAAACTCCTGCAAAAATTCCTGCTCGTAGCTCATTTTTCTCACTTTCTAGCTGCAAATACCTAGTCCAAATCTCGGTAAAAATCACTGTCAATGTCACGGAAGGGCTGAATGTCCTGCACATACTCCAGCACCCCCTGAAATTCCCCAGCTTCATCCCGCACCGCCGCATAGGTCACATGGACAAACTTGCCCCGCGATTCCGACCTGAACCACATCTCAAACTTGTCCCGCTGCCCCTCGCGCAGAGCCTTGAAAATCCGCCGCACCTTGTCCAAAAACTTAGGCGGATGGCAAAGCTCTACATGGCGCCCTATCTGGGATGGCGTCCGTTTGAAAATCATCTCGTCCGCCAGCACACTGTCATTGTAATACTGGAAAATATCCTCCTTATTGACAAAGGTAATCTCCATGGGCAGATGATTGAGGATCAAATTGGCCTCCGTCACCGACAGATAGCCATGGCCAAAAGGCTGCTGACTGTCCCGACTGACAGGCGTCTCCTTCTTTTCCTTAGACTCAAAGGAAATAGTGACCTGCCCATCCGGCGTATCAATGACCTGCTGAAACCTGCCATCACTAGGCTGCTCTCTACTGGCTGCCGCTTCGCTGCCTGCATCAGCAGCCTCCCCAGCTTCCTCCTCCGAGAATGAGTGCCGCTCAGGAATCCATTTCTCCGTTGGCTTGATGATGGCATAGCCATAAGCCTCGCTCTCCTCGGCAATCTTGAGCCAGTCATCCTGATGAAAGGACTCGAGGAGTATCATGAGCAAAATGGACTCTTCCTTGAAAATCATAGCTTCAAACTCAGCCGCAAAGATTTCAAACTTTTCCTTGACTGCAGAAATCTCTAACTCCGGCAGCTGCTCAGCAGCTGCCCTAGCTTCCTGAAAAAGCCCGCGGATCTGATCATCCACGCCCCACATGACCTTGGGCGGCGAATCATGCCCATAGCTCTCCATGATGGGAAACATGAGCTCTTCCTTGCGCTGATAGTGAATAGCAAACTGTCCGACCAAGCCCAGCTGCCGCAGCAGACCCTTGCCAATCTCCGTCAGCATCTCTGCATCATCAGACTGCTCATAGGTATCCAGAAGCCGCCGCACCCGCATGAGGGCTGCCCGCAGAGCTAGATTTTCCTGCTTGAAAATCTGCACCGGATGACCCGGATGATCCGTATCGGCCACTTCTACATTCTGCACAGCTCCCTTAAAAAGGTTGGCATGCACATTGCAAAGGGACATGACATCTTCAAAGGTCACACCCGAATCCGAATTCATCAGCTCATGCTCCATTAAGCTGATTTCAATGGCGGACACACCTGTAAAATGCTCGTTAAAGAGTTCCTGAACCGATTCCGCCGAAGCACCTTGATGCAAATCCAGCAGAATGGATTTGAGAATCTCAATCCGCTCCGCAGCCATCAGTCTATACCAGCTACTTCATAACCATTAGCTTCCAGCAGGGACTGAATCTTTTCAATGGGCAGACCGTGCATCGCTGCACCCTGCAGGAGACTGACCTGGCGTCCGACCGTTTCCCGCATCTGCGGATTGGCCAAAGGCGCAAAGCCCAGCTCCACCAGAATATCCAAAACCTCTGGATGCGCATCAATCACTTCTGCTACCGGAATAGACAAATCAATCACATTGTTCATATCAGCTACCTCACTGTCTTTTTCTATCATTATATCACAAAAGCCCTCCCAGACTCAAAGTATCGTCATTTAGTTTCTCTTTTATTCCGTCGTTAACTCGCTTTGTTTTGGTCAAAAAACTCTTGACGCGGTCAAAACCTCCACTGGAGCTTTTTGACACTTCCTAGCGGAAGCTCTATCTGCCACCTCAAAACCTCCACTGGAGCTTTTTGACACTTCCTAGCGGAAGCTTTATCTGCCACCTCAAAACCTCCACTGGAGCTTTTGAGCAGCTCGCTGTCCTATCGTCCTGTGTTTTAAGCGATTGGCTGAAACTGTCCCCCGGACAGTTTCACTGCTAAAAGCAAAGGAAAAGACTATAAAAAAGAAAAGCGAGAAAGGGATTCTCCTCTCGCACGCTTCCTTTCTTCGCCTATCCAATTCTAATTAAAATAACTAACTCTATCAGGCAGACGCTGAGCTCAAGGCATTCTGACCGATTCCTTCCTCACCAGCTTGACCACCGCTTCTGTCCGAGCGGTATGGGGAAACATATCCACCGACTGGATATAGCGGACATCATAGACCTGGCTGAGCTTGACCAAATCCCGCGCCAGCGTGGAGACATTGCAGGATACATAAACCATCTTTGGGGGCGCATAGCGGACAATGGTCTCCAGCAGCCTGTCGTCCAGTCCTGTCCGCGGCGGATCGGCAATCAAAGCATCCGCCCGATAGCCTTCCCGATACCAACGGGGAATCACTTCCTCTGCCGTCCCAGCCTCGTAGTGGGTATTGTCAAAGCCCATCCGCTTTGCATTGCGCTTGGCGTCTTCAATTGCTTCTGGAATGATATCCATACCGCGCAGGGATTTGACCCTTTTAGCAAAGGCAAAGCCGATGGTCCCTACCCCGCAGTAAGCATCCATCAAATGGTCTTCGGGGCCGACATCCAGCGCCTTGACCGCTTCGCTGTAGAGCAGCTCGGTCTGCTCAGGATTGAGCTGATAAAAGGCCCGAGGCGACAGGGAAAATTCATAGTCCAGCACCCCTTCTTGAATGGCCTCTTTTCCCCAGATGATTTCTGTCCTGTCCCCATAAATTTCACTGGATTTGCTGGTTTGGTAATTGACCGCTACCGTCTCAATTTCCGGAAATTCCGCTGTCAAATCCCTGACCAAATCTGAAAAATCCAGTTTCCGGCTGGTCACAAAAATCATCTGAACCTGACCGGTCTTGCGGGCCCTGCGGACCATCACCGTCCGGACTCCGGCAGTCCTGCG
>NZ_KQ969395.1:349593-353762 GCF_001578865.1 Streptococcus sp. DD11
TTTACCCGTAAAACGCCGGGCCGCCTTATTGATGATTTTTGCGTCAGCTTGTCCTGAACCAAACAGTTTTTCAGCGAGACCAGATAGTGAGAATTCTGCGCATAGAGACCTGCCTTGACCTCGCCCTTGAACTTCCGAGTCTGAAACTGCAGCTTGGCCCGGTAATAGAGCGGCTCCTGCATACCGATGGTCGGCCGAATGTCATAACTTTCATAACCCGCCGGCGCAAATTTTTTCAGAGCCTGCCGCAGCAAGTCTTCCTTGAATTCCAGCTGCTTGTCATAGTGCAGGTGCATGATCTGGCAGCCGCCGCAGCTGTCATAGATCTCACAAGGCGCCTCCACCCGAAATTTTGACCGCTTATTGATAGTCAAGAGCTTGGCCTCGATAAAATTCCGCTGGACCTTGGTCACCTGACAGTAAACTTCCTCGCCCTTGAGCGCCCCCGGCACAAAGACCAGCGTCTTCTTATAAAATCCAATCCCTTCCCCATTAATGCCCATTTTCTTAATTTTCAAAGGGATTCTTTGCTTCACTTTCACATTCATGCTTCTATTATACCACGCAGCTTCGCATTCGTTGAGAATATGTTACAATAAAAGTATGAAAACAGAAAAAATATCTCTCCCACTGGACCATTTCCCTCAAGAAATACGAACTGATATAGAGAGGGCCAATATTTACGATTCTTCCTCCCATTCAGGGGCAACAGTCCTTTACTTAGACACAGGCTATTACCTGAAGATGGACCAAAAAGGCAAATTAGCCCAGGAAGCCACACTTGCCAAATGGTTTGAAGAGCAAGGACTCGGCGTCCCAGTCCTTTCCTATTTCAGTACAGATCAGGACTATCTGCTGACCAGAGAAGCTTCCGGCAAAAGCGCCCTTGCATTTCTCGGGCAGGCAGAAGCACTGTGCCAGACTATGGCAGCCTCACTCAAAAAACTTCACGGCCTGCGGCCCCAGCATTTCCCAGTCAGCAATCGCATCGAAGATTACAAACAAGAAGCTAAGGACAACTACCAAAAAGGCTGCTTTTACGAAAAGGCTTTACTGCCCCAATTTCAAATCCAGAATCGAGAAGAAGCCTATCAGCTGATTCAGGAGCAAGGACACCTTTTGACAGCAGATGCCTTGATCCACGGAGATGCCTGCCTGCCCAATTTTATCCTGAAAGACGCAGCAACCTTTTCCTGCTTTATTGATTTAGGATTAGCCGGCTTCAGCGACCGGCATATTGACCTTTACTGGGCGGTCTGGTCTCTGACCTACAATCTATCTGACCCTGCCTACGCCGAGCTTTTTCTTGACTGCTACGGCAGAGAAGACATTGATGCAGACAAACTCCGCCTGATTGCCGCCTTTGAAGCCTTTGGCTAGAAGAAAGGAATTCTCAACCACCACCTATGAAAATCACCAAAATCGAAAAGAAAAAGCGCCTCTATCTGCTGGAGCTGGACGACAGTGAGCGCCTCTATATTACAGAAGACACCATTGTCCGTTTCATGCTGTCTAAGGGGATGGAAATAGAGGAGCAGGATCTGCAGGAAATTCAAAAGTATGCCCAATTTTCCCATGGAAAAAATCTAGCTCTCTATCACCTGTCCTTCAAGCAGCGAACCACTCAGGAAGTACGGAATTATCTGGTCGCACACGGCATTGAAGAAAGCATCATCAGCGGCGTCATTGGCAAGCTCAAAGCTGACAGTTGGCTGGACGACCGCCAGTATGCCCAGTCTTTTATCCAGTCCAATCTGCTTTCAGGGGACAAAGGCCCCTACGTCCTTCAGCAAAAGCTGAGTCAAAAAGGCATTTCCAGCGCAGTTATTGAGGAAGAACTTAATCAGTCTGACTTCACAGAATTGACCGATAAGGTGGCCGAAAAACTGCTGAAAAAATATCAGGGAAAACTCCCCAGCAAGGCCCTGCAGGATAAAATTCTCCAATCCTTGATTAATAAAGGATTCTCCTATAGCCAAGCCAAAGCAGCTTATCAGCATCTAGAAATCGAAGAAGACGAAGAAAACCAGCAAGAGCTGCTCTACAAAGAGCTGGACAAGCAATACCGCAAATATTCCAAAAAATACGATGGTTACGACTTAAAACAGCGCCTCACTCAGGCCTTGGCCCGTAAAGGCTATGATTTTTCTGACATTGCCAGCGCCCTGAGGGAATATCTGTAAGTTTTTTCTCTGAAAACTTATGCATTTCTATGAAAATATGTTACAATAAAGGTGATAAACTTTAAAAATTGTAGAAAGTTGGTAAGTTATGAAACTTCCAAAAGAAGGCGACTTTATTACAATTCAAAGTTATAAGCATGATGGGAATCTTCACCGCACTTGGCGAGATACCATGGTACTAAAGACAACAGAAAACGCCATTATCGGCGTCAATGACCATACCTTAGTAACAGAGAGCGATGGCCGACGCTGGGTAACACGCGAACCCGCCATTGTCTACTTTCATAAGAAATATTGGTTTAATATCATTGCCATGATTCGTGACAATGGAACCTCCTATTACTGCAATCTGGCCAGTCCTTACTATTTGGACAGCGAAGCCCTCAAGTACATTGACTATGATTTGGATGTCAAGGTCTTTGCAGACGGTGAAAAGCGCCTGCTGGATGTCGAGGAATATGAACGCCACAAAAAACAGATGAAATATTCTAATGATTTGGATTTCATTCTCAAAGAAAATGTCAAAATCCTGGTTGACTGGATTAATAAAGGGCGAGGTCCGTTTTCAGATGCTTATGTAAATATTTGGTACAAACGTTATGTTGAACTAAAGAATCGATAAAGTTGTCAAAGAGCGCAAGCTCTTTTTCTTTTGTCAAGCTGACTTTTCGAAAAGGCCGTACTTAATGAAAATCATCAGCAAACCAAGAAAGCAGGCGCTGGCATGCTGGCGAACAGAAAGACGCCGCTGACATAATCGGAAGAAATTTCCGACGAGTATGGAGATTCGAAAGATTGGATCGGACAGGGGTTAAAGCATAGCAATTCCTTGCTTTCTCAAGTATTTTTCGGTATGATATAAGAAAATCAGCTGCAGGAAAGGAGTCTCTCATGGCATTTACAAATACACACGGAAGATACGCCAGCTTTGGCATTATGACCAGCCTCCCTGAGGAAATCGTAGACTCTTTTTGGCATATCATTGACAATAATCTCAAAGGGGTTTTCGAACTGCGCTCTGTCCTTAAGTTCGAAATCATCAATCACAAGGGAAAAGTCACTCTGCGATTCACCCAGAAAAATTTCAACACAGCCATCGCCTTTGATTTAAACTATCCTTTCGACCCCTATTTCCCTAGAAAAGTCTATATTGTTGACAACGATGGAAAAGAAACCATTATGCTGTCAGATGAATATTCACTGATGTAATTTCACTCTGTATTCAAATCCTGAAAATTCAGACTAGCCAGCGCCTGAAAGACCGACAGAAAAGATCCGCAGGACCAGACATGACTGCCAATATAGCTTATACTTTTCAAGGAAATTTGGAGATGACCAAGCAAACCGATGCAGGTAGAATAGGACTTCATCAAAGACCTCTAATGCAGCCTTCTTCGACTTTCAAAGAGTATTAGCATGGTTAGCTCACCTTGTCGTACGCTTTTTGTAACTATACACAACTTCAAAACGGCGTTTTGAGCAGTCTGCCGCTCGCCCTGCCTATCATTTTCTAATTTCAAGATGGTAGACTAAAATCAAACTAAAAAATTATCCAAGCTTCACTAGTTTTATTTACAACTTTCAAGAGCTCGAGAAGCTAACAATTTATAAGAACATTTGGAAAACATCAAGCGCCAGAATAACAAAAGAAATCCGAAATGTACATTCCGGACTCTTATTGATTTCAAAAAAGAAGCTGTACCAGCCCCTCATGATGGCTGCACCAGCGCGAATCTTCTATCGGGAAGACAGGATTCGAACCTGCGACACCTTGGTCCCAAACCAAGTACTCTACCAAGCTGAGCTACTTCCCGCAAACAATCTAAAAACGGAGTCAACCGACTTCGCTTTTTCTATGCACCCTAGAGGAGTCGAACCTCTAACCGCCTGATTCGTAGTCAGGTACTCTATCCAGTTGAGCTAAGGGTGCTCACTATAATTACAAATTCATTATAACAAAAATACATAAAAAGTCAACTACTTTTT
>NZ_KQ969396.1:0-885 GCF_001578865.1 Streptococcus sp. DD11
CCGCCCCTTCGCGGAAAACAGCCAAGAAGCTGAGGGCAAACATGGAAAGAAAGCTGCCAGTCGCCGTCACTGCCTTCATCTGGCTTTCCATAAAGTCATTCCATTTTTTGACAGAGGATTTGCTGTGCAGCCAGATACCGACGACAATCATCATGCCGACAGCGAAAATCCCCACGGCTCCTTCGATGATTTCCCGATTGGAGCCGGAGGCCACAGCCGGAAACAGACTCTGCAGCAGCACGGCGATGAGAGCACTGGCCACAACCCCTAAAGCTGCTCCGGAATAGACCCATTTCAGACCTTTTTTCATCTTAGAGGCCTTGAGGGTCGCCACCAGCGCCATGACAATGAGCAGGGCTTCTACTCCTTCCCGCAGCAGAATCAGCATTGCATCAAAAAAAGTGTAAGAAGCACTGGTATCGATTTGCGACAGCTCGCTGATCAGGCTCTGCAGCTGCTCCTGATACTTCTTTTCACTGCCTTTCACCATGATGACCGGCGTCTGGCTCTCGACCTTGGTATAAAGAGAAGGATTTTTCGTGCTGACATCGCCCTCGATTGTCGGCCAGATGGTGATAAATTCCTTCATGATTGAGCCGGCTTTTTTGTTGTCTCCGCTTTGAAAATGGCTCAAGGCTTCTTCCAGCATCTTGATCCCGTCCTGCAGGGTCAGATTGCCGGACGTCTCAGCGACTTCCTCTCCTTTGACAAAGCGGTCAATAGCAGCCTTTAAGTCATCAAAGGAAGACTGGATCATTTCAAAGTCCGTTGGCTCGGTTTCGATAGAACTGCGCAGAAAGGAAATGGCCGTTTCGACCTTGCCGTAATGGGCAGTGCTGCTGTCTCGCACCACACTCTCATTGGCTGTCCAGGCAGCGTTCATCT
>NZ_KQ969396.1:1460-6755 GCF_001578865.1 Streptococcus sp. DD11
CGTATTCGTTCATCTTGTCCTGGGCACCGAGATTGGTCTGCACCTTGACAAAACTGTCCGGATCTTTTTGAAAAGAAATGAAGAGCAGACCGGTATCAAACTGCCCCGTCGTCTCATCAATGCCGTCCGAGTAAGAATAGGACCGGCGGTAAATCGGTTTGTCAACTTCCTTGGCCAGCCGCACGTGCGAATCTACAGGCAGCAAGTCCAAGTCCACCTCGTCAAATTCATCTTTCTTGCCAAAGGGAGCCCCACTCTCCTTGTAACGGCCGAAGGTATTCTCCTGCTCCTGCAGATTAGTACGGTCCCAGGTCTCCAGAAACATCTGAATGCGGCGGACAGCCATATAAGAGCCGCCCTTCATCCAGTCCTTGCTGTCTGTCCAGATGACCCTGTCAAAGTCTTTTTCCTTGGTCACATTGGCCGTGCCGTCCTTAAAGCCAAAGAGATTGCGCGGCGTAGCCATCCGGTCTCCGATCGCCGCAAAGCCGGACTGGCTCCATTTCATGCTAATGGCATTTCTGCCCTTGCGGACCAGATTGCGGACTGCATGAAAGGCTACCTGCTCATCATCTGCACAGGCTTGAATGACAATATCACCGCCGGTGTACTTCTCTTTCAGCTGTTCCTTAGGAAAAGGCGGCAAATCCCGGAAGGCTTTGGGCCGCTTGTCCGACAGTCCCATTTTTTTCAAGAAAGAAGCAGAAACCCCAAAAGTCAGGGTCAGGCGGTAAGGGTTGAGCCCGACTGTCTCGCCGGTATCTGTCGGCGGCAGCAGAGCATTGGAGCCGTCTTTTTTGACTAATTCCCCGTCCACCAGCTTCTCGCTGTAAGCGGTCCAGTCCTTGAACATCTGGATAATCGCATCCCTGTCTGTCGTATGCAGATCCAGAATGACAAAGTAGATATTTTTTTGCATCGGTGTGGTGATACCGGCCTGATGCTCACCGTAGAAACTGATTTCCTCATCACCGTCAGCAAATTTCTTGTCTTCATTCGCCTGATTAGCGAAAAAAGCAGATGCACCGGAAACTCCTAGTGCTAAACCAGCGCCGCCGATGCCTGCTTTTTTAAGAAATTCACGACGATCCATTTTTTTATCAAACCATTTTTCGTCGTTTGCCATAAGATTACTTCCCGTCTAGGATCACACCCATTTGTGAAAGAGGTTCACCAAGCTTGGTCACGGCTTCTGCCAGCTCCTTGGTGTCTTCCTTGCTTAAGTCTGTGTAGAGCTTATAATGCTCAGAATCTGTCATATGCTTGTCCAGAAGACTGTTGACATTTTTGAACTCTTCTTCCAAGGTTTTGACCAGTTTTTCGTCCTTGTCTTTTATCAGGGGCTTAAAGAGCTCAAAGATTTTTTCGGCCCCTTCAATATTGGCCCGGAAGTCATAGAGGTCCGTGTGGGAGAAGACTTCTTCTTCTCCGGTAATCTTGCTGGTCGCCACTTCATTGAGCAGGTCCACGGCCCCCGTCAGCATGATATCCGGTGTCACTTCGACCGTCGCAATCTTGGCTTTCAGCTCCTTGATGTCATCGACCAGCTGATCAGCATATTTTTCTGTGCCTTGGGTGGTATTTTGCTCCCACATGATTTTCTCAATGCGGTGGAAGCCTGACCAGCCTTCTTCCGTCTTATTTTCATCCACATAGTCGACCAGACGGTAGTCAATCTTCACATCGGATTCACCGAAGCTTTCAGCAATCGGCTCAGAACGCTCATAAGTCATACGAATGAGCGGATACACTTTCTTGGCCTCATCCAGCTTGCCTTCCTTGAGTGTATCGCGGAATTTTTCCGTATCTGTCAGCAGCTGATCAATTTGCCCCTGCACAAAGGTCTTGTAGTCAGCAGTCGCCTTGTCTAAATCTTTCTGATTGACAGCAACCTTGCTGGAAGAAGCTTGACTGCTCGCGTCTGTACTGTTTGAAGAGTTGTTGGCAGCACAGCCAGTCAGTAAAAAGGCTGCTGAAAACAGGATAATGCCCAGTTTTTTCATGATGACTCCTTTGATTGCCTCGAAAAGAGGTTATTTCCAGTAAATTATACCAGTTTTTCTCTCATATTTCAAGGAATTGTCAGATAATTTTAATAGTATAACAACTTTATCATACTAGGCTACAGCAACTCTTCTTTCACTTTGCCAATCTCCGCCTTTTTCAGCACCAGATAGATGGTATCTCCCAGATAGAGGCGCGTGCTGCCGTTGACGGTCTGAGTCTTCCCCTTGTGGACATTCATGGTGATCAAGACTCCATCAGGCAGGTCCAGCTCATGCACCTGCCGGCCGGAAATCTTTTCTGAAACAGGAATCTCAATCAAGGTAGTGTCCCCTGTATCCTCGACGCTGTCTGGCAGCATTTTTTCCAGCATAGCCTCATAGACCGGCGCTCCCTTGAGCAGATCCATGACGATATAGGCCGTCAGCGTGACCAGTCCCAGCGGCATGAGGTTGCGGATGTCACCGACCATCTCTGTCACCAGAATCATGGCGGTCAGCGGAGCTTTAGAGATAGCGCCAAAATAGCCGCTCATTCCCAAGATGACGAAAATAGGAAACTGCTCCTGAGAAATCAAGCCCAGCTGCAGGCAGACCGCTCCCATTGCCCCGCCCAAGAGGGAACCCAAGGCTAAAATCGGCAGGAAAATCCCGCCTGGCAGTCCGCTTCCGTAGCTCAGCATGCTCCAGACAAAGCGCAGAGCAAAAAACAAGAGCAAGGTCCCTAGCGTATAGTGACTGGCAGTCAGTGACAGAATCAGCTGATTGCCCCCGCCCAGCAAGTGTGGCAGGAAAAAGCCGATGGGAAGAATCAGGACAAAGGCAAACACTGGATAATAGGTCTCTGAAATCCCAAACAGACGGCCCAAAAACTGATACAGCAGCTGGATATTTAAAATGACCTTCTCATACAGATAGCCAGCAAGCCCTAGTAATAGGCCCATGACTAGGTAAATCCAATACTGTCCCAGCCCCATGGTCGGAATATTATCCGGCATATCCAGCACCGGCGTCAGCCCAAACATAGAAAGCGAGACAAAGTTAGCCACTAGACTGGCTGCCAGAGTAGAGACCCAGAAAAAACGGGAGAAATGATGATAAACTTCCTCCACGACAAATAACAGTCCCGCGATGGGAGCATTGAAGGCCGCAGCCAAACCTGCTGCCGCTCCGCTAGCGATGAGCGCCCGCTCCTCCACAGGACTCAGCCGCAGATAGTCAGAGATTCCTTTTCCGCTCATGGCTCCCAGCTGAATACTTGGCCCTTCCCGTCCCAGCATGAGCCCGCTGGAAATGGCTAAGATTCCCAAGACAAACTTCTTCCAGAGAATGCTCCGCCAAGAAAGCGACATCAGCCCCTTCAGCTCCGCTTCGACCTGAGGAATCCCCGAACCCTTGATGTTTTTCTCCGACCTCGTCCAGCTGGCATGGAGCCAAACGATGATGCCATACAGCACCAATAAGACCAGCAGCCACAGCAAGGACTGCTGACTTTTCTGATAAACTCCCTGTATTAGATGAAAGACTTTTTCGATCAAAAAGCGGAAAATACCCACGACCAAGCCCGCAAAAACCCCAACTAAAATCCCGCGCAAAACCTGCGACAGGATAGAGTGGGAAGTAAAATGAAATTCTTTCTTGATCTCCTCCGCCTGGGGAATAGAACCTCTTGCCATTCTGAATCTCCTCGTCTTGACTTTACTACCATTCTAGCATAAAAATGCCCTCATAAACAGCTGCCTGCTAAATTTTATACTCAATGAAAATCAACTAGCAAATGAGGCAGTGAGCTGCCCATCCTGTCACGGGAAATTCTGCAGAACTTTTTCTGACTCCAGCATTGATTTAGCAGTATTGCAAATAATCGTTTCAATACTGCTGCTATCGGAGCTGACCTGGTTTGAAGAGTTTTTCGAAGAGTGTTATAGTCTTTTAGTTTGCTTTTAGTACGAGGCAGCGAGCCGCAGACAGTACTGGCGTACGGCAAGGTGAGCTAACAAAGTAATAAAAGATAAACTAAAGGACGATACCATCTCTTTTCAGACCAGATGATTCATTCTCCGCTCTGCCAGCCAGCAAAAAAAGTCCAGAACTTTCGTTCCAGACTTCATTTTTATTTAGCTTTTAAAGCGGCTTGTGTGATGTAGTTGTATGGTTTGTTAAAGTGCGGCAGGAAGAAGAGATCCAGAAGGGCCAATTTATCAATAGTCACTTTCTCCTGAATCGCTAAAGAGAACATGTGAATGCCCATGGACATGTCTTCTCTTGATACCATCTGAGCCCCAAGAACAACGCGCGTGTCCTTATCGTAGACAATCTTAATTGTTACATCATGATGCTCAACTTTTTCAAGGAAGGTTGGTTTTTGAGTGTCTTTAAACTCAACGACCGCTGGACTGTAGCCAAAGCGTTTGGCTTTTTCTTCGGTCAGACCGGTTGAGACCATCTTCAGGCCAAAGATTTCAATACCGTTAGAACCTTGCACACCGTTGGACTCCAGCTCATGGCCGCAGGCATTGTGAGCCGCCACGATACCAGAGCGCAGCGCATTGGAAGCCAGTGCGATATAGTTGGTGTCATTGATGGAGTTGTCATAGACAGTTGCACAGTCACCGATAGCATAGACATCTTTGACGCTTGTTTCCTGCTTTTTGTCGACCAAGAAAGCACCGTTGCGGAAAGTTTCCAGCTTGCCGGCACCGAGGGCTGTATTGGGACGGAAACCGACTGCCAGAACGACCATATCTACATCATAGCTGGCTTTATCTGTCACGATACGCTCCACCTTGCTGTCGCCTTCAATAGCTTTGACAGTCTGACCAAAAGCCAACTCAACACCATTGTCTTCCAGGTTTTGGCGCATCATATCAGACAGCTCAGGGTCATAGTAGCCAGCCAGGCAGGTATCAACAACGTCGATCAGGATGACTTCCTTGCCCAGACGCCTGAAGGCTTCAGCCAGCTCAACACCGATATAGCCCGCGCCTACTACTGCTACACGATTGATATTTTTGCTCTTATCCTGCAGTTTTTCAATCACATCGGCAGCATTTTGGTATAATTTCACGAACTGGAGATTTTCCAGCGTTGATTTAAACTCACGGCTGTTTGGATCCAGCTCAGCTCCTTCGATGGGAGGCAGAATCGGCTGTGAACCGGTCGCCAAGATGAGCTTGTCATAAGACTCTACATGCTCCTTGCCGTCTACCAAAGCTGTGACAGTCTTAGCATCATAGTCAATGGACTCAACCGGTGCATTCATATAAACCTTAGCGCCCTTGGACTCGAAAGT
>NZ_KQ969396.1:7731-8461 GCF_001578865.1 Streptococcus sp. DD11
GTCCAACATCGTATTAATACACGCTGTACCTGCGTGGTTTGCACCAACTACAACGATTTTACTCATAAATAGTCCTACCTTAATTTTAAAATTTTACTAGAACATTATAACAGACGCTGTGAGCGTTTACAAGTTATTTGCTCACGATGCATTTCAAAGGATAAAGCTGCTTCTGCCGCTCAATAATGCTTATTGGCAGGCGTTTTGTGCTACTGATGGAAGTTTTCTGAAAATTTAATAAAATTAAGATTGTGAAAACGTTGTCTTTTTGTTATAATAAGTAAAGATAAGTAATATTCAATGAAAATCATCGGCAAATCAGAAAGAGGCTGAGACAAAAGTCCTTCAGTTTCGCTTTGTTGCAGGTTATTGAAGCAGCGGATACCCTATCCGTCAGGATAAGCCGTTTAGTCCGATAGACTGTTGAAGCTGATAGGGTTGAAGCGATTTTCAAAGAGTATAAAAAATAGAAAGGTCGTGATAGTGTGGACTTTGCTTCTCGCTCAGTTCAGCTGATGGGAAGCGCCATCTCTGTTTCCCTTCTGCACGAGCAGGCGGAGACTCTGTTAGATGAAACAGTCCGGCTGCTTCACCTCTATAAGCATCGTTTCAGTGCCAATGATGACGATTCTGAGCTGATGATGATCAATCACATGGCCGGCATCGAAAGGGTTCCGGTTCATCCCGAGCTCTTTGAGCTGATTGAGATTGGAAAAAAGCACAGTCTTGC
>NZ_KQ969396.1:8895-10516 GCF_001578865.1 Streptococcus sp. DD11
GGCTTTTCCGATGCCCGTCTGCCCAGCTCCTATGAAATCAGCCAGGCCCTGGCTTTGACTGACCCTGACTTGATTGATTTAGACCCAGAAAGTCACAGCGTTTTTCTGGCCGAAAAAGGCATGAAAATTGATTTAGGTGCCTTGGCTAAAGGTTATATCGCTGACAGGATTAAGGATTACCTGCAGGCACAGGGAGTTACTTCTGCTCTAATCAATCTGGGCGGTAATGTTCTGACACTTGGGGAAAACGAAGTCACTCAGCGTCCTTGGCGGATTGGGATTCAAAACCCCAAATTGCCGCGAGGAAAGCACTCGGCTATTCTGACAGTTACTGATCAGTCTGTGGTCACATCAGGGATTTATGAGCGGACTCTGCAGACTGAGGGAAAAAGCTATCATCATATTCTGGACAGAGAGACAGGCTATCCCGTTGACAGCCCGCTGGCCAGCATTACCATCTTATCCGACAAGTCAGTAGACGGCGAGATCTGGACGACCCGGCTCTTTGGTGAAGCTCCTGCTTCGATTCTGGCTCAGGTCGAGGCGCAGGAAGGCATCGAAGCGCTGATCATCACTCAGGATGACCGCATCTTTTGCAGTTCAGGAGTGCTGCCGCACCTGACAGTCGCTTCCTGATACTCAGGATTTTGCCCTGTTCTCATTTTTTAAAACAACTTGCAGCTTATCTTTATATCTTCATTCAGAAAGGACATTTCATGTTAAAACTTATAGCGATTGTTGGAACAAATTCCCAACGTTCTACAAACCGTCAACTTCTTCAGTATATGCAAAAGCATTTTGCGGACAAGGCCGAGATTGAATTGGTCGAAATCAAGGATATACCTGTCTTCAACAAGCCGGCTGACAAGCATGTGCCGGAATTGGTGTCTGAAATTGCCGAAAAAATCGATGCCGCTGACGGTGTCATCATCGGCACTCCCGAATACGACCACTCTATTCCGGCCGTTCTGATGAGCGCTCTCGCCTGGCTTTCCTACGGTATCTATCCGCTGCTCAATAAGCCAGTGATGATTACCGGTGCTTCTTACGGTACCCTCGGTTCTTCCCGTGCCCAGCTCCAGCTCCGTCAAATCCTTAATTCGCCTGAGCTGAAGGCCAATGTGATGCCTGGTTCCGAATTCCTGCTTTCTCACTCTCTGCAGGCATTTGACAAGGAAGGCAGCCTGATTGACCTTGATTCCATCGAAAAGCTGGACGCTATTTTTGATGATTTCCGCCTCTTTGTGAAAATCACCCAAAAACTGAGAAGTGCCCAAGCTCTGCTTCATAAAGAAGCTGAGAACTTCGACTGGGAAAATCTGTAAGAATTAGTTAAAGGAGAAATAACATGAAATTTGTAGGACTTGTCGGATCCAACTACGATCAATCATACAACCGCAAGCTGCTGGAGTTCATCAGACGGCATTTTAAGATTAAATTTGAGCTGGAAGTTCTGGAAATTGATGAAGTTCCCATGTTCAACCAAGATGAAAAATGGGACGAATCTTTCCAGCTGCGCCTGCTCTACAATAAGATTACCCGTGCTGACGGCGTCATTATTGCCACGCCGGAGCACAACCACACGATTACGGCCTCTCTCAAGAGCGTTCTTGAGTGGCTT
>NZ_KQ969396.1:11289-12412 GCF_001578865.1 Streptococcus sp. DD11
GTATCAATGAAATCGTCTTCAACTTCCAGCCTTGGCTGGACTGGTACCTAGAGACAACCGGTCAGCGCTTAGTCGGAGGCAGCGGTCCTTTTGCTCCTGCCGGCGGCGGGCACGGCTCTGCTGACGCTACTTCTGGTGCTTCCGATGCCGGAGGAGGAGACGGAGGACACGGCGGTGCTGCTGCCGATGCCACATCTGGAGCCAGCGCTTAAATCAAAAAAGAATGGATTCGCAAGGAGTCCATTCTTTTTTGATTCAGTTCACTCCTAGCTTGTGAGAGGTAGGGGATAAAACAAACGCAGTTTGTGTCAAAACAGTCTGGGAGACTGTTGAGGCGACAGATGAAGAAAACGGATTTTTCGTCAAAGGAACTTTTGGGAGTTGGAAAGATGTACAGTCTTGACACATCTGTCTGCTCCTGACTAGTCTGCTGATGCTTTTCATCGAGTATAAGTTTTTTTTACCAAAATAAAGCGAGACCGAAACAGGTTTGTCCCAGCCTCGTCATCTTTGATTTTCTGTGCCTATTATTTCATTTCTTGAAAGGCGGCTTCTGCATCTGCGTTGCTGATGACGCCCAGCTGGATTTTCCCAATCTTTCCCTGGCTGTCAATCAGCACTTCGGTTGGTATGCTTCGGATTTGATAGGCTTGAAAGGCAGCTGCCTGCGTATCAAATAAGACAGGCACATATTTATAACCCTGCTCCGCAAACCATTTAGGGAATTCTTCCGTTGATTTTTCTCCTTGAAACTCAGGTGCAACGATACTCAAGATTTCAAAATCCCGGTCCGTTCTGGCAGCCAATTCTTCCAGTTCTGGCATACTTTTGCGGCAGGGCGGACACCATGAAGCCCAGAATTTCAGATAGACCTTCTTGCCCCTGTAGTCTGATAATTTGACTGTTTTTCCGTCCATTGACTGAAGGGTAAAGTCCGGCGCCTCCTCTCCGACAGCAATCGGGCTGAAAGTGCTTTGTGCAGGACTGCTGCTGGATTGGCTGCTGCCGCTGCTATCGCCGTTGCCCGCCTGTTCCGAACAGGCAGCCAGACTGACAGCTGCCAGCAAAACAGTTAAAAGTCCTATTGTTTTTTTCATGTTAGCCTCCTTTTTATCCAAAAATT
>NZ_KQ969396.1:13245-18116 GCF_001578865.1 Streptococcus sp. DD11
AAATAATCCCCTTTTATTGTAAAATCTTTCATACTCTTTCTAATCTACCCCCCAAAAACATTTCAGCCCGAATCCCAAAAATTCGAACGCAAGGCAGATAGGCAGCAGATAAAGAGTCTGACCGAGAATTTTCCTGTAAAAAGATTGGAAGCGGACTAGAGATCTTTCATTTCAAAACTGTCGCTCTTCTGCTTGCCCGGCAGGAAAAGTGAAAGGACAATCCCTAAGACAGCCGGCAGGAGCCAAGGCAGGGAGGCCTGAGCGAAAGGCAGAGCATCAACTGCATCCATCACCATTTTCAGATGAAACTGCCTGCCTAAAATACTGGCAAAAGCAATCAAGGCCACTGCTGCAAGGGTCAGCTGCATCCCCAGTTTAGACAAAGGCAGAAATTTATTGACCATGATAATGACTACGATGACAATGGTCATCGGGTAAAGAATCTGCAGGACCGGAAGAGAGTATTGGATAATAGCACTGAGGCCAAGATTGGCCACAGCAAAGCCAATCAGGGTGAAAACTGTCGCATAGGCTCTGTAGGAAATATTGGGAAAGGTCTTATTGAAAAATTCTGCAGTGGAAACAATGAGACCGGCCGTCGTCGTAAAACAGGTCACTGTCACCATGGCCGCCAGAAAAATCTGCGCTGTCGGTCCGAAAATTGCCTGTGTTGCCTGCGAAAGCACATAAACGCCCGGATTGCCCTTTGCCATAACTTCTGCCGGCACTGGGAAATGATTGCCCAAAAAACCAAGACCGATATACATAGCACTGAAGCCCAGAGCAACCATGAGGCCAACCACCCAAATGGTAGAGACATATTCCTTTTTGTTGGCAAATCCCAGCTGCTTGAGGGTAGCTACAGCAATGACACTGAAGGCAACCGAAGCCAGAGCATCCAGTGTATTGTAGCCTTCCAGAAAGCCCTGTCCGAAGGCTGAGGCAGCATAGGCCTCTGATGCCTGCTGCGGCGCTGCAGAACCATACTTCAAAGCTCCCAATAGAACCAACAGAATGATTAAAAGCGCAAAGATGGGTGTCAGAATCCTGCCGATTCGGTCCAAAATCTTTGAGGGATTGAGCGAAATGAAGTAAGCCGCTGCAAAATACAGCACAGTAAAAGCTAAGAGACCGACAGCAGTCAGACCTGCGGGCAGTATTGGGGCAATCCCTACCTCATAAGCTGTAGTTGCTGTACGCGGAATAGCAAAGAAAGGCCCGATAGACAGGTATAAGGCCAGCAGATAGACTATGGCAAACCAGGGAGCAATCTTCTGTGAAATCTCCTGCCGGTATCCCTTAGGATTGAGTGTTCCGATAATCAAGGTCAGGACCGCAAGGCCAACCCCTGACAGAACAAATCCCGCAATAGCCGGCCAAAAATGCTGACCGGATAAAACTCCCAACGCCGGCGGAAAAATCAAATTTCCCGCACCAAAAAATATTCCAAACAGTAAAAGGCCAGTTAAGGCGCCTTTTTTGACCATACTAATCTCCTCGCTAATGATTTCATCTTTCGATTTTCAATGACTGTCATATAAAAATCGTCTGCAGACGACGGTGCTTTACCATTATATACGGAAATAGCTGCTGCTGCAAGACTTTTATCTCCTTTGAAACTTGGTGGAGCAAAAGCAGCGTTTTACGAATTAAATCAAACGAAATACATAAAAATAAAGTGCCATCTGCTGCTTATCCACAGAAAACAACTCTATTTTTACTGATTTATCCTCCAAATACCGTAATTTGTTTTAAATCGAACTTATCCGTATCTTCCCTGACTCTTTCTCGAAAAAGCGCTTTGTGGTATACTGAGAGAAGATTGTTTTCAAAATCAAACTCAGCCCAATGCTGTGCGAAAGGATAGCTATGTTTCTGCATTTATTCTGGCTGTTGCCAGCCCTGCTGTTTTTGCTGCTCTTCTACTTGGAACCCCGCCGGCTCTTTAACGCCTACCTGCTCAGCTTCAGCCTGCTGGTCTTTTTGCTGATAAGCTCAGGTTTGCTCATCGTTGGCCTCCGCCATCTGGGAGAGGCTTCTACCCTGACCGCCATCGCACTTATCGCTCTGCTGATTCCGGTCTGTGTCATCCTATCCTCTGTCTACCTGATATTCAACGGCCGTCAGATGATTACCCGCGAAGGGCGGCGCTTGGCCAACCTCCTCTCGCTGTTCTATGGCCTGACCATCCTCTTTTATCTTGCCAGCTTCTTTCTGCCTCGTGCGCCCATCCTCAATAACCTGCTGATGCTGGCCAATATCCTGCTGCTTTATGGGACGGGCCTCTATCTTTCCTATATTCTCTACGGCTTTTTCTGCAATCTCTTTCCGATTCAGCAGGAGCCTGACTATATCATCGTTCTAGGCTCGGGCTTAATTGGCGATGAGGTGCCTCCGCTTTTGGCCCAGCGTTTGGACAAAAGCAGAGCAGTGTATGAGCAATTCGGGCAGCGGCCCAAGCTGCTCCTGTCTGGCGGCAAGGGATCAGATGAACTGCTTTCTGAAGCTCAAGCGATGGCCAGATACCTGACAGCTGCCGGCTTTCCAGAGCAAGATTTGATACTTGAAAACAAATCCACTACCACTTTTGAAAATCTAATCTTTTCCAAAAAAATCCTGGATGACCGAACCAAGAAACCTTACTCCTGTCTGGTCATTACCAACTCTTTCCATGCCCTGCGTGCTGGAGTTTACATGCGCAAGGTCGGCCTCAGAGGCCGCAGCCTCGGTTCTAAAACAGCCTTTTATTACCTGCCCAGCGCCTGGATTCGGGAAACAGCCGGACTCATGTATATTTACTGGAAATGGCATGTCCTCATCCTAGCCGGCTTCTTGCTCATCTGGACACTGAGACTGCTTGCCGGCAGATAAAGCTTTGAAATCTATCTTTGAAGGAGCCAATGATGTCAAAAATTATTGCAAAACGCGTATCCAACTATGAACTCTTTTTTGATCTGGCCTTTGTTCTTGCTATCAGCCAGCTGACTGCAGCCATTCATGTCGACCATGTCGGCTGGGAGCAGGTCCTGTCTTTCATCGCCACGAACACGGTCATGCTCAGCATCTGGAACAACGAAGCCTATTATTATAACCGATATGGAGATTCCCGAGCCGCAGACATCTATACGGTGATTCTGCTCATGCTGTGGGTCGGAAACCTTGCTTTAAGCTTCACCTTTGATGTCAAGATTTTCCAGCAGGATTCGTCTCCAGTTATCGCTTTTAACACTTTTCTGATTCTTTCTTACCTGACCATTGCCCTGCAGTATTACTTCAAAGGCCGCAAGCTTGGATTTAGCAAGGATATCAAACTGCGCATCGGACTGCTCAGTTTCTATTCTCTTCTTCTCCTGCCTATTGCGACAGGGATTCTGCCCTTCTCCCTCTACCTGCTGCCCCTTTACTTTCTCCCTCTCTTTCAGCCTCTTTTTCTCAGAAACTACTTGATTTGCAATTCCTTTAACTTTCCACATGCCTTGGAGCGCAATCAGCTCTTGACCATCATTACTTTTGGAGAATCTGTCATTGCAGCCATCCGTACCTACCCTCTGGCCCAGCGTCCCTTTGAGGGTGTGGCTCTTTTTCTGGGAATCGGCTTTCTCTTTGCTTTTTATATCGTGCAGACCTTTATCAATATCAATCATCATCAAAAAGCTTCATCGGTCATTCTCTACTATGCCCATATCGTCATTATCATCAGCTTGATGTTTTTCACAGTGGGAATTGAATTTCTGGCCAATGAGCATCACCATGATTTAGGCCTTGCTTTCTTCATCTTGTCCATCCTGGCTTTCTTTGCCGGGACCCTTTCCACCTCTTACTACAATCACGAACTTTACCGCCTTGATAAAACCGTCCTAATCCAGTATGCAGCTATCCTGCTCCTAGGAACACTGAGTTTTTATTTACTGAGCCAAAGCATCACGCTGCTAGGCCTGGCCTTGGTCGCTATGAGCTTCCTGATGCAGCGGACCAGCATGCGCTACCGCCGCCTGATGCGCGAGCGCCATCGCATTCCCCATCCTGATCCAACTCAGAATCTTCGCGATTTTTCATAATAGAGAGGCTGAAGGACTTTCGTCCCAGCCTCTTTTTTGTCTATCTAGGCTTCCTTCTTGTCCGAAAACTGACTCATATAGAGGTCATGGTAGAAGCCCTTGTCAGCCAGCAGGGATTCATGATTGCCCTGCTCGATGATCCGGCCGTCCTTGAGCACCAGGATCTTATCCGCTTCCTGAATGGTGGACAGGCGATGAGCAATGACAAAACTGGTCCGCCCCTGCATCAGAGTCTTCATCGCTTTCTGAATCAAGAGTTCCAGCCGCGTATCAACAGATGAAGTCGCTTCATCTAGGATTAGAATTTTAGGATTGGCCAAGAGAGCCCGTGCAATCGTCAGCAGCTGCTTCTGACCCAGTGAGATATTGCTGGATTCCTGGTTCATTTCCATATTGTAGCCGCCAGGCAGGGTGCGGATAAAGTGATCGACGTTGGCTGCTTTGGCAGCTTCGACAATTTCTTCATCACTGGCCGCCAGATTGCCAAAACGCAGATTTTCCTTAATGGTCCCCTCATAGAGCCAGGCATCCTGCAGGACCATGCCGAACTGCTGACGGTATTCCTGACGGGAAAGCCGGCGAATGTCATGACCATCTACACTGATAGAGCCCGCAGTGACATCATAGAAGCGCATGAGCAGATTGATGAGGGTGGTCTTGCCGGCACCAGTCGGACCGACGATGGCAACCATCTCACCAGGCTGCACCTCCAGATTGAAATCCCGGATCAGCGGCTTGTCTGTTGTATAGTGGAAATCCACACCCTTAAAGCTGACCTGGCCGGTCAGGTCCTGATGCAGCCGCTCGGTCACA
>NZ_KQ969396.1:18321-25595 GCF_001578865.1 Streptococcus sp. DD11
TCATCCGGCTCATCCAGCACTTGGAAAACCCGGTCTAGGGAAGACTTGGCACTTTGCAGCTGACCTGCCAGCTGGGTCAGATTTTGAATGGGCTGATTGACCTGCCAGACATACTGGACAAAGGCCTGCATATTTCCAATAGTCAGCTGGCCGGAGATGACCTGCAGACCACCGACAAGGGCCACAATCAGATAGGTCAGATCCGAAATAGCGTGCAGGACCGGCATCATGAGACCGGAAATGAAGCTGGCCTTGAAGCCGACTTCCTGCAGATTTTGGGTGATACGGCGGAAATCTGCAGCAGAACTTTCCTCACGCCCATAAAGCTTGAGCACATTAAAGCCGGTCAGATTTTCCTGAACAAAGCCATTCATAGCACCCAGAGCATCCGCCTGCTGCTTAAAATAGGGCTGGGATTTTTTCAGGATGCAGTTGGCCCCCCAGTAGGTCAGGGGAATGCTGACGATGACAATCAGTGCCAGCTGAAAATTGAGATACAGCACCATACCCATGACGAGGACAATGGTCAAAACAGCATTGACAATCTGCAAAAAAGACTGCTGCAGGGCATTGGATACCGTCTCCACATCGCTGGTAAAACGGCCCAGCATATCGCCGAACTGATGCCGGTCAAAGTAAGAAACCGGAATCTGGTTAATCTTGCAGCTGAGTTCATTGCGCAGATCCCGAACCATCTTCTGCACAGTATTGGTCATGAAATAATTGGAATAATAGGCTCCAATCTCATAAAACAAGGCTCGGACAAAATAGAGCAGCATAATCCAGGCTACATAGCTGGTGTTCAGCTGCGCGCCAGCGACACCATTGGCCATATCCAGCAGATTCTTGGTCAGCTCGGTAATAGCCAAGCCCAGGACAAAGGGCTCCAGCACATTCATCACGACGCTGACAATCTTGAGAAAGACAGCCAGAAAAAGCGACGCTTGATAGACTTTTAAATAGCCCCATAAACGGACAAAACTGTGTTGTTTTTTCATAAGACCTCCTATCCTTCTTCTGTCAGCGATTGATTGTTGAGCTGCGAATGGGCAATTTCCCGATAAATGTCATTGGTCACCATTAACTCCTCGTGCCGGCCGCGGCCCACGATTTCCCCCTTGTCCAGAACGATGATCTGATCTGCATCCATAATAGTTCCTACCCTCTGAGCCACAATCAGCACGGTGGCATGGCCCGTCACTTCCTTGAGCCGGCGGCGCAGGGTCGCATCCGTCTTGTAGTCCAGAGCTGAGAAAGAATCGTCAAAGATATAAATATCCGGCTCCTTGACCACCGCCCGGGCAATGGAAAGCCGCTGCTTCTGACCGCCTGACAGATTGCTGCCACCCTCAGCCAGATAGGCCTCAAAACGCTCCTCCTTGCTTTCGATAAAGTCTCTGGCCTGAGCCACATCGGCCGCCTGACTCAGCTCCTCATGACTGGCGTCTTCCTTGCCGTAGCGGAGATTTTGAGCGATGGTTCCAGTAAACAGCAGTGCTTTCTGAGGAATGAAACCAATCTTTTGGCGCAGAGCCTTTAAGTTGTAAGCCCGCACGTCTACACCATCCACTAAAATCCTGCCCAGCGTCACATCATAGAAACGCGGAATCAGCTGAACCAGCGAAGATTTGCCCGAACCGGTAGAGCCGATAAAGGCGATGGTTTCGCCCGGCTTAGCCTGAAAGGAAATGTTATGCAAGACTGGGCTTTCAGTTTCTCCCGGATAGGCGAAGGTCACGTTGTCAAACTCCAGATAGCCCCGGCTGTCCGTTTCGGTTATGCCGTCTTCATTAGGATTGATGGAGATTGGCATGTCCATGACTTCCTGCAGCCGCTCACTGGAAACCGCCGTCCGTGGATACATGGTAAAGAGATTGGACAGAAAGAGAAAAGACAGAAGAGCATGGAAGCTGTACTCGATAAAGGCCACCAAATCCCCGATTTTCAGCTGGCCGCTGCCCAGCGGTTCCAGTGCATACCAGACGATAGCCACAATCATAGCAATAATAATCTGCACAAAAAGCGGCTCAGTTAGGCCCGTCAGCTTAAAGAGCTTGTTGGAATTAGCAGCATAGACTTCATTTTGCGAAGCGAAGCGTTCTTCCTGAAACTCCTCCCGCGCGAAAGCCCGGATAACCCGCAGTCCTGTCAGATTTTCTCTGGCATACTGGTTGATTTTGTCCAGCGTCTTCTGCTGCTTTTCAGACAGCGGCCGTGTCTTAACCGCTACATAGCAGACGACAATAGCCAAAAAAGGAACCGATGCTGCGACAATCCAAGCCAGCGACGGACTGGTCAGGAAAATCATGAGAATGGAAGACAGCATCATAAGAGGGGTCACCACTCCCATCTTCAGGCTCTGCTCAGCAAACTGCATGAGAACAAAGGCATCACTGGTAATCCGTGTCACCAGAGAGGACACACCAATCTGCTCATACTCATGATGAGAATACTCCTGCAGCTTATCATAGAGATCATTGCGCATATCCCGCACCATGCTGGTCGTGAGCTTGCCTGCCGCATATGAAAGAACGATACGGCCAAGAACGCCGGCCACAATGACCAGCAGCATGATGAAGGTCCAGTAATAAAGCCTTCCGGTATCGCCTTGATTAATCCCTTCATCAATCATCCGGGCCAGTACCGTGGGCAGACCCAGATTGACCACAACAAAGAAAATTGCTCCTAAAAAGTCCAGTATCAGCCACTTGGGATACTTTTTCAAATAAGACCAAATGTATAGCATCGTCTCTCCTTTACTTTTTCACACTTTTTGAAAATCACACTATCGTTATTTATAGTCTTTTAGTTTGCTTTTAGTAGTGAGAGTGAGACAGACTCCCATGATGGCTGCGTCCTCACCCACAGAGGGATGTACCTTTTGGAAGGTACCGTATAAAAAATCGGTAAGACGGAGTCTTCGATTTTTTCAGCAAGTCTTCCTTTCTAGTTGCTGACCTGAAACAGCCTAACCCCAGGCTGTTTCACTCCCACCTCCGCACAGCAGGGGTTGACAGAACCAAAGCGCCGAATGAACTGTGCAGGAGAGATTCTAGTCGACTAAAGTCAGAATCTCTCTCAACCACTGCGTCTTGCAAACTAACGGCAAAAATATAGAAAGTTGGGTACTGTTGTCCCAGCTTCATTAGACAGAAAAGAGCGCGCAACCGCACGCCTTTATAAAATATTATAACAGATATGTTACAAAAAAGCAAAGTAAACCTACTGTATGTATGTGCCTAATCTTAACCTTAAAATGGTGAAATGATTCATGGCTGCAGACAGGGATTCTAACCATCGCGCCGTTTGATCTCAAAATCAAAAGCGCCCTCTTTCTGTATCAGACGAAAAATATCCCGATAAGCTGCCTCATCAAAGGCAGGTCCGCGATAGAGAATCTCAAAGCTCAGACCCTCATATTCCAAGAAAGCATCCGCCGAACGAAAACCATTCTGCCGGTAAAAGTCCATGCGCGCCAAGCGCTGATCCAGATTGTCGCAGGGCTCATCCACCCTTTCCACTTCCAGCACCATGGTCTTTTGGTAAAAATCAATCAACTTATCAATAATCTGACCGCCGTAGCCATGACTGCGCAAATGAGAGGCCACTGCAAAGAAGCTGATATAAAACATGCTGGCATTATGCACGGCAAAAGCAAAACCGACAAATTCGCCCCCATCATAAAAGGCGAAAAAATTAGAAGTATCACCGTTGCCGTAGCGGAGCAGCTCCTCCAAAGGCACCCGTTCTTCCTCAGGAAAAGCCTCCTCATTCAGCTGCTCCACCTTATCCAAATCCGGAAAATCTGCTGTAATAATCTGACTGGTTAAAGACATCATTCCTCGCTTTCTGCGGACCATGCCCCGGCCCGCTGCTAAAGTTACCCTATTATATCACATTGAGAGGGATTGCGGGAACATTCCAAACGAAAGAAACAGCCTAGCACCATGGGAGCTAGGCGTGTAATTTCTTATCCGCAATGGCGTCGGTTAGGGTCTGGGAAAAATTCAGCCCCATTTCCCGGCCCAGCTTATCCGCCCAGCGGGGAATGGTCAGGGTCTTCTTAACAGGCTCCTGCTGGCCCAGATATGCTGCCACATCCACATTGACAAATGAAATAAAAGACTTGTCCGGATCAAAATCCAACGTGATTTCAGCATCATCCTTAAAAGGATTGTTCTCAGTCAAAGACAGGCTCTTGAGATTGGACGGCACAGGAAGCTCCTGATTCTTTTCAATCAAATCCGCCACCATCAAGCCCAGGTAATCCGAAGCCATAAAGATGGCATCAGAAATGTCCTTGCCTTGTGTCCCCACCCCGCCAATATCCGGAAACCAGACAAAGTAAGGCGCCACATCTTCACCCTCAGAATTATCATAATAAAACAAAGCTGGATAGGTTATGAGCATATTACTACCTCCTCATTCAAAAGCAGAGACTAGACAATTAGAGTCTAGCTTGCTTTCGTATTCCTCTTTCAGTAAATTTGTTCAATTCACCATGAGGAACTGTGATGGGACGCTCTCCAGGCTTTTCCATCTTGATATGGGAGCCTTTACCGCCCTTGGTCTTTTTCCAACCGTGAGCAGCCAAGAGTTTAACCATCTCCTTTTGTGTCATAGGCATAGCGCTTTTACCTCCTGACAAGACTATTATAACACGTGTGGCACGTGTAGTCAAGAACAAGGAGGCATTCCTGCAGTTTTATTTAGAAGCTAAGTTTTTAGAAAATAGAGTAACTAATTCTTTCTTTCAAGACATTCATCCAGATACTCTAAAATAGTAGAATAAATCTTTTTACAGGAACCATACTGCCATTCAAAGACAGAGCCATTGGAATCAAGTAAAATGAGTATCCCATCAAAACCTAAATCCTCAAGAATGAACATATTTACAGGAAAATCAGGATAGGTTTCACGCGCCTCCTTTGTTGATTCGACAACATCAAGATAGTCAGGACCATTCAATCCCTGCCATTCACTCAGCCAACTGAAAGCAGTCATTTTTGATTTTCAAAAATGGAGGTTCTGAAATCATCGGTTTGATGGAGATAGGCCTTAAAGACTGCTTTTTTGAGTTTGTGCACAGCACTGTCATATTCTGGATTATAGCCGCTCCAATCATATCGATTGTCTGCTGCATCCTTGCGGACTGCTTCATCCATCAATGCCTGCAGCTCTTCTGCCCTACTTATCGTTTTAGTAGCAAAACTAGTCCATGGTTTTGTCGGATCATCAAAGGTTACTTTATTCAGTGCGGCAAACTTATTTTTACGCTCTTCATACATAGCCTTCTTGAAGTCAGCCCAATGTTTAAATTGACCATTGAATACCTTTTCCAACACCAGATCATCTGTTACGAGTCCTCTCGTTTTGCCGTAAATTCTGATTGTTTTGCCGCTTTGTTTCGCATCTTTCTCATACTGGTTAGAGATATAGGGAACCATTCCCTCTTTAAAGCCTTTAGCGGCCAACAGCTCATAGGCTATCCGGCGTCCCATCAGATCACCGGGAGTCCCTTTTTCGCTGCTTAGGGCAGAATAAATCGGAGAGAACAGTTTAACAGTATGATAGCCATTTCTTTCTACATCGCCATTTTTGTATTCACGCGCCGAAAGAACATTATGGTCAATGAGACTCTCAAATGAGTTTAATTTCTTGGCGTCTTCCATTGTAAGATTTTTTACTACATTGGTTGCGTAGACATCATTTCCATCAGCAGCCCTGACATATTTATTCTCGATTTTTCTCAGGGCGCTGACCTTCTGTACATCTGATAAGTGGTTAATGACAGACATCCCCTCCAGATATTCCAGCATGTAAATGACGTCAAACATATTATGGACATAATTTTTCAGGTCATCTGCATTTTTGAATCTTTCAGTTGGGTCAAGGACCTGCAAACGCGTTTTCTCAGTCACATCATTCTGATCGTATTTCAGAATGGAGTTGATTGCGATGATTGCATCATCTGGATGATCTGGAGCTTGCAGTAAGCCTTTTGCGAAGAACTCTGGACCAAGCCCGCTTCTTCTTCCATACCCGCCTAAATAAATCTCATTATCAGAATCATGCGTCATTTCATGAGTATAGGTAATGGCGCCATCTTTGTCCAGCATGCGGTAGCTCATATAATAGACACTGTCTCCAGTAGCATAAGCACCATGCTGATTGTGCACAACCTTGTTTCCAACCGGTCCAAAAAAGTGCTTCATGGCCGGCTTCGGACTGTCCAAATGAGCCTCAACTGCAGCACTGCCAACCGTAGTATCATCTCCCAGCCGATAGGCATCATAGAGCAGAATATTTCGATACAGTTTTTCACGCCCCTGCTCGTCTAATATTCTATACCAGTAATCATAATGATCTCGCTGGCGTTTGGCAGTTTCCTGAGCCTTTTCTTCAACAAACTGATTGAGCTCCTCTCCTGCCCGATAGTCCCTGTTTCTGTATCGGTCATAAGCACCAAAACCAAGACTGGAAATAGTAGAAAGCACAAATACAGACCTTTCTGGCAGGGTCAGCAGAGGCAGGACCATATTTTGGTATTTCCAAGTCTCACTGGTAATCCTATCATAAACCCCGATAGAATACTTGCTGCCGGCTTGCTCTTGTTTTGCTTTCACCTCTGGTATAGTCGACTTTTCTTCAACGATATAAGCCTTGGTCTGTTCCTTAAACCATTCGTTGTTTGTTTTGTTTGGCAAAAATACCTTTCGATAAGCTTCAAGTGTGCTGAACAAATCTTTGGCAGCATGACTGGCTGCAAGGCTGCTGCGATACGTTTCTACATTGTTTTTCGCCAGAAGGCTGTCAAACCCTGATTTGCCTAACTCAATAATCGTATCCAGCGGCGAGGCATTGCCCTTGCCAAAGAAATCCATATGGTAGATGAGGAAGTCTTTGACAGAAATGTCGCCGTAGTTAAAGCTATACCAACGCTCCAAATAGGTCAAGCCCAGAAGTAGGGCTTCCTTGTTGCGTTTGATTTTATCTATGACATAACCAGCAATCGCTTGATGATCATCTGCAAGGACTGCGTCAGCTGATAATAGTTTTTTCAGTGTACTTTCCAGATTTTCCTTTGTCTTGCTAAACTGCTCATCTAAGTATAATTCTGTCAATTTAACTCCCGAAGAAATACCCAGTGTGTTTCTAACAGCTTCTGACTGATAATCGACCGCCTTCAATTCAGGCAAAACAGCATCAATAATCGTAGAATAGCTAGACAAGAGCTGATTTGGAGTATAAAGGAGACCTGTATCGCCCACACT
>NZ_KQ969396.1:25615-28726 GCF_001578865.1 Streptococcus sp. DD11
ATCCAGCTTTTCAGATGTATGGTCCTTATAGTGCAGCAACAGCTTATTTGCCGCTTCTTTCTGTGAAGCAATATCTGTAATCACTTCATGATTCTTCATCATAACCGCAGATAACAGTTCTTTTTCATACAAAGCGCTGTTTTCTTTTACCAGATTGCCGTATTTGACAATGGTGGCCTTATTATAAAACGGCAGCAATTTTTCCATGTTCTGATATACCAGATTCCGGCTAGCTTGGTAATTTGCGACTTTCGAAAAATCACTTTTTTTGTTACTGCTGCTTAGTAAAGATTCAACAGCTGGTAGGAAGAAAGCATTGATTTCAGACTTCTTGCTTGCGATTTGAGAAGCATCAATGATGGTTCCTCTTTCTTCGAGGGATTCCTTGGTTACAAGCTCATCATTTTCTAGAGCAACATTGTAGACTCTGCTGTCTTTGCTGCTGAATGCGCCGGTCACTCTCATTCCTTTGTAGTGATAGCCGCTGATGGCATTCCCATTCATCACATTCACATCGCTCAGCACATTGAGCAATCTTCCGGAATGATTTTCGTCATTGGATTCTCTATCCCACAAGGAACCTGCAACACCGCCAACTCTTCCAAAAGGCTTGCCATTATCAATATCCCCTTCAGCATAGCTGTTGCTGATCAGTGCATCTTTTTCTACCAAACCTGCGATGCCGCCGACAGTTTGATTTGAACTCTTCGCATTTGACGAAATGGCAATAGTCGCTTTTGATTGATCGATTGCTGCATTGATTCCGGTCAATTGACCGACCAAACCACCGATCGCGTAAGCAGCATTTGTATCATAGGAGTTGGCCATTCTTCCCTTGAAACTGCTATTGGCAATCTTAGAATGATCAGCCTTCCAAACCAGGCCGCCAATGCCGCGTTCACCAGTCAGGACACCATCTACATGGACATGGTTAATCCTTGTCTCATGATTGGCTTCATTTGCAATCGCCCCTATATCATTTTTTCCTGAAATATTCACATCTTTAAGAGTCAGATTTTCTACTGCAGCACCGCTCAAAATGTTAAACAGAGGCTTTTTCAAGTTATAAATAGCAAAATTTTTCCCATCTTTGCTGCCGAATAACTTGCCAGTAAATGTACCGGTGATATAGCTGGCAGCACTGTTTTCTAATTCAAATTCATCAGCATTCAAACTAGCCCCTAAATAATAGGTCCCGCTGAGATCATTATTGATGGCTTCCACTAGATTGCTAAATGAAGTAAAATCTGTTATTTCTTTCTTTGCCTTTTTTGCTAGATAAAAAGTAAAATTGTCCTCGTACTTGCCATCTACGTCCTGTTGTAATTTTTCAGCACTTGCTGTAATTTTATAAACTGGCCGGCCATCTTTTCTACTATCAACGATCGAAGCAATTGGCAAGAATACATCTTTAAATTTAGAAGATTTGACTTTCACGAAATAATGATTTTGATTGCTTGGAATGGCCTCAAGAGAAACGTGCTGTTTATATTTTCCATCGGTTAGACTATACAGCTCTAGGTCGGATACATCCCTTAATTCTATCGTTTTCTCCGGCTCTTGTTCCTGCTGTTTGGTTTCTTCTGATTGTTCAGCAGGCGTTTCAGCTGCTGCTGGCTGTTCTATATTTCCAGTATACTCAGGTAACGGAGCAGCTTGCTCGGGTTCGACTATTGCACCAGCTTGTGTGCCCGTATACTCTGGTAACGGAGCGACTTGCTCAGGTTCGACTATTGCGCCAGATTGCGCACCCGTGTATTCAGGTAGCGGAGCAGATTGCTCAGGTGCGACGACTGCACCAGCTTGTGTGCCCGTATACTCCGGTAACGGAGCGACCTGCTCTGGCTCGACGACTGCACCGGATTGAACGCCTGTGTACTCAGGTAACGGCGTAACTTGCTCAGGCTCCACTATTGCGCCAGCTTGTGTTCCTGTATATTCAGACAGTGGCGCGACTTGTTCAGGTTCGACGACTGCGCCTGCTTGTGTTCCTGTATATTCAGACAGTGGCGCGACTTGCTCAGGTTCGACGACTGCGCCTGCTTGTGTTCCTGTATATTCAGACAGTGGCGCGACTTGTTCAGGTTCCACTATTGCACCAGCCTGAACGCCAGTGTACTCAGGTAGCGGAGCAGCTTGTTCAGGGGCAACCAAATTAGAAGATGCTGGTTTTTCACTGCCTGATTCTGCCTTTTTCGTTCCCTTTTCCACTATTTGAGGAATCGCCTCCTCTATTTCAGTAGAAACAATCTCTCTTAAGACTTCTTCATTATCTACAGTGAAAATTCTAACAAGTTCGATTTTCCGACCGGTTTTACCTTCCTGTTTCACTCTCACGATTCCTTCAGTCAAATCCGGATTTTCTTGCGTTTCTTCAGGATAGGGCAGTGTTGTTTCAATGCTTTCTTCTTTGTATACTAGTTCCGGTTTCTTTACACGGCCAGATAAGACCTCATCTTGAGGTTCCAGTGTATTGACACCGGCTGTTTGATGGTTCAGTACAGCATCATCAAACGCAACAGAAGCATCTGCTTTCTTTTTTTGGTTCAAGCTTTCTTGATTCACATTGGCATTCAGTTGATGATCGGCCCTATCGCCTAATAATTTCTTAATCGACTCTTCTTTGATATAGCCAACATAGGTATAGCCCGGGATTTCTCGCGGCAGAGGCAGACTTTCCCCAGCCGCTACTTGATATGCTGCATTATAGTGCAGCAAAATTCCGTTTTCTAATGCATGGGCGGATAATATCCAGCCTCCTCCGATGCCGGCTCCCACCAAAATGGTGAGCAGTAACTTGCTTTTAACTTTTCTTTTTGAAACAACAAAAATAAGCAAGCCAGCCGTCGCCAACACACCGCCCGTAAGCAGCAGATTTGCATTGCTATTGATGCCAGTATTCGGCAAAGCTCCTGCTGGAGCAGCTGCATTCAATCTGTAAACAAGATAGTAGGTGTTTTCATTGTTTTCCGCAATTTTTGGAACTTCGTTGACAATGAAGTTTTTTCTGCTGGAGTTAGTTCAGCATCTGTCACATATTTATAGTGAAGATCGAATCTTTCTTGCGCCTGAACAACCTCACTCCCAACTACAGAAACAAAAACAAACTGG
>NZ_KQ969396.1:28746-32071 GCF_001578865.1 Streptococcus sp. DD11
ATAGCAGCCGAAACAAGTCCGACAGCCAACTTTCTAAACGAGAAACGATTTTGTTTCTCCCCCATCAACTTTTTCATAAACAATCCCTTTCAAATTATTCAAAAACTGAATAACAAATCCTTTATAGTCTTTTAGTTTACTTTTAGTAGTGAAACTGTCCGGAGGATAGTTTCGGCCTGTCATTTTGAAATGAGAAAATGATAGGCTGCGAGCCGCTCAAAACCTCCAGTGGAGGTTTTGAGGTGGCAGATAAAGCTTCCGCTAGGAAGTGTCAAAAACCTCCAGTGGAGGTTTTGAGGTGGCAGATAAAGCTTCCGCTAGGAAGTGTCAAAAAGCTCCAGTGGAGATTTTGAAGCGGTGGATAAAGCTTCCGTGAGGAAGTGCCAGCAGCTCAAAGTAATAAAAAATAAACTAAATGACGATTAGCAGAGAATCAATAAAGACCAGTCGCTGTATCCATTCATCTGCATCCCTAATAAAACATCCTAAGTAACAGTCTCATATCCTCTTTATCTTATCCATAATATCTCCTAAATCGTTTATAATCTATCTTCATTATATCATAACATCATATTTTTTCTAGTATTTTCCAAATAAAAAATAGATTTTGATAAAAGTAAAAAAACCAAGCCTCGCGACTTGGTTCTTCATGTTATAGTTGGAAACTCTATTATTTAAGAGTAACTGAAGCGCCTGCTTCTTCCAGTTTAGCTTTGAGTTCTTCAGCTTCTGCTGCTGCAACGCCTTCTTTGATAACGTTTGGAGCGCCGTCAACCAGTTCTTTCGCTTCTTTGAGGCCAAGACCAGTGATTTCGCGGACAGCTTTGATAACGCCGACCTTCTTGTCGCCAGCTGCAGTCAATTCAACGTCAAATGAATCTTTCGCTTCAGCAGCTTCTCCGCCGCCAGCTGCAACCGCTGCTACAGGAGCAGCTGCAGTTACACCAAATTCTTCTTCGATAGCTTTTACAAGGTCGTTCAATTCAAGGATTGAAGCTTCTTTAATTTCAGCAATAATGTTTTCAATGTTCAATGCCATTGTGATTTCCTCCAAATAAGTTTTATAATTTTAATTTTTTCTAGCTTATGCTAGGCTGCACAGCTGATTAAGCTGCGTCTTCTTTGCTTTCTGCCACAGCTTTGACAGCGTAGGCAACGTTGCGAACGGGCGCTTGAAGTACAGAAAGGAGCATAGAAAGAAGTCCTTCGCGGTTTGGAAGAGTTGCAAGTGCAACGATTTCTTCTTTTGATGCGACAGCGCCTTCGATAGCGCCACCTTTGATCTCAAGTGCGTCAGCGTTTTTAGCAAAGTCGTTCAGGATTTTCGCTGGTGCAATCACATCTTCGTTAGAAAATGCCACAGCAGACGGTCCGACAAATACTGATGCAAGATCTTCAAGTCCAGCTTTTTCAGCTGCACGGCGCAAGATTGAGTTTTTAATCACTTTGTACTCAACTTCGCTTCCGCGAAGTTCGCGACGAAGAACGGTATCTTGCTCAACAGTCAAACCACGAGCGTCCACAACGACGATTGATGCAGCTGCTTTCATTTTCTCAGCAACTGCGTCAACTAGTTCCGCTTTTTTAGCAATAATAGCTTCACTCATATAGTGTTTCACCTCCGTAATTATTTTGCTTGGGGAATTTTCCAAAAGAAAAACGCGCCCAAACCTAGACACGAAAGTACAATACGCTTCTTTTTACATGATACGTTTTGTCCTCGGTAGGATACTTATGAGTCGAGCTCCCCTACTGTCTTAGGCAGTTTTTTCAAACCATTGATAATTATAGCAAAAGAGAAAAAAGATTGCAAGCCTTTTGCGCAATCTTTTTGAATTTAGCGGTTTCACCGTTCAAGCTCAGGACAGTATTGTCTCAATTCTCGGATGTTACTGCTGATACGAAGATTGTGTTTCACCATTTCATAGACCATAGAACCTAGTCCTAGGGTAAACATCCCAATTAAAAATAAAAACATCAAAAGATTGGCTAATGGCTATGGCAGCCAAAATGAAAAATTAAACGGTAGCAGAACAGTAAAAAAGAACAGATCAAATTAAAAGCGGCAATATATAACATAGGGGCAAACGACATTATAATCCTAGCTTTTCCAGCATTCCTCTGGAATTACTTTCCTTGCAAAACCCATGACGCTTCCTCTTTAGTATTTTTTATCATATATTATACCGGACTTCGTTTATATACTCTCTTGCGATTCAATAATCCCATCCTCAATAGTATATGCCAACCTTGCAACATACGCTGTTAATTCGCTACTCATTATCATTCACCTCTCTGTATTCATTTATTATAGTTTCTGATTTTAGGGAACGCGAAGTAGACATATTAATTTGAACATATTTTCTATCGTCACTAATATTTCTGGTAAAAGAAAGAACAAAATTTTCATTTTGATTTCTCCAAGATGAATCCAAGTGATTTTTTGCTGCTAATCCCTCATCCAAATAATATGCCAAATGATAGGCAGGAATTTCAGGGTTATATCGACTATTAATTAATTTATAGCTAGACAATATTTTTTCAGAAAAAACATTGGATTGAAAGAGAAAAGTGATGTTTTTCGCTTCCTCCTCCATAACATAATCTGAATCTAAGCTCTCCCACCCTTGGGCAGAATATTGAATATTGTGTTTGTATACAATCTCACTGGTTATATCATCTTCAAAAACCTGTCCAGCTTTTTTTTCAATAAATCCTTTAATGGATTTATCAATAGGATTTCCTGAAACATTTATAGAATATTGAACATCTTTCCCAGTCTCATCAAAATTTGAAACTGTATAAATAATTTCAAATCCTTTCGGATAAAATTTAAACAAGTCCGAAACATTTGCAGTAGAATAAACTTTTTCTAAATCCGCAAACTGACTTTCCACATGAGCACGACTATTTTTATCACAACCTGATAAATTCGTCATAATCATTAAACCTCCTAAAATTATAATGAATATTTTTAAAATTTTCTTCATAACCTTCTCCTCTTCCTTATCCATCATCCCATTATTTGAAAAACTGTGGTTTATCCTTGTGATTTTCTCCCATTGCTTCCTCCTTACTACAGCATGATTTTATTATAATCATTAACCTCCTAGAAAAACAATTAACACTTTTAAATTTTTTTCATAATCTTACTCCATATCACCTAATTCTGCTGTAAATTTCGTCTCATCTCCGTCTATATTTAACTTCCCTTATAAGAAACAGACTCCTTTAAAACCAAAGTATTTTACTTTAACCAACAAGAAATTTTTAAACAAAATCAGTATAAACATCGTTATCTAATACAAAATAACTTTTTATTTCT
>NZ_KQ969396.1:32699-37796 GCF_001578865.1 Streptococcus sp. DD11
AATCGTGTGTGTTGGATTTTGCACTTTTAGTATACACGATTTTGAAGGGGTTATGCTATTTTTTGCACTCTAAACCTAGATAGTGCAAGGGGTTAAGGCCGTTTTTGAGGTTACAAGTTTGAGTTTCTATATAGTAATTGATGTGGAACTCTTCTCCTAAAACTCCATAACCTTTATATAAATCTCCTTTTTTTATAACATATTAACCTATCCCCTATTATAGATTACTTTGATTGTTTTGTAAATCAATCTTGAAGATAAATACGATCTTTCAATTATATTATAATTTTATAGTTCGTGTTTAGAGAGTTTTACCAATGTCAAATAAAAAAACTAGAGGAATTTCATCACATTCCTCTAGCTATTAGATTAGCTTCCAACAAACTGCTCTGTAAAGAGATTAGTCCCTGTATTGACTGCCGGGTTAGCAGCTGATACCGTACTTTCACTTGATAGAGCGGATGCTTTCTGTACCAAGAGCTGAGCTTGGATCGCTGCTTGTACTGCTGCCGCACTCGCTTGAGTCAAGAGATTCGCACGGCTTGCTGCATCAGCCGAAGCATCAAAGTTGCCTGACAAAGCAGATAAAGTCTGAGCTTGAACAGCTATAGACCAATAGATGAAGCCGCAGAATTCATCCATAGGAACCTATTTGTTTTAATGAATAGAATCAAAAAAGGATCCGAAAATCCTTTTTTGTCAGTCTACATAATCATTTTCGTTTTTATTAAACCAAGCGTATGGCAGGCCAATGAGGAGACCGCCTCCGATGAGATTGCCGATAAAGGTGACACCCCAGTGACGCAAGATATTGCCGATGTCAAAGTTCTGAATCTGCGCAGCTGCTGAGCTGAACTTGACGATAGCAAAGGAAGCAAAGTTAGCCGCCAAGTGTTCATTGGTCAGAAAGACAAACATGTAAATAGCCGAAAGCACCAGCATGAGCTTAGCTGTACCGTCCTTAACCAGAACGAATGAGAGAATGGCAATGTTGACAAAGATATTGGCCAGCACTCCCTCCAGCAAAATCAGCTCATTGGAACGAGCCAGCTTCATCTGCACCACGCCGGCGATAAAGCTTTCCTTACTGAGTCCTGCATAGGCTGCTGAATTGGCAAAGAGCCAGCCAGCTATCAGAGCGCCGATAAGGTTGAAAAATGTACAATAAAGCAAAATCAGCAGGGCCTTTTTCCAGTCAATCTTCTTTAGAAAAGTGCCAGCGGTCAGAAACATCATATTAGAAGTCACCAGCTCAGCATTTAGAAAGACAATGTAAGCCAAGCCCCAAGCAAAGATAAAAGGAAAGAGAAAGCGGCCGCTTCCTGGGACAATCTTATTTGTCAGGTCTGCTGCAATGGCTCCGGCCCCTGTACTAAAGGTCAGGAAAGCACCAGCAAAGATGGAACGGACAGCATACTTGGTCTTGCTCTTATCAAACAGGGCTTCTTTCTTGCGACAAGCTGCTTCGATTTTGGGAATAAATGTCGATTCTGGCATAAAAATCTCCTATCAAATGAAACTATGTATAGTATATCACAAAGTTTCATTTTCGGAAAGCGTTTTCTGCAATCTTTTTTCCTAAAAAGAGCAGGGGATTAACTATCCCTGTTCCTGAAATAGGCTGCCAGCTGTGCAATATCTTCCGGCCGTGTCCGACAGCAGCCGCCTAAAAGTCTTGCCCCCTGCTGCTGCCAAATCCGACTGTTTTCTACCAGCGTCCTGCCCTGTTCAGGGTCATCGTGCCAAGTCTGTGTCACTCCGTCATAGATTTCACCGGAGTTGGGATAGGTCAGGAGAGGCTTGCTGCAGACCTGCCGCAGCCTGTCCAGCAGGGGAGAGATAAGGTGCGGTGCTGTACAGTTAAAGCCGACAGCTAGGATTTGAGGGCTGGCCTGAGCCCAAGCGCCGACTTCTTCGATTCGGCTGCCATCTGAAATCGCCTCCTCTGACTGAGCCGTAAAGGACAGGTAAGCTTCTGCCTGCGGAAACTCTGTCGCCAGCAAATCGAGCAGGGCAGCTGCTTCTGCTCCATTGGGAATAGTCTCAACAGCCAGCAGGTCGCTCCCTGCTTCCAGCAAAGCTTGGATGCGGGGCCGGTGAAAATCCTGAAATTCCTCCTTGGCCAGCTGATAGGCACCCGTGTACTCCGAACCATCAGACAGATAGGCTGCATAGGGTCCTACTGAGCCAGCGACCAAGGGATAAGGACGCCGGGTCTTATCTTGCTCAGGCAGTTCCTGCCAGACTTGCTCAATGGCGTCCCGTGCCAGTTTGACCGTTTCTTTGAGGAGGTTATAGCTGGCTTCTGCAGTCAGCCCGGCCTCAGTAAAGGCTGGGATACTGGCCTGGTAGCTAGAGGTAGTAATGATGTCACTGCCGGCCCGCACATAAGTCTCATGCAGTTTCTGAATGACCTGAGGATTGTCCAGCAGATACTTAGCCGACCAGAGCTTGCCGGAAACATCATATCCTCGGCTTTCCAGCTCGGTTCCCAAGGCACCGTCTAAAATAATCACTTCATTTTCTGTCAGTAAATCGTTAAATTTCCCCATAACGGCCTCCTAAAACTTGCGATGACGGATATAATAGTAAAGATAGCAGAGAATGACAAAGGGAACTCCAAAATACAGTCCGGCCCGCTGTGACGGATCCCAGGCAATCCCGATGACGGACAAGGCCAACAGGAAAATGGTCAGATAAGGCAAAAGAGGGCTGAAAGGCGTTTTAAAAGCTAAATCCTCTTCCTTGTGCTCCTTCAGCCACTCCCTGCGAAAGCGGATCTGCGCAATGGGAATGGACAGCCAGACGACAACCACGGCAAAGCCAGCAATGGAAACCAAAGCCAAAAACACTGTATCTGCTGCGTAAAAGCTGGAAAAGAGAGCCAGTACCGCTCCCAGCATGGACAGAAGAAGAGCCCGCATCGGCACACCATGCTGATTGATTTTGACCACTTTCTGGCTGATCATGCCTTCATTGGCCAAGGACCAAAGCATCCTGCTGGAAGCATACAGGCCGGAATTGCCCGCAGACAGAATGGCAGTCAGAATGACAAAATTCATGATATCTGCTGCAAAAGGCAGACCGATTTTATCAAAAACCGCTACAAAGGGGGCCTGCGTAACTCCGGCTTCCTTGACCGGCAAAAGAGCAGCCAGAACGATAATCGTCAGGACAAAGAAAATAACCAGCCGGCCAATGGTCGTTTTGATGGCCTGAGGCACCGCCTCCGTCGGATTGTCCGTTTCACCGGCTGCAATCCCGATCAGCTCTGTCCCTGAAAACGCATAATTAACAGCCAGCATGATAGACAGCAGGGCTGTCCAATCACGAGGAAAAGCCCCGTGAGCCGTCAGATTTCTGAAGTAAGGTGCTGACTGATCGCCCTGCATGGGAATGAGCCCAAAAATGGCGGCTGTTCCCAGTACGATAAAGACAATAATCGTGATTACCTTGATGCTGGAAAAGTAAAACTCCGCTTCTGCAAAAAGTCTGACACTGAGAGCATTAATCCCAAAGATGACTGAAGCAAAAATCGTTGCAAATATCCAAGGCGGAACAGCTGGGAACCAGCGCTGCATGAGCATGCCTGCTCCCAGAAACTCCGTCCCCAGCGCCACCGTCCAGCAGATCCAGTAAAGCCAGGCGACAGCAAAGCCCGTTCCGGGACTGATAAACTTAGTTGCATACGTATGAAATGAGCCAGTTACCGGCATAGCAACCGCCAGCTCTCCCAGTGACAGCATGACTAGATAAACCACCACAGCTCCCACCAAATAGGACAGCACCGCTCCCAGCGGTCCGGCCTGAGCAATTGTATAGCCTGAACTGAGAAAAAGACCCGTCCCAATCACTCCGCCTAAGGACAGCATGAAAAGATGGCGGCTGGTCATTTTGCGGTGAAACTGCCCTTCATTTTCAAAGTTGTGATTTTGAGAATGTTCCTGCTTAAAATCTTTTGCTTCCATAAAACTTCCTTTATTTTTTGCTATCTATCTATTGTAGCATAAGAGAGGCTTCTCTATCATATATATTTTTTATGCAAGCGATAAAGAAAAACTATGGACGCATAAAAAAAGAGGGTATCCCTCTTTTTTTAAAATCTATTAGCCCAAGCTGTATCAATATCTAAGACATCCTGAGTTGTGTACTGCTGGCGGTATGGGTTATAGACCATATAATCCGCTCCAGACTGAAAGCTGGGAGAGTCAAAGCGAGTTAAATCGTATTTCTCAATGATGTAGTTCAGCTTGGAATTATAGCTGCTGTCCGTCGCATAAACACCGGTCAAGGCTGCAGTTGCATCCTGATAGCTGGAAGTATTGCTCTTCCAAGCTCCAGCAAAATGACCCTGCTTGAGGACAGTGACATAGTCCTGCAGAGACTCTACATAGCTAGGATAAGAGCGGAAGCTGTCGTTGATGGTGTAGGCATTGCCTTGGCCGTCGTCTTCCCAAGTCTGCATCGTCGCAGACTGGCCGTCATATTGGCCTTTAATACCAAAGAGGTTATAATGCGGGTCATCCGACAGGCCAGACTGACCAGAACCGCTTTCCAAAATAGCCTGCGCAATCATGACAGAAGCATACAAGTCATTGTCTTGTCCCAGCTGGCGAGCCGGCTCACCGATTTGAGAGATAAAATAATCTGTCTGATTCATCGGCTGCTGGTCGCTGTTATTGGCACTGGCAGAGTTGGTCTGATGAGCCAAAACAAAACCAACAGCGACTGTTGCTGCCATTGCAAACAAAGTCGAAAGAAGTCTTTTTCCTTTTTTTGAGATTCTCTTTTTCACAGTACTTCTCCTAGTTCCATTTAGTTCTACCATTGTAACACACTAAATAGTGAAATGCTACTACCAGTTAATTACAAGTATGTAACATTTTTCGACTTATTTCAAAAAATCCAGCTCAAAAAGTGAGTTGGATTTAATTCGTATACTTAGATTTTGGCTAAAATAGCATCCCAGGCGGCATCCAGACCATCCTTGCTGACAGAGGAAAAAAGGACAAAATCGTCATTTTTATCAAAATCCAGCTTTTTCTTGATGGCCGCTTCATGCTTATTCCACTTGCCGCGCGGAATCTTATCAGCCTT
>NZ_KQ969396.1:37816-44243 GCF_001578865.1 Streptococcus sp. DD11
CGCGGAATCTTATCAGCCTTAGTTGCTACCAATATGACCGGGATGTCATAGTATTTGAGAAATTCATACATCTGCACATCATCTGCACTGGGATCATGGCGGAGGTCAACCAGACTGACAACAGCTCTGAGATTGCCCCGGCTGGTCAGGTATTCCTCTATCATGCGTCCCCACTTGGCCCGCTCCGTCTTGGAAACCTTGGCATATCCATAGCCAGGAACATCGACAAAACGCAGCTTGTCGTCGATATTAAAAAAGTTGAGCAGCTGGGTTTTGCCGGGTTTGCCGGACGTTCGGGCCAAATTTTTCCGATTGAGCAGGGTATTGATAAAGCTGGACTTGCCGACATTGGAGCGGCCAGCCAGCGCAATCTCAGGAATATCGTCCTGAGGGTAGTGAGACTGATTAGCTGCACTCAGCAGAATATCGGCATTGTGTGTATTGATTTCCATAAGCACCTCGTTAGGCCGTTTCCAAAACGGGCTTATCCGTTCCATCCACTGCTTCTTTGGTAATGCGGACCAGCTTGACATTTTCCTGACTCGGCACTTCAAACATGACATCCATCATGGTTTCTTCGATAATGGAGCGCAGACCGCGAGCTCCGGTCTTGCGTTCAATGGCTTTATTGGCAATTTCCTGCAGGGCATCTTCGTCAAACTCCAGTTTGACATCATCATAAGAAAGCAGGGCCTGGTACTGCTTGACCAGCGCATTTTTAGGCTCGCTCAGAATCCGTACCAAATCATCCACCGTCAGCTGCTCCAGGGCGGCAAAGACCGGCAGGCGGCCGATTAGTTCAGGGATAATCCCGAATTTTTGAATATCTTCTGCGATGATTTCCTGCATGTAGGAGCCGCCTTCATCAATGGCGCGGTTATTCTGGCCGAAACCGATGATTTTCTCACCCAGCCGCTGCTTGACGATTTCCTCAATACCGTCAAAAGCACCGCCGACGATAAAGAGGATGTTCTTGGTATCAACCTGAATCATCTCCTGCTGCGGATGCTTGCGTCCGCCCTGAGGCGGTACACTGGCTACAGTGCCTTCGATGATTTTCAGCAGAGCCTGCTGCACCCCTTCACCGGAGACATCACGGGTAATCGACACGTTTTCGCTTTTCTTTGCGATTTTGTCGATTTCATCCACATAGATGATGCCGCGTTCAGCGCGTTCAATGTTGAAGTCAGCCGCCTGCAGCAGTTTGAGCAGAATATTTTCCACATCTTCTCCGACATAGCCGGCTTCAGTCAAAGCAGTGGCATCCGCAATGGCAAAAGGCACATTGAGGCTGCGGGCCAGTGTCTGAGCCAGAAAAGTCTTTCCGGATCCCGTCGGGCCAATCATAAGAATATTTGACTTTTGCAGTTCCACATCTTCTTCTTCACGACTGTCGTGGTAGTTGATACGCTTGTAGTGGTTGTAAACCGCTACTGCTAAAGCACGCTTAGCCCGATCCTGACCGATGACATAGTGATTCAAGATAGTGAGCAGTTCCTGTGGCTTCGGCACTTCAGACAGGTCAGCCAGCACTTCCTCGGCCAGTTCCTCACGGATAATCTCCTGAGCCAGCTCGACACATTCATTGCAGATAAAAGCATTGTTGCCAGCGATAATCTTCTGCACCTCATCTTGGCTCTTTCCGCAGAAAGAACAGTAGACCATCATATCATTGTTGCGACTTGTAGGCATTTGTTACTCCAATTCTAAATTTCTAATTCTATTTTATTTATTCTTGCAGACATTAAAAAAGCGTCATGTAAAAAGCATGAATGGAATTGACCAGATTTGTAAAAGCATTCAGCAAAAATAAAGCTGCCAGTCCAAACCGCTTTTTCCGAAAGGTCTGAATGGCGCAAATCACGCAGATAACGCTTAAAAAGGCCGTAAAAAAACCAAAAATACTCCGCTCCATTTTTACGAATCCTTTCTTTGATAGTGCTTCACCGTAAAATTATAGGCATTTTTCTCATCCTTAGGATAAAACCGGCTGCTGCTCTCTTGATAAGGCGACCAGTCGAAGCCGGCAGGGAAATATGTATCCCCCTCCAGCTCAGCCTCAATCTGAGTTTGAATTAATTCGTCCAGATATGGCTCAAAAAGGGCCAGCACCTGAGCTCCGCCGATGATATAGAGGTTTTTGTCTTGCTTCTCATACCAAGCCAAAACATCCTCTGCTGTATTAAAAATAAAGACCTTTTCATCATCAATCTGATAATCTTTGTCCCTCGTCAGAATCAGACTGATGCGGTTGGGCAAGACACGCCGCTTCATCCCCTCAAAGGTAACCCGGCCCATCAGAATGGCATGGCCGGTGGTTGTTTCTTTAAAATGCTGCAGCTCAGCGGGCAAGTGCCAAGGCATCACCTGATCTTTTCCTATCAGTCCTCTCTCGGCCTGCGCCCAAATGGCGATAATCTTCTTTGTCATTCCGTCATCCTTTGCATTAGTACTTCTATTCTATCAAATTTTACAGAAAAAGGCTTAATTAAAGCATGACTTACGGCTGCTTTGCTTTAAAAAATTACAAAATTACAAAAAGACCAAGTTTGAAGCTCAGCCTTTCTGCCTGGCAGATACTCAAAGAAGGTGGCTGCGCCCTCACGGAAGCTGTCCCACCGCTTGCAGCCGCAAAGTCAGTACCGCTGACACTTCCTAGCGGAAGCTCCATCCACCGCCTCAAAGCAGTGTTCTTTTGCTGCTTCTTTCCGGAAGGAAGCTCTGTCTGCATCGGTCTGCCTTCTTACCTTCGATTTTCTTTGAGTATCAAAACCGCCGCTGGAGCTTTTGGGAGTCTGAAAGACAAACAGATTAAATAGCTAAGTCAAATTTCAGCTGTGGTTTGACCGGATGATAGTCCAGCAGTTCAAAGTCTTCTGCTTTGATAGAAAAGAAGTCTGTGCCGTCAGGCACATGGAGCACCAGCCGGGGCTGACAGTCAGACGGCTCTCTGCGGAGCAATTCCTCTGCCTGTTCAAACTGATTGTCATAGATATGGAGATTATTGATAAAGTAGAAGAATTTCCCAACCTTCCAGCCAAAATGCTTGGCAATCATCATCTGCAGGGCCACATACTGCATGGCATTGATATGGTGGGCCACCAGCATATCATTGGAGCGCTGAGTCAGGGTGGCATCCAGATAAATTTCGCCATCCACGCGACGCACGTCAAACATGGTTTGGAAGGCACATGGGAGCAATCCTTCCGTCTCATCAAAAGCTTCATAATCCCAGAGTGAGATGATATTGCGGCGGTTCCAAGGATTGGCCTCCAGCTGCTTCAGAATCTTTCGGATGATGTCATGCTTCCTGACAACTGCACCGTAGCGCAGACCAATGGTGCGAGTATGGCCGACTTCCCAGTCATTCCAATAGTGGACATTGTACTTCTCTTCCAATAGATCCAAATCATTGGACTGGTCCTGATAAATCCAGAGCATTTCCTTGATTGCCGACTTAATGGCAATGGGCCGCAGGGTCGTGATGGGAAACTCTCCCTTGCTCAGATCGTATTCAGCAAAAGAGCCCGTGATATACTTAGAATTAGCCACATTTCCATCTTTATATCGGGGACGGGCATTCTCCGAAAAGACCCCCTCTTCCATGATTTTTTTAATATTCTCTTTGAAAATCATATCTGCTAGCGTCATGATGTCTCCTTTGATTTTACAAAACTCTCTCTAGTATAGCAAAATTTCCAAAAAAATTCTCCTACAGACTTCTCTGCAGGAGAACAAATACACAAAACGTCTGGCATTATTGCAGAACCAAGGAAGCTGCCCCGATCACACCGGCGTCATTTCCAAGAGTCGCCAGAGCGAGCTTGGTCGAGGTCCGAACCTGCGGGAAGCTATTCTCTTCATAAACCTTGCGGATGCCGTCCAGCAAAAAGTCGCCTGCCGCTGAAACCCCGCCGCCGATCACAATGGTGGATGGATTGAGGATAGAGCCAATATTGGCGCAGGCAATCCCTAGATAGCGGGAGAAATTGCGGTAAACAATCAAGGCCAGCTCGTCGCCTTCCTTGGCTAAGTCAAAGACAGTCTTTGCCGTCACTTCTTCGCCATCGTCGATGAGTTCCTTCAGCTTGGCTTCGCCGGCATATTCATCCGCATAGCGGCGAGTCAGATTGACGATACCGGTCGCAGAGGCTACTGTTTCCAGACAGCCCTGCTTGCCGCAGGTACACTGAATAGGCTGGTCGAAGTCTACTGTGATATGGCCTAACTCTCCAGCTGCTCCAGCTACACCATGAAGAAGTTTCCCTTCAGCAACAATTCCGCCGCCCACGCCTGTTCCTAGCGTCATAAAGACCACATCCGGCTGATTGTCTCCGGCTCCCATCCAGCGCTCGCCCAAGGCTGCTACATTGGCGTCGTTATCAATGAAGAAAGAAATACCCGTCGCTTTTTCAATCTTTTCTTTGACAGGCTGCAGCGTTTTCCAGTTGAGATTGTAAGCGCCGATAACTGTGCCTTGCTCACGGTCAACAACACCTGGAGAGCCCATGCCGATGCCGATAAAACTCTCTGCAGTCAGTCCCAGCAGTTCCAAGCGATGCTGAATGGAGGCAATCATATCATCTACGATATGACTGCCTTCGTCTAAAATATTGGTCTTGATAGACCATTTCTCCTGAATCTCTCCCTCCGGCGTCAAAATCGCAAACTTGATAGATGTCCCGCCAAGGTCAATTCCGATGATTTTTTTCGACATGATGTTCTCCTATGTGTTTTATTTATCATCATTATATCAGATTTTTTCAGTAAGGAAAAGGTTTGCATAAAGAAAAGTAAAAATCAAATCCATCTTTATTCCCAAAGTAAACTCACAAGTCTTTTGTATAATAATATCTTTCACCAGTATAGGGGTATTCTTTCAGAGCGAACACTTCTCTATAGCCGTGCTTTTTATAAAAATCCGGCGCTTGAAACTGATACGTATCTACAAATGAATATTTGCATTTCCTTTCTCTGGCTTCCTTTTCCGCCCTGTTCAGCATTTCTGAGCCTATGCCATGCCCTCGTAATTCCTCGCTCACATACAAATACTCAATCTCCAGCCAATTACCAAAAGTTTCGGCCGCCATACCGGCCAGCAGATTTCCTTGTTCGTCTTCTACATAGATGTTAAGAGGCTCACTTTTGGAGGGCTCCCTCTTAGATCGATTGTAGGATCTGATTAAATTTCCCAATTCTTGCGTCTTCTTTGAGTTGGTATTTTCCAATCTTAGTTTCATAGATACCTCCGTTCCATCTCTAAAGGTTTTAGATTTACAGTTTATGAAACTGTTCGGACTATACCTTCACCTTAAATATCCTTCTGACTTGCTTGCCATTGATTATGGTAATCCATCATCGTTTCATAAATATATTTTGGTTTCTCTTTTTTCAATAACATAAGAGTAATTTCTAACGGTTCAGGAATACCAAACTTATACCTTTTGCTCTTTCTAGAAGCAAGCCTACTTCTCTTCAAAACTGCAGGATCCACTGAATGAAAACAAATCGTCAAAATATGACTCTTATTGAATAATTGATATTTTGCATAATGTCGAATACGTTCAATTCTATAGTCTATACTCTGGATTTCTCCCCAACTATGAAACGAAACTTCTCTAAAAAGAAGGGGTTTAAAGTAAAATCCCTGTTCAGTCAGACGTAGAAAACGTTTATCTCTAAACAAACAAATCCATACTAAAATAGAGAGAAAATCAAAAACAATTGTACCTATCACTAAAAACATTTTTTCAATCACAGAAATATTGGAGTCGAATAATAGGTATCCGTTTTTAGATGGTAATACAAGAACTGTAGTCATAAAGACAGCAAGAGCGCTCGCCGATATAGCTAAAATGAATATCTTCAACCAGCTCTGCCTAAACACTACTTCTTTCATCCATCTAGCCCACTCAGGTATTCATAGCGCTCGTATTTTTCCAGCAGTTTTTCGTTCTGCTGGTCCAGTTCTTGCTGGAGTTCGGACAGGCGGGTAAAGTCAGAGCTGTTCTCCTGCATGGCTGCTTCAATCTCTGAAATCCGCTCCTCCAGTGCCTCAATATCCCCCTCAATGGACTCCCACTCCTGCTTTTCAAAGTAGCTCATGCGCTTCTTCTCCTCGCGCACCTTAGCCGTTTTTTCCTTTTGAGGCTTTTGGGAAATAGCAGAGCTTTGAGTCATAAAGGCTTTCTCATCCAGATAGTCCGTGTAATTGCCAAAGAATTCCCTGACAGTGCCGTCCTCAAAGGCCAGAATCTTACTGGCAACCTTATCCAGAAAATAGCGGTCATGGCTGACCGTGATGACTGGACCCGCAAAGTTCTGCAGAAAGTTTTCCAAAACAGTCAGGGTCGCAATATCCAGATCATTGGTCGGCTCATCCAAAAGGAGGACATTGGGCTTTTGCAAGAGCAGCTTGAGCAGATAG
>NZ_KQ969396.1:44263-50275 GCF_001578865.1 Streptococcus sp. DD11
CCGCTTCTTCTCACCGCCGGACAGCTTTTCAATCAATGTGCCGTGCATGGAGCGCGGAAAGAGAAACTGCTCCAGAAGCTCAGCGACAGAAGTCGTACCTGCATCCGTCTTGACTTCCTCTGCTACTTCCTGCAGATAGCTGATAACCCGCTTGGACTCATCCAAGCCTTCAATCTGCTGGGAAAAGTAAGCCACTCGAACCGTTTCTCCGATGAGGAGCTGACCGGTCTGCGGCTGGAGTTTTCCGGCAATCAGATTGAGCAGGGTGGACTTGCCGACCCCATTATCACCGACAATGCCCAGCCGGTCCTTGTTTTGAAGGATCAGACTGAAATGAGCAAGAATCGGCCGGGCTTCATATGCAAATGTCACATCTTGAAACTCGATGACTTTCTTGCCGATACGGCTGGCCTCAACATTTATTTCCAAGCTGCTGTCGCTTGCCTGGCCGGCCAAATTTTTCTTTAGGTCATGGAAACGATGGATTCGGGCCTGCTGTTTGGTAGCACGGGCCTGAGGCTGCCTTCGCATCCAGGACAGCTCCTGCTTGTACAGCTGCTTCTTTTTGTGAAGCAGGGCTGCATCCCGCTCGTCCTGCTCCGCCTTGAGCCGGACATAGTCTTGGTAATTGCCTTGGTACTCAATCAAAGAGCCGCCGTCCAGCTCAAAAATCCGAGTTGAAATATGATCCAGAAAGTAACGGTCATGGGTGATAAAGAGAACGGTTTTTTTAGAATTTTTCAGAAATTTAGTCAGCCACTCAATCGTATCAATATCTAAATGGTTGGTCGGCTCGTCTAAAAGAAGCAGATCAGCATCTCCCAAGAGGACCTGAGCCAGCTGGACCCGCCGGCGGAGTCCGCCTGAAAGCTGACCGACCTTCAGGGACAGGTCTTGCAGTCCCAGCTGAGAGAGAACAGTCTTGACCTGACTCTCAATTTCCCAAGCATGAAGGGAATCCATCTCCGCCATGACCGCTTCTAGTCTTGACTGCTGACCTTCATCATAAGCAGTCAAGAGCAGCTCATACTCCCGTATCAGCTGCATTTCCCGCAGGCTGCTGGACAATACCGTATCAAGAACCGTCCTGTCCTCGTCAAAATCAGGCTCCTGGGTCAGATAGGCAATCTTGTAGTCAGACTTAGCCGAAAAAGGAGCGGCATCACCGTCAAAGCCTGCCCTGCCGGAAAGAACATCCAAAAGAGTGGTCTTGCCAGTACCGTTGACCCCAATCAGTCCGATGCGGTCCAGATCATGGATGATAAAAGAAATATTGCGAAAAACTGTCTTGTCGCCGACTGTCTTACTCAGCTGCTCAACAATAAAATCATTCATAGCCCAGCTCCTTGATAAACTCTATAATGTCATCTCTGTCATTGGCCAAAATTCCGTCAACAATCGCCGTTTCGACCTGATTCAGCACCTGACCCAAAGCCGGCCCCGGCTGAAAACCATAGTCTTCAATCAAAAGCCGGCCGCTCACCGCCATCTCATGCTTACCATGAATCGCCAAGGAGCTGTGCGTCGTTCGAATAAGCTCGAAATCAACCGGCAGGCCGGCTGCCTGCCGCAGACGCTCGGCCTGCAGCAGCAGGTCTGCTTCATAGCGATAGCAGTCCCGTCTCGTCAGCTCTCTTGTCCGGCGGATAGCAGCAATTTCTGCCAAAGCTGCTACTTTCTTGGCGAATTCCTTCGAAGTCTTCCAGTCTTTGAGAAAAGGACGACTATCGTGAACATCCAAAGCTGTTACCAAGGCTGCCCAAGCCTGCTCAGAACTGCTGAAAGCAAAGTCCGGCTGCAAGTCAAAAAGCTGTGTCAGCTGCTGGCCCCTGCCCTTCATATCCGGCAGAAAGTCTGATGCCCCGCTGGATAGGAGCGCAGCAAGTCCCTTACGCCAGTAAGCCCCCATGAGCAATTTATCAAATTCCACAAAAAGCCGCTCAACTGATATTTTTTCCAGTAAAGGAGCGCAGTCTCTCATAGCCCGCAAGGTGTCCGCTTCTAAGTCAAATCCCAAACTGGCCTGAAAGCGAAAGCCCCGCATAATCCGCAGCGCATCCTCATTGAAACGCTCAGCAGCCCGGCCGACTGCTCGTAAGAGCCGCTGCTCTAAGTCTGCCAGTCCCTGAAAAAGATCAATGACCTGCCCTTTTTCGTCCAGTGCTAAGGCATTGATGGTAAAGTCCCGGCGTTTGAGGTCCTCTTCCAGCGAGCGCACAAAAGAGACCTTGCTGGGCCGCCGGTAGTCCACATAGACATCCTCTGTCCGAAAGGTGGTGACTTCGTATTCGCCATTATTTTCCAAGACCAGAACTGTCCCATGCTCGATGCCCACATCAATGGTCCGGGGGAAGATTTTTTTGATCTCCTCTGGATAGGCCGAGCTGGCAATATCGACATCGTGAATCGGCCGTTCTAAAAGGGCATCGCGGACTGATCCACCGACAAAATAAGCCTCAAAACCGGCTTCCTTAATCTTCTTTAATACTGGTAAAGCCTCCTGAAATTCAGAAGGCATATTGTCGAGTCTCATAGTAAATGTTCCAATCCATAGACAAGTTCTGAGCGCTTGACTACTTCCTTGATTCCCAGATTGACTCCGGTCATAAAGGAAACCCGGTCATAAGAATCATGGCGGAGGGTCAGCCCTTCTCCCTGGCTTCCGAAAATCACTTCCTGATGAGCGACCAGGCCAGGCAGCCGCACTGAGTGAATCCGCATCCCGTCAAACTCCGCCCCGCGGGCACCTGCAATCGTTTCTTCTTCGTCAGCTGCACCCTGCTGCTTGCTGGTCCGGACTTGGCTGATCAGCTCAGCTGTTTTGACAGCCGTCCCGCTGGGAGCATCCTTTTTCTGGTCGTGGTGCAGTTCGATAATCTCTACATCAGGGAAATACTTGGCTGCCTGAGCTGCAAACTGCATGAGCAGAACAGCGCCCAAAGCGAAGTTAGGTGCAATCAAACCGCCCAGCTCCTTCTTACGAGAAAGCTCTGTCAGCTCCTCAATCTGCTCCGGAGTAAATCCAGTCGTTCCGACAACCGGAGCAAAACCGCTGGATAGGGCAAAGTCCGTATTCTCATAAGCTGCCTTCGGCGTTGTAAAGTCTACCCAGACGTGGGCATCCAGACCGGCCATGTCTTCCTTGCGGTTAAATACCGGAACTCCAGCGATTTCTTTTTCATCCGTAAAGGGATCCAGCAGGCCGACCAGGGTCAGTTCAGGATCCTCGCTCACCATTTTATAGGCCGCCTGACCCATTTTCCCTTTAAAACCAGCAATAATCACATTGATACTCATGTCTTCCTCCTTACAAGGTCTAGCTCAAGCTGTTCAAGCCATCAAATAACGGGAATGTAGACCAGCGCTACACTTCCTTGGCCGAGGTGTGTCCCGATGACACTGCCAAAGGTTGCAATGGGAATGTCGCCAGCAATCCCGCTGTCCAGCAGGATTTGCCGCAGCTCCTCTGCCTTTTCGGCTGCATGGGCATGGATGACAATGATCTGATAGTTCCCGCCGGCGGTTGCTTCTTCTACTACTTCAATCATGCGCTTGACCGCCTTTTTCTCGGTCCGAATCTTCTCAAATACTTCAATGACGCCCTGATCATTAAAATAGAGAACAGGCTTGATACTGAGCAGATTGCCCAGAATAGCTGCACCGTTGGACAGGCGGCCTCCCTTGACCAGATGGTTCAAATCATCCACCAAAATAAAGGCGCCGGTTCCCTCAATCTGCCGGTTCACCCCATCAGCAATCTCCTCAAATGAGCGGCCCTCTTCTGCCCAAGTCAGGGCAGATTCAACCATGATGCCCAGCGGAGCGCTGGTGATTTTTGAATCAGGAAAAGCAATGGTCAAATCAGAAAAATCATCTTTCAGATACTGAATATTCTGGTAAAAACCCGAAATACCGCTGGATAGAAAGAGACCCAAAACATGAGTATAGTCTTTGCCGTCCAGAATGGTTAAAATATCTTCCAGCTCTGCAATACTGGGCTGGCTGGTCTTGGGCAGTTCTTTTGCGGCAGCCATTTTTTCGTAAAATTCACTGGCTGTTAAATTTTGTCCTTCAAGATAAGTTTCTCCCTCAATGACAACCGGAATATCCAAAACAAAGAGATTGTCCTTTTCCAGGAGATGGGCCGGCAAGTAAGCCGACGAATCGGTAATGACAGCTAATTTCATCATCAGAACTCCAAATTAATGCCCGGCAGATCCAGAGCAATTTCTGTTACTTCATAAGTCAAACGATTGAGCATGGTCAGGCAGGGACGGGCCAGCTCCTCTACTTCTTCGTGATCAAACTCACTGGGCTCTTGGACCAGACGTCCATGGATATGATTAGCCTGCGAAATAGTCCCGCTGATAACAAAATTTTCAAAAACAATCATAAAGGTCAGGATGACAATCAAGGAAGTGGTTTGGTTTTCTGCGTCTCGCTTGACCAGCTGGAAGTTGACATCTACCTTAGTTTCAGGCGTTCCATTTTCTTTTTCCCATTCAAAATTGCGGGCATCGAAATGGTACTGACTTACAAATTCTTGTTCACGTTGTAAATGCATTACTGTTCTCCTAAAAATATGCGATAGTCCATTATATCATAATTCCCAGTGACTTTCCATAGCCATATCCCGAGATTCAGCAAGTCTGCAGACTGTAAAAATGGACAGATTAGCTCTTTTTGACTGTACGCAGATTTTCTGCCCTCTTCGAATCGCTTTGAGGCGGCGAATGAAGCTTCCGTAAGGAAGAGACAGTTCTACTGGCGTGAAGCCAATGCCAGCTTCGCTTTCCTTATCTGCTGCTTTGAAAAGCGGTGGGACAGACTCCCGTGATGGCCGCGCCCTCACCCACAAAGGAGAGTATCTTTGATAATATACCGTATAAGCCTCTTCGAAAATCTCTGCAGACTAGGTCAGCATCGCCTTGCCGTACTCAAGTACGGTTTCGGCTAGCTTCCTAATTTGCTGATGATTTTCATTGAGTATCAAAAAAGAACCTCACAACTGAGATTCTTTTTGATTAGTAAGATATTATTTTTCCAAGGGTTTGCGCAAGTAGCCAAAGAGAACACCGCTGACCACTGCTCCGATAGCCACAAAGAGCAAGTACAGGAGCGGGTTGGAGGTAAGGGCGATAACGAAGATACCGCCGTGCGGTGCCATCAGCTTCAGTCCGGCAAAGCCGACCAGAGCCCCTGTCAAAGCAGAGCCAGCGATAAAGCTTGGAATAGCACGGGCAGGGTCTGCAGCACCGAATGGAATAGCCCCTTCTGTAATAAAGGAAAGCCCCATAATAATATTTGTCAGACCGGAATCGCGTTCTTCTTCAGTGAATTTATTCTTGAAAAGCAGGGTTGCAACGAAAACTGCAAGCGGAGGCACCATACCGGCTGCCATCACCGCTGCCATCACTGTTGAACCGCCGTTCATCATGGCATCTGCTGTCAGAGTTCCTGTACCAAAGACATAGGCCGCCTTATTAACCGGTCCGCCCATATCTACGGCCATCATCCCGCCGACCAGCAGCCCCAGCAGAACGGCAGATGTACCGCTCAAGCTGGACAGGAAGTTGTTGAGTCCTGTATTGATGGCTGCCATTGGGATATTGACAGCAAGCATCAAGAATCCTGTGAAGAATACCCCCAGCAGCGGCAGGAGCAGGATGGAGCGAATTCCTTCCAGCGAACGCGGAAGTCCAGCCAAGAGCTTGCGAAGGACGAGAATGACACCGCCGGCCAAGAAACCGCCGACCAAGGCTCCTAGGAAACCAGAGGAAACCCCTGCAAGAGCAAGTGTTTTTTCACCGCCGGAACCAAAAGCAATCCCGCCAAAAGAAGCACCGCTGCTGGCAATAGCACCTGCAACAAAGCCTGATACCAGACCCGGCTTTTCAGCGATGGAGTAGGCAATATATCCTGCCAGAACCGGAAGCATAAAGCCAAAGGCTGCTCCTCCGATAGTCTTGAACTGAGCTGCCAGTTCATTGTAGCTTCCCAGCTGAGCCAAGG
>NZ_KQ969396.1:50573-58498 GCF_001578865.1 Streptococcus sp. DD11
ATTTGGTCAATCAGGAAAGCAAGGGCAATCATGATCCCGCCGCCGATAACGAATGGCAGCATCTGGGAAACCCCGCTCATCAGGTGCTTATAGAAGGCACCGCCCAAGCTTTTCTTCTCTGTGCTTGCTTCTGCCGCACCGCCGCCATTCGCAGCCTTGTAGACTTCAGCATTGCCAGAAAGAGCTAGATTAATCAGTTCTTCGGTCTTGCGGATACCATCAGCTACCGGACGGTTAATCAGCGGTTTGCCGTCAAAACGGTCCATTTCAACTGCCTTGTCCGCTGCAATGATAACTGCTTTAGCTTTTTGGATGTCCTCAGCCGTCAGCTTGTTGCCGATGCCGCTGGCTCCATTGGTTTCGACCTTGATGCCGACCCCCATTTCAGCAGCAGCTTTCTGCAGCGCCTCCTGAGCCATATATGTGTGGGCAATCCCGGTTGTACAAGCGGTTACCGCAACCAGAAAATCACCGTCTTCTGCCGCAGGCTCCACTACTGCTGGTTCTTCTGCTTTTTCTGAAGCTGCATCAAAGAGAGCAATCACCTCATCTGGCGAGGTCACTTGGCGCAGCTTGTCCGCAAAACCGTCTTTCATCAGATATTGGGACAGCTCAGCCAAGGCTGCCAAGTGCGTATCATTGGCACCTTCCGGAGCAGCAATCATAAAGAACAGGTCAGTCGGCTGGCCGTCGAGACTCTCATAGTCAACACCTTTGTTGGATTTGGCAAAGAGAACGGTCGCTTCTTTGACAGCAGCATTCTTGCTGTGAGGCATGGCAATGCCATCACCCAGACCGGTTGAAGTCAGGGCTTCGCGAGCCAGAATCCCTTTTTTAAAAGCTTCAAAATCTGTCACATAGCCGTGGTCAGCCAAGCTTTGAATCATTTCTTCAATAACTGCCTTTTTCTCAGTCGCCTGAAGGTCCAGCAGCATAACATCTTTTCTCAGTAAGTCCTGAATTTTCATCGTTTTTCTACCTCTACTTTTCCATAAGTTTCTTTGATATCGTCAGCGCTCGCTAAATCATCTGAGAAGGTGGTCGCTGTTCCGCAGGCAACGCCCCATTTAAAGGCTTCCACTGCATCGCCCGAGCGGACAAATTCTCCGGTAAAACCAGCTACCATAGAATCACCGGCTCCGACAGAGTTTTTGACTGTGCCTTTGATCGGCTTGGCAAAAACGGCACCTTCTTTGGTCACCAGCAGAGCGCCATCTCCGGCCATAGAGATGATGACATGCTGCGCTCCCTTGTCCAGCAGCTGCCGGGCATAACGTTCGATGTCTTCCAGATTTTCCAGCTTGACTCCGAAAATATCACCCAGTTCATGGTTGTTGGGCTTGACCAAGAGCGGCTCAAACTCCAGCGAGTCCAGCAGGGTCTGACCCTCAAAATCACAGACGACCTGAGCGCCTGTTTCTCTGGTCAGGCCAATCAGTTCCTTGTAGACCACATTGCCCAGATTTTTAGGGCTGCTGCCGGCAAAGACCACCGTATCATCCGAGGTCAGGGAAGCAAGGAAAGTCTTGAGCTCAGCCAGCTTATCCGCTGAAATTTCCGGACCCGGTCCGTTGATTTCAGTCTCAGCATCTGCTTTGATTTTGACATTGATACGAGTGTCGGCCTCTACCTCGACAAAATGGCTGGCTATCCCTTCGCTTTCAAGAGTGTCTGTGATGAATTTTCCGGTAAAGCCGCCGATAAAGCCAGTCGCAGCATTTTCGATTCCCAAACGTTTGAGAACCCGGCTGACATTGATGCCTTTACCGCCGGCAAACTTATCGTCGCTGTCCATCCGGTTGACACTGCCTACGAGGACCTTGTCCAGGCGGACAATATAGTCAATCGAAGGATTGAGTGTAACGGTATAAATCATGCTTCAATCACCTCCGTTTTTTCCTTTATTTTCTGAAGCACTTCGGATTCAGTTTGATTGGTAATAATACTTGCTTTTGCAAGAGGTGCAACTTTGACAAAAGAGGTCTGGCCCAGCTTAGAAGCATCCGCTAAAACATAGGTCTGCTTGGCATTTTCCAAAATGGCTCGCTTGACAGCTCCCTCCTCCATATCCGGAGTTGTAAAAAAGGAATCATCAATGCCATTCATGCCGATAAAAGCCTTATCAAAATTAAGCTGTCCGATCTGATTCAGCGCCACACCGCCGATACTGGCGTCTGTCGAACGCTTGACCTTGCCGCCGATAATCACTGTAGGAATCGTGCGGTCAACCAGCTTGGTCGCATGATGAATGGAATTGGTCACCACTGTAATCCGGGGATCATGCAGCTCGTTGACCAAGAGTTCATTGGTGGTGCCGGCATCAATGAAAATCACATCGTGCTCCTGAATCAGAGCAGCTGCTGCCTGGGCAATAGCTGTCTTTTCCTGAATGCTTCTGATAGATTTCTCCTGATTGCTTTCTTCTTCCTGCAGGAAATGAAAACTCTCTGCTCCGCCATGAACCCGCCGCAGCTTATGCTCCTGTTCCAGTTCATCTAAATCTCTTCTGACGGTTGATTCTGAAGTGTTCAAAGCTTGGACTAGATGGTCAAGGGAGACAAACTTTTCCCTGGTGACGGTCTCTAGAATCACCTGCTTTCTTTCCGACTTCAGCATAAAACACCTCCTTTGCAATCGATTACAGTTATATTATACAGGAATTGAAAGTAAAGTCAAGCACTTTCTTTCAAAATCTATCACTTTTTATCATTTTCCTATCAAATCAATGCTATCCCTGATAAACATTAGCAGCAAACTGCAGTTCAGTCAGTTGGCGTTGCTGCTCTTTCTAATTCAAACCTATACGCGGCTGTAGACAAAGGAGCTGGGGGCACGCTTCGTAGCTTCCATTGTTTGACTGAGCAGGAACATAAAAAACGAATGAGGAGGGCGATTGCAGGATGCGAACAGCTCATCATTCGTTTTTTATTTGTTGTTAGTGCGCCGGCTGACTCTCTCCCAACCCTGCACCTTGATGTCAGAAGCTTGCTGACCTTATAGCTTTTCTCGGCCAGCCTTGTTAAATGTTTAAAGAATGCTGCTTTTTCAGCGATCTCAGCCAAGGAGCTGTGATTTCAAAATAGAAAAAGCGTGAAAAAACAATCCAGTAAAAAATCAGAATCTGGACGAAATATAAACAAGCAGGATAGGCAGAAGGGTTGCCAGAACGGTCAGAACAGTCAATACCCAAAACCAGACAGACTTGAAGGCCTGGCGATAGGTGCCCGGCAGAGAGCGGTTAGCCTGAATATAGGCTCTGAATTTCGGCCATTTCAAAATCAGGACCAAGAGGAAAACGGTGCTGCCAGCGATTAAAAGAGAGTTGTAAACAAAAGTGACAATGGGCTCTGGAGCTCTTTTGGAAATAAAATCCACGCCTTCTGCTATGACCAGATTATTGATGATATGAAAAATAATAGACCAGATAATCGAGTACTCAAATGCGATATAGGCAAGCCCCAAACCAGTCAAAGCGGCAAAATAAAGCTGGAATAGATTTTCATGAAAAAGACCAAAAATAATCGAAGTCAGAATAATTGCAAAAATTTTGCCGTGCTTTTCCAAAGCCCGCAGTCCCGCTCCCCTGAAGATTATTTCCTCCGTAATCGGAGCCATCAACGATGAATAAAGCAGCATGCTCAGCGTTTGGGAACCGCTGCCTCCTGATAGAATCTCCGAAATGTCAAGATTGAAAAGCAGCATGATAGACTGCATCAGCTGATTGACCAAAGCTGTAAATAATTGAGCAAACAGCAGAAAGCAAATCATGACAAAGAAAACCTTGGGCGTCATCTTTTGGCCTTTTTGGCGGAGGTCATGGGTAAAGAGCTGCTTCCCCCGAGAAATGGTAAAAACAAGCACTCCCAGACAGGCTGCCAATATATAAGCCGTCCCGTCCTTGGCTATAAATTCTGCCGCCATCTGCTCAAAGGCTGCCCTATCCGTCACTCCCCGCTGAGCCGCAAGAACGATAACCGCAACCAGCGTATAGAAAAAAATAACTGCCAGCATGACCCAAGTATAAGTAAAGCAAGTGGCCGCAAAGCGCCCCAAATCCTTTCTGGGGGTCGGATTCGGCTGAGGCTGCGGATAAGGCTGAAAGGAAGGCTGAGGCTGCTGTTGATTGTAATACATAATATCTCCTATAGTAAAATTCAAGCGCTGCTTTCACTGCCTGCAAGCTTTTTTCTGCTCAGAGCATAAAAAGTCACAAAGAAAGCTTCATACAAAAGGGCAAAAAGAATAAAGGCGTGCAGAAAGAAATCTTCCGGCAGAATCCAGATCACCGGATCCTTGGCCGGGTCAAACAGCCAAGTGCTGTCTCCGACAAAGAGCAGCTGATGAAAGAGTGTAAAAAAGCTGTTAAAACCAATCAAGAAGGCCACTGCTGTTAAGATTAGCGGCAATAGACTGAGAAGCAGAAAGGCTCGTCTGTAAAGGGCTAAAAGGCCTTTTCTGACTACATTTCGGATAAAGAGGACAAAGGCCGGCAGGGTCAGCAGAAAGACAGCCTGCGCCAGATGAAAGAGGTATTTGACTGCCTGAAAATGGTGCAGACCAGCTGCAGATGAGCGAAAGTCCGGCATGGCCAGCTGCTGACTGAAAGGATTGGTCAGGTAATTCATCAAGATATTGAAATTATACTGAATGGTCTCCGCTTTCAAATAAACCTTAGCCGGCAAGTCAAAATAAGCAATCTCCAGCGGGTACAGCAGCCAAGCCAGATAAATGGTCAGGACAACGGCTGCCGCCAGCAGAAAAAGAAGGCTGGCAGAAAATCTTAACCGATCACGCATCAAAATCCCACTCCGCTAAACTAGCCAGAACATGCGTCGGCTGAATGGGCAGGTCTGCTACTTCTTCTGGCTTGGTAAAACCTGTCGTGACTAAGAGGGTTGGGATGCCGTTGTCAATCCCCGCCCGGATGTCCGTCAGGTAATTATCGCCGACCATGACGACCGCTTCACGCGCCAGCCCCAAATGTTCGATGGCCTTTTCCATGATAATGGCATTGGGCTTGCCGATAAAGGTCGGCTGAACCCGTGTTGAGGCCTGCAGCAGAGCATTAATCGCACCAGCACCCGGCAACAGCCCGCGCTCCGTCGGAATATTGAGATCGGGATTGGTCCCGACAAAATGAGCCCCCCGCTGAATGGCCAGTGTTGCAATCGACAGCTTTTCATAGTCCACTTCCCAGTCCAGACCGACCACAACATAGTCAGGATTCTCTGTATCTTCTGTATAGCCCGCTTCTTCGATAGCGTGCTTGAGCCCAACATCGCCGATAACATAGACTTTCTTTCCCAAAGCCTTGTCATCGAGGTAGTCAATGGTGGCCAGCGTTGCGGTATAGATGGTCGAAAGCGGCGTTTCAATGTTAAAACTCTCTGCCAGCATGGTCTGAACCGTTTCCGGTGTGCGCGTGGTATTGTTGGTCACAAAAAGATAGGGAACGCCGCGCTTCTGCAGCTCATGCACAAAGGCCTCGCCGGCCGGAATCCGGCTCCTGCCCTTATAAATCGTGCCGTCTAAATCAATCAAATAGCCTTTATAAGTCATTTTCTGTCTTTCTAATTTTCTTTTTTCAGCTTTTGCCAGGTCACCAGGGCCTGTGCGTTGACTTGGCCGTCACTGGCAATCTGGTGATTGCTCTTCAGACCGTCCAAGTCATAGCTGGAGGCAATCATGCCGCCGGGACGGACTTCCCGGACATACTTGAGATGGATTTTTTTAGGGATATGCTGGGTGAGGAAGTCTGCTCCCATGACCTCAAAAATCCAGTCCAGATACTTGCTGTTATTGACATGGCCGTTCATATCCAAATCGTAAAAACGGACATGGTAGTCTTTGCTTGTCGCATGCTCTAAGTCGGGATATTTGGGTCCGCGCATCAGCTTTTTGGAAAATGCAGACTGGTAAGGTGCAACAATTTCCGGTTCCACTGGATGAACCTTGCGGCTGTCCCGATCCATGAGGACAAAGGTGCCCAGCATCTGGATAATTGCCTGACCAGACTCATCAAAAATGGTAAAGCGCCGGTAGCAAAAGAGCCGATTATAGGTCAGCGCTTCTGTTTCAATGGTGATTTCCTCGGCAAAGTGCGGGAGCCGAACCACATCAATGTCATAGTCAGTGATAATCCAGACCAGATTATAGTGCTCCAGCATGTCCTTGTCACTGATCCCTAGGTCAATGGACTGCATGCCAGACACCTGCAGGGACAGCAAAATCACGTCCGGCAGCTTGAGGTGGCCGTTCATATCTGCCATATCAAAGGGGATTTTCATTTTCATTTGGTAAGTTAAGCCCATTTTTTACTCCAATATAAATTTCTCAGCAACCGTATCCCCCAGAAACAGCCCTTTCTTGGTCATACGGACAATATCCTTGTCAGGAACCAGCAGTCCCTGCTCCGTCAGCTCTGCCACAACAGCACCATACTGCTGGTCAAAGGGCTGACCGAACTTTTCTTGGAAACGCTTCTTGGAAACACCGGATTTCTTCCTCAGTCCCAGAAACATCTCTTCTTCCATCTTTTCTTTCAGCGTCAGCACTTCTTCTGTCACCCGGGCCTTGCCGGCTTCTACGGCCTGCAGGTAATGGCGGATAGGACCATGATTCTTATAGCGGATGCCATCGACATAGCCTGAGGCTCCTGCTCCCAACCCAAAATACTCTGCATTGTCCCAGTACATGAGATTGTGGCGGCTTTCAAAGCCGGGCTTGGAAAAGTTGGAAATCTCATAATGCTCAAAACCGGCCTTTTCCAGCTCTGCGATAATGTATTCAAACATTTCCGCCTCCAGATCCTCCTTTGGCAGGGGAAGCCTGCCCCGCCGCATCCGATTCATAAAGACGGTGTGGTTCTCTAAAATCAGGCTGTAGAGGCTCATATGGGGAATGTCCAGAGCAATCGCCTTGGCCACATTTTCCCGCACATCCTCCATGGTCTGCTTGGGCAGGGCATAAATCAGGTCAATGGAAATATTGTCAAAACCAGCCTCCTTGAGGCGGTCGATATTTTCATAAATATCTTTTTCCAGATGGCTGCGCCCAATCTGCTTGAGCATGCGGTCATTAAAAGTCTGCACGCCCAGAGACACCCGGTTGACAGCCGAGTTCTTGAGCACGGCTATCTTGTCCGGAGCCAGATCACCGGGATTGGCCTCGATGGTCAGCTCTTCCAAATAATCCAAATCCAGCTGCTCCACCAGCCTGGCCAGCAACCATTCCAACTGAGCAGCCGACAGAGCTGTCGGGGTACCGCCGCCGATATAGAGAGTACGGAGTTTCTGGATGTCATAAGAACGGTACTCCTCGATCAAGTGCTCTAAATAGCTGTCTACCGGCTGATTCTTGATAAATACCTTGGAAAAATCACAATAATAACAAATCTGAGTGCAAAAAGGGATGTGCACATAAGCAGAGGTCGGTCTGGTTTGCATAGTATTTATTATATCACAGATTTGAATGGAAAGCTTATTTGAATACCAAACAAACTAAAAAAGAGAGGGATTTGACAGACACCATTCATTTTACTGTCTCCACCCCCTCTCTTTTCTAAAAGTCCAGCTCCTTCATTTCTTCCCCAGCTCCTGCGTTCTCTTGTAGGCAGCTTGAACGGCATCCATGACTGTTCCTCGAAAAGCATTTTCTTCCAGACTAGCTACCCCGGCGATGGTCGAACCAGCCGGACTGCAGACTTGGTCTTTGAGTTGGGCCGGATGTTGCCCACTGACCTGACTTAGCTTGGCAGCGCCTAAGAGAGTTTGATTGGCCAGTTCAAGCGATATGTCACGACTGAGTCCTGCTCGGACACCAGCGTCAGCCAAAGCTTCCATAAAGAGATAGACAAAAGCCGGACCGCAGCCAGCCAAAGCTGTCGCAGCATCCAGCTGCTTTTCCTCCAGCTTAACCAGCAGACC
>NZ_KQ969396.1:58518-61412 GCF_001578865.1 Streptococcus sp. DD11
CATCCGCTTGACCCGCTAACTCGGACAAGGCATAGGTGATAACACCCTCGCCAACAGCCACAGGCGTATTGGGCATGATCCGAATCCAGCGATGCTGCTTAGGAGTCAGCTTTTCCAAGGTCGCCAAAGGCAGACCGGCCGCCATGGAAACCAACAGGAGAGGCTCTCTCTTCTTTAAAACAGTCTCATAATCCGCCAGCAAGGCTGCATACTGAGCCGGCTTGACGCCCAGAAAAACCACGTCTGCCTGAGCAAACACTTGGGCATTGCTGGCTGGCTGGCCGCCAGCTTCTGCTGCCAGCTTCTCAGCCTTTTCCTGACTGCGGTTGGCCAGCAGCATCCCATCTCTATATCTGTCATCTTGAGCGACCAAGCGGGCCAAGCTGCCGCCCATATTGCCCAAACCGATAAATCCAATCTTCATTATTATTCCCTCACCTGACCTGTTCCTTGAATAACATACTTATAAGAAGTCAGCTCTCTCAGTCCCATCGGACCTCTGGCATGCAGTTTCTGAGTGGAAATGCCCATTTCACAGCCCAGACCGAATTGGCCGCCGTCGGTAAAGCGGGTAGAGGCATTGACATAGACCGCTGCGCTGTCCACCTGTTCAGTGAAGTAAGCAGCAGCTGCAGCATTTTCTGTCACAATGGCATCCGAATGATGGGTACTGTGGGCTTCGATATGCTCGACCGCTTCCTCCAGCGAAGAAACTAGCTTGACCGCTAAGACATAGTCCAAAAATTCGGTATCAAAATCTTCTGGTTTAGCTTGTGTTCCTGAGATATACTGAGCTGCTTTCTCATCCAGACGCAGTTGGACTGGCGCAAGCCCTGCAGCCTCACGGTCCGTCACCAAGGCTTTCTGCAAAGACGGCAAGAAGTCAGCTGCGAGGGCTTCGTGAACCAGCAATACCTCCATTGCATTGCAGACAGAAGGACGGCTGATCTTGGCATTTTCAACGATTGCCAGCGCCTTGGTCTGGTCCGCATCCTTGTCGACATAGACATGAACAATGCCTGTACCTGTCTCAATGACGGGCACAGTCGCATTTTCCACAACCGCCTGAATCAAGCCAGCGCCACCTCGGGGAATGAGCAGATCCAGATAGCCCTTGGCCTTCATCAGGGCATAGCTGGAGTCACGGCTGGTATCTTCAATTAACTGAATGACTTCCGGATTGATAGCTGTTTCCGCTAGCCCTTTCTTGAGCGCTGTGACGATGGCATGTGCGGATTTGTAGGCATCCTTTCCGCTGCGCAAGACGACTGCATTTCCGCTTTTAAGAGCCAAGACAGCCGCATCAGAGGTGACATTGGGCCGGCTTTCGTAGATAATGCCAATCACGCCCATGGCCACCCGTTTTTTGGTGATTTCCAGCCCATTTTCCAGCTGGCTGGTCTCCAAGACTTCCCCGATGGGGTCTGGCAGCTTCGCCACCTCACGGATCCCCTCTGCCATGGCCTTAATTCGTCCTTCATCCAGATAAAGCCGGTCCAGCATGACATCTGAAATCTTCCCCTTAGCTGCTGCCATGTCCTGAGCATTGGCTGCCAAGATGTCCGCCCGAGCCTGCCAAAGCTGGTCAGCCATAGCCAGCAAGGCTCGGTTTTTCAGCTCAGTGCTGGCTGTGTTGATGGATTTTTTGACGGCCTTGGCCGTTTCAAACTGTTCTTGTGTCGTTACCATTTCTCACCTCTAAAATTCTGTAAAGAGCAGCTGGATTTCAGGTGTGATAGAAATCCAATCATCGCGATGAATGAGCACCCCCCTGGCCTTTTGCGATTGGAGCATGTCTTTCACAGCTGAATAGCCAAATTGCACACGCCCCTTGCCCAGAGATTCCCCCGTTTCCTTATCATAGACAGTGACAATGTCATGGTAGGAAAAATGCCCCTCAATTTCGACAACACCTGATAAAAGCAGGCTCTTGCCATTTTCAGATAATGCGGCAGCGGCACCTCGGTCCACATATATTGCCCCCTGACTTCTGGCATAAAAAGCCAGCCACTGCTTCTGCGTTTTCAGCCCCTTCTTTTGGGCAATGAAATAGGAGCCGTCTTCCTGCTGGTTTGCCGCCTCTAGCAGGGCATCTTCCTTTAATGAGGAGCAAATATAAACCGGCACGCCTGATTCCGTCGCAATTGTAGCGGCTTTAATCTTGGTCAGCATGCCGCCCGTTCCATTGTTGGAGCCTGCTCCGCCAGCCATCTCAATGATATTGGGCGTAATATTCTCAATAACATGCAACCGTTCAGCCTCAGGGTTGACAGCTGGATTGGCCGTATAGACACCATCTACATCCGTCAGCAGGACCAGCAGATCCGCCTGTACCATAGCTGCCACTTGGGCGCTGAGAGTATCATTATCGCCAACCTTCAATTCTTCTATGGAGACCGTGTCATTTTCATTGATGATGGGAATAGCTCCGCGGTTGAGCAGGACCGACAGGGCCTGATGGGCATTCTGATAGCGGCGCTTGTCGGCAAAATCATCCTGAGTCAGCAGGATCTGGGCAGAGACAATTTTCTTGAGCAGCAGATTAGCCGTGTACTCCTCCAAAAGCAGGCCCTGCCCCACCGCAGCCGAAGCCTGCTTGTCGGCGATTTTCGCAGGCCGTTTTTTAAAGCCCAAGGCCCCAAAACCCGCTGCAATGGCTCCGGATGAAACTAAAATCAGCTCATGCCCCGCCTCATGCAGGACAGCCAGCTGGTGGGTGATGGACCGTACCTTGGCCCGCGACAGACTGCCGTCTGGATTGGTCAGTGAGCTGGTTCCCACCTTAAATACAATACGCTTTGCTTTCATAGACAACTCTTTCTTGCTTATGCTCAATGAAAATCATCAGCCAACCAGGCAGGAGCAGACAGGCTGGCAGCAGCTGCTCATTCTGT
>NZ_KQ969396.1:61968-63390 GCF_001578865.1 Streptococcus sp. DD11
CACAAAAGCCAGCAGATCTGCTTGTCCAATTTCCTCAAGACTAAGCGGTTTTACTGACCGCCTTTCCGCAGCTTTTCCAAGGTTTCTTGGAAAATGGCTGGAGCCTCCGCTGTAAATTCCAAGACCTCTCCTGTCCGAGGGTGGCTGAAGCCCAGAGTCCGCGCATGGAGAAACTGGCCTTGACCTTTCAGGGTCTTTCGCGGTCCATAGACTGGATCTCCGGCCACCGGATGGCCAATGTAGGCCATGTGAACGCGAATCTGGTGGGTCCGACCGGTTTCCAGCTGGAGCTCGACCAGAGTATAGTCCCCAAAGCGTTCCAGGACCTGAAAACGGGTCAGGGCTGGCTTGCCCTTGGCTGTCACGGCCTGCTTCTTACGATCTTTGTCACTGCGGCCAATCGGCGCCTCAATCACACCACGGTCATTGGGCAGATTGCCGTGGACGATAGCCCAGTATTTGCGCAGTGATTTCTTGTCTTTCAGCTCCTCCGCCAGAGCCAGATGGGCTCGGTCATTTTTGGCAATCATCAAGAGCCCTGAGGTATCCTTGTCAATCCGATGGACAATGCCGGGACGCAGCACACCATTGATAGCAGACAGATCCTTGATATGGCAGAGCAGGGCATTGACCAGGGTGCCGCTGGTGTGGCCGGCACTCGGATGGACCACCATGCCCTGAGCTTTATTGACCACCGCCACATCCTCATCTTGGTAGACAATGTCCAGAGGCAAGTCCTCGGCTTGGTACTCTACCACCTCCGGCTCCGGCAATTCATAACGGATGGCATCGCCCTCTTTGACAGCATACTTGGCCTTCTTGGTCTGACCGTTGACTAAAATCTGGCCGTTCTTTATCTGTTCATTGGCCAAACTGCGGGAGAGCTCCGTCAGTTCAGCCACCGCCTTGTCTAAGCGCTGCCCCGCCGCAGCTGCCTCAATTCTTACTTCCATCTTTCTCTTCCTTTATCATCAGCAGCAGTAAAATGGCAACGCCAAAAGTCAGGTACATATCCGCTACATTAAAAACAGCGAAATGGATAAATTCCAGCTGAAACATATCAACTACAAAACCTTGGCGCAAACGGTCGATAAAATTCCCCAGACCGCCGGCAATCACCAAGGTCAGCCCAGCCAGCAGCCACTTGGAGGCACGGAGATGCTTGATCAGATAGTAAACAGCTCCGCCGATGACCAAAAATGTCACCAAAGTAAAGAGCCATTGCTGATTTTCCAGCATAGAAAAGGCAGCTCCGGTGTTTTGCAGATAGGTCAGACTGACCAGCTGCGGGATGAAGTCCCTGACCTGACCCAGCTTAAAATCACTGACAATATAAAATTTGACCAGCTGGTCCAAAAGAACCAGGGTCAAGACTGAAAGGGGAATGGTAATGTTTCTTTTCATACTTATTTTTCTGTGCAA
>NZ_KQ969396.1:63444-66787 GCF_001578865.1 Streptococcus sp. DD11
CGTTTGACGTAGACCATGCGGTTGTCCAGATTGTCACGGAGCTTGATAACCGTAATGCCATTAACACTGTCGCTGTCCAAAAAGCCTGACCCGGTCGCATAGGCATCCGTCCGCTCCAAAATACCATTGAGCGTTGCCCGATCCGTCACATTAAACATCAGCGAGCTGTCGCTGGTATCCACAAAGTTCTCAGAGTAATAGAGATACTCGTCCTTTTCCTGAGTGAAGCGCACCGTCGGCAGATCCGCCAAATCCGCCATGACCAGCTCCTCTTTAGCCGTCAGGGGATGCTTTTCCCGCAGGTAAATGTGGGTTTGGAAGGGAATGAGCTCAATGACCTCCAGCCCCAGCTTATCCACCCGCTGCATAATGCCCTTGCTGTTCTGATTATTGAGGTAAATAATCCCGATTTCGCTGTGCCCCTGAGCCACCTCATCCAAGATCTGCACCGTGGTTGACTCAAATATCCGGAAATTCTTGTACTCAGGATATTTCTGCGAAAACTCTGTCATCAAAGGCGGCAGAAAGTCATAGTGCTGGCTGGCGATGGAAAATTCGTCCTTTTCCTCTTCCGGATTGGCATATTGATTTTGAAAGACATCAAAGCCCTTGACCAAATCCTGCGCTTTTTCGTAAAATTCCATGCCCCGGCGGGTCAGAAAGGTCCCGCTGCTGGTCCGGCGGAAAATCTTGAAACCGAGTTCTTTTTCCAAATCCCGGACAGAGATCGAGAGGCTGGGCTGGCTGACATACATTTTTTCCGCCGCTTCACGGAAGGTCCCGCTGTTGGCAATAGCGACCACATAACGCAATTGTTGAATATTCATACTATTTTCCTTCTTTACATATCGTCTCATTATACCATAAACCCAGACAGAACGAAAGAAAGCAGTTGTAATCGGCTGCTTCTATGTAACAAATCCCCAACCAGACAGACAGCTTCAGAGTCCCGCAAAACTCCTCCCTACTTCTCTGTCAGATAGACAACCTCTGTCTTCTCTGTGAAGCCCAGTTTTTTATAAAGTTTCAAGGCGCCAGTATTCTGCTTTTCGACGACAATTTGAAATTCCTGTCCATTGCGCTCGGCCAGGTCCTGCATACTGGCAAGCAGCAGATGACTGCCCAGACCTTGCCCTTGAAAATCTTGCGCCACTGCCAATCCAAAGAAATAATTGGTCCCAAAATCCGTATCAACCGATACTGAAGCCACAAGACGACCATCTTTTTTCAGGATATAGAGCAGACTGGAGGCACTGCTAACAGCTTCTCTGGCGTATTTCAGAGCCACATCCAGCGGCGTCTCAAAAACCCGGGACTGAAAGGCTGCGATTTCTTCTGCCAAATCCAGACTTCCCAGCAAGACCTCGACTCCTTCCCTCTCCTCTATAGCAAAACTCCCTGCAGCTTGGGTCAGCCAGATTTCTGCTTCATCTGCTAAATAGCTGAATCTCTGGGCAAAGGCTGGATGAGCCGCCAAAAAAGCCAACTCCGCCACATACTCAATCTCGCTCAAACCATACTCATCCGCCATCTTAGAAAAAGCCTTCAAGAGCTGATTGGCTATGCCCTGACGCCGATAGGCCGGCAGGACATAGAGAGAAACTTCTGCCTCCCCCGGCTCATCCGCATAGACGGACAGAAAGCCGACCGCTTGGCCGTCCATCTCCGCCAAGAAAAAAGCCGGCATTGTCGGATCTGCATTGTAATTATTGTCCAGATAGGGCAGACGGCAGCCGCCATCTGTTTGATTGCAGATTTGAACCAGCTCGAACAACTCCTGTTTTTCTTTATCAGGCAGCTTCGTATAAATATTCACTTTCATTTCTTTACTTCCTTGCATTTTTGTTTTCAGACTCATCAAAAATCTCTTGGTCCTCAAAGAAAGTCAAACTAGGTCAGCGTCCTGTCTGCAGCCCAGTTTTTAGTTTGCTGACGATGGTCATTGACTATTATTTTACCATAAATCCTCTGTCAGACAAAGATGTCTAAGAAAAGGGACTGGAGAAATTTCCAGCCCCTGAGTCACTATGACTTCTTCCTTATTTTTCAACATGGTCAGCCAGCTCTTCCTGAGCTTTCTGATTTGTTTTGGTAGTTTCTTCTTTCCATTTCTTTTTAGCTTCTTCGTAGTCTTTGGTCGTCACGACATCCGACTGAAGCTTGGTCAGCTTGAAGTTATAGCTTGAACCCTTGATACCGACCGCCGAATAGGTCCTGCTGAAAGGCACAATCTTAGTCACAGACGGTGCTGCACCCTGAGAGACTGTCGGCATAATCAGCCCATTGTCCAGCAGCCACGCCTCTGCCTCTGCATATTTTTCGTAGCGATTCTGAACATTGCTGGTTTCAGCATTCGCTTCCTCCAGCATCTTGGTGTAAGCATCCAGACCTAACTCTTTGAGCTTGGCATTATCCTGTCCCGGATCAAAACCAAAGCTTTTCAGATTGGCGCCGCTCTTGATATTCAGCACATCCAGATAAGTCGATGGATCCTGATAGTCTCCAATCCAGCCGCCTTCTGCCAGGTCATAGTCCTTCTGCGCTGCGGAATTGGCAAAATAAGTAATATTATTGTAATCATCTGAGCTCATCTTCTGCAGGTCAATGACAACATTCTCTGCACCCAGAGTTGACTCAATAGACTGCTTCAGAGAACTTGCCCACTGAACACCGATGGTGCTTGATTGATCGACCGGCATATCCAGATGAATCGGAAACTCAACACCCTCAGCCTGCAGAGCTTCTTTGGCCTGAGCAAATTTAGCCTTAGCCTTGTCAGGATTGTAGTAAGCATCCTGAGCATCCGACAGGTCCACTCCCTGCCATTCTGTTCCGTAGTTGACCAGCTTTTCTGAGACGACCTGACCGAAGTCCTTGTCGCCGATTTGAACGAAGGTCGGAGGCACCAGAGAGTTTCTCAGGATCTTAGTTGCTCCGTCTTCGCCATTCCCCTGCGCTCCATAAGTAGTGCGGTTAAAGGCAAAGTTGACAGCCTGACGGAAATCTTTATTCATAACAGCCTTATTAACAGCAGACTTTTGAGCATCTGTCGTTTTGCTGGTATGATTATAGGATTGACGATTATAATTGAAATTATAGTAATAAGAAGTCGAATCCTGCGGGCTGTAGACAATATTGTCACCATACTGCTTCTTAACAGAAGCAAAGCCAGAGCTGTTTGGATAGAGGCGGGCAGTGCTGTAGACACCGTCGCTAAAGCTGCGAACCAGTGCTTCTTGGTCCGTACCATCATAATAAGTCAGCTTGATACTGTCCAGACTGACACTGTCCTTATCGTAGTAATTTTCGTTTTTGACGAATTCCATGACTGATTTGGAGGTCA
>NZ_KQ969396.1:66807-68983 GCF_001578865.1 Streptococcus sp. DD11
CGTTTTTGACGAATTCCATGACTGATTTGGAGGTCAGCGATTTGAGCAGGTATGGACCGTTATAGAGAATGCTGGAAGGCTTGACAGAACCAAAGTTGCTTCCTTCTGATTTCAGAAATTCTTCATTTGCCGGAAAGAGAATGGAGCTGGTTGTCTTGGAATTCCAGTAAGGCTCCGGGCGTGCCAGCGTATACTGAACAGTGTGGTCATCAAGAGCCTTGACCCCGACATTGTCAAAGTTTTTATCTTCCCCTTTGATGTAGGCGTCCAGACCTTTGACAGAATCCTGCACCAGATACAGGGCTTCAGAGCTTGCATCTGCCGCATATTTCAGTCCGGTCACAAAATCCTGTGCCTTGACATCCGCATATTCTTCACCATCGGATGTGTACCATTTGGCATCATCACGCAGTTTGTAAGTATAGGTCAGACCATCCTCAGAAACCGTCCATGACTTCGCAATGGAAGGAACCAAGTTGCCATACTGGTCATTTTCCAGCAAACCATCCACCAGATTGGTGATGACATCGCTGGTTGTCGCACGATTGGCTGTTAGATAGTTCAGGCTGTCAGGGTCTGAACTATAGACATAGGTATATTGATTTGTGCTAGTCGAAGACTGGCCGCAGGCTGCTAGCAGCAGTCCTGCACTCAGCGCAACTCCAGTGACTGTCAGCCATTTTGATGCTTTCATGGATAAACCTCCTTTGATGTTACATTTTATAACATGAACTATTATACCAAAAAAAGTATAAAAAGTAAATAGAAAACAGATAATCGTTTAGCAAAATATATGTGCCGAGGTTAATCTCTTGCTTCTGTACGGACGGTATGATATAATGGTACAAAGTAATAGTTAGTAATAAAAGGAGGTTGAATATTGCATCGCTTGCTGTTTTGAGTCACAACCGTCTGTTTGATGACGATAAAAACTTGAAACCCACTTTTTATCGCCTTTTAGTTTTCTTTTAATAGCGAAGACCCTGAAACAGCCTAATCTCAGGCCGTTTCACTCGCCCGGACTGTTGAAGCTAACAAAGTAATAAAGGATAAACTAAATGACGATAAATTAGAAAGGATACTTGCCATGTTTCACAAAGCTTACTCTGAACCGTCTAAACATAAGAAGCATTGGGGAGCAATCGCTCTCGCTTCTGCTGCCGCTCTGGCCGCTGTCTTGCTGGCCTCTGGCACTGTCCAGGCCGAAGATACTCCAAACCGATCCGGCAATCGCGAAATAGGCATCTACGACCCTGATGTCCCTGACATTGAGGACGATGATAGCATCTTTGATGAAGTTCAGCCGGCACCTCAGCCTCAGGAACCAAGTCAAAATGCCTATACCGGCCCCTATTATATCATGGATGAGTCGGGTCAGCGCATCCGAAACAAAATCGTTCTTTACGAAGGGCAGTACTATGGAACCAACAGATATGGAGTGGCTTACAAAGTTACAGATGACCCTGCAGAACAAATCCCCACTGATCTGAAGAACTCTTTCTATACCAGCCCGACAGGAAACGTCTATTATTTCGATGAAAAAGGACAGCGAGTGACCACTTTCTTTGCTGTCGACGGCAAGCAGTACTTCTTTGATGATTATGGCCGGCTTGTCAGAAATCGCTTTGTTCCTTTCTGGGAATTCTACTTCTACATCGGGGAGGACGGAACACCTTATCAGGACGGACTCTACAAGATTGGCAAAAATTATTACAAATTTGATAAAATGGGAATCCTTGCACAGAATACTGTTATCGACTACAAGGGCAAGCAATATTCTGTTAACCGGTTCGGTGTCGTCAACATAAAGGACGAGGAAGTGACGCCGTAATAAAAAACACCAGAAATGACGAGCAAAGTTCTTCATTTCTGGTGTTTTAGTTTGCCTGAAATCTTTCCATAGGAAAGACCAGTTTTTATAGCAGCGGCTGCTTATTCTTCTTTTGATTTTCCTGCACTAATACTTAGACCCAATCCAGCTGCTAGCAGACCAAGTCCTAGAATGCTATAGAGCACCTTCTCGCTGCTTCCTGTTTGAGGAAGGGACTGCAGCCGCTAGAGGCTGCGGGTTTCCCAAAATCAGTGTCTGCGTCTGCCAATGGTGAGACGATCAAGGAGGCAAGCACCAAGGATTAGAATCCCTCCGAGCGGCCAGAGCGCTTTTGTGCTGTCACCT
>NZ_KQ969396.1:69085-73553 GCF_001578865.1 Streptococcus sp. DD11
GGTTTTTTCTTCTGGAGGCAGAAAGCCGAGAAGAGTCAAGCGGTGCTGGTGGCTGCTGTCCCCCTTGAGGATAGCCAGCAGTTTCCTGTCTAGCAGCTGTTACCTGCATCTTTACAGAATTGTAGTAGCCGCTGCCCATCGAAAATACTCTTTCTTGGCTGTCAATGACCCTGACTGTTGAGATAGGGCTGAACTGCCCTGCTGCCAATGCTTTCAGTTCAATCATTATCGGCTGGCTGTCACCGGCAGTTCTGCGGATGATAATGGTATCCCCGTCAACTGTATAGCTATCACTCGGAAGCGGGCTGAAATGCTGGGCATCCACCGTCAATACCAGTTGGTAAGTTTGTTTGTCCAAACCATTCAGATTCCCTGCCGTCAGCCTTGCTGTAAAAGAATCACCGGCTTTAACGGTATTGGGTACATGCAGCTTGATATTTTTTACTGGGTCGCTATAGAGCAGACCGTGACCAATAGGATAGGCAATCTCTGTCCCAGACATCAGACCGTCCTTGATAGCCGGCACATCCACAGGCAGCTTCCCGATATGCTCCTGGCCGTTGAAAATAACTTCAACACCAGCAGGAATATTAGGACCGAAGGCATTGTCCGGTCTCAGCCCTTCTGTCGGGTCCATTCCTTTATTGCCATAAACAGCTACAATAGCCTTGGCCTTAGGATAATTGGCTGCATCATAGGGTTTGGAAATGCTCATAACAACAGCATTCTTTGCTGCGGCGTTGGCATAGTCCACTACTTCCGTTGGCACCTTGGTCAGCCAAACATCGCTGGCTAATTGAGCCTGGCGGCCAATCTCTGAAACCACAATGATATGACTGGCCTGATCAATTTTCCCTTTCAGCTCATCAAGGCTTGTACTGCTGCTGTAGCGGGCTGTTTCGAAACTCACGCCTTCTGGAATCACGCCGTCAGCTTTTAGGCGCTTCACCCCCAGCTCTAAGCCCGGCAACTCATTATCATAGGCCCCCAGCAGCAAGATTCGGTCACCGGATTTGACCTTAAAAGGCAGAATGGTCTCATCATTTTTGACCACCGTCACAGCTCTGGCTGCAATTTTTCTCTCTCCTTCCCGATTCTGATCGGAACCAACACTGGATAAGGCCTTGGCCTCTGTCCTGTCAGCGAGATTGAAATCCAGTACACCGCGCTTCTCCTTCAGGCTCAGGATACGGGCGGTCGATTCATCCAGCCTGCTTTCTGGAAGCTCCCCTTTTTGAACCGCCTTTTCAATCTCATCAATGATGTTATCAATCTTGGCCAAGTCAGATCGGCTGCGCAAGACAGTCGGCATCAGCACAATATCCACCCCGGCCTTCATGGCCATGACAGCAGCTTCTGACTCACCGAAATTCTGGGCAATGGCATCCATTCCCATAGCATCCGAGACAACCACCCCTTTGTAGCCAAACTTCTTTCTCACGATGCCGGTAATGATATCATCAGATAAGGTCGCCGGTATATAAATGGTTTCTCCGCTTTGTTTGGAAATAACTGTATCTTTTTCAATCTGCGGGTATTGGATATGGGCCGTCATGAGCATATCAGCACCCTTGTCAATAGCCGCCTTAAAGGGCAGCAGTTCTAACTTTTCTAATTCGGCGTAGGATTTGTCAACCAAAGGCAGACCTGTGTGGGAATCTACCGCTGTATCGCCGTGGCCGGGAAAGTGCTTGGCTGCAACTGCTACATTGTAATCCTGGATTCCTTTCATCATAGCCGCTCCCAGACGGGCTACCACCTGCGGATCAGAAGAAAAAGAGCGAAGGCCGATAATGGGATTCTGAGGGTTGTTATTGGTATCAAAAACCGGCGCAAAATCCACATTCAGACCCAGAGCTGATAGCTCACGGCCGATGATTTGTCCTGCTTCTTTAGCCAGTTCTGGATCGCGTGTAGCTCCGACTGCCATATTGCCCGGAAGAGCCGTTCCGCTGCCCAGCCGATAGACAATGCCGCCTTCCTGATCGATAGCCAGCAGCAGAGGCAGGCTGCCGTTCTGTGCTTTATTGCTGATTGCTGCCTCCTGCAAGGCCTGAGTCAGAGACAAAGTCTGTGCGGTTCCTTTAACATTTTCAGCAAAAAGAATAACACCGCCGAAATCGTATTTGTCAATGGCTTCTGCCACTTCCTTATTCAGCTCCGTCATATCAGTCTGGCCCGCTTCCCCGCTTTGCTGCCACTTGCGGAAATCCGGCATCAGCATTTGAGTAATTTTCTGCCTAATCGTCATCTCAGAAAGAAGAGATCGGACTTTTTCCGAAATTTCCTGGCTTTGTTCAGGTTCTTGAAGTTTATCATCCAAACTTTGCTGATTAGCGGCTTCACTGCTTTTCGATCCGGTATCCCTATCAGAAAGGGTCAGAGCAGACTGAGCTTGCGAAACAGCCTCGGCCGCTGCGGCAGACTGAGCGGCAGGCTGACTCAGTGAAACAGCTGGCGCACTTCCAGCATCAGTCTGAACCGCTGTTTCAGAAGCAGCTGGCTCAGCAGAGGCCTTGCTCCATTCTGCAGAAACAAGAGCAGCATCTGGCTGAGATTCTCCTTGCGGCACAGCTGCAGCAGATTCGGCTGCTGCGATTTCTGCACTGGCAAAAGCTACAGTCGATAAAAGAGCCGCAGATAGCAATAATCTGTATTTTTTCATAAGAAAAACTCCTTTTGCTTGTATTTTATATCTATAATAATATCATAAAAGCCAGACTCTGTAAACGATTACATTCCTTGCTCTTTCTTTACCATATATGGTCGTTTAGTTTACCTTTAGCGGAGAATAGTCTATCGGACCACTTCAATCTATCCTATTTGAAAATGAATGAGTGATAGGCTGCGTTGGCTTGGTTTGAAGACTCTAAGGATTTTTTCAGTCATTGCTTCGCCATGTCTTTTCCTCAAAAAAAATTCCCACGCTCAACATCCGAGCATGGGAATATTCTCTGCATTATTTCGCGATTGGGTAAACAGAAACTTGTTTCTTATCGCGTCCTTTGCGCTCAAAGCGTACTACGCCTTCAACCTTTGCAAACAAGGTATCATCACCGCCGCGTCCGACATTAACACCTGGGTGAATGTGGGTACCGCGTTGACGGTAAAGGATAGAGCCGCCGGTAACAGTTTGGCCGTCAGCTGCTTTAGCACCAAGACGTTTCGCTTGTGAGTCACGTCCGTTAGAAGTGGAACCTCCACCTTTTTTGTGGGCGAACAGCTGCAAGTTAGCAAGATTCATTTTCAACATAATGTTTTTCCTCCGTGTTAGTTTTCTGTGATAACTCTTGTTTGGACGAACTCAGACGAGTCCTCCGATAAGTTTGCCATTCCCAAGAAGAATGATTCAAAGAAAAGCTGAGTCATTTCTCTTTGGTGCGGCGGTAAGTCCTGAGGGATTTCAACCTTCAGATAACCGCCTTCTATTTCGTTTAATTCTAAGTCTGGTTCATAGCCTGCGAATTTCTCAACTGAATTGACAAAGTTAATGGCCAGCGTCGAAACGGACGCACAAACAACATCAAAACCGTATTCGCCACTCGCGGCGTGACCAGTGATTTCTGCACGCCTCAGTTCGCCGTCCTCGGCTCTTTCAAAGACTGCCTGTATCATTTGCTCTCCTTAAAATTAAGCGTTGATAGCGTTGATGACAACTTTTGTATAAGGTTGACGGTGACCTTGTTTGCGGTGGCTGCCTTTTTTAGGTTTGTACTTGAAAGTTACGACTTTCTTTTGCTTACCTTGCTTTTCAACAGTTCCGACAACAGTCGCTCCGGCAACAAGAGGAGTTCCGACAACAGTGTTTTCACCACCAACAAGAACAACTTCGTCAAAAGTAACATCCTGACCAGCTTCAGCGTTCAATTTTTCAACGTAGATAGCCTGACCAACTTCAACTTTAACTTGTTTTCCGCCAGTTTTAATGATTGCGTATGTGCTCATTATGCACCTCCTATGGATTTTTGCGGGTTTCCCCAGAATTTGTGAAGACTCGCCTAGCATCGTGGGACGAACCACTTAGGGCTCAAATCTGAGCGGACGATGTTCGAGCGGTTGCACAGGAATGTGCATAGTCAACTTTATAAGTATAGCACTTTTGCTGCTTTTTGGCAAGGATTTTCAACCAATGAAAACGGATTTTCAGACTTCTCTTGGAGATTTTAGCGAATAAAAACAATTTTTCCTTCTTTATTAACTTCTCCATTCAATATCATCGATTTTTTATTTTCTTCTCTTAAATTTCGAACAAGAGCTTTGTTAGAGTTTGAAATGTTAACGATTCGTTTTTCGCTGTTTACATATACTGTCATGGTAACTCTTGAGAAGTTAGACTTTCTGCCACTATCGGCTTCAATATTTGTTACTAAAATAGTTTCCCCGCTGGTTTCTTGATTTGTAAAATAATGATAGCGCCAAACACCATTTGCAATACGATACCCTTCGTAATAAGGAAATGCAACGAATA
>NZ_KQ969396.1:73756-76263 GCF_001578865.1 Streptococcus sp. DD11
GATCTGTTCCTTATAGTTCTGATAGGATTTTCCAAATTTTATCATGCACCATCTCTCTTCAGCAAGAATAATCCAATGAGCTGACAGCTGAAAAATCATGAGTAACACAGAGAAAATCATCGACTTAGTCAAGAAAGCTATGCCCAAAAAACAAACAAAGTAGGCCAGATACATGGGATTGCAGGAAAAACGATAAAGTCCGCTTGCATTCATTCCATTCGCATCCGGTCTGGCAAAATCCCGCAGGCTGGCAGCACACAAAGCCAAACCAAGCAGGTAAGCAGTCAGTCCAGCGTAAAAAATCAAACCTAATCCTTAAGCAAAAAGGAGATAAGGAACAAAGCCAGATTGCTCAGTTGGTAAATCGCATAAGCAATTTTTTCTTTCCCTTCCATTGGTGCAAAATAAGCTGCGCGCGGCAGAGCATCCTTATTAAAAGGAGCCAAGAAAGGGAATGAACAGTAAAATAGCAGGCATGCCGTCCTCTTCTTTCTCTTCTACAACAGCCCCTCAATCAGCTCATCAACTTCATCAGTCTCCGCCTGTGGTGTGATTTCAGTTATCATGATGCCTGCGACAGCGCGGTCCACCAACCCTTCGACATCGAGGCGGGCTTCGTACTGCTCAGCATTTTTGATTTTAGGATTAGTCTTGGGACGGTCGGGCGCAAAGATAGTGCAGCAGTCTTCGAATGGCTGGATAGAGATTTGGAAAGTGTCGATTTTCTCCGCAATCTCAATAATCTCCAGCTTATCCATGGTCACGACTGGGCGGATGACCGGTGTATTGGTCACGGCGTTAATCGCCTGCATGCTCTCAATGGTCTGGCTAGCCACCTGTCCCAGGCTTTCACCGTTGATAATGACCTGACCGCCCCGCTCTTCGCGGATCCGATCCGCAATGCGCATCATAAAGCGGCGGGTCAGGGTCATCAGATAAGCCTCCGGCGCCTTGGCCTTAATCTCCTCCTGAATCTCGGTAAAGGGTACCTCGATAAACTGGATATTGCCGCCGAACTTGGTCAGCTTACGGGTCAGATCCTGCGCTTTTTTCAGAGCGCCCGGACTGGTGTAGGGCGGGCTGGCGAAGTGTACGGCTTCAATATCCACACCGCGCTTGAGGGCCAAATAGCCGGCCACCGGTGAGTCAATCCCGCCCGACAGCATAAGCATGCCTTTCCCTGATGTGCCAACAGGGAGACCGCCTGCTCCGCGAATGGTCTCATAGGAGATATAAGCTGCCTCCTCGCGGATCTCCACCCGCAGCTCAATATCGGGGGCTTTCATCTTGACCTGAGCATGGGGAATGGCTCTAAAAACAGCGTCGCCCAAGGCCTGGTTAAGCTCACGGCTGTCCAGCTCAAAGCTGTGGTCACTCCGCTTGCTGGAGATCTTGAAGGTCATGCCCTCCTGATAGACGTCCTTCATGATGGTCTGAACGGCTTCGATCAAGGCAGGTACAGACTTTTCGACCTTATAGGACGGTGAGAAATTCTGAATCCCAAAAATCTGCCGGAGCGACTCCGCCACAGGCTGATAGTCCATGCCATGCAGGTAAACATGGGTCCGGTCCCGATCTGCTGTGACCTTGACTGCAGGATAGACTGACAGGATAGACTGAATTGTGCGTTTGAGTTTGTTAATAAAGCGCATGCGGTTCTTGCCCTTGGTAGAGAGCTCGCCGTAGCGTACCATAATTTCTGAATACTGCATTCTTTACCTTACTTTTCTGGTTTTTTCGTAAATGATTTTAAAGGTTGTCAAAAACTGCTCCATCTGACCCATATCATTGTCCGCATCCAAGCTGACCCGGACAGCTGTTTGAGCCAGAGACTTTTCGACACCCATAGCTATTAGAGTGCCTGCTGGCTTGCCGGCCTTGGAGGAGCAGGCACTGGTGGTCGAGATATAGATCTCGTAGTCCTCAAAGGCATGGACGACCACCTCGCCCCGCACTCCCCTGATACCAAAGGTCAGGATATGAGGCGCAAAATTCTCTCGGCCGGAAAAGACCGTTACATCAGGATAGGCGGCCAACTCTTCCAGAATGACTGCCTTCATCTTGGCCGTCCGGCTGGCAAAGGCCTCCTGATTTTCCATGGATAATCGCAGCGCTTTAGCCGTCGCTGCAATCCCAGCCAGATTTTCTGTCGTAGAGCGCTTGTCCGACTCCTGACCGCCGCCGGTCAGAAGCGGAGTGATTTTCTTGCCGGCCTTGATGTAGACAAAACCTACTCCCCGCAGACCGTGAAATTTGTGGCTGGAAAAGGTCGCAAAGTCCACCCGCTCCGTCAGATAGTCTGCTCTAGGAATCTTGGCCGCTGCCTGCACCGCATCCACATGAAAAGAAATGGCCGGTTTATCAGCCAAGAGCTCTGAAATAGCCTGAATAGGCTGAATAGAGCCGATTTCATTATTGACAGCCATGATAGAGACCAGGGTCGTATCCGGCCGAATGAGAGCCGCCAGCCTGTCCACATCTACAAAACCGCTCTGGTCAACCGGAGC